>NZ_JBFRBC010000001.1:0-567001 GCF_040932045.1 Microbulbifer sp. TYP-18
TTCTTGATAGTGTATTCGGCTTCGGCGAAGGTCAGTTGGCTCATGATTGAATCTGTGTATGTTGGAAATGGGGTAAATTATGCCAGACTGAAGCAGTTTTTCAGAGGTTCCTTAAATTATTCGACGCCAGGAGTGGTGTGAATATAGCCGCATTAACGTCAGATGGTGAAAATTTAATTAGTAAATTAAATGAAAAATTAGAGGAATATTCTGGGGGAAAACAGAAAAGTTTGATAAAGGAAATGAAAAAATTCTATACGAATAATGGAGATCCCTACAAGTTTGATTCTTCAGGCTTCGACTTGGTTCTGATTCAATATTGGGCTGAGTGGTGTACATGGTGTGGCCCGCATACAAACAAAATGCAAGAATTTATTTCAAAAAATCAAAACTATAAATTTTTATGGATACAGGCAGAGTCAAGTTGACGATTGAAGTAGAAAAAATAACAAATTCATAATTTTGGCGCGATAGCCTCAATATACTTATTGTGCCATGAATGGATTTATGCGCCGGGAATATCGGGATTTGACACGCAAGTGTAACTCAAGTTTGGCGCTATTAACTTTTTAGTGCAGCATTTGTTGGTATCGCTGCTCCAGTCTAGCGTATTTATATCCCCTTCTATCTCGCCTGGATTGGGACTCCTCACTCTCAGATAAATACTCTGTTATTGTTAGTCGCTCTATCTCTATCAATGGGAGAATTTACGCCAAGCGGAGGGTAAAACCGGGGGGAGCCATGAATATTAATATGAGGAAACTGGGAGTACTAGTCACCAGTTTGATACTATTTGATACCGCTGCCTGGGCGCAGCCCTGCCAAAATCCAGAGCCGGTTTGGGAGGATAATTTCGATGGCACTGAGCTGGACCTGTCCAAATGGGAGCCGATGATTGGTAACGGCTGCAGCTATGGAATCTGTGGCTGGGGGAATAATGAGCTGCAATACTACCGCGCGGAGAATGCCAGCGTCGCCAACGGACTATTGACCATAAGTGCAAACAAGGAGCGTGTAGGGGGCCAGAATTACACGTCCGCGCGTCTGCGTACTGCCAGCTTGCCTAACGGCGGCCAGTGGACCAATGGACGCTTCGAGGCGCGGATCCGAATCCCTGATGGTGAGGGCATGTGGCCGGCCTTTTGGATGCTGCCCACGGACCCGGATCAGGGTTGGCCGGTTAGTGGAGAAATCGACATTATGGAGTCCACCGGGCAGGCGGACGAATATGTCTCCGGCACCATCCACTATGGTCCTCCCTATCCGAACAACCTCTTTACCAGCAACCGCTTATTGAGCCAACCAGAGCCCTGGTCCGCGGATTTTCATATCTATGGGTTGGAGTGGGAGCCCTACGAGATGCGCTGGTATGTGGGCGACCAGCTTTACGCCAGGCTCAACCCGGGTGACATCGGGGATGCTTCCTACTGGACCTTCGAGGACCACCAGTATCACTTTTTACTGAATCTGGCCGTCGGCGGTACTCTCGGCGGAACAGTGAATGATGCTCTGCTGCCGCAGACCATGCTTGTGGATTATGTGCGCGTCTACGATAGGGGACAGCCGAGCCTTGTCGGCGATCGCATAGTCGATGCTGGTGAAACCACCGCCTACTCTGTCACCGGTGCGACTGGTGACAACCCAGATTTTAGCTGGAATATTCCCTCCGGTGCGACTCTGGTTTCTGGTAGCGGCACTGATCGCATCGTCGTCAGCTGGGAAAGTAGTGGCACAGTGTCCGTTAATGTCACCGACAGCTGCGGTAGCCGTGACCTCAACCTGCCCGTGTATGTGGCTCCAAAACTCATACCGGAAATCACACTGGATGATTTTGAAACCAGTGGCGAACTGGCCTACACATTTTTTGATGGTACTTTTGTGCAGGATGCAGCGAATCCGCAGCCGGATGCAACCAACAGCTCCCCAACCGTGGCCAAATACATCCGCTCTTCCGCTGCACAGTACGACGTTATCATAGCGGCAACCAGCGCTATCCAGGACGCAGCCCCTTTCCTGTCGGGCGCCAAGGCTTTCTACATGGATCTGTTCACCAGCGCGGCACCGGGTACCCAGATACTGGTGCAACTGGAGGATAGCGCTGTCGCCACTGCCGGCAATTACCCCACTGGCCGACATTCAAAGTACGCGGCTTACACTGGCGGGGAGGGCGGCTGGCAAAGGCTGAAATTCGAGTTGGATGATCGTATTGACGGCGGTACTGCCGACAATGCGGTGGACAGCCTGGTAATCCTGTTTGCTCCCGACAGTTACAGTGGCGATACCTATTACTGGGATAACTTTGCCATTTTCGGCCTTGGCCTCCCCGATGGGGCCCAAGTTACCGCAAGCGATCGCGGCTGCCCTGGTTTGCACTGTAACCCCGGCAGCAGCACTGATGTGGGAAAACTCCCTCAGGATCGAAATAACTGAAGGCATAAACAGTGAGTGACCGCCGGGGAGCGTGATTTTCCCGCTCTGGGGGCTCCCGGTGTCAGGTTTGCCCTGAGCCAGGACTGTACTGCTCGGGTTTATGAGGCTGGATCTCTATTCAAAGTAAGCAGACAGCTCCTGGTAGGCAGTGCGAATATGCTCAATTAACAATCCTACCTTCTTCGGCTGGTAGCGGGTGAAGGGGTACACCGCATAGACCCCCAGGGAGCGGGGCTGATAATCGTGCAGCAGGGGCGTGAGGTCCCCGCGCTGGATATCCTCATGCACACTGCAACGCGGGACATAGACAATTCCGCAGCCAGCCAGGGCCGCCTTGCGTAAGCCCTGGGCGTTGTTGGTGGAAAAGTTGCCAGCCACTTTTATCGACAGGGATTGCCCCCGGTGTGTAAACCGCCAGTCATGAGCCCCCTGGGCCTGATAGGTGTAGGCCAGGCAATTGTGTTCAAGCAGTTCCGCCGGGGTTTGTGGCTGACCAAATTGCCGGATATATCCCGGGGCGCAGCAGACTACCCAATGGGATTGAATCAGTTTTTTGGCCACCAGGCTGGAATCGTCCATGACCGCGGTGCGAATCGCCAGGTCGACCCCTTCCTGGATCAGGTCCACCAATGAATTGTCGAGCTGCATATCCACATTCAGATGGGGGTGTTGCTGGCAAAACTCAGCCACCACCTTCGCCAGTAACAGTTCGCCGGATATGGTAGGTACCGACATACGAATGGTACCGCCCAGGCTGTCCGACAATTGGCTTACGGCGCCAAGCGCATCCTGCACCTGCTGATTGATACCTTTGCAATGCTGGTAAAGGGTTCGGCCCTCTTCGGTGAGGCTCAGGCGGCGAGTGGTGCGATAAAGCAATTGGGCACCGAGTTCCCGCTCCAGTTTACTGATCCGTTTACTGACCACCGCGGTACTCAGCCCCGCCTGGAGGCCGGCCTCTTTAAAGGAGTGGGTCTCCACCACCAGGGCAAATAAGGCAAGTTCAGTGGCACCAGCCATGAAACCTCCGAGCACCGCTCGATTACATCGCTTTTGGAAATAGTAAGTTTATCTGTTGCTAATTTATTATCAATAGACAATGCGCTATTTTAGCTCCCGTGAGTCCTGGCCTGTGAAGGATACCCGGAATGTCTGCCCTCCCATTACCCGCTGCCAAGCGCCATACCCCCAGGCGCGTCTATCCACCCAAACCGGACCGAGTGTACCTGTATGGCACCTGCCTGGCGGATACCTTATTTCCCCAATCCGGCCTGGATGCAATAGCGTTTTTGGAGCACCAGGGGCTGGAGGTGCTCTTTCCCAGTGGACAGACATGTTGCGGGCAACCGGCGTATAACTCCGGCTACCAGGAAGAGGCCAGGGCGGTGGCCAGGCAGCAGATCGAACAGTTTCCGCTGGATATTCCCATAGTGGTGATCTCTGGTTCCTGCGGCGGCATGTTGCGGCACCATTATCTGGACCTGTTAAAGGATGAAACTGATCTGGAAGTCGAGGCTTTTTGTGAGCGTATTTTTGAATTTACTGAGTTCCTGAATTGTGTGCTTGAGGTGAAACTGGAGGATCGGGGGGTACCAGAGAAAGTCGCCCTGCATACTTCCTGTGCAGCCCGCCGCGAGATGGATGTGCATATCACCGCTAAAGCCCTATTGGATCAACTAGGCCATGTAGACATGGTAGAGCACGCTTATGCCAGCGAGTGTTGCGGATTTGGGGGCACCTTTGCGGTCAAACACGGGGATATTTCTGGCGCGATGGTGCAGGACAAGGTCAAGCACTTGTTAGCAACGGATGCGGTGCGTTATGTCAGTGCCGACTGGGGGTGCATGATGAATATCAATGGTGCACTGGAGTACAAAAAAAGCGTACTTCGGGGCGAGCATATCGCCAGCTACCTGCTGCGTCGCACCCGGGGAGACAAGCTATGAGCGTGAAAGCCGACACCATCGCCACCGATGGCAGCAAATATGCCCTCAGTGCCAGGCGGTTTCGCCACAATGTTGTCCGGGATCTGGCGAATCCCGAGCTGCGAAACAACTTTCGCATGGCAATGGATTACCTGGTGGACAAACGACGACAGGCGTTTTCCTCTGAAGATGAACTGGAAACCCTGCGCCGCAAGTGCCAGTTGATCAAACAGCGCTGCTTGCGGAAGTTGCCGGAGTTATTGGAGCAATTGGAAAGCAAACTGGAGCAGAATGGTATTAGGGTGCACTGGGCGGAAACCGCTGCGGAAGCCAACGATATTATTGCGGCGCTGATACAGGGTAGGAACGGCAAACAGGTGGTGAAGGGCAAATCCATGGTATCGGAAGAGACCGCGCTCAATGACCACCTGCTGGCCAAGGGTATCCAATGCCTGGAAACCGATATGGGCGAGTTTATTGTTCAGATGGCCGGTGAACATCCGTCCCATATCATCATGCCGGCGATTCATCAAAACAAACGCCAGGTGGCCGAACTGTTTACGAAACAGGTTCCCGGCTTTGACTACAGCACCGACGTGGATACCCTGATCCAAACGGGCCGAGAGACACTGCGTACCAAGTTCTGTCACGCCGATGTGGGGGTGACCGGGGTAAACTTCGCGGTGGCGGAAACTGGCACTCTCTGTCTGGTGGAAAATGAGGGCAACGGGCGTATGGTGACTACTGTCCCGGACATGCATATCGCCATTACAGGCATCGAGAAGGTGGTGGAGTTTCTGGAGGATGTGCCACCGCTACTCAGCCTTTTGACCCGCAGCGCCACCGGGCAGATCATTTCCACCTATTTCAATATGATCACTCACCCGCGCCGAAGGGGTGAAAAAGACGGCCCTAAGGAAGTGCATCTGGTGTTGCTGGACAATGGCCGTAGTCAGGCCTTCGCCGATGAGGAATTGCGCCAAACCCTGCAATGCATTCGCTGCGGGGCCTGTATGAATCACTGCCCGGTGTATACCCGTATCGGTGGCCACGCCTATGGCACAGTGTATCCGGGGCCCATCGGTAAAATTATTTCACCCCATATGCTGGGGCTGGATGCCACCAGAGACCTGCCGACGGCATCATCCCTGTGTGGTGCCTGTGGTGAAGTTTGCCCTGTGAAGATACCCATCCCGAAAATCCTGCTGCGCTTGCGCAAGGAATCGGTTAAGCCCAAAGCGGAATCCGCAGTAGTCAAAGGCCAGGGTAGTAGTCGAAAATCACTGGAAGCGGGGATCTGGAGCCTGTGGCGTCGGCTGAATACATCTCCCGCCATTTACCGCGCTGTCCTGTGGCTGGCGAGCCGCGGCCGCTGGTTGATGCCGAAAAAGGCGGGGGCCTGGACCCGCTACAGAACCCTGCCCAGGCCGGCGCCACGTCCGCTGCGTGAATTGGTTAAACAGCGCGAAAAAAGAGGAGAGTGGGATGAGAAGCGCTAAGGCCACTATTCTTGCCAGGTTAAAAAAACACCTGGGGGATGCAGGTAAAGTCCCCTTTTCTGCCGAACCCGCGGCAGTTCCGCAAAAGTTGGATCGTGCACAAAATGTGGACAGATTTATAAGACTGCTTCGTGAAAACCGTGCCCATGTGGTACCCATCAAACGCGATGACATTGCCAGAGTTGTCAAAAACCAGTTGCAACAACGCGGTGTAGGCCAACTGATGGGTGCAGGGCATTGGCTGGTAAGCCTTGAGGAACTTGAGGACGAGATCGCGTTTAGTACTTTTTACTCTACTATCGACGGTCACAAAGAGGCGCTGTTCAACTCGGTCCCCGCTGCCATAACCGGTTCTCACTGCGGCATAGCCTCCACAGGTTCCATTGTACTATGGCCGGATGCCGCAGAGCCGCGGAGCCTATCGCTGGTGCCGCCCCTACATATCGTGGTGGTGGAGCAAAACGCGATTTACAATGATTTTGGCGATTTAATCAAAAGCCAGTGCTGGAGCAGGCAACTGCCCTCCAACGTAGTGCTTATTTCAGGGCCATCCAAAACCGCGGATATTCAACAGACACTGGCTTATGGTGCCCATGGCCCCCGGGAACTGGTGGTGCTACTGGTAGAATAACCAGCGAGTACACACAATCTGGGGCCTGACAACTGCAGTTCCGCCAGTACCTGCTCAATTGGGTAATGTACCTTCTGGGGTTGTGTGAACTGGTTAGTCAATCAACAGCTACAGGCTCCCTGCAAGGCGGACCCGTGACGCCACTTGGACGGCGCTCCGCTCGTCAAGGACAACCAGACTTACCTTCGCGCAGTGCCCTGCCAGGCGATGCCGCAGGCTCCGCTGAAGCAGAAATGAATTAATCAGAGGTTCCATAATAGGTTGTTGAAAAAGGCAGCCTGTCTGTTTCAAAACAAGAAAAGCGAAAAATGTGATTTTCACTGTTCTCCCAAAATCAACGACTTAGGCGTCGCCGATTTTGCCGGAACATCCATGTTTCGGTAGCAGGCTGTACCCGGCTAACTTCTTAGTGTGCCAATGGAAAGCCGTGGTAGCGGGTGTCTATGTTTTTGTAAAGTACATCCGAGTAGCCGGCTGTGTTAATATGGCAGCTATGGACTGATTGACCCCTCAATAAGGGCTTAAGTGTGAAAAAAAGCTATTTGGTGCAAAAAACCAGCAATATCCTGCTGGATCAGATGCAAAAAATTGCCAAATCATCCCACCCTTACCTGCCCAGTGACTTGGCGCTTGCATCGGAGCTGGACGTCAGCCGTACCACGATTCGCACCGTCATTGAGAACTTGGAAAAAAATGGCCTGATAAAGCGTGAAAGTGCTGGCAAGCGTGTACTGCGCAAGCCGAAGAAAGCTGATTACTACGATATCGGTAGTGCGCCTTCCTCCAAGGAGGAAGTGATTCAGCGCTATTTTCTATCTTTGATTAACGGTGGGCAGCTGTTGCCCGGAGACCGTTTCTCAGAGCTGGAACTGGCGAAACAGTCCGGCTGCAATACTGTGACTGTAAGAGAGTTTTTAGTCAAATTTTCTCGTTTTGGCTTGATTGAAAAAAAGCCCCGTTCTCAGTGGCAAATGGTGAAATTTGATGATCAGTTTGCTGAAGAACTGATCGAGTTTCGCAAAGTGTTGGAAATGCGGGCCTTGGTGAAACTCCTGGATCAGGATGATGACCATCCAACCTGGCAAGAACTGCGCGAAGTACTGGACGCGCACCAGGCGGTGAAAAAGGATTTTGACAGGCGTTTTAGGGAAGTGCCGGATCTGGATGCGAGGTTGCACTTGGCAATTCAGACGGGTGCCAATAATCGTTTTATCAACCAGTTTTTTGAGGTGGTCTCTTTTGTGTGCCACTACCACTACCAGTGGGAAAAGACAGGTGAAAAAGAGCGATTGTGGGTGGCACTGAATGAACATATTGATTTGTTGATTGCAATTCTGGCTCACGACGTAGCTGCAGCGGTCAAGGCGTTGGAGGTGCATTTGGACTCCGCCGAGCGCACCCTGCTGGAGTGTTCCACCAACGTAAACCGCCGGGCAGCCTAGCCCGGGATTTGAGCGAAACCCCCAGCGCTAACCACCTCTTATCTGGCTGCCCCTTGCTTTTAGGGGCCGATCGCGCGGCTTCTATAAGTTCCAGCTGCATTCTATTTCGCTACTTTTAAAGCCCCCACTTCGTTGTGCTTGCCTCCTGTGAACCCCCATGAGTTGTGGCCCTAAGCAGGGTGCGCAGTGTGCATGGTTTTCCATCCAAAACCCCCGGGCAATTTATATTCTTTGCTTGCCGGTAAAGTGGTATTGACTTCACGACAAAACTTGGATAAGTTCAGGCTGTACTATTATTAATAATATACTAAGCAGGATTGGAACGACTGGCTGTGATGGCGCACCTGTGTCGACGTAGTTGCGTGGCTGCCTTTTCAGTCAGCGGTAGGGCAGCGAATAGAGAATAGGGTGTTGCGGCAAAGAGTTCACAGAAACTACCGAGCACATAGCGATACCGCCCAACTCCATGGCGATAATTCAGGCGGGTAGGTCGAACGGAACCTATGAGTAAACCTGGATCAGGTGACACAGTTGGGTCCGACAGCGGGGCGAAACCACTAAGGAAGCCGTCTAAGTGAAAGAGGGAAATACGAAGCTGTGGCGATAGAGATTGCGGTACAAAGTGAAAGATTGATGACGGCCGGCCGTCGTCGCCCCAAAAGGCCTACGTTGAGCAACTACTATTTTAGGGCAGCCAAATGGGGCCGGATTTGTGCTACAACGATTACTTGCTTCCCGTAATGGTCTTTTATGGGTCAATAGTACGCATAAAAATAGGACCGAATTTAAAAAAAGAGGAAAATAAAATGAAAATCAGCTGTTTTAGTAAGGCGGCAAAGCAATTATTTGTACTAATCGCCATATTTTGTTCAAGCAATGTGAGTGGGGTAGAAATCCCCCAAGCCGGGACCAATCCCATTGTCATAGACCAGTTAAAAACTACAGATAACGTTACTTACTTGATGGCAGCGGCTGCTGCGAGGCCGGATACCACAAGCGTTCAATCCTATGGACAGCCAAAGCATGCGTGGCTTCAGTCAGTCGATAATACCGAATACCTGGATTGGACGATACAAACAGGTAATGGTGAAAACTTCCATGTGACAACGCTTGTATCGGCATCAGCGGGTGAATCCTTCAAGCTTGAAATTCTGGGAACTTCCAATAGTCTTTCCTATACGCTGACTTCCGCTGGTTGGCAACGACATGATAGCGGCACTATATACATACCGGCGGGTACCAACACTCTGCGTTTTACCCGCACTTCCAACAACGGTGACATCCATATCAAGTCACTGGAACTGATTGCTCAGGCAGATATGCAGGATTACTTGAATCGGGTAACTGCATTTAAATCCGATACGAGCAAACTAAGCAATGCCAGATATGGCCTGATGTTTCAGTATGGAGCCTGGGGATATCCACAATCCGGTTCGGCTAAAAGTATTGATGATCAGGCGGCAGATTTCAATGTTCCTGCCTTTGTTCAGCAGGTAAAAAATATGGGTGCGGAATATGTTATTTGGTCCGCCACCTGGTGGACCTATGAATTCAATGCACCTATATCAGCTGTGGATAGTTTATTAGGGCATTCTAATCGAACTTCCGGTCGCGATCTTATTAATGATATAGCGACAGCATTGGACGCGGAGGGGATTGATTTTTATCTCTACTACCACACAGGGCAAGACAGTCATCTCGGCTATAATTCCACGGACTGGTGGCAGTTACAAAACTGGCCTTCGGAATTTAGAGCTACAGGAGCCGGTGATCGAACCACCTTTTTTAATAACTGGAAAACAGTTATTTCGGCAATTGGTAATCGCTATGGTAACCTGCTTGATGGCTGGTTTTTTGATGACGGACTGGTGTATTATCCCGCACCCTTCGAGTCATTAGGTGCCGCCGCTAAAGCGGGGAATCCGGACCGGCTGATTTCTTATAACCCCTGGATCGTCGCACACTATACCGACTTTGAAGATGTATCTTTTGGTGAGCATTGTAAATCCTCAGGGGCTCCCGTAGGTGGTAGTGGGCTATACACATCGACAGGAGATTCGGGCTTGTATGGCCACTGTATGTGGAGAATGGAAAATGATTGGGGAATTCGCTCGGCTAATCAATCGATAGGGTCACCCAATTACACGGTGGCCTCTGCAACAGCTAAAGTTCAGAGCGACTCCAGCCGAAAAGTACCGACATCGTTTAATTTAATGATGTACGAAGATGGCACAATGTCCCAGGCATCGGTTGATGTACTTGTCGGAATGAAAACCGCTTTAGACGACGCCTGTGTCGACAACTGCATTGCGATTAATAACTCCGAGCCAGAAATTACCTACAATGGTAACTGGCGCCTAAGTAGTAACCGAGGCGTTGGCGATTACCAGGACGATGTTCAATATACCCGGCAAAATGGCGACTATTTTGAGTATAGTTTTACTGGTAGCGGTATCAGAGTCTATATGCCGGTCTATAATGCGGGAGGTGATATTGAAGTGTTTATAGACGGCGTTAGCCAGGGCACAGTTAATGTCTATGCACCGGAAGTGGGATCCAATAGCAATTCGCAAATGAAAGTATTTGAAAAATCCGATTTATCGGCAGGTCCTCATACAATTAAGCTGGTTAAGCTTAACGGGCCCTATATGCAACTGGACAAGCTCGAAGTAATTGGTAATTTCAAAGTATTGAATAATACCGATCCGGATATTGGATACAATGGGAACTGGAGCCTCAGCAGCAATCGGGGTGTTGGCGATTACCAGGACGACGTTCACTATACCCAGCAGAACGGTGATTATTTTCAATACGTTTTTACCGGCACCCGTATAAGTGTCTATATGCCGGTGTATAACGCGGGCGGCGATATCGAAGTTTTTATCGATGACGTCAGTCAGGGCATATTTAGCGCTTATGCCTCTGAAACAGGATCTAGTGCTAACTCGCAGCAGAAGGTATATGAAACTGGTGGCCTGGCGGCTGGCAGACATACTATCAAACTGGTCAAGCTCAATGGTTCCTATATGCAGTTCGACAAACTTGTGGTGACTACACCCCGATGTATGTCAACGAAGTTGCCGCGTTCACTGGTCAAGCGGCCATGGATTTGCACTCCGCAGTAGCCTGATTTTCCTTTGGCGGGTTGAGCCATATTTCGCCAACCTGGTTCCAATTCCGGGTTTCGCGTGCCCAGCGCTCTGGTGTGGGCTGCCGGGCCTCCTTGTACACAGCCGGCCGCCGCTGTAGCGCTGATGTCTCTTCGC
Source organism: Microbulbifer sp. TYP-18 (assembly GCF_040932045.1). NCBI lineage: Bacteria > Pseudomonadati > Pseudomonadota > Gammaproteobacteria > Cellvibrionales > Microbulbiferaceae > Microbulbifer > Microbulbifer sp. TYP-18. The sequence continues at coordinate 11,194 of NZ_JBFRBC010000001.1, forward strand.
CACTGTGACGTTGATTCGGTGTCACATAGCGGATGAACGGCAAGTACGCCACTACGCCACGCCCGTAGGCCGGTACCGCTGAGCGTCCGGCCGAATTTGTTTCCATGGGCTGGGGTAGGCAATATTTATGTATATAAAGTGACTGCCGACTCGCCAAAGGTAAATTTGTACAAATATTTGAGAGTTGAAAAAAGTTCAGTGACAGATTGAATATTATAGAAAATAAACATTCCTTTGATAGGGTTTGAACGAAGCGGTGGCATGGCTGTGGAGCTCGTCAGCACAGTTGTCATGCCGAGCCATGTTCCGGTCTTAGATTTTGCCGGAAAAACCGCCTGAAACCTTTTCCACGCCTTCGGTCATGCCCCATTTACAGGGTTCTTCTCCCTTGCAACCGGGTCCAGGTCTTGAGTATACCGTTTTGTTGTTACTGGCTTTGCCCGCCCCCAAGAGCACCAGAGCGACTTTCGGCAGCGCACAGATACTACGACGGTAGGGGCTGGGACTCATCCTAGCCATTGTCAACGAGAACTGATCTGCCCCACGCCGGCCCCTTTGCTGCAACAGTGGACCATCAATCATGTCATTAAAAGGTCAATTTCCCGGGCTCATCGAGGACCCAGCTTAGGGCCCTGATTGGGCGACGCCTACAGGCTGTGATGGTTGATCCGGAGCTTCCCGGCCGACCGGGCCAGGGGCGACTGCAGGCTAGACCACTCTGTGTTCAATCCCGTCTCGTGTCTTTATAGTTTTAAATGACTTTTTCTCTTTTCAGCTAATCCTCTAAGAAGATATTGGCTGAAAAATGACCAGATTGGGGTAATAACTCAAGGGTCACCGACTGGATTGAGAAGGTCCCATACAAGGTTGACAACATCAGAGGGGTCATGCATCCTTGCTGTTATCTATTAATAAAAAACAGCCTGATGTGAATCCACCCAAGCGGGAACAGGCACTGTGACCTCAAGGAAGAACGAATTTAATAGATAGGTTGGCTTGTAATCACTGGCAACAGTGGATGCTTTGCCTGAAGAAGGCTGTTCTACCTTAAACAGGACCGGAGTAGAGATGAAAAAATATAATGGCAGTGATGAGTTTTTCCCAAGAAATAGAATGTCTGTAGCTGTAGCTCAATCGGTTAGAACTCTTGCTTTGGCAGCTACAATTGTACCTTTGACTCAACCTGTGCTTGCCCAGAACGGAGCGGATACAACTATTGAGGAAGTTCAAGTAGTAGGTATTAGAGGCAGTCTGGAAAGTGCATCCGAAATCAAGCGGGACCTGGATGTTGTTGCTGATGTGATATCTGCTGAGGACATTGGCAAGTTTCCCGACCAAAATCTGGCGGAATCCTTGCAGCGGATAAGTGGAGTCCAGATTTCCAGAAATCGGGGCGAAGGCCAGGATGTGAGTGTACGGGGACTCAGCCCTGATTTTACCCGGGTCCAGTTTAACGGTCGGACTCTGCCATCGGCAACAGGTGGGCGGAGTTTTGATTTTACTATTCTGCCTTCCGACTTTGTCAGTGCCCTGGAAGTTTACAAAACCCCTTCGGCAGATATGGAAGAAGGCGCCCTGTCGGCAACAGTAAACGTGAAAACTCCGCGCCCACTGGATATCGGTGAGCGATCTGTGGTAACTAGCGTGAAAGCAGTTCGAGAAGATAACTCTGGTGAAACAACCGGAGATATATCTGCGCTGTATTCTGATGTATTCGCCGATGGCGAATTCGGTATTACCTTAGGCGCTCATTATGATAAGCGTTCGGTTGAGTCCCATATATTCGAGGCGTTTGGTCTGGAGCCGGGGTCGGAGGGTGCACGCGCGCCAACCCCAACATTGGATTACAATCTTGATAGTGATTCAGATGACAGTTTCCGGTTTAATCACGCATCCAATTTTTCGCAGTTGCAGGAAGATCGGGAGAGAACAACGTTATTGGCGACTTTGCAGTGGCAGCCGACAGATGATTTGGATATCTGGTTCGAATCACTTTATTCAGAATTTGATATCGTTGGCGCATTACCACTGAATTCGTTTCGCTGGACCAATGTGCTCGGTAGCGTAACTGACAGTAATATCGCTCCTGATCCGCTGGGCTCCGATGGCTTGATTGACTTTCTTTCAATAGACGGAGTGGATAACCGCAACAATGCCAGAACTACCAATAGTAATGACAAATTGACGGCATTCTCCTTGGGAGCCAAATATTTCTTGGGTGATTGGGTGGCGGAAGGTGAAATAGCCTATGGTAAGTCAGAGAACTCCATAACTTCCCTTTCCCATGAAGTGATTGGCCGTGCGCGCGCTTCCTATGATATTAGGAATAATCCGGGCGGAATTCCTCGGGTTGAATATGCTGATGGCTTCGATCCTATGAATAGAGCCAATTTCAGGTCCCTTGGCTTCAATGGTAACCTGGATCAGCCGACGGAAGATGAGAACCTGGATGTTAGATTGGATCTTGATCGGGATATCGACTTGCAGTTGTTTGATGCACTGTCGTTCAATAAGCTGGAATTTGGTGTTAAATATAGCGCGCGTAAAAAATTCAATGGTTACCGTCTTCTGGGCGTTGATGCAGAAACTCTGGCTGGACTGTTGGGTGAGGCATATGATCCGAATGTCGAAGGCGGAAGCTTTGATGCCAGTAATTATCTGACTGTTTATGCGCCTGATGATTTTCTCGATGGGGTGAGTGGTTCTACAGCATTCCCTCAAACCTGGCTTTCTGCTGACGTTGATACACTTTTGAATATCGTGCCTCTATCTACCTTGGTGGAAAACGGTACTATTACTGAAGGTGGTTCGGATGAAATTAATGTTGAGGAGGAAGTACTTGCGGGTTACGCTAAGTTAAACTTTGAAGGGCTAGACGGACGCCTTTCGGGTAATTTTGGCGTGCGTATTGCCTCTACAGATCAGGAGTCTAGAGGCAATATTGCTGACTTCAGCACAGTGCGCTTTGATCAGGGTGGTGCGGCTACATTTGTTGATACCAGTCCCAGTTCCACGAGTCGCTCTTATACCGAAGTGCTGCCCAGTTTTAATTTGCGCTATAACATCACTGATGATGTATTGGTGCGCTTTGGCGCGGCTCGGGTTATGTCGCGACCATCACTCTCAGTCCTGTCTCCTGCAACTTCCATCAATGTCAACGTTAGAACAATTTCTTCAAGTAACCCCAACGTCGATCCCTTCCTGGCGGATCAATTAGATTTGTCCCTGGAATGGTACTTTGCCGATGGGGGAATGATTTCTGTTGCTCCCTTTGCAAAATTCATTGATTCCTTTGTAGTCAGCGCGACAAAGCAGGAGCAGGTGACCTTTACCGACTTGGAAGGTGCAAACCCCCAAACCGCATCCTTTACGCGATTCTTGCCGGACAACGGCAGGGGATCAGATTTGTATGGCCTCGAGATTAATTATCAACAACCACTGGACTTTATCGCCGATGGATTCGGGTTGATAGCTAATTTTACTGTTGTGGATGCGGATGACGTGCAAACTGCGGAAGGCGGTCCGCTGTTGCCTTTGGATGGGCTGTCGGAAATCAACTACAACCTGGTTGGGTACTACGAGAATGATATATTTGGTGCTCGGTTAGCCTACAACTATCGTGACGAATTCGTAAACAGTGGAACCAATTATTTTGGGGATGGCTCCTTTACTGAGGAGTATAAACAACTTGATTTCTCATCCAGCATCGAAGTCAGTGAAAATGTCAGCGTCATTTTCGAAGCGCTGAACCTTACCAACGAAGTTCTTGTACAGGTCAATAGTCTGGGGGTAAATCGTGGGGTAGAGGATGTTGGTCGTAGAATAACAATGGGAGCTCGCGTAAAATTTTAATTGCTACTATCCAATACAAAAGGGGCGAGCGATTGCCCCTTTTTGAGCACCGTTAAAAAATGATTTTTTATTGAAGCTATTTAAGAGTATTTAGAATCATGGCTTTCAGGATCTTGTTGTTGGTCGCCTTGTTGGTTGGTTGTTCGAATGATTCCATCGAGAAAAACAATAATCCGGTGGCTTCCGAAGAGATTGTGACCATCCGGGTCTCTCCGGACTATAACAAATCCAGTGAGACTTATAGCCTGGAGGGTGCTCTATCCAAGGCGCGGAAGTTATTGGCAGGTGGGCGCGGAACTTCTATAGAGTTGCAAAGCGGAACCTATTATCTGAAAAACACTATTAAGCTTGGGCCAGAATTTTCAGGTAACAGCTCTATCCCCTTTGTTATCAAGGCTGAAAAAGATGGGGAGGTAGTGCTGAGCGGCGGGGAACGTCTGGACCTGAAATGGAAGACCTTCAATAAACACGTATTGAAAGCAAGAATTTCCACGCGCCCATTTGATCAGCTGTATATAAATGGAAAAAAGCAGATCAGAGCGCGTTATCCGAATTTTAATGATTCAGTTTCAGTTTTTAACGGATATGCCGAAGATGCCATATCTCCTGAACGGGTCAAGACCTGGAAAAATCCTGTTGGCGGGTATGTTCACGCCCTGCATGAAGGTCGTTGGGGTGGAATGCACTATGAAATTGTTGGCGTAAAAGAAAACGAAGAATTAGAGCTGCGTGGGGGATTTCAAAATAATCGACATTCACAAATGCACCCTAAGTACCGCTTCGTTGAAAATATATTTGAAGAATTGGATGCGCCTGGAGAATGGTTTTATGATCATCAGGAGGGTGTTTTATATTACTACCCGGCTGATAATGTCGACATCAATTCGGCAACTGTAGAGGTTCCACGTCTTGACCGTTTGGTTGAATTAAGTGGCAGTGAGGAAAAGCCCGTTGAAAATATAGTTATTCAAGGTTTGGAATTTGTACACACAAACTATACGTTTATGCAAACCAAAGAACCCCTGCTGAGAAGTGATTGGACTATCTATAGGGGGGCAGCAGTTACGTTGGAGGGAACTGAGAACTGTGAAGTGAAAGAGAATAGATTCCATGATCTGGGTGGCAATGCAATTTTTGTAAGCAATTACAACCGTAACGCAATAATCTCCACTAATGAAATCTTTGATATAGGTGCTTCGGCCATCAGCTTCGTCGGCGATGCGGATGCAGTTAGATCACCTAGCTTTGAATACAATGAATATGTTCCATACAAAGAGATGGATTTGGAGCCAGGTCCCAAGTCAGATAATTACCCGGCGCTCTCTACGGTTACTGACAACCTGATTCACGATATTGGCAAGGTAGAGAAGCAGGTTGCCGGAGTGCAGTTGTCCATGAGCTCTGAAATTACTGTAAGCCATAATTCTATCTACCATGTGCCTAGAGCGGGCATTAACGTCAGCGAGGGGACCTGGGGCGGTCACATTATTGAATACAATGACGTATTTGATACAGTCCTTGAAACCAGTGATCACGGAGCCTTCAATTCCTGGGGTAGAGACAGGTTCTGGCATCCGGATAGACAGGAAATGAATAGATTGGCGAGAATGCATCCAGGCCTTTATAAATTGGATGCATTGAAGCCTATAATTATCAGGAACAATAGATTTCAATGTGATCATGGCTGGGACATTGATCTTGATGATGGTTCTTCCAACTACCGAATATATAACAACGTAGCATTGAGCGGGGGAATTAAATTACGTGAAGGGTTCGATAGAGTAGTAGAGAATAATGTCGTTATCAATAATGCAATCCACCCTCATGTGTGGTTTGAGAAAAGTGGTGATGTTGTTAAGAGGAATATTCTATTCTCAGCTCACAAGCCCATACTGAATGATTATTGGGGAGATGAGGTAGATAAGAATTTCTATACCAATAAGGATGACTTGTCTTCGTCCCAGGCGTTTGGAACTGATTCGCATTCCATGTTTGGTGAAGTTGATTTTATTGATCCGGAACATGGAGACTATACCGTAAGCTCTACTTCTGGCGCGCTTGATATTGGTTATGAAAATTTTCCCATGGACAATTTTGGGGTTAAAAGTCCACGGCTAAAAGCCAAAGCGAGGGTCCCGGAATTTCCCAAGATCTTCGATCGCGGAGATGCATTTGATGGTCATGGAACCCTTGAAGTATTAGGCGCAACATTTAAAAGTGTAACGACTCTGGGTGAGCAGTCTGCTTTGGGATTGCCGGATATTTCCGGTGCATTTGTGGTGAACATCGAACAGGATAGTAAATTTGCGCAAGCCGGATTAAGAAAAGGGGATGTAATTTTACGGGTATTTGACAGCGAATTTGGCGGTAGTGATCAAGTTAAAGGTGTTAGTGATTTTCTGTCATCTTATAAGGCGCGAAAATGGCGTGGATTTATTGAAGTGGTAATTTTTCGCAACCAAAATGAGCAGGAACTTAAAATCAATTTGCTCGATTGATAGTATTTGGCATACGTCTAACCATCCAGTGCTCGTTTTAGTATTGGCTACTCTTGTGCCAAATTGAGTGGTTGACAGAGATGCAGTGTGAAAAATTTGAGACATCGGGAGTGCCACGCAGAGTGCTACTGAGTGTGAAGGCGATAGATAGTATTGAAATGAATGACAAGCGGTTTATTTTATTGAATGACAGCGATAATGTGTTGATATGTTGTGGATATGTCGCGGCAGGAGATTCGGTGCTTCTGGACGGCAAGAACGTTACTGTTTTAGACGAAATCAATATTGGTCATAAAGTTGCCCGCAGAAAGATTGAACAAGGGGAAAAGATCATTCGCTATGGCGCAGCAATAGGTTCTGCCGTCGCTGACATCGCTTTCGGTCAACATGTACATTTCCATAACATGAAAAGCGATTATATTCCCGGTCATACCCGGGAGAAGAAAATGGGGGTTGAAGGGTGAAGGGCTATTTGCGTGCGGACGGGCGCAAAGGTATCCGCAATGTTGTGCTGGTCGCCTACCTTGTTGAATGTGCCCACCATGTGGCCAGGGCGGTAGTTACCCGGGCTGACTCCAATGCTGTGCAGTTAATTGGCTTCCCCGGCTGTTACCCCAATGATTACTCTCTCAGGATGATGGAGCGCTTGTGTACGCACCCCAATGTGGGTGGCGTGGTTGTCGTTTCTCTGGGCTGCGAAGGTTTTAATCGCGAGCAGTTGCATCGGACCATTCAGGAAAGCGGTCGCCCGGTGAGCACCCTGGTGATCCAGGAGTCCGGTGGTACCAAGGGTACCATTGATGCGGGCGTGGCTGCGGTTCACCGTACCCTGGATCAGATCGCCGCTACACCAGTGGTGGATATGACCGTGGAAGACCTGGTTATAGGCACCATTTGTGGTGGCTCGGACGGCACCAGTGGCATCACTGCCAATCCCGCAGTGGGTCGCAGTTTTGATATGTTGGTTGAGCGGGGAGCCGCCTGTATCTTCGAAGAGACCGGTGAACTGATCGGCTGTGAGCAGGTGATGGCCGAGCGTGCCGCGACTCCCGAACTTGGGCAGGAAATTCTGGCAGCGGTGCGCAAGGCTGAGGACTATTATCGGGCGATGGGCTACGGCAGCTTCGCCCCGGGTAATGCCGAAGGGGGTTTGACCACACAGGAGGAAAAGTCCCTGGGGGCCTATGCCAAATCCGGTGCTTCTCAGATTCAGGGCCTGATCAAGCCCGGTGATCTGGTACCCCAGGGAGGCTTGTACCTGCTGGATGTAGTGCCTGATGGCGAGCCCCGGTTTGGCTTCCCCAATATCGTCGATAATGCAGAAATCGTCGAACTCATTGCCTCCGGCTCTCATCTTGTCTTATTTACCACAGGCCGCGGCTCAGTGGTGGGGTCAGCCATTGCTCCGGTGGTTAAAATATGTGCAAACCCGGAGACTTTTAGAAAGCTCGCGGACGATATGGATATAAATGCCGGCAAGGTGATTGAAGGTGAAGCCTCTGTCGACAGTGTGGGGGAGGAAATCTATCGTCTGGTGTGCAAGGTGGCCGCAGGTGAACCAACCAAATCTGAAACGTTGGGCCACCAGGAGTTTGTCTTGACATACAAGCAGTTTGAGCCCATTGGACCTTCCTGCTTGCCTGGTGTAATTAAAGTGGGTCCCGGCTGCAGCGGCAGCTGATACCAGTAGCGAACCTTGGGGGGCTGGGCGCAATGATGGTGAACAAGAGACAAATTGGCAGGACTTCACTTGCGGTTTCCGAACTGGGCTTTGGCGCAGCCACTTTGGGTAATCTCTACCACCCGATGTCCGATGAGAATGCCAGAGGGGCCATCGACAAGGCGCTGGAAAAGGGGCTCAACCAGTTTGATACGGCCCCCTACTATGGTTTTGGTTTGAGCGAGCGCAGGGTGGGGGACGCCCTGCGAAATGTCCCCAGCTCCACCTATGTTCTGTCCACCAAAGTGGGCCGAATTCTGAACAGCTGCGAAAAGGCAACGGATAAATACGGCTTTTGTTCGCCTATGCCGTTCGAGCCGGTATACGACTATTCCTATGACGGCATTTTGCGTTCCTATGAGCACAGTATTCAGCGGCTGGGCTTGCCCAAAATAGATATTTTGTATATGCACGATATCGGTCGGGTCACCCACGGCGACAATCATGAGCGGCTGTTCCGCATCGCCATGGAAGGTGGTTACAAAGCCATGGATGCTCTGCGTTCCCAGGGATTGGTGAGTGCGATTGGGCTGGGTGTCAACGAATGGGAAGTCTGTGAGCAGGCCATGGATTATGGCGATTTTGACTGCTTCCTGTTGGCGGGCCGCTACACTTTATTGGAGCAGCGGGCACTGGAAACCTTTTTACCCCGCTGCGTGGAACGTCAAACCTCCATAGTGTTGGGTGGGCCCTATAATTCGGGTATTCTCGCGACGGGCGTTAAGCGTGATGATATGGTCCCCAATTACAACTATGCACCCGCACCTAAGCAAATCATTGAAAAGGTCGCCCATATCGAAGCCCTGTGTGAAGAGTTCGGGGTTCCCTTAGCTTCTGCGGCGCTACAATTTCCGCTGGCACACCCTGCAGTGGTCAGTGTTATTCCCGGTTTGAGCAGTCCCCACCGAGTCGAGACAACTGTGGAACAAATGCAATTCAGGATTCCCGATGCATTTTGGCGCGCGCTACAGGCTGCGGAGCTATTGCACCCGCAGGCACCTGTTCCAGCATCGCGAGAGGGTTAATGCCAGTGTTACGTATTGATGCGCATCAACACTGCTGGCAGCTCTCACGGGGTGACTACCACTGGTTAACACCTGACTTGAAAGAAATATACAGGGATTTTTTGCCGGCAGACTTGCGGCCACTATTGGCCGGGGCTGGAGTCAGCAAGACCGTGCTGGTGCAGGCGGCGGCCAGTGAGGAGGAGACTGCCTTTATGTTGCGTCTGGCAGATGAAACGGATTTTATCGCCGGCGTGGTTGGCTGGATTGACATGGAACAGCCCACCGCAGTGGAGACGCTCGTAAGCCTGGGCAGGCACCCGGCTTTTAAAGGTATCCGCCCCATGATCCAGGATATTGCCGATACCCAGTGGATGCTGAAGCCGGAACTCGAGACGGTGTTCTTGGCCCTTATCGAACTGGGTTTGACGTTTGATGCCCTGGTCAAACCGCAACACCTGGAGGTGTTGTGCCTGCTTCTGGAGCGCTATCCCGATCTCAAGGCTGTAATTGATCACGGCGCCAAGCCGGATATTGCGACTGGCAGCAAAACAAATTGGTTCGAAAATATTGGTCGAATAGCGGCGGAGACGCAAGCCTATTGCAAGTTGTCCGGCCTTATTACTGAGGCGGAGGAGGGGGCTGCAATGGATTGCCTGCTCCCCTATATGGAGCATTTGCGGGATTGCTTTGGCGCCGACCGATTGATGTGGGGGAGTGACTGGCCCGTTGTCACTACGGCGGCCAGCTATGATGCGTGGGTCAGTGCCAGCGAGAGGTTTATCGCCCGATTCGATAAAACTGAGCAGGCGGCGATCTGGGGCAAAACAGCGGCTGCTTTCTACGGCCTGGAGGCCGGCCTAAAACCCGGGCCTGTTGAATTCGAGTGAGGAACTGGTTGTGCAACAAAAATTGATTGGCAAAACAGCACTGGTCACCGGAGGCGGAAGCGGCATCGGTGAAAGTGTGTGTCTAAAATTGGCCGCTGAGGGCGCCCGCATTCGGGTGGTGGATCTGGACGGCGAGAGTGCTGACCGTACTGTTGAACGTATTGAGGGGGCGGGCGGTGAGGCGACTGCCTATGAATGCGATATCTCCAATAGTGCGCAGGTGAAGGAAATTTTTGCGGCGATATTGCAGAGTGCGGATATAGACATACTGATCAATAACGCCGGTATCGCCCATGTGGGTAATCTGGAGAATGCCACCGAAACGGACCTGGACCGGCTGTACAGTGTGAATGTAAAGGGTGTGTACAACGCTATGCAGGCCAGTATTGGTCGTATGAAGGAACGCCAAAGTGGAGTAATCATTAATCTCGCCTCTGTCGCCTCATCGGTGGGGATTGCCGATCGCTTTGCGTATTCGATGACCAAAGGCGCTGTTTTAACTATGACCTATTCGGTGGCGAAAGATTATATCAATGACGGTATCCGCTGTAACTGTGTCGCCCCTGGTCGGGTGCATACACCATTTGTAGATAACTTTCTGCAAAAAAATTATCCGGATACCAGAGACCAGATGTTTGAAAGTCTATCAAAGAGCCAGCCCATTGGCCGCATGGGGCGACCTGATGAAGTCGCAGCACTGATAGCCTACCTGTGCTCTGATGAAGCCGCCTTTATTACCGGTTCCAATTTTCCCATTGATGGTGGCTTTGTCACTCTCAATAGTTAGTTGGAATGAGGGTTTGCTGAATCAGAGAGCAAAAGGTTTGACAGGAATTTACCTCGCCAGGTATTCACAACACGATCACTGAAAAGTAAAGCACTATAGAGTATAACAAAGGTTGAAGTGATGACTGTACTCCAAACTGCCGACGCCCAACAGCCACACGCCGACAAAAAAGCGGTATTGGTCCCCAGCGCCGTTCTTGTTCCATTTGTGTTGATCACCTGTTGTTTCGCCCTGTGGGGATTTGCCAACGACATTACCAATCCCATGGTGGCAGCCTTCCAGAAGATATTCCTTACTGGGGCCACAGAGGCAACCTGGGTGCAGGTCGCATTTTATGGTGGTTACGGAGCCATGGCCTTTCCGGCGGCCCTGTTTATCCGCAAGTTTTCCTATAAAGCGGGCATTTTGGTGGGGCTGGGGCTCTACGCCCTGGGCGGGCTGCTGTTCATCCCCGCCAGCGCTATGGGGGAGTTCTATCCGTTTTTGCTGGCCTACTTTGTGATTACCTGCGGCTTGTCGTTTCTGGAGACCACCGCCAATCCCTATATTCTCTCTATGGGGCCCACGGAGACGGCCACTCGCCGCCTGAATTTAGCGCAGGCGTTTAATCCCATCGGCTCACTGATAGGCATGTATACGGCTTCGCAATTTATTCTGGCAAAGCTGGATGCTCGGGGTAAAGAGGCGCGGGAGCTGATGTCTGCTGCGGATTTTGAGTCGCTAAAAGCGTCCGATCTCGCTATTGTCAGTCAACCCTATGTCATGATCGGTATCGTAATTGCGGTGATTTTCCTGTTGATTGCGCTGATGAAAATGCCCGATAGCGGGGTATCCCAGTCATTGGATGGCAGCCTCGGGGCCACATTCCGGCGCCTACGCCAGTCCAAAAAATACGTTGAGGGTGTTGTAGCGCAGATGTTTTATGTGGGCGCACAAATTATGTGTTGGACCTTCATTATTCACTATGGAACCGAGGTCTTCATGGGGCAGGGGATGGCGGAAAAAGAGGCACAGGTGTTGTCTCAACAGTACAATATTGCCGCCATGGTGATTTTTTGTGTCAGTCGATTTATTTGTACCTTCCTGATGAAGTTTATTCGCCCGGGAACCTTGTTGATGACCCTGGCCTGCGGCGGTATAACCCTGTCCCTGGGTACCATTGCCATCGGTGGTATCACGGGACTTTACTGCCTGGTACTTATTTCTGCCTGTATGTCGTTGATGTTTCCCACTATCTACGGTATCGCCCTGAAGGGAATCGGGGGTGAGGATGCAAAATTTGCCGCGGCAGGTTTGATCATGGCGATTGTCGGTGGAACCTTTTTGCCTTTGCTGCAGGCGGCGGTTATCGACAGTTGGTCCCGAGACCTTGTGAGTGCCGTACAGGCATCATTTGCGCTTCCCTTGTTGTGCTTCGTGGTAATTGCTTTCTACGGGTACCGGACTGAGAGAATCCATGATGTCTGAGACGGCTTCTCAAGGGGTCAGGCGCTACTGCCTGACTCTGGACCTGAAAGATGACCCTGCCTTAATCGAATGTTACAAGGATTATCATCGGCCGGGGAATGTCTGGCCCGAGGTGACACAAAGTATCAGGGACGCAGGTGTCTTAAAGATGGAAATATACCTGCTGGGAAATCGTTTGTGTATGGTGATGGAAGTCGATGAGAACTTTTCCTTTGAGGCCAAGGCCGCAGCCGATCGGGATAATGCCAGGGTTCGGGAATGGGAAGAGTTGATGGATAGCTTCCAGGAAAAGTTGCCCTGGGGCCAGAGTGGCGAGAAGTGGCTGCTGATGGAAACTATTTTTTCACTGTAGTTTACCCCCAGTTGGTGGGTAGAACATTTGTGCTTAGCTTTCGAGTGTGTGTTAAGAGGTTGATGACAATGAAATTATTACGCTTTGGTGATGCGGGTCACGAAAAGCCTGGCTTGATGGATGCGGAGGGCAATATCCGCGATTTGTCCGCCCATATCAACGAGATCGATGGAGAATTTCTCTCTAGTGACGATTTTGCCAAAGTACGGGACCTGAATCCCGAAAGTTTGCCAAGGGTAACTGGAAACCCCCGCATCGCTGGGCCGGTTTCCCGGGTCGGCAAATTTATATGCGTGGGCCTGAATTACGCGGATCACGCCCGGGAGTCCGGAATGGAGGTTCCGCCTGAGCCGGTGTTGTTTATGAAGGCCACTTCTGCCATTAGCGGTCCCTTTGACCAGGTGGAGCTGCCTCCCCGGTCTGAGAAGAGTGACTGGGAAGTGGAGTTGGGTGTAGTGATCGGGAAGGAGGCCAAATACGTGTCCGAGGCCGAGGCCATGGATTATGTGGCCGGTTTCTGCCTGATCAACGACCTCTCAGAGCGCGAGTTCCAGATCGAAAAGCAGGGCCAGTGGATGAAGGGCAAAGGCTGTGACACCTTTGGGCCCACGGGTCCCTATCTGGTGACACCGGAGGAGGTGGGAGACTTCAATAACCTGAGTATCTGGCTGGAACTCAATGGCGAGCGTGTACAGAATGGCAATACCAATACGATGGTATACAAGGTTCCTTTTCTGGTGCACTACATCAGTCAGTTTATGAGTCTGCAGCCGGGTGACATTATCAGTACGGGCACGCCGCCGGGAGTGGGTCTGGGTATGAATCCGCCAAAATACCTGAAAGAAGGCGACGTAATGCGATTGGGTATCGACAATCTTGGTGAGCAGCGGCAGGAAGTGGTTCGTTACTCGAAGTAGTCTCTCCTTTTATACTGTTAGGGGTACCGGGCCGGAGTTAACTCTTCAAATGAAATGGGTATGTCGGCCATCTTTTACTTTGGTGCGATTGCATCGGTATCTATGGAAGCTATCCTCCGGATAACCACCAGAGCTTGAGCTTGATGTGGCTGGTAGGGTATCTGCGTCGCTTTCGCTGGTATCTTATGCGCAATGTTGGTTGAAAAGCTGCTGTGGCCTGGTGATCAAAGAACCATAGATACACCTTCGATCGATTTGCTTTTAGGGAGCAGCGCCGAGGCCCGATTCCTGATTTGGTGTGGGCAGTCTTCCATGTGTGCTGTCAGCAGTTTTTTGCTCTTTATTCGAGACGTTCACCTCGGTGGTATGGCATGGGTGATAAGTTTCATAAAAGAGCTAATGCCGAGAAGAGACCACGCCGAAGCCAGTTAGTTTTTTTGGTGTGGCTTCAGCCCAGTTGCCTATAATTCTCCCACCTAAAAAATGCTGCTGCTCAATCGCTGATCACTTAGATAAATCTTGAGTGAATCCTGCACATTGATTAATTTGCCTGATATTGCAATCGGCGGAGCGGTTGGCATGGTCGCTGCAACCCCAGTCCCGGCATCGGAGCTGATAGAGCCCTCTATATTGGACTCAGGTCTTCCGGGACACTTCTTTTTGCCAATAGTCGGGAAATGGCACAAAATTATGAACACAGTTGCTGCGGGTATATTTACCGATGCTGAGAATTGCCGCAAATCTGGCCATTCCAATGGACGAAATCGAGATGTCTGCGGTGCGTGCCCAGGGGGCCGGTGGCCAGAACGTCAACAAGGTGGCCACGGCTGTTCACCTGCGTTTTGATATCGCTGCATCGTCTTTGCCGGACAGCCTGAAGGCGGGTCTGCTGGCATTGAGGGACAGGCGTGTTTCCCGGGATGGCGTTATCGTCATCAAGGCGCAGCGCTTTCGCACCCAGGAAAAGAACCGGGCCGATGCGCTGGAGCGTCTGCGGGAACTGCTCGCCGGTGCCGCGCGGACGCGCAAAAAGCGTTTCCTTACCAAGCCTACAAAGGCATCGAAGGAGCGTCGCCTGAAGAGTAAAACCCTCCGCGGGCAGGTCAAAACCCTGCGGGGCAGGGTGAGTGATCCTTGAGCTGTCCGGTGAAATGACACCTGGAGGGCGATGAAACTGGTAGGAGAAACTATGACCCCCCGTTATTTTGCTGAGGACCTGCGGCATTTTGTCGCCTGCCTGTTCGAACGGGTTGGGCTGGCCCGGGGACGGGCGGAGGTGATGACGGAGACGTTTCTGCAGGCGGATCTATTGGGGTTTACCACCCACGGTCTGCATCGGGTGGCGCACAATCTGGAGTGGTTGGAAAGCGGTAAAATGCGTCGGGAAGGCGAAGCGAAAATATTGTCCGATAGGGGCAATTGTTTTAACTGGGACGCGGATTTTCTACCGGGGCCCTGGGTGTTGACCCGCGCAATCCACTGCGCTTTGCAGCGTTTGCCGGAATACGGTGTCGTGAGTGCCACCATCCGCCGCAGCCATCATATCGCCTGTCTGGCTGCCTATCTGCCGCCGGTGGTGGAGGCGGGTTATGTCGCTATTCTGACCTGCTCCACACCGGCTGAAAACACTGTGGCTCCACAGGGTGGCCGCGATCCGCTTTTTTCCGCCAACCCACTGGCGTTCGCTGCGCCCGCCGGCGATTACCCTTTCCTGTTCGATATCAGCATGTCGGTGACCGCGGGGGGACATGTAAAAAGAGCCAAACGCGAGGGCAGGGAATTGCCACAGCGCTGGCTGAAGGACAGCGCCGGGCAGCTGTCCGACGACCCGGCCGCACTGGGGCATGGTGGCAGCATATTGCCGGTGGGTGGTGCCGATCACGGTTACAAGGGGGCGGCCCTGAGCGCCATGCTGGAGGTGTTGTCAATGGCGTTGGGGGGCTATGGCCGGGGCAATGTCGAGGCGGCCGCTGACGGTGAGGCCAATTCCATCTTCTTGCAGATTATCGATCCCCAGGCATTCGGATCGCCGGCTGATTTTCTACGCCAGACGATTGCACTGTGCAGTCTGTGGGAAAACTGCCGCAGTGACGACACAGGACCGGTGCGCGTCCCGGGCCGGCGGGCCTGGGAAGCCCGGACCCGGCAGCTGGCCCAGGGGGTGGAACTATACCCGTCAATTATGGAGGATCTCGCTCCCTGGGCGGCCAGGCTGCAGGTACCTGTGCCGGTCGCAAAGGCATAGTGGAACTGGCATTTGTCGCCTGGCCCCGCTTGTGGCCTGCTGCCCGCAGGCTCGGCGGGTCAGTGGTAGGGGGAGTGCAATTGGGCTTCCCGGTAGTCAGCTTCCCGCAGTGCCAGTTCGTGTTCCAGATCCCGGATATCCAGTCCAAGTTCAGTGTGACGTCCTTTCAGGCGGGCGATATCGGCAAGCAGGGTCACTCTCTCTTCACGGGTGGATTCATCGCTCACCAGCCGGGCGCTCATTGCGGTGATATCGTCGAGAATCTGCTCGCGTTCACTGTGTGCACTGTCAAGGGCATCGGCTACGGCAGTGGCTGCATTGCGGGCCTGGTAAAGTCCGCGACCTACCTCGTAACCTTGCACAAATAACCCTTCCAGTTCCGCCGGGCAAACGCCGTTATAGGTGCCGCCGGAACGACCCAGGCGGAAGCCCCGCAATTCGGTACAGTAGAGTTCAAGTCCCTGGGCGCGGCCGGAGCGATAGGCGGCGGTGTCAGGGCGGACGCCGTGGTCCGCACAGGCCTGGCGGTGCCTGCTTAGCCGGCCGAGATCGCGCCCGCGGGCACCGTCCTCGTAGCCGATTGAATGCCAGTCGGCCAGGAGACACTCCTCCTCACTCATAGTGGCGCAGCCGTTGAGCAGTATCAGGAGAGTGGTGAGGGACAGCAGGCGTATTGGTATTGTCATGTTTTGCTCCCGCAGCAGTGATGGACAGGCTAGTCCTCCGAAGCTGTACCCAAGCTGAAGCAGAACCACTAAAAGCTAGGAGAATAGCGCCAGCCTTGCGCTGGCTGCTACAGCTGGCCTGTTAAGTGGAATTTATATCAGTGGGGGAGAGCAGTAATAAAGGGGCGCCGGGCGCCCCTTCAGCGACTGGAAAAGTCCAATCCAGTTTTCGTTCAGTTAGTGTCAACAGGCCCTAGTGTAAACAGGCCCTAACACCCGGTGGCCGCTTATAGCTGCCGCCACCGGAGCCAGTGCCCTGGTATCGATCACCTGGATCCTCCCTTTCCCTTATCAATCACGGGTTCAGCACTGGCCTATGGCACCGCATTAAGGGCCGCATTGGCGTCGATGATACCGGTACCACAGCCGCCGGGGCAGGAGCCGGGAACAGGAAGGGGACGGGTTGTGGCCTTGAGAATGTTCTCCACCTGGGCGGGTGTCAGGCTGCTGTTCTTAGAGTACATGAGAGCCGCGGTGCCGGACACGTGGGGTGCGGACATGGAAGTGCCCTGGTAGTACACATAATTTTCCGTGCTAGGGGAGGTTGAGCCACTGTTAAGGGTCGAGGCGACGCCGTGGGTTGGATCGAAGAGTACGTCTCCCCCCGGTGCGCTGACGTCCACGATGGAGCCAAAGTTGGAGTAATAGGAGCGGGCGCCAAAGCGTTCGGTGGCGGCGACGGTGACCACGTTAAAGCAGTTGGCAGGACGGAAACCGGAAGCGTCCGCGTTGCTGTTTCCGGCACTGACCACTACAGTGGCGCCGTTGGCGACAGCGATGTTAATGGCGTTTTGGTAGGTGGAACCACAAGCGCCGACCCCGCCGAGGCTCATATTGATCACCTGGGCTGGGTTGGCATTGGCGGGGACGCCAGGCACGCTGCCGCCCGAGGCCCAGATAACCCCGTCGGCGATATCGGAAATAAAGCCACCGCACTTGCCCAGAACCCGAACCGGTACCACTTTCGCATTGAAGGCAACACCGGCCACGCCCAGGTTATTGTTGGTGACGGCGGCTACGGTGCCGGATACATGGGTGCCATGCCAAGTGCTTGAGCGGAAACTCGGTGGATTCCCGGGGCCACACTCGTTGGCATTGACCCAGTCCCCAGGGTCGCTGGCATCTGGATCGCGTCCGTCGCCGTCATTGGCCACCGCGAGGGTGCTGATAAAGTCGTAGCCACGCAGCATGTTGGCGTTCAGGTCCGAGTGGAACACATAGCCGGTATCCACCACCGCCACTGTCACGCCGGAACCGGTCTGCTGATCCCAGGCCAGGGGCAGGTTGATACCGCCAGCGGGCTCGAAGTAGTGCCACTGGGCGCTGTAGAAGGTGTCATTGGGCACAAACTGCGGTTGCATCAGCGCGTCTTCTTCCACAGAGAGAATATTCGGATCCGCCTCCAGCGTCAGTTCGAGTCTTTTCAGCTGGCCCGGGGTCATGCGCTTGTCCAGCTGGTATACATGGCGATCCGCCAGTGCCATGCCGCGCACATGCGTCATTGCCTGGCCACTCCGCCGCGCATGTGCAGCAGCCTGGGTTGGCCAGTCGCGGGCTGTAGTGTCTTTGTATTGCACGATAATACGTTGCGGCATATTGGAAAAATCGCTGCTGGCATCACGAACTACGGCAGTTGCGCTCAATGACAGCAGGCCCAATGTCACCGCGGATATGGTCAGGCCAGCTTTAAGGCTTTCTTGAATGGTCGATTTCATTTTGTCCTCCAGTTACTGGATCGAGAGTGGACAGCCTGGGTGCCGGGCCGGGCTTGCCAGTGACAAACCGGGCCAGCAGGCTTAGGTAATCCATACTAATGAAAATCTATTAATTAAGATGAAGCTTTTGAGATTGATGCAGATATGACAAAAAAAGCTATAAATCTTTCATCAT
The DNA here is from genome assembly GCF_040932045.1 of Microbulbifer sp. TYP-18. Taxonomy (NCBI): domain Bacteria; kingdom Pseudomonadati; phylum Pseudomonadota; class Gammaproteobacteria; order Cellvibrionales; family Microbulbiferaceae; genus Microbulbifer; species Microbulbifer sp. TYP-18. Next base: position 29,541 of record NZ_JBFRBC010000001.1, read on the forward strand.
TTGATACTGTATAACATCTGCTAACCGGCTGAAAACATGCGCGAGCGGACCAAACGAGATTTAGTTCTCGATTACCGGATGATTTTGGGGTCGTTGTTGTGGGGGAAGTGAAATGGCGTTTTTAGCCTCCCTAAGCCCGAAGATGTTGCGCTTTGGATCAGTGTCCTGGGTTCAGATATGACGCTGCCCAGTCAGGGCCATCAGTGATTGCCCTGGGAGCGCTTGTACTTTTTTTGATCAATTTGGCTCGAGCAAAACGCTGGTCAAACCGTTGGCCGGCGCTACTGCCACAAGTGTTGTGCTGGCTGCTGAAGAGGTCGCTTCCGGTAAATTTTCCGGGAGCCAAAGGGCCGGGGTGATAATCAAACAGATTTTGATAGATTTAATGGCCAGATAAGAAAGAGATAAAAAAATGTTTATCTCGTAAAAACAGTTTAGGGGTAATGAATTTTGCACTTATCCCGTAATTTGCCTTGGTGCGTAACGATTTGTCGTGCTTTCCCTCTGATTCTTTGTGATTACGGGTGGAGCATTGCCCCACAAGAGTGAATTGAATACCCTGGCCCACCTGATTGTGCGGTCGCGCAACCAGATTTTTTTGCATGAACGCCTCATGCATCCGGCCCCGAGAAATCGGACAGTGTGGTGATCTGAGGTATAACCATAACAGAGAGGACGGGCACTTTATGCAACCCAATAGATTCAAACCGCTGTCCCTGGCCATCGCCACGGCACTGTCGATGCCAGTTTGTGGCGCTCTCGCCCAGGAACAGCAACAGCCCAGCGCTGATAACAGTGTCATAGAAGAGGTGATTATCACGGGGACCCGGAGGGAGGGTGTTGCCCCCACGGAAACCCTTTCCCCGGTGGATGTGCTCGGCGGTGCCAGCCTGTCTGATCAGGCCAGCTTCGACCTGACGGAATCCCTGGCCAAGGTAGCGCCCTCTTTTAACACTCAGAGGTTTCCCATCTCCGATGGCACGGCATTTATTCGCCCGGTCACTCTGCGCAATTTGTCACCGGATCAGACGCTGGTGCTGGTAAACGGCACCCGCCGACACCGCTCCGCACTGGTCAACCTGCAACTGGCCCCACTGGGGACTGTGAACCAGGGAGCGCAGGCGGTGGACTTCGCGGCGATTCCCGCAGCGGCGATTGAGCGTGTGGAGGTACTGCGTGACGGCGCTTCGGCCCAATACGGCTCCGACGCTATCGCCGGTGTCGTGAATGTGATTCTCAAGGACGACGCCGAGGGCATCAGTCTGTCGGCCCAGACTGGCGAATATTTCGAGGGGGACGGCGCCCGCACCATTGTGGCCGCCAATGGGGGTTTTGGGCTGGGTGAGCGCGGCTTTCTAAACGCCACCATTGAACACTCCACCTCCGATAAAACCTCCCGCGGTGTTCCACATGCCGCCACAGCAACTGTAGCCAGCGCAGTCGGTACAGAACAGGTGCCACTGGATGGACTCGGCCAGCGCTGGGGGGACCCGGATGTCGAGGTCATGAAACTGTTTATCAATACAGGTTACGATATCAGCGACAGCGTGGAGCTGTACGGTAACGTCGGCTATTCCGACAACGAAACCATTTCCGACTTCTTTTACCGCGGCCCGGTACTGGATCCGCAGTTCGAGTTTGGTGCGCGTGAAACCCTGCAGAGAGACAGAGATGGCGATTTTCTGCCGGATCCAGCGCCCCAGTCGCTGATCGACAGTATTCAGGCCCAGGGACTGAGCCCGTCGGACTACCTGGTGGCCGACAGCGACAGCCCCAGTGGCTATGTGCTGCGCAACCCCATCTATACCCAGTTCCCCGGTGGTTACAATCCGCAGTTCGGCGCCGATATCACTGACCTGTCGGCAGTGTTCGGTGCCCGCGGCGAACTGGCTTCCGGCATGAGCTGGGATGTCCGCGCGCGCACGGCGGAAAACGAGGTGTCCTATGTGCTGCGGGATTCCATTAACCCCAGCCTGGGTATTTTGTCACCCACCTCCTTTAATCCGGGAACCCTGACCCAGGAAGAGACCAGCCTGAATGTGGACTTCGTCCAGCCGGTAGACCTGGCCTGGCTGGCGTCGCCGCTCAACATTGCCTTTGGTGCTGAGTGGCGCGATGAGACCTATAAGATCGGCGCGGGCGATGCGGCTTCCACCGAGGTGGGTCCCACCGGCGAGGAATTTGGTGTGGGTTCGGATGGATTCCAGGGCTTTCCTGCAGAAGCTGCCGGCAGCTTTAGCAGTGAAAGTATGGCCGCCTACATTGACCTGGAAGCGGACGTCAGCGACAGCCTGACCCTGGGCGCGGCGCTGCGTTTTGAGGACTATGACGAATTTGGTTCGACGTCGGACTGGAAACTGTCTGCCCGCTACGACTTTAGCGAGAGCTTTGCCCTGCGGGGAACCGTCAACACCGGTTTCCGCGCGCCCACGCCGGGGCAGGTGAATACCCTCAACGTGACCACCACCGCCGATCCGAGCGGCAGGCTGATTCCCTCCGGAACCTATCCGGTGGACAATCCGGTGGCACTGGCGCTGGGCGCCAAGCCGCTGACCCCCGAAGAGTCCACCAGCTTTACCCTGGGTGTAGTGGTGAATCCGTTTGACAACACCAGTGTCACCGTCGATTACTATCGTATCGATATCGAAGATCGGTTGGCATTGCGCAACTTTGCCATTGGCGCGCAGGAAGTGGCCCTACTGACAGCAGCGGGGGTGGAAAATGCGGAGTTACTGGACGAAGGTAATGCCAATTTCTTTGTCAACGCCTACGATTCGGAAGTGAGCGGTGTCGACGTCGCCATAACCAGTGACTTCGAGGTGGGGGGGAATCTGCTCACCGTGGACCTGCGCCACAACCACAACCAGCAGGAGGTCACTAGCGTGGCTCCCAACACCATCAATGCATCGCGGGTGTTTGACCTGGAAAATCAGGTGCCCAGCGACCGCACAGTGCTGACCTTCGACTACGATACCGGTGAGGTATTCAGCGGCTATCTGCGCTTTAACCGTTACAGCAGCTGGGAATCCACTTTTGGCCAGCTAGGCCCTGGCGATGCCTCCGATGCCAGCAGCTATGGTGGCGAGGTGCTGGTGGACCTGGAGGCGAAGTTTACCTTCCAGGACAGCTATACCCTGGCCCTGGGTGGTGAGAATATCTTCGATGTGCTGCCCGACGATGAGCAGAGCCCGATCTTGCAGTCCCTGGGAGTGCAACACGCACTCACGTCGCCGTTTGGCTTCAATGGGGGCTTTTGGTATTTGCGTGCGAGCGCGGAGTTCTGATCGCGGTTGTTTCGCGAGACGACAAAAAAGCCGGCGCTTGCGCCGGTTTTTTTGTGGCATTTGGCAATGTCCCTGGAGCTTATTCCGTGTCCCGGGGTTCCGGTCCCCCAGCCTGGAGCAGCCGCTGCTGCTGAATCAATATCTCCGCCATCTTGCCGGCGTTGTACTCCATGACCAGTTCGGGCTCATCGGTAAAGACGCCATCCACCCCCATTTTGCCTAACAGGGCGAGATCAGCCGGGTCGTTCACCGTAAATACATAGGTTCTGAGGCCCCTTTGCGTGCAGTCGGCGATAAGCTCTGCATCGACAAAGTCCAGGTTCATGTGCAGGGAATAGGCTTGCAAAGGCTCCGCACAGGCTGCCAGGCCCAGGGGGATACCGTCGATAATCACACCGCGGCGGACCTGGGGAATCAGCTGCAGGCACTGGTACACCTGGCGGTGGTCATAGGACGAAACCAGGTAGGATTCGAAGCCCCCGCCGCTGTCTTGCACAAAAGATTCCAGTTCCCGCGCCAGCAGTGCCGCACAATTGGGGCCCTTGAGTTCGATGTTGAGCTGAAGATTGTTGCCCACCAGTTCCAGTACCTCCCGCAGCGCCGGTACCCGGCCACCGCAGGGCAGCAGCTTTTCACGCAGGGCTTCCGGGCACAGGTCCGTGAGCAGTTCACTGCCGGCAATCAGGCGTCCCAGGCGGCGGTCGTGCTTCACCAGCAACTGGCCGCCGATATTCCAGACATCGATCTCGATGCCATCCACATCCACTTCCAGTGCGTGCTGAATAGCCTGCAGGGTATTCTCCGTGGCCTGGCGACGATAGCCCCGGTGCGCAAAACAGAACAGGGTACCCGGCGTTTGCATGATCTACTGACCCTCAGGGAATGCCAGCCTCATTGTGCCTGTGAAGTATGATACTTCAGTTAACATGAGGCCACGCTATGGTTGCTGGGCGCGGGCAAAAGTGATGGAGCTGGTCACGGGGGACCTTAGTCGCCAGCGAGGGCGCGGTACCGGCCGCGATGGAATACCAACGGCTCGCCGCCTTGTGCCGAAAATTCCAGGACTTCACCCAGGAGGATGGTGTGGTCGCCACCGTCGATACACTGGGCCAACCGGCAGTGGAAGAGGGCGGCGCAGTCTTCCAGCCGCGGCACCCGGTCTGGGCCCCAGTGCCATTTTGTGCGGCCAAATTTATCCACGCCGCGCCCGGCGAACAGGTTGGCCAGGTTCTGCTGGTCGGTTTTCAGCACATGCACCGTGAAGTGCCCCCGGCTGGTAAAGGCCTGATAACCCAGGGACTGCTTGTCGACGCTCCAGAGCACCAGGGCCGGGTCCAGAGAGACTGAGTTGAAGCTGTTGACGGTCATGCCCATGGGCTCGCCTTTGGCGTCGCGGGTGGTGACCACGGCCACGCCGGTGGCGAAATGGCCCAGAGTGTCCCGCAGGGCGCGGCTTCTCTGGGGTGTCAGGGAGATAGCAGGGGACCCGTCTGTCGTCATACTCTGGCTTGTTTTCTGCATAAAATTTGTGCTGGCGGCCATTTTACGGCAAAACGGCTGCCATTAGCCATTTTGCCGTGTCAGTCCGCCATCAGGGGCTCGCACTCACTGGCCAGCGATTCCCGCAGGGTGATGGCATTGCCCGTCAGGGCGAAACCCAGCAGCTGGCCGCCGGAGCCGCGAAACTCCGCCCGGACACCGCCGGTCGCATGAGGTTGCCACTGCCAGCTGCCCTCCGCGCTCTCCTGCGGCGGGCACAGGGTTACCGGGTGTAAAGTGGTTTTAACCGCCACTGGCAGAGTACCGTAGCACACCGGGGTCGGCGATCCGGCCAGGGTTTTGGCCAGCGCCCGGGCACAGCTGATCAGCGGTGCGACGAAACAAAGTTGGTGACCATCCACTTCGGCGCAATCCCCCAGGGCGAAGATATTGGCGTCGTCGGTGCGCAGCTGCCGGTTCACCCGAACAGCGCGCCCGATGCCCAGGCCGGCGTCCTTGGCCAGTAGCGTGTTGGCTTGCAGGCCCAGGGCTGCGAGGGCGATATCGGCTTCCAGCACTTCCCCCCGGTCCAGCGTTGCCCGCAGGCCGCTGCCGCTGCTCTCCAAGTGGCACACTTTGCGATTGCTGTGGAAAGTCACACCGGCCGTTTCCAGTGCCTGCTGAAGATCGCGACCGGCGGCCTCCGGCAGCAGGCTTGCCAGGGGCCAGTCCAATGGGTCCACCATGGCCACCTCGAATCCGGCCTGGACCAGATCGTTGGCAAATTCACAGCCGATGAGTCCGGCCCCGATCAGCAGCACCCGACGGCGGTTGATGAGGGCGGTGCGGAAGCGGTGGTAGTCGCCTAGGTTATTGATGCGGAACAGGCGCGCCAGGCCATCTCCTTCGATGGTGGGCAGTTTGGTGGGGCTGGCCCCTGTGGCCAGCACCAGTTGGGCGTATCGCAGGAAGGCTGGCTGGCCGTTATTTTGCGGTGTCAGCTCCAGCCTTCGCGCCTCCCGGTGAATGCGCCTGACCCGGGTGTGGACCAGTATTTCCGCATTCAGCTCCCGGGCCATTTCCTCTGCCGAGGCATCGGCCAGTTGCCGGCTTGTCTTGCCGTGAGCCAATGATGCCGATAGCAGTGGTTTGGAATAGCAGCTGCCGTCATCTGCAGTGATCAGAACCAGGGGCCTGGACTTATCCAGCTTGCGGAACTCTCGCGCCAGGTTGTAGCCGGCCAGGCCGGTACCGACAATGACGAGCGGTTCGGCGGAGCTGTCGATGGCTGGCGCCGGCTGTTCCCCGGTGGTTTCCCCGGACACCAGCACCATATCGAATTCGTCTTTGCTGACGCCGCACTGGGGGCAACTCCAGTCTTCGGGAATGTCCTCCCAGCGGGTACCGGGGGCTATGCCATCCTCGGGCCAGCCCTTGGATTCATCGTAAACCCAGCCGCATACCATACACTCCCAGATGCGGTAGCCGGTGGCGGCGATTGTGGATGGGGCCACCGGTGCCGAAGGTCCAGGCGCGGGGCTGTCGCGCAAAGGCTCAGGTGCGGAACTGCCGCTCAGCTGTATCATCCGGAAGTCTTGCTTGGCGGCGCCGCACTGGGGGCAACTCCAGTCTTCGGGAATGTCTTCCCAGCGGGTACCGGGGGCTATGCCATCCTCGGGCCAGCCTTTGGCCTCATCGTAGATCCAGCCACAAATCTGACACTCCCAAACGCGGTATTCGGACATGATTCTCCCCGACAGGTGGACGGCCTGCCCGGTACCCACCGGGCGGCGATAATTTTGATCGGGAGTGTAAGAAAATTAAGCGCGGAAGTCTGCCCGGTTACTCCAGGTCGTCGTCCTGGGCGATATTGGCCAGAGCGCTGTGGTAGGTCTCGGCGAGCTTGTCCGGTGTGCTGATGGAGAGCCCCAGGTCGTGAATCAGGCCGTCCTTGAGTCCGTATACCCAACCGGTGACAGTCAGTTCCTGTCCGGCGTGCCAGGCGTCGCGGACTATGGTGGTCCGGCAGACGTGGGTGACCTGCTCCAGCACATTCAGTTTGCACAGCAGGTCGACCCTGTCCGGTTCGGGAACCAGTTCGATCAGCGACTGGTGTTTGTCGCGCACGTCCTGGATATGGCGCAACCAGTTGTCAATCAGTCCCAGCTGGCTATTCTCCAGTGCCGCCTGAACCCCGCCACAACCATAGTGTCCACAGACGATCACATGCCTGACCTTGAGAACCTCCACCGCATACTGGAGCACTGACAGGCAGTTGAGGTCGGTGTGCACCACTAGGTTGGCGACATTGCGATGTACAAACAGTTCGCCCGGCAGAAGTCCGACGATTTCGTTGGCGGGCACGCGGCTGTCAGCGCAACCGATCCAGAGGTAGTCCGGGGATTGCTGCTCCGAGAGCTGGAGGAAAAAACCGGGCTTCTCATCCCTGGTTGACTGGGACCAGAGGCGGTTGTTCTTGATCAGTTGCTGGAGAGGGTGCAAAGTCGTTTCCGCTGGTGTCGGTGGATGCCAGGGCGTGAATGGTAACGACTTTTACCCCCACGGCCAAGTTTGCCCCGGCGACCTGATTTTACTCTGTCTATCTGCTAGGCTGCCGCGAAACCGGATTCAGGTCGGCACCGGAGGAGAAGCCAATGGTGATCAGAAGAACGCGCGCAACGCTGAAGTGGCGCCGGCGACCCGCTCGCGGGGTTCCGCTGTGCCGACGCCGGATTCGCGTGAAGCTATGCGCGCGCCGCACCCGGTTTCGGAATTACTTGCGCAGCCTGCGCAGCAGGTTGAGCTCCGCTACCGAGACCCCGGATTCCAACGGCGACATGCAGGAGTAACTATGGACAATGGACCACTGGAAGTTGTGCTGGCGGATTATGGCGATGCCCGCCATGGGGAGGATCTGGTGGCCTTGATGGATGAGTATGCCCGGGATCCATACGGCGGTGGCGATCCGCTACCGGAATCCTGTCGATCCGAGCTGGCGGTCAGGCTGGCGGAGTTTCCCGGTGCTTTCAGTGTACTCGCTTATCGCGCTGGCAGTGCCGTGGGCCTGATCAACTGCTTTATGGGATTCTCCACATTTATGTGTCGGCCGCTGGTGAATATTCACGATGTAATCGTCAGGCGTGGGGTGCGCGGCGAGGGTATCTGTGGCGCTATGCTGGAGCTGGTGGCGCGGGAGGCCCGGCGTCGGGGCTGTGTCAAGTTGACGATGGAGGTACTGGAGAAGAATATTCCCGCACAGGTCGCCTATCGAAAGTCCGGCTTCAAGCCCTATGTGCTGGACGAAGAGATGGGGCAGGCGTATTTCTGGCAGCGGTATCTCTAAGCCCTATTGCCAGGCTCACTGCCGGTAAACGGGTCGAAGCCAATAATGTTCACCGCCTGAGTTTGCCCCAGCCACTCCGCCATTGATTTTCGCGCCTATTCCCGAGCGGAGTTCCCCCCTGTGCAATACTTTCCCTGGCAGGCGAGTTTGCTCCGGGCAGTTTTGCCGCTGCGGGTCGATACAGGGAGGAATGAACCATGCAGTTGAGTGCCAAGTTGGCGCAGGGACGTTATTACTACAGTTGCGACGGTCGTGAGATGCCGGTTCAGGACACTTGGCAGTTGGGTGAGGGCGACCAGGGGCAGCGACTTCTGATCAGTCAGCGCCTGGTGGGTGCGGCGGGTTACGGTATGCAGGTCCGCGCCATTTTATCCGCCGGTCTGGTGAGCGATTGTCAGATGAGCTGGCGCGATCAGGTGGCGGAAGTGAGTGCGCACTATAGCGTCAAGGCCAGGGGGGCGGAACCCAGGGTCGGCGATGCCATCGAAGCTCAGTGGCGCGGCCCCAACGGTCCGCAAAGGGCGCTGGTGGAGGGCGGCAACCGCCTGCTGTTTCCACTGATGCGTATTTTTATGGGGCCCCTGCTGCGCAAGCTGGAGCAGTTCCGCGAGGGTTTGGATGTGGTAACGCCGGATATAGTGGATCCCTCCCAAAGGGGCAAGCTGCTGGCACCGCGAATCAGCCACCGCCAGGCGCGGCCTATGCCCCGGGATGCCGCGAGCCGCAGTACCGAAGAGATGGGTGGCGATATTTCCGCCTTTATTTACCAGGGTGACGATGCCGAGCGGGATGCGAACTGCTATGTGGACAGCCGCGGACTTCTGGTGGGCTACGACTGGCCTTCCAGCACCGGCCGCTTGTGGCAGGTGCGCCTGCGGGATTTGGAGTGGTCGCCGCAATTGGATGCACTGGCATAAACGATTGACCCGGCAACTCAACAGGTTGCCGGGTTACAGCGGTACCGGGATGTGCCTACCAGCCGGCGATTGCGGGATCAGCTTTGGCGCAGTGATCGGCCTGATTTGCAGTGGATGCTGTTTTTGATTTCCAGTCGGACATATTTCCAACCCCGGCGGTGTAAGCTGGGGCCTGTTCACACTAACTGAGTTGGTCCCAGGGCTCGTTTCCGACCGCTTTTCTGAGAGGTACCGAATTGCTGCGCCGAATTTCTGCCCGCCTTATTTCCCTGTGTATTTTGTCGAGTGTGTCGGACAACCTGTTCGCTGATACCCGGGTGCCGGTGGCGCAGGCCGGCGATACGGATATCAGGTGGGACCAGGTGGTTTTCCCGGAGCCGGATCCGGAGCAGCGCCGGCAAGCCTGCCTGCGGGAGCAGATAGTGGTGGCGCCGGCCGATGTCAGTATGGATGAGATTCGCCGCTACTGCGCCGAGCAGGTGGGTGCCGGCCCCGAGCCGCCAAAACCCTTGGAGTCGACCGCTGGGGTGCCCGAGTCGTTGCAGGGAGCGGAAACGACGCCGGAATCCCTTGCGCTGGAGCCGGCCACGGCGATTCGGAACGCCGCCAACAACCCCTTTACTCTGGCATCCCACCGGACAAATTACCTGTTGCCGGTAGTTTACAACCCCTCTCCCAACGAGAGGGTGTTTGAGCAGGCGCTGGACCAGCCGGTGAATCTCGACCATATCGAAGTGCAGTTTCAGCTGTCGGTACAGGTACCCGTATGGCGGGGCTTTTTGGGCAAGGCTTCTTTTCTCAGCGTCGCCTACACCAACCGGAGCTTTTGGCAGGCATACAATTCCGACGACTCGGCACCCTTCAGGGAAACCAATCACGAGCCCGAGCTGCTAATGACCTGGCTCAACGACTGGCATCTGTTTGGGTTCGAAAATATCGCCAACCAGCTGGTTATCAACCATCAGTCCAATGGTCGCAGCGAAGCCCTGTCCCGCAGTTGGAACCGGGTTTACGCCCACCTCTTTTTCCAGCGCGGCAGTTTTCTACTGGGCTTCAAGCCCTGGTACCGGATCAAGGAGGACCGCGAGGAAGATGACAACCCGGACATAGAGAAGTACCTCGGCCACTTTGAGCTGACCGGCACCTATTATCGCGGGGAGCACACCTTCGGGTTGATGCTGCGTAACAATTTACGATCCGATAACCACGGTGCCCTGGAGCTGCGCTGGAGCTTTCCCATGGGCAACCGGGTGCGCGGCTACGTAAAGTATTTCAACGGTTACGGTGAAAGCCTGATCGATTACGACGAGGCGGTTCAGACACTGGGGGTGGGCTTTGAGCTGGCACGGGGCTTCCAGTAATCCGCAGTGGTGACACTTCGCAACCGGGCTGAATATCCCTCGGTCGCCTCATGCCGCTGGGGCTCAAGGCTACTGCGAGGAGACGAGGCCGGCAATTGGCGGAAGCGCTATGCCATTGCCACACGGGGGACAATCCGGCTGGTGGGGAAGGGCGATGGGATTTGAGGACAGGTATCGGTTGAGCGCTCACGCGGTAATCACCAACAGCGCCGGCGAAGTATTGCAGTTGCGCGCCACTTATGCGGACAGAAGCTGGGGCCTGCCGGGGGGAGCGCTGGAGCCGGGGGAAACAGTGCACGAGGCGCTGTTGCGGGAATGTCGCGAGGAACTGGGCCGGGAGGTCAGTATCGGCTATCTGAGTGGAGTCTATTACCACCGGGCCTACCACTCCCACGCTTTTATCTTCCGCGCCGGTTTTTGCGATGAGCGGCGGATATGTCTGTCCGATGAGCACTCGGAATTGCGCTTCTTTCCACTCGAGGAGCTTTCCTCCGTACAGAGACAGCGGGTGGAGGAGTGTCTCAACTTCGATGGCCGGGTGCGCAGCGCCAGATTCTAGTAGGGCCTCTTCACACTAACTGAGATAGCCCAGCTGCCCCTGGTTTAGCGCCCTTCGGCGCTAAACCAGGGGCAGCCCGTCGGCCTCTTGTCGGGTTAATCAGTGAGCCCTTCAACGGAGCCAGGCTGGCGGGGTTTACGGGACAGGGCAGTGTTGGAGAGCGCCGCTGGACTGTCTGCGATGGCGGCTGGCTCCTCAGCCCCTTGCCCGGCCAGGCGGGCCCGGGTCGAACCACCGAATTGAGTAAGGCCGGCTCCGGCACGCCTGCAGTGGTCCTGTGGCGGCATTTCCCCGCACCCCGGGGCTATGCTGAATAGAGTTGTATTGCCGTGGACCTCGAGATGCCTGATCTGGGCAGCCCCACCGGAAGCCGCCAGTTACTGGAGTGCCGGGTCGCCCTGGTTGGGGGCGACCGCCGGTTGGCGAGTCATTGGGTGGGGGCGCTCAACAGTACCGCCGCCCAACATGAAAACCCACTGGGCCTGCGCTTCGAATCAGTGGCCCGCAGCGCCGTAGAGAAGCTGCTGTTGCGCGAGCCAAAGGTGCAGGCGCTGATTGTCGATGGGGGTTGCGACCAGCACAGCCTGAGTGCGGCGGAAGAGCTGGTCGATCACCTGCACGGGGTCCGCACACAGTTGAATGTTTTTCTGGTAGTGCAGGGCTGCGCTGTTTCCGTGTCTGTGCGCCAGCGCTTTGATGAACTCTTCGATCGTCGCGAGGGCAATTTCAATCAGGTGTTTCGCCTGGTACAGGCGTTTATCGCCCGGCGCGCTTCTACGCCCTTTGCCGACACCCTGAAAGCCTATGTATTCAACGCCCGCGACGCCTGGCACACGCCGGGGCATTCGGGCGGTGACAGCCTGCGCAACAGCCCCTGGGTAGGGGACTTTTACCGTTTTATGGGCGAGCATGTATTCAATACGGACCTGTCTGTATCGGTACAGGTGCTGGACAGCCTGCTGGAGCCCCATTCGGTGATTCAGGAGGCGCAGGAACTGGCCGCCCACACCTTTGGCGCACGCCATACATTCTTTCTTACCAACGGCACCTCCACCGCCAACAAGGTGGTGATTCAGCAGATTCTCGGGGGCGGGGGCAAGATTATTGTGGACCAGGCCTGCCACAAGTCGGTGCACCACGCCATCGTCATGAACCGTTGCGAGCCTGTCTATCTGAAATCCACCCTGCACCCGAAGTTTGGCATCTACGGTCCGGTGCGCCGCGAGGATATTTTTCGGGCGCTGGAGGAGCATGGCGATGCGCGCCTGCTGGTGTTGACTTCCTGCAGTTACGACGGCCTGCGCTACGACCTAAAACCCATCATCGATCGCGCCCATAAGTGCGGCGTCAGGGTATTGGTGGATGAAGCCTGGTACGCCCACGGTTATTTTCACCCCGAGCTGCGGCCCACGGCGCTGGAAAGCGGCGCAGACTATGTGACTCAGAGTACTCACAAGATGTTGTCCGCTTTTTCCCAGGCCAGCATGATTCATGTGCAGGACGCTGAGTTCGATGAATTCCGCTTCCGTGAAAACCTCAACATGCACGCCTCCACCAGCCCCCAGTATGTAATGATTGCCAGTCTCGACGTGGCCCGCAAACAGATGGCGATGGAGGGTTTCGGCCGGCTTCAGCAATGCATGCAGATGGTGCGGACCTTGCGTCAGGCAGTGGATGATACCGGCGTCTTTCGGACGCTGACCTGTGCAGACCTGATACCGGATCCGCTCAGGGGCGACAATATCCGGCTGGACCCCACCAAGGTCACCATCGATCTTTCCGCCAGTGGTTTTTCCGGGCGGGAAATGCAGATAAAGCTGTTTGACCGGTACGGTATCCAGGTGGAAAAGACCACTTACAACACAGTGACAGTGCTAGTGACTCTGGGCAGCACAGAGAGCAAACTGCTGCGTTTGATCCATGCGTTGAAACAATTGGCAGTCAACCGCCGCACAAGGGCTCTGGGGGTGGTATCCCGTTGCCTGCCTGCATTTACCCGTCTTACCTGTTTGCCCGCCGATGCCTACTTTGCCGAAACGGAGGAACTTCCGCTGATGGACAACGGCGTCCGGGCGGACAGGCAACTGGTGGGTCGTACCAGCGCCGATGAAATTGTGCCCTATCCGCCGGGCATTCCGGTACTGGTGCCGGGGCAGGAGATATCGGTGGAGATAGTGCAATTCCTGCGGCAGCTGCTGCAGGGGCAGACTGCTGAGGAAATTCACGGTTTGATGTTTCGATCCGATGAGCCGATGCTGCGGGTGGTCCGGGAGGAAGTGCTCAGGGAACTCAATACTGCGTCAGGCGCCCGGTGAATGCCCCGCGCCGACTCGAGTCAGTGAGGCACAAGTTCTTGCGTCTAATTGCACGGGAATCCAGGGCCACGATCAAACCCGTGGGAGGCTGGCGGTTTGTGGAAACAGCTTTTCCCGGCTTGCGCAGCCTGGATTTACGGCACAGGTCCGCAAATTCTGCAGGGTAAATCAAGCCGGGCCCCAGCCATTCCATTGCCCGGTCACGAAAAGGAATCACAGTGTGTTTGAGCAGCCGAACTCCGTATTGATCGCCGGGGCTGGTGGTGGCCTGGGGCAGGCGCTGGTAGCTGAAGTGGGGCGGCGCTGTCCGCAGGCCCGGCTGCTGACCATAAGCCGCAGCCAACCGCCGTCGCAATTATTGCAGGCGGCGGCGAACCGGCATCTCTGCGTACAGCTGGGCAGACCGGAAGCGGTTCAGCAGGTACGGGAGTTTTTGCGCCGCCAGGCGCAGTTGCCGGAATGGGTGATCAACTGTTGCGGTATTCTGCATGACGGGGACCATGTGCCGGAGAAGTCGCTGGACCAGTGCAGTGACGAATGGCTGCTGACATCGATGCGCGGCAACCTGCTGACGCACCTACACCTGGCTCAGGCACTGGGCCCTTTGCTGTCCCGCGGAAATCCATTGTTGTGGGCCTCCCTGTCGGCCAAAGTCGGCAGCATCGGCGACAACCAACTGGGTGGCTGGTACAGCTACCGCATAAGCAAGGCGGCGCTGAATATGCTGGTAAAGAACCTGGCTATTGAGTGGGGGCGCCGGCTGGATTCCAGTTGTGTGGTGGCAGTTCATCCCGGAACCACCGATACCGACTTGTCAAAACCGTTCCAGAAACGTATCGCCCCCGGTAAGCTCTACTCGCCACAGCTCAGTGCCGAACGTATCCTGGAAGTGTTACAGGGGCTAAAACCCAGTGACAGTGGACGCCTGTTGTTTTGGGATGGGCAGGTGATTCCCTGGTAGCAGTTTGCCGTCACCACCGGGGCCTGTAAGCGGCGTTCCCATCGGTCAGGTACTGTGCGGGTTGCCGCGCTCGATCAGTGTGGCCAGGTCCAGACCCCTGGGCAGGCAGCCGGTGCCGTGAGCGCCGCCGGCGTCCAGCCGGGCGGCAATAAAGGCTTCCGCCACTGCGCTGTTGCCGCTTTGCACCAGCAGATGCGCCTGCATGGTCAGCGCCATGCGCTCTACCAGATATCTGGCGCGGTATTCCATTTCCTGTAGATCCGCAAACTGGTTTTTCAGGTCTGCCACGGCCCGGTCCAGGCGCGGGTCGGCGCCGGCGCTGTTGTCCAGCTCGTCGTACCAGGCCACCAGTGCGGAGGGTGTCTTGCCAATGGCTCGCAGCAGGTCCAGTGCCTGAATATTGCCTGAGCCTTCCCAGATGGCATTGATAGGGGCGTCCCGGTACAGGCGGGCGGTGATAAAGTCCTCCACCACACCATTGCCTCCGAGGCATTCCATGGCCTCGTAGGCATGGTGGGGTGTGCGTTTGCAGATCCAGTATTTCCCCACGGCGGCGCCCAGGCGCAGCAGTAGCCGCTGACTCTCCTGGTCGCGGTGGTCCAGTGCGTGCGCCATACGCATGGTTAGGGCCACGGAGCCCTCCACTTCCAGCTGCAGATCGGCGAGGACATTCTGCATCAGCGGCTGGTCGATAAGCTGGCGGCCGAAAGCCCGGCGGTGGGCGGCGTGGTGAATCGCCTGAATCACCGCCTGTCGCTGGGCGGCGGAGGAGCCAACCATACAGTCGAAGCGGGTGGTGGCTACCATCTCGATAATGGCGTTGACACCGCGGCCCTCATCGCCGATCAGCCAGCCGAGGGCGCCGTGCATCTCCACTTCCGACGAGGCGTTGGAACGATTGCCGGACTTGTTTTTCAGCCGCTGGATCTGCAGCGCATTTTTGCTCCCATCAGCGCGCCAGCGCGGCACCAGAAAACAGGACAGCCCCCCGGGGGCCTGGGCCAGCATCAGGAAGGCGTCACACATGGGGGCGGACATAAACCACTTGTGTCCCACCAGTTCGAATACCCTATTGCCGCTGTTGTCCGGCAGCGGAATGGCACTGCTGGTGTTCGCGCGCACATCCGAGCCCCCCTGCTTTTCCGTCATGCCCATACCGATGGTGAGCGCGGCCTTGTCCCCATAGGGTCGGTTACTGGCATCGTAGCCCCGGGCGGTAACCTTGGGCAGCCACTCGGCCGCCAGGTGGGGGTTGAGTCGCAGTGTTGGCACCGCGGCGAAGGTCATGGTGACGGGGCATCCGTGGCCCGATTCCAACTGGCTGTGAAGGTAGTATTTGGCTGCGCGCACCAGGTGCGCACCGGGTTTCGGGTCGACCCATGGCGCACTGTGCAATCCTTCGCTCAGGGCCAGTTGCATCAATTGATGGTAGGCGGGGTGGTAGCGCACCAGATCGATGCGGTTGCCGTTGCGGTCGTGGCTGTCGAATTCGGGCGGGAAGGCATTGGCGAGAAAGCCGCGCTCGATCATTTCCGGACGACCGCAGATTTCGCCATAGCGCTGCAAATCCTCCTCTGCCCAGTGGCCGCCATACATTGTCACTGCATCGCGCAGAGCGCCGTCGCCGGCGTAAAGATTGTGCCCCGTCAACGGCGGCGTCTGGTTGAAAACCGTGTGGGTACTGGTCTGGCTGGAGAGGGACTCAGCTTCACTCATCGTTGTCCTCGCTGGCAGCAGCTGTGGGCGCTATAGCAAGATAGCGGACGAGGACGTCAAAGCCTAGCAGGCTGTTGAAAAAGTGTTTTTCAGCAGTCTGCTGTTCCGAACAGGGATGTTCGGGCCGCAAATCAGACACTGCGTTTGCCGGCTAGGTTGAGGGTGAGTTCCAGCAGCCCGCTCCAGGGGTCCCGGCCGCGGTCGCCCTTGATTGCGCTATCCACGGCCCTGGCCCGCAACAACAGTTCTTCGAGCTGGCGCCGTTCAAGCCGCGACAGTGCGGATTGCACCAGCGGCTGGCGTTTTTGGATACGGACCAGCCGGCCGATGGGCTGGCCCTGGTCCAGTTGCTGGCCCACTTCTATCAGGCTGCGTATCTCCCGCGCCAGAGCCCAGAGTACCACCGGTGCCTCGACGCCCTCGGCTCGCAAGCCGTGCAGGGTTTTTACCGCCCTGTCCGCGTCGCCGGCGAGCGCCCGGTCGATCAGGCCAAACACATCGTAGCGAGCCGAGCTGGCCACGGCCGCGTCCATCAGCTCGGCGGTGATGACCTGACCTGCGCAAAGCAGCTTGAGTTTTTCTATTTCCTGATTTGCCGCCAGCAGGTTGCCTTCGACGCGCTCGGCCAATATCTGAATGGCATCCGGTTCCGCCTCTAATCCCAGGGTGCGCAGGCGCTGGTGGATCCAGCGCGGCATTTCCCGCGCCTCCACCGGCCAAACCTGAATAAGGGTACCCCGTTGTTCGAGGGCCTTAATCCACTTGCTGTTCAGCTGCGTGCGCTCGAGCTTGGGCAGCACCAGCAACAGTACAAGGTCGTCGCAGTGGATGCCGGCGAACTCCTGCAGCGCCCGGCTGCCCTTGTCCCCGGGTTTGCCACCGGGCAGCCGCAGTTCAATGAGTTTTTTTTTCGCGAACAGCGACAGGCTGCCGGCGGCGGCCAGCAGGGTGCCCCAGTCGAAATTGTGCTCGCCGTGCAGCAGTTCGCGCTCGTCGTATCCCTTTTGCCTGGCGGCCGCACGGATACTATCGCAACATTCCTGTACCAGCAGCGGTTCATCCCCGGAAACGACGTAAATCGGGGTCAGCCCCCGATTCAGGTTCTGGGACAACTGGCGGGGATTGATGCGCATCCGACCGCTTAGCTTCTGTCTGACGGCGCTGCATCGATGTCGATGCGGCGCAGCCGGTCGATGATGCGGCTGATCAGGTCGCGCCGCATTTCCACGCGCAATGAGCGCTCCTCCTCACCCTTGCTGACAACTTCGTTGTCGTCCCAAACCAGAGTGCGGTATACGACTGCCTCGGCGTTGTCGAGCAGAGTCCGGCCGCTGCTGTCGCGCACGCTGTAGAGTGCACTGGTGGTCAGTTCGTATTCCGATGCGCGTCCCTTGGCGTCGACGGAGACGGTGCGCCTGCGCTCATTTTCCGCGTGGATGATCAGCACATAGTCCGCCTCTATCGCCGACTCCGCCATGGGCACGCCGGCGTTTTGCAGCAGCCGGGTGAGGCTTTCGGCGGTGTCGGCGCGGGGATTCTGGGCGGTGATGTACAGCTTGCTGCCCGGGGGAAAGTTTTTGGGTGCCCCGCGGAGATGCCAGCCACAGCCACCGGTGGCGATGGAGAGTGTTATCAGCGCAATAGTCAGTGTTTTTTTCATGGCAGTGTGTCCAGTCGCGGGGCCGTCCGGCGTCTTGATCCCTTGCAAAAAAGTGAGGCTGGCGCTGCTCCGTTACCGGGCGACGATGTTGACCAGTTTACCCGGTACCACGATCACTTTGCGGATCTGGGCATCGCCGATGAACTTCAGCACATTTTCGTGGGTCACCGCCAACTGCTCCAGGGCTTCCCTGTCCGCGTCTGCGGGTGCGTCCAGCTTTGCCCGCACTTTGCCGTTGACCTGTACCACCAGGGTGATGGTGGAGCGGACCAGTGCCTCTTCATCCACCTGCGGCCAGGGCGCGTCCACCAGTGGGGTGTCGTGGCCCAGTTCCCGCCAGAGTGCGTGGCAGATATGTGGGGTGACCGGGGCCAGCAGCAGCACTGCGGTGCGCAATGCCTCCGCCTCTGTCGCCAGCCCCTGCTCGCTGTCGCGCTCGGCCAGTCTGATTATTTCGTTGAGCAGCTCCATCACGGCGGCTACGGCGGTGTTGAAAGTCTGGCGGCGGCCATAGTCGTCGCTGACCTTGCGGATGGTCTCGTGGGTCTTGCGGCGCAACTGCCGCTGGCTGTCATTGAGGTTGCCGCTGTCGACAGGTGGTGCGCTGCCGCCACCGGCGGCGATATGGCCGTATACGGTTTTCCAAAGTTTGCGCAGGAAGCGGCTGGCTCCCTCGACGCCGGCATCGTGCCACTCCAGGGTCTGTTCCGGCGGCGCGGCGAATACGGTGAACAGCCGCACTGTGTCAGCCCCGTATTGCTCTACGGCGGCGTGGGGATCTATACCGTTGTTCTTGGACTTGGACATTTTCACCACACCGCCGGCAATGACCTCTTCACCGGTGGCTATTTCAATCGCGCGAACCGGCTTGCCTTTGTCGTCGCGCTCGACGTCAACCTCTGCGGGGTTGAGCCAAGTCTTGTGGCCATTGTCCTGCTTGTAAAAGGATTCCGCCAGCACCATGCCCTGGCACAAGAGCCGCTTGAAGGGCTCGTCACTGGAGAGCAGGCCCTCGTCGCGCATCAGCTTGTGGAAGAAGCGCGCGTAGAGCAGGTGCAGTATGGCGTGTTCGATACCGCCCACATACTGGTCCACCGGCAGCCAGTAGTCCGCGCGGGCCGGGTCCAGCATACCCTCCTCAAAGTCGGGGCAGGTGTAGCGGGCGTAATACCAGCTGGATTCCATAAAGGTGTCGAAGGTATCGGTTTCGCGCTCCACCGGTTTGCCGTCGAGGGTGTCCTGACGCCACTGGGGGTCCGCCTTGAGGGGGGATCGCACACCGTCCAGTTCCACTTCTTCCGGCAGCAGGATGGGCAGTCTGTCCGCCGGTACCGGAATTTCGCCGCCGTCCGGCAGGTTGAACATAGGGATAGGGGCGCCCCAGTAGCGCTGGCGCGACACACCCCAGTCGCGCAGCCGGTAATGGGTTGTGACCCGCCCCCTGCCGGCGGCCGTGAGGGTGTCGGCAATGGCAGCGAAGGCGGCGTCGAAGTCGAGGCCGTCGAAATCGCCGGAATTGACCAGCAGGCCCCGGTCGACAAAGGCGGCACTGTCCAGGTCTATCTGTTCGCCGTCGGCCGGCGCTATTACCTGGGTGATGGGAAGCTGGTACTTGCGCGCAAATTCCCAGTCGCGCTGGTCGTGGGCGGGCACCGCCATCACTGCACCGGAGCCGTAATCCATCAACACATAGTTGGCGACCCACAGCGGCACCTCCTCGCCGGAGATGGGGTGAATTGCCCTGAGGCCGGTATCCATACCGCGTTTTTCCATGGTGGCCATATCGGCTTCGGACAGGGATTGCTGTTTGCACTCGGCGATGAAAGCCATCAACTCGGGGTTGTCTTCCGCCAGTGCCATGGAAATCGGGTGCTCCGCTGCGAGAGACACATAGGTAACGCCCATCAGGGTATCCGGGCGGGTGGTGTATACATCCAGATGATTCACACCGGCGATGGTCTGGGGCAGGGCGAAACTCAGTTCCAGCCCCCTGCTTTTGCCGATCCAGTTGCGCTGCATGGTGCGCACCTGCTCCGGCCAGTGGGGCAGCTTGTCCAGGTCGTTGACGAGTTCGTTGGCGTAAGCGGTGATCCGTATAAACCACTGTGCCAGCTCCCGGCGCTCCACAGTGGTGCCACAGCGCCAGCAGCGGCCGTCCTCCACCTGCTCATTGGCCAGCACCGTCTGGTCGTGGGGGCACCAGTTCACGGCAGAGTTTTTCTTATAGACCAGGCCCTTCTCATACAGGCGGGTAAAGAACCACTGCTCCCAGCGATAATAGGCAGGGCGGCAGGTGGCCAGCTCGCGGGACCAGTCAAAGCCGAAGCCCAACACTTTTAACTGGTCTTTCATGTAGTCGATGTTGGCGTAGGTCCACTTGGCCGGTGCGGTTTTGTTTTGAATGGCGGCATTTTCAGCTGGCAGGCCGAAGGCGTCCCAACCCATAGGGTGCAGGACATTCTTGCCTTGCATGCGCTGGAAACGGGAGATAACGTCGGTAATAGTGTAATTGCGCACATGTCCCATATGCAGCTTGCCACTGGGATAGGGGAACATGGACAGACAGTAGAATTTTTCCCGGCCGGCGTCCTCCGTGACCTCAAAGCTTTTCTGTTCCTCCCAAAACTGCTGGGCGGACGCTTCGACTGTAGACGGGTTGTACTGCTCTTGCATCGGTAGGGAACCTATACTCTGTGATTCAACGCTCAGTGGCACATCCGGAATAACCGGTACACTGACAAACGCCGGATTATATGAGGGATGCCATGACGAAGGAACCGAAGTTGCCGCCGGAGGGTGATTTGGCTGAAGAATTGCGCCGCAGCCTCGAGAACCTGGTGGAAGGGGAGTTGTCGGTTGAAAATTTAACTGCCAACAAGCTGGCCTTTCTGCGCGCCTGGCTCAAGGATGACCTGCACCGTACCGGCGACTATCTGCGGGGCCTGGGGGGCGAGCTGCAGACACTAGAGGAACGCACCGGCGACTGGCTGCTGAATGCCGCTGATCCAACGGAAACCGCCTGGCCCAACTTACTCCGTTGCATCAGTGGCGGGCAGCCCTGGGCACTGGCGGGCGAGACGGTGGGAGAGGGGGAGGAGTTGCAGTGTCTCGGTTGTGGATATCGGGTCCTGCCGGCGCCGCACACCCAGATCACCCCTTGCCACCGCTGCGGTTACGGGTGCTTTAGGCAGATGGAAGGCGGTCTCGAAGCCTAATGGAACTGCACACCAGCCTGACTTCACTGCTGCTGCCGCCGCTGGCGCCCCTGCTGGGTCTGCTGGCGGCCTTTATACTCTGTCTCTTTCCGTCCTCCTCCTGGCTGTTCAAACTGTCCCTGCCCTTGGCCATGGTTTCTTTTGCGGCTCTGTGGATTTGTGCAACGCCAGCATTTTCCGTCTGGCTGGGTAAGCAGCTCGGTGAGCTCCAGCTCGACAGTCCCGGGCCGCCACAGGCAGTGGTGGTTTTGGGTGGGGGGCGTTACCGCAGTTTGAGCAGCGGCAGTGAGCGACTTTCCGCCACCAGCCTGGAGCGGGTGGTCGGCGCCGCACAGGGAGCGCCGGCGCAGCTGCCGATACTGGTTGCCGGTGGGCGGGTTTTGCAGCGGGATCAGGACTCTGAGGCGGATATGATGGTCGCTGTGCTGCAGCAACTGCTGCGGAGACCGGTGACCTGGCGCGACGGCTGCAGCCGCACCACGGCGGAAAATGCGGTCAATAGTGCGGCCATACTGCATGACTCGGGTATTGAGCGTATTGTCCTTGTGACCCACTGGTGGCACATGCCCCGGGCAGCGCGTGTCTTTGCCCGTGCCGGACTGCAGGTACAGCCACTGCCGGTGGGTGTGGTCGATGAGCTTCCGCCCCGCACGCGGGGCGCTCTACTGATGTGGATACCCAGTGCCGCCGCGATGCTGCGCACGCAAACCTACTGGCGGGAGCTGCTGGGTCAGTTCTGGTACCACTGGCGGCCCATGCCGCCGGTGCACAAATGCTAGGCCCTGGGGAACTTCCGGCTAGGGAGCGGTTCTTATTTGCGGGTCACGCCTGGGCCTTGAGAGGTGGTGGCGTGGGGCATATGATAAGTGCCCGCAGTGTCTAGTCTGTCGTCGATTTCCCTGCCTGAACTACCCTTTTTGCGGCGGGGATTGGGGCCGGCGCAGAAAAAAATAAAAGAGGTAATACTGAGATGGAGGCTATTCCTGCATCGTTTTCCCCGATTCAGCTGCACGACCGCCTGAATCGCCCGGTATGGCTCGGCTTCAAGCGGGTCCCGGTGGATGGCCGCGAACTGCTGTTTTTGACTTCCGGCAGCGGCTCGGTCCAGATCGGCAAGAATTTCGAGACTTTTGCCGGGCAGATAGTACGTGAATTTGATATCAATCCTGCGGATGTGGATTTCGTCGAGTTGCGGGACGAAGACGAGCGGCGGCACTGGTATCGATGGCATGCCCAGTGGGTGGGGTCAGCGCCCATGGAGTGCCGGGCTGAAGCGGTGACCGGTGAATCCCGCCGACGCTACCTCGACCAGGCACTGCACGGCGATACGGTGGCGGCCTGATTTACCCCAGATCAGTAGTTCTCTGTTGAGCTTGGCCTCGCGGGGCCGGATCAGGCCACTTGTCGCTTGATGCCGTTTCCCAGCAGGTCGGCCAGCGCCCCTTCGAGAGTCGGATACCTGAAGCTGTAGCCGCTGTCGAGTGCGACGCGTGGTTCCATTCTCTGGCTGGCCAGCAGCAATTCCTCAGCCATTTCCCCAAACAACAGTTTTAGCAGCCATGCGGGAGTGCGCATCACCGCCGGGCGCTGCAGTTGCTTGCCCAGCAGCCGGGCAAAGCTGTTGTTGGTAACCGCTTCCGGGGCGCAGGCGTTAAACGGCTTACAGAGTTGGTGGTCAATCGCGTGTAGCATCAGCCCGACGATATCCTCTTCGTGAATCCAGCTCATCCACTGCTCGCCGGAACTCATGGGGCCGCCCAGACCCAAACGGAAAGCCGGCAGCATCTGGCTGAGGGCGCCGCCGCGGGTGGACATTACGATGGAGGTGCGCATGATGCCGACACAGATACCGGCCTGCTGCAGCGGCAGGGTGGCCGCTTCCCAGTCGCGGCACAGCTGTGCCGCGAAGCCGCCCCCCGGAGGGCTGTTTTCCCGCAGCAGATCGCCGCCGCGGTCGCCGTAGTAGCCTACTGCTGAACCGGACAACAAATATCTTGGGGGTTGCTTGAGCGACAGGCACCAGCGCACCAGTTCTTCCGTGGTACCTATCCGCGAAGTGCGGATTTGCTGGCGGGAGTGTTCCGTCCAGCGGCGGGAAATGGGTTCCCCCGCCAGGTTCACCACAATGTCGACCGGTTCCTGTACCTGCTGCAGTTCGCGGCAGCCTGTGGCGGTTTCTCCACACAGCTGCCGCACCTTGTCCGGCCGCCGGCTCAATACCGTTAGCGTGTTGCCGCGGGCCAGCCAGTGCTGGCAAAACAAACGGCCAATAAGGCCGGTGCCGCCGGTAATCAAACTGTGCATAGTGATGGCATCCTTGCCGGTTGGCATTATTTTTGTGCGGCCCGTGATTTATCTGGAGCCAGTGTAGGATAAATCAGTCATTTTGGGGGCGATTTGCGCGTCTTGTCAGCGCTTGGCCGTCAGCTTGGTATCTTGGTCCGGAGTCGGTTTGTGGCGCAGGGCGAGGCCAATGGCGAGCATCGGCAGCGCCAGTGCAAACGGCAGAGTAATACCGGCCAGCATAAAGGGGGTGACGCCCTGCATGGCAGTGACCCGGCCCACCAGAGTGGCGCGTTCGAACTGTGGCAGGCGCTGGGTAATCCTCCCGTGCGGATCCACGATTGCGGTCACGCCGGTGTTGGTGCCGCGCACCAGATAGCGGCCGGTTTCCAGCGCGCGCATCTGGGCCATTTGCATATGTTGCAGCGGGCCAATGGAATCCCCAAACCAGGCGTCATTGCTAATGGTGAGCAATACCTGGGCATTCAGGGCGGAGTCCGCCACCAGGCTTGGGTAGACGATCTCATAGCAGATAAGCGGTGCCCAGGTGGCGTCGCCGGCATTCAGGGGCTGCTGTTTGTCGGGGCCGGAGCGGATGAAAGAAGTGGGCAGGTCGAAAAACTCTATGGTGCCGCGGATCCAGTTTTCCAGCGGTACATATTCCCCGAACGGCACCAGGTGCCGCTTGTGGTAGACCTGCGGGGTGCGGCCGAACACAGCGGCCGAATTGTACACGACGCGGTGAGCGCGGCTTTCCTCACTGCTGGCCTCGCGGTCATACAGCAGGCCGCTGATCAGGTCGATACCGCTCTGTTCGGCGTTGCGCTGCAGTGCCTGCATCAGGTTCGGCGCCTGGTGGTACAACAGCGGCAGCGCCGCCTCAGGCCAGACAATAACGTCCACTCCCTGTCCCGAGAGGTTGCGGGTGGCCTCCTGATAGCGGTCGATTGTCTCGCCGCGGAAAGCGGGCAGCCACTTTTTCTCCTGGGGGATATTTGCCTGCACCAAGCCCACCGAAAGCGGCTTGCCGGCGGCCTGGGTCCAGGGTACCTGGGACAGCAGTGCCCCGAGCGGCCAGATGGCCAGCACTGCGGTCAGCAGCGCGGCATCGGCTCTGTACCGCAGCGGTCGCAAGCGGCCGGAGACCAGCAGAGCTGCAGTTGCGGCGGTCAGCGCCAGCAACAGGCCCATGCCATAAACACTCACCACCGGCGCCCACCCGGACAGCCAGGTGTGAACATGCCCATAGCCGGAGAACAACCAGGGAAAGCCGGTGAACAGCCAGCTGCGCAGCCATTCGCTCAGGAACCACAGGGCGGCAAAAGCCAGTGCGAAGCTCAACCTATGGTCGGTAAAATGGCCGAGGAAGAAAAATGGCAGGGCGAACAGCAATGCCATAATGGCTGCAAAGGCACCGGTCAGTGCAACACCCAAAACCACCGAGGAGCCACCGAACTGGGTGATGGACACATAGACCCAGGAGGCGCCGCTGACGAAAAGCCCCAGACCGAAACAGAATGCCAGCCAGAGAGTACTGCGTCCCGGCAGTTGGCGGCGGCCGGCGGCGTACAGGTTCAGCCACGCGAACAGGGCGAGGGACAGCAGTCCCAGCGGCCAGAAGTCGAAGGGAGCGAATGACAGGGTGAGCAGGCTACCTGCGACAAGGCTGGCGAGGGAGATGTAGAGTCTGGGCATCTTGTCGGTCTGTTCAGGTCAAATGGCTGTGCGGAATTCCAACCCCGGGTCAGCTCGGGGCTAGGCCGGAATTTTACCCGGGTGGCCCTCGCGGTGTATGCGCAGCAGGTGCACCTGCCGGTTGTCGGCGTAGAGCACGCGGCAGGTGAAATCGCCCATCTGCGTCACCTCGTCGCGCCCCGGCAGGTGGCCGAACGACTGCATCACCAGTCCGCCGACGGTATCGAACTCTTCGTCACTGAGTTCGCTGTCGAAGAACTGGTTAAAATCCTCGATGGGGGTGAGGGCTTTGACGATGTAATCATTCTCGCCCACCTTGCGGATAAAACTATCCTCCTCTTCCTCATCGGTCTCATCTTCAATCTCGCCGACGATTTCCTCCAGAATATCCTCGATAGTGACCACCCCGGATACGCCGCCGTACTCGTCGATTACCACTGCCATATGATAGCGGTTCTCGCGAAACTCCCGCAGCAGTATATTGAGGCGTTTACTCTCCGGGATGATATTGGCGGGGCGTATGATTTCTTCGAGGCTGAAGCCCGTCGCGCCTTTCAGAATCAGCGGCAGCAGATCCTTGGCGAGCAAAATGCCGCGGATATCGTCTATACCGTCACCGGTGACGGGAAAGCGGGAGTGGCCGGATTCGATGATTTTCGGCAGGAACGCCTCCGGCTTGTCCTGCAGGCTCACAACCACCATCTGCGAACGCGGGATCATTATCTCCCGCACCTGTTGGGTGGACACGTCCAGTGCGCCTTCGATGATGGACAGCGCCTCCGCATCCACTACCTGGTTTTCCGCCGCATCCTTGATGATTTCAAGCAGCTCATCGCGGGACTTGGGCTCGGCCGAAAAGGCCCTGAAGAGTTTTTCCAGCCAGTTTTTCTCCCCGGACCGGGGCTTGCTGGAAGAGTGACTACTTGGGGGTTCGTCGGTGGTCATGGAAGTTGCCATGCTCCGTATTCTCTCGTTGCTAGTCTAGTTTGTCACCGGCCGCCGGTGCCGGTGTGGTTTGCGGCAGAGTCGCCGCAGTAAGGGTCGGGGATGTCGAGTCCGGCCAGCAGGCGGGTCTCCAGGCTCTCCATGATCTCTGCGTCGGTGTCCTCGATATGGTCGTAACCCAGCAGGTGGAGTGTGCCATGGACTACCATGTGAGCCCAGTGCGCAGACAGCGGCTTCTGCTGCTGCCGGGCCTCCCGGGCGACCACCGGGGCGCAGATAACGAGATCGCCCAGCAGTGGCAGGTCCAGGTCCTCGGGCAACGCCGCCGGAAAGGACAGGACATTGGTGGGTTTGTCCCGTTGCCGGTACCGACGGTTCAGTTGCCGGCTCTCTTCTTCATCGACAATGCGCACCGTGAGTTCGGCGTCTCCGCGGGTATTGGCCAGCGCAGCGGTGGCCCAGGTGCGAAGCTGGTCATCGCTGGGCAGGCCGGGGGACTGGCTGGCTCGCTGTACGTCGAGGTGCACTTGGTTCATGGCGATCGGCTGGGGTCGCGGCTTCAGGCCGCGTCTTCGTCCTGCCGGCCGGCAGGGGCTTCCTGCGCGGCTTCGTGGAAATCGTAGGCTTCCACAATGCGCTGTACCAGGGGGTGGCGAACCACATCCTTGGCCCCGAAGTGGGTAAAGCTGATGTCGTTGACCCGGCGCAGGACCTCGGCGGCGTGGCGCAGGCCCGAGGCCTGGCCGCGGGGCAGGTCTATCTGGCTGGGATCGCCAGTGATCACCGCAGTGGAGCCAAAACCAATGCGGGTCAGGAACATTTTCATCTGCTCGCGGGTGGTGTTCTGGCTTTCGTCGAGAATCACGAAGGCATTGTTGAGCGTGCGGCCCCGCATGTAAGCCAGCGGTGCCACCTCGATCACATTGCGTTCGATCAGTTTGCCAACGGTTTCGAAGCCCAGCATTTCATACAGGGCGTCGTATAGAGGTCGCAGGTAGGGGTCTACTTTCTGACTCAGGTCCCCGGGCAGGAAGCCCAGCTTCTCGCCGGCCTCCACTGCCGGGCGGACCAGCAGGATGCGCTCCACCTCATCCTTGAGCAGTGCCTCTACGGCACAGGCCACCGCCAGGTAAGTCTTGCCAGTCCCGGCTGGACCGATTCCAAAATTGATGTCATTGGTCTGCACCGCGTGCACATACTTGCGCTGATTGACACCGCGGGGCCGCACCGAACACTTCTTGGTGCGGATCAACACCACCTGCCCGTCTTCCGGCTTACCCTCCGGGCTCTCCTGTTCCAGCAGTTCTTCAACCCCCGACTGCTGCAGTGCCAGGTGGATCTCGTCCGGGGTGAGGACATCGCGCTCGCCGGTTTCTGCATAGAGGAAGCTCAATAGCTCTCCGGCGGCGCGGGCCGAGCTGGGTTCGCCATAAAAGGCAAACCGGTTGCCGCGGTTGCGGATTTCCACATCGAGACGGTGTTCAATCTGGCGCAGGTGCTGATCGAATTGGCCACAGAGATTGGCCAGGCGGCGGGCATCGTTGGGTTCAAGGGTGATACTGTGAGCGAGAGTATGTGTTTCCAAATTGGTTTCCGTGCACCTTTATCTGACATTTAGTCTCTAGGGTATACCGATTTTCCGGCCAGGGGAAAGCTTTGCCTCTGACAAATAGGGTATAGAAAGGAATTTTTATATAATATTTTGCTATTAATATAGATTTCACCGCCTCTGGACCCCTTGTGGGATGCCCACTCAGAACAGTGGGCCATCCAGTTCAGAGGTCACCAGGGTACCGCGCAGCGAGTTTGGCAGCGCCTCTTCGATCAGCAGATCCGCAAAGTTACCGATCAGTGCCAGGTTGTCGCAGCGGAAGTTGACCACACGGTTGTTTTCGGTCCGGCCCTGCAGTTGGCCGGGATCCTTTTTCGACACGCCGGTAACCAGTACGCGCTCTTTATTGCCTACCATGCGCCGGGCAATGGCCGCAGCCTGCCGGTTGATAAGGCCCTGCAACTGCTGCAGGCGCTGTTTCTTGACTTCCCCCGGCGTATCGTCGGGCAAATCCGCTGCCGGGGTGCCCGGGCGTGGCGAATAGATAAAGCTGAAGGAAATGTCGAAGTCCATTTCCCGGATCAGATTCAATGTGGCCGCGAAATCTTTTTCGGTCTCCCCCGGAAAACCGACGATAAAGTCGGAGGACAGGCAGATGTCCGGGCGTATCTTCCGCAGGCGGCGGATCTTGGACTTGTATTCAAGGGCTGTATGGCCGCGCTTCATGGCCATAAGAATCGGGTCAGAGCCGCTCTGAACCGGCAGGTGCAGATGGCTCACCAGTTCCGGTACTTCGGCATAGACGTCGATGAGTGCATCGGAGAACTCCACCGGGTGGGAGGTGGTGTAGCGGATGCGGTCGACACCGTCGATGGCGGCCACATAGGTGATCAGTTCGGCAAAGTCGACCACTTGTCCATCTTCGCCCGGTGCCCGGTAAGCGTTGACATTCTGTCCCAGCAGGTTCACCTCGCGGACACCCTGAGCGGCCAGGTGGGCGATCTCCTCCAGGACATCTGCGAGAGGGCGGCTGACTTCCTCCCCCCGGGTATAGGGGACCACGCAGAAGGTACAGTACTTGGAGCAGCCTTCCATAATCGAGACAAACGCGGTGGCACCGTCGGCTTCCGGTTGCGGCAGGCGGTCAAACTTCTCGATTTCGGGGAAGGATACATCCACCACTACCGCGCCACTGTTGTGCTCCCGGGTCTCCATCATTTCCGGCAGGCGGTGCAGGGTTTGGGGGCCAAAGATCAGGTCCACATAGGGGGCGCGCTTGGAGATGGCCTCGCCTTCCTGGCTGGCGACACAGCCACCGACGCCGATGATCAGGTGCGGATTCTTTTCCTTCAGGTGCTTCCAGCGGCCCAGTTGGTGGAATAATTTTTCCTGTGCCTTTTCACGGATAGAACAGGTGTTGATCAGCAGTACGTCCGCCTCGTCCGGATCGTCTGTGGCTACCATGGCGTGCGACTCGCCCAGCAGGTCGCGCATGCGCCCCGAGTCATACTCGTTCATCTGACAGCCGTGGGTCTTGATATAGAGCTTTTTCACCCGGTCGCGGGGCGCTGATTCGGACATGTCTGGCCTGGCTAAAAACTGTTCAGTTGGAGAGGGGCGGCATTATAGCGACCCGCCAGCAGGCTGCCTAGACGGTGTTCAGGGCAACTGTAGTTAGCACCCGCTATCCTGTGCTATTCTTGCGCGCTTTTTCCTGCATTGGCCAGAATCGCTGCGCAGAGGCTAGTATTCCCAGGGGCAGGCCCTCAACAGAGACATCTATGGCGAACCCAATCTACAAAGTGATTTTTCACAATCAGAATCAGGTGTATGAACTCTACGCCCGTGCCATCTATCAAAGTGATATGTATGGATTTATCGAGGTGGAGGAGTTTGTGTTTGGGGAGAAGTCCCAGTTGGTGGTGGACCCCAGCGAGGAGAAACTCAAAACCGAGTTCGCCTCGGTCACGCGTTCCTATATCCCCATGCACAGTATTGTGCGTATCGATGAGGTGGAGAAAGAGGGCACCGGCAAGATTGTCGAGGTAAAGGGTGAGAAGGTGGCGCAGTTCCCGTTCCCAGCGCCCATGAGGCCCCCGGCGGACACAGAGTAGGCCATAGCCATACCCCTTTTGGGGCCCCAATACCGAGATCAAACCGGTGATTCACCGGGGACTTTTGTAAATTTACGCACGATTTTCACCTGCCGATCGCTGGCTGGCAGTGTAGCGGACAGCATCGCCTGGCTTTTCTCTGTTCGGGTTTGCGGTCTAAACCCAGAAATCCTTAGCGATAAATAAAGTAGTTACAGGCTTGATCGGCATCTAGTAATTGCCTGTAATTTTTCGCAGGCAGGGAGGCCGTAAAAGAGAACAATCTATGCCGATTTATCCGGCAACTAAGCAAGTTGCCGGATAAATATTGTTGCGATAGAGCCTTATCCTCCACTCCGGCGTCTGAGCATCGAGCACTCTGTTGATGTGGCTTGATAGAGAGTGTGTCTGTAATTACTCGCAAATTCGACAGAGGTCTTTTCTTCCATTCCATATGCTGGGAATTGCTTTGGCAAAGCCGGACTATTTTGGCAGTGAGGCGGTGCTATCCTCTTGCTACGCGGTCGGTGGTCTGGTGGTGGATCTGGAGCAGGCAGAGCTCAAATTTGCCCGGCGCTACCTGTCGGGTTGACGTCCCGCGGTCATCCGGATGCCGTGAGCTGGCGGCGCACACTGGCAAGCTTGATGCACAACACCAGTACGGACATGGCGGTATCCAGTTCCTCCAGGGGCGGGAAGCTGGGGGCTATGCGGATATTGCGGTCTTGGGGGTCTTCGCCATAGGGGAAAGTGGCTCCGGCCGGGGTCAGTTTTACCCCGGCGTCGGCGGCCAGCTCCACCACAGCGGCGGCACAGCCGGGCCGGGTGTTAAAAGAAACGAAGTAGCCGCCCTCGGGCGCTTCCCATGCCCCCAGATCCGAATCGCCCAGATGGCTTTCGAGTTGCTGCAGCACACACTCAAACTTGGGCTTCAGTATTTCCGCATGCCTCTTCATATGCTCTTTCAAGCGGGTGAATTCCGGGAACAGGCGCGAGTGGCGCAACTGGTTTACCTTGTCCGGCCCAATGGTCATCACTTCCATCTGTTTTTTAAGGGAAGCGAGATTGGCGGGACTGGCGCTGACAAACGCCACCCCTGAACCCGCATGAGTGATTTTGGAGGTGGAGGCGAACTGCAGCACTGAATCGAGAGTATCGTACTCCAGTGCTGCTGTGCGGATGTTGGGCAGGTTGACCTGGCGCCCCAGGTCGTGGATGGCGTAGGCATTGTCCCAGAAAATCCGGAAGCCGGGGTGGCTGGACTGCCCCAGGCGGGCCATGCGCTCTACCGTCTCCATACTGTAAGTGACGCCGGTGGGGTTGGAAAACTTGGGCACACACCAGATACCGACGATTTCCCGGTCGTCTTTGATGGCAGCCTCAACGGCAGCCATGTCCGGCCCTGTGGCTGTCATCGGGATAGTCACCATGCCGATCCCGAGTTGTGCACAAATAGCGAAGTGGCGGTCATAGCCGGGTACCGGACACAAAAACTTGGGTGCCGTCAATTTGCGCCAGGGTGTGTGGCCGGCAAAACCGAACAGGTAGCCGGTCAGAACGGCGTGATACATCAGAGTGAGTGAGCTGTTGCCCGCAGCTATGACCTCTGCACTGGGCACCTGGAGAATATCTGCGCCCAGTTCGCGCGCGCAGGCCAACCCGGTCAGACCACCATAGTTGCGGGTATCCGTGCCGTCAGATGCCCGGTAGTCATCATTCAGAATACCGTCGAGACTGTCGGCCAGGTGCAGCTGAGCCGCCGAGGGTTTGCCCCGGGTGAGGTCCAGGCTGAGTTGGTGGTCACAGACACGGCGATACTGCGCGCTCAGAGCTTCTTCCCATTCCACGAGTTGTTCACGACTGGCGGAGTCGATATACACACTATTTCTCCCTCGGCCCCCGAAAGCCCGGAGCTTAGCAGTCGTGCCCGGTGGCGTCATCCGTTGTGAAGGAACTTGTGCCAAGTGGCGCAATGACCTGTGATCGTTGTCATTGTGCGGAAAGAGCGCGGAAATCCTCCGCGTAATCCCGCAGTTTGTCTGCCAGATACCGGCGCTGCCGGGGGCTGGTATCGGCGAGGATCGCTTCAGCCAGGCGGCGCGTACTGATACGGCGTTGTTCCTGTCGGAGACGGTACTCCTGCGGCCAAAGCTGTGCGGGGTTCATCATCATCGCCCTTAGTTGCTGTTGATAGCCTTTGGGTTTGTCGCGTAAAAGTTCTACAAACCGGTTTTGCCACAACTGTCGCTGACGATAATGGTGTAAAGGCTCGTATGAGACCTCTGCCCAGATTGCTATCGATGCCTCCTGCCCGTGGTTCAACGGTCCCAGCCAGCGCTTGCTCTGCTTGCGCACCTGGCGGTCGCGGTAAAGCACCATTTCCTCCGGGGGCTTTCGCCACCTTTTCAGCCATTTTTCCCGTTGCCTGCCCAGCTCTCGATCCAGTTGCTCGATCTGATCATCATTGAGGCTGGCAATCAGAGGCAACAGGTCATCGCAGAGCCGATCCCAAGTTTGTCGCCAGAATTCCAGCGCCTTTGTTTCCACAGCCGGTAGGGATATTTGCTGCGTATTGTCGGCCTCCAATCCGATCGCAAGCTGGGTTAAATACTCGGCATAGTGGGGTAACTGAGTCTGTCGATGCCAGTGGTGGAAGCGTGCCAATGTGGTTTTCAGGTTTTCTTTCTGGTCGCGGGACAGATCGACATAATCATCCAGCTGCCAGCCTATCCAGTGATCCAACTGGTTGTAGGCCAACTGGACCCCGGAACAGCTACTAAGTGTTGACAGAAAAATTACCAGAAGCGCTAACCGTAAGGGCCCTAGGCAGGTCGGTGGAATTCGTCCCTGGATCATTCTTGCCTTCCGCTGATGGCTGAGTATCGGTTGAAGTGTCAGGTTAATAATAGGTGTTATCGAGTTTTATCGTCTTGGCTGTTGGCGGCTGGTAAGTCGAATTCATGCCCGCCGAATCCCCCTTTATAGAGGGCATGGTGATACAAACGTCTATAGTTGCACAGAAAATAAGCATTAAATTGATTTCCGGTTAAAGTTGTAATTTGCGCCATAATAAAAATATTAACCAATGCTGTGGATTATTGCGACGATAAAATTAATTCCATTAAAGTTAAATTTTCTCTTATAACAATAAAGGCCAAATATCCATTGGCGCACTATTCTCTTTAAAATTTGTTTTGCTGCAATGGGTTCTTCATAAAAGTTTAACCCTCATCAACTTCAATACTCCCAATCAGACGACTTGATTTTCTGCTGACGAGTTGCTCAGGAGCGGCTTTTCAGTATTTCGATAATTCCTCCTATCCGTCAGTGGCCACCGCCAGGTAATGTCGCAACCGGTTGTGATCTCATAAGTTGTCTTAATTCGTGTCATTTTCCAAAGGGGAAGGTTCACTTTATGAAAAATCGCGTCAAAGACAAATTTTCCCGGTCGTGTTTGTGTGTTGCTGTGACTATGGCGATTGCCTGTAAAGCAGAGTCCGCAGCACTCAGGTTGGATGTTTACCTGGACGGCGCGCCGGCGGAGCGGCCCACAGTGCAAATCAATGGCTCCGCAGTGGAGATGGGAGAGGCCGAAGCCAGCCTATTTCTGCCGGATATTGATGCAGGACGCTATCGTCTGCGGGTCGGGATATCGGAGTTGTGGGTGCCCTATGAGTTTTCAGTTCTGGACCAGCAGGCGGCCTTTGTTACCGTGCATATGGATTCCCGCAGCGGGCGCGCCATTAAGTCAATCCGCAAAGTGGATTTAGCTGAGCTGGACGGAGATGGCACACTGAAACAGGGTGCCGGAGGCGCTGAATTCAACAATGGTAGCATTGAGGGCGCCGTGGTGTCCTCGGACACTGGCCGCCCCTTGCGGAATGTAACCCTGCAGGTATTGGGCGGAAGTCAGGAGACGGTAACAGACCGGGACGGAAGCTTCCGCCTGGAGCTGCCGGCGGGGGTTTACCAACTGGAGGTGACGCACCCGGACTACCGCACATTGCGCCTGGCCAGCCTGCAAGTATTGGCAAAACTCAACCTTCTGACCGATGTCGAAATGGACCCGGTGGATGACCTCAACGAATCCGGCGTCCAGGCCATCGAGGAGGTTCAGGTGGTTGGCCGCTACCAGCGGGACAATCCTATCGAACTTGAGCGCAACGCTTCAGCGGTGACGGATGGCATAGATTTCTCACAGATTTCCCGCTTTGATGATTCTATGGTCAGCAGCGCTATAAAGCGCGTTGTGGGCGTCTCCCTGCAGGACGACCGCTATGCCGTAGTCAGGGGCATGAAAAGCCGCTACCAATCAACTGATTTCGACGGTGCCACACTTCCCAGCACGGACCCGGCGCGGCGGGATCTCCCGCTGGATATTTTCCCCGCCGGAATTCTTCGCAGCCTGAACCTGCAGAAAAGTGCCACAGCCGATATTCCCGCCAGCGCCACTGCCGGTCATATCAGTATGCGCACGCGGGAAATTCCCGATGAACCCTTTCTGAAAGTGTCCTATTCCGCCAGCAGGAGTGAGATGCATGGCCAGGAAATGCAGATGTCTGCCACCGAGGGGGATAAAGACTGGTTGGGAATGGACGATGGCAGCCGGGCATTGCCGGACGCCCTGCAACTCACCCTGGGGGACTGGATCAATATCGAGGATGGCGAACAGGGTTACGGCGGTTTCGACCAGGAAGCGATCAAGGCCATGGGACAAAGCCTGCAACATAACGCCATCTATTCGGGCCGCGCACCGATGGATTCGGCCATCAGTCTCAATGGAGGCCGTTCCTGGGACCTGTCAGAGCAACGCCTCGGCCTTATCGGCGCCCTGCGCTATTCCAATAAGTGGAGCAGCAATAGAAAGACCAACTTTCGCTATTCCAGTTTCCAACTGGATAGAACGGGAGAAAAGGGGTTGTCTCTGGAGCGGGTGGGTGAAACGGACGATAGCAACAATGTGATCGATGCAAGCGCCATGCTCAACCTCCAGTGGGATCCTGGCGAGCGTCACAGCTTTGGCATCAACAATGTCTTACTCCGTCATACCACCAACTCCGCTGAGATCGAAACCAGTTACGACTTGCCCGATAGAGCTGAAAGGAGAGAATTAATATTGGCATTGGGCGAAGATATTGAAGCGGTAAAGGCGGAGGATATACAGCGATTCAAGTATCAGCGGGTGGACTGGATAGAGGAAGAGCTGCTTAGCCACCAGCTGTGGGGAAACCACAGTTTTGAGGTTGGGGTATTGGAGCCACTGGCCTATCTGGATTCGGTGGATATCGACTGGCAGTTGATGAAGGCCAATACGGAATACCTCCGCCCCAATGCCACCCAGTACGCCTACAAAAGCCAGGGTCCGGATGACAGCTACAGTGGTGCCCACGACTACCACTTGTGGGAGGAAATGCAGGAGAAAAACAACGGTCACCGTCTGGATATCGGTTTCCCGTTTACAGATCTGTACGGAATTTCCGGGCAGCTGCAGGGCGGTCTGCATGAGCTGCGCCGAGACCGAGACGGCTACTACTATTACTACAGGTTAAAGGGCTTTGCTTCGGGGTCCAATCAACAGAATGTGGATCCCAGGGAAATCTATCTGCCGGAATATATCCTCGGCAGACCGGGGCTGGATGGATTCTATTTGAGTGTGGGCGAATTGTTGCCGACGCGGGATGAGGGACTCTCTGGGAACAGCTATATAGTGCGGCAGGACTTAAGTGCCAGCTATCTGCTCGCGGATCTGGAGATATTCGACAAGTTCAGGGTCAACCTCGGAATCAGAAAGGAAACCTTTGACCTGGCTGCGGAGCAGTATGCCTACACCATAGAGCCGATGACACCGCTGCTGGATGAAAGCTATGAACTACCCTCCACCAACCTGACCTATAGCATCAGCGATAATCTGCAACTCAGGGCGGCCTGGTCTGAAACCGTCAGCTGGCCGGAGATCTACGAGATGGTGCCCAGGACATTTACAGATATTGAAACGCTTGAACGCTATACGGGAAATCCTCTGCTCAAGCCGACGCGGATCAAAAACTACGACGTGCGTATCGAATGGTACCCCTCGGAAACAGAATCTGTCACTTTCGCAATATTTTCCAAAGAACTGTTCAACGCCATCGAAAACCGGTTTGACAGGATTGGCGATAAGTTTGACTACTATACCTTTGACAATGCAGAGACGGCGGAGGTTTATGGCGCAGAGCTGGATGTGCGTCGGGAGTTTGTTTTTGGCCACAACGATGATCACGCGATTTTTGTGCAATTCAATTATGCGGACATCACCTCTTCGGTAAAGGTTGTCGAGGGAAGCGGTGTTTTTGCGCGGGAGTTGGAAAGACCGCTGCAGGGGCAGCCGGATTATGTCGGCAACCTGCAGCTGGGGTATGACCATATCGATAGCGGCCAGGAATTGACCCTGGTACTGAACTCAAGGGGCAGAGAACTGGCGGTGGCGAACCCCGGTCTGGTATCGATTCCATCCGACGTTTACGCCCAGCCTTACGATGACCTGAAACTGATTTATAAGAAAAAATTTTTTAATGGCCTGTCCCTTTCTGCCTCTCTGGGAAATATTCTCGACGAGGAGCATGACCTCCGGTATGAGAATTACGATACCCCATACCTGAATTACGCTTCCGGTCGTAGCCTTAAACTTCAGGCAGGTTACGATTTTTAATCGTTTTCACCGGCTTGCCGGCCCGGTGTTCCAGTATACCTGGACGCAGGCAGGTACAGAGCTTGCCGGGTGCTGGGCAGGCACGGCTGAAAGTTGAGTTTGAAATACCAAACAGGCTGGAACTGAATCCAGCAGTTTAGATGTGGTTAGTGTATTTTCCAGCGCGGCCACTGCTGGTCCGTTTGATAACGGCGCTCCTTTAACGCAAGACTACCGGGGTAAGAATATGAAGCTGCTACGGCGAATTTTACCAATAGCGCAAAAAAATTACTGTTCCGCCATGTCAAACTGGGTGGCGCGAAGTCTGTTGCTGTCAGGGTTGACCCTGGTGCTGGCCGCCTGCTCCGCGGACAGGTCCGACGAGTTGGCGCAGGAGGAGCCACTGGATGTGGCTTTGGCCCAGTGCGAAGTGGTACACGGCGGTATGGTGGGAACTCCGCTGGAGCCTGTTCTTGTGGATGGTGTGATGACACAGGCGTGTCTGCTGAGTACAGAGTTGAGCCGGCTCACCAGGGTCAAGCTGAAGAATTCCCACAACTACGCACCGCTGGTGTGGGTGCTGGATGGTGTCTATGAGGTGGGAACCAGCAAGCCCTACCGGACCTTGGCGGAACTGCAGGGGGATGATCTGCACGAGCTGGAGATGCCGCAAACTAAGGACAAGTTGTACGCTCGCGCCGGCAGCCTGGTGGTGGTGCACCGGAATGGCCTGTTGAGAGCGAATATCGTATCCATCGATGACGACAACATCGGGGGTGGGGAGTGGGGGGGATTGGTGGTCAATGGTATCGGCTACCATCCGGACTGTGGCTCAGGCGTGAGCGCGGATAACTTCTGCAATGTGGAGGGCGACTGGGGGTTTTTCGGCGGCCTGTCGCTGCAGGAGTCCAGGGAGGCAGACATACTGTTGAAAGACTCCAGTGCGTTTTCCAACCCCAGCGTCACCGGCTTTACCGGCTGGATAGCCGAAGCCGGGGGTGAAACTATCCAGGGTCCGCAGTTGGAAGCGGCGATAACAGTCAATGCGCCGCACCTGGGCCAGAATCCAGCTCCCAGCGGTGTTTTTTATAGCGGCAGGGGAGGGCTGCAGTTGCGCGGTGGTGCTATGGAAATAGGCACCTATGCCATGGGCAATAGGGGGCATGCCATCCACTGGCTGGGGGGTTTTGGCGGTTTCGTGAGGAATTCACTGATTTACCATCAGGCCGAGACCGCCGCCCTTAGGGGAGAGAACAGCGCCGCAGCGGTCGGCGAATCGGAGGGGCAGGAGGGGGTTGTCCTGGATAGACTGGTGTTGGTGGACAAGGCTTTGACCGGTGGCGGAGCCATAGAGTTTTCCGGGGGCGGCAGCGTCTCAATGAACAATGTGGCGGTGCAGGGCTTTGGTCACTGTCTCAAAGTGGACGACGCCAGTACGCAGCTGAAGACCACAAACAGCGTCTTCTATTGCGCCTCCCCCACTGAAGAGAGCGGGGGGGGCGTTGACTTCGCCGATCAGGTGCTCGCCAGCGGGACCAATGTCTACCAGTTGAATCCGGATCTGACGCCCACCCTGGGTTTTGGAAACCCCGCTATCATCGGTGTTGCGTCCATAGTTCTCAATACTGCCCTGGAGTTCCAATCTGGTTATGAGTTGGGGCTCTATTATGCGCCCTGCTACGGTGTGGGGACCCAGACCGGGGATACCCTGAACATCGGCACCTCCAGCTACAGCGTCTGTGAGTTGAGCGGCAGGGTAAACGACAATTTTTACTTTGACGACGATATTAACGATGAATTGGTGGCCTGGCGCATAGTGGGAAGGCTCACGTTCGGCAGTGACTTTGGCCTTCTTGATCAGCAGCAGCAGCAGGCGGCATTAATGCAGCCACAGCAGGTGGTTCTGGATGGAAATTCCAAGCTGCTGCTGGGGGAACAGTCCTCCCTGGCGTTCAGCCCCGATGTGGTGTTGCGTGTGCAGGGTACCCCCGAGTCACCGGTGCAACTGGAGCCGCAGGAGCACCGGGGTAGCTGGGGAGGGGTGGCGATTCAGGGCCTGGCGCAAAACTGCAGTGGTCAGGATCTGTGCCGTCTGGCCCGAGAACAGTTTGTGGACATCAGCTACCTGCGCTTGTTGGGGGTGGGCGGGGATCAACCAGCACTGGCGATGCGGGAGGTTAGCGAAGCCGGGCAGGTCGATTACCTGGATATTTCCGATTCGGACAGCGACGGACTGGAGTTGATCGGCGGCGTGGTCAATATAAAGCACTTGCTGGTCTCCAATGTGGCCGGCAACCAGGTACAGTGGAGCGACGGTTATCGGGGAAGCCTACAGTATGCGATTTTAAACACCGGGGAGCGGGGCAGGGGACACGCACTGCTGGGGCGCAACGATGCGACGGACCACGACGCTAATCCCCGCTCCCGCCCGGTGCTGGCCAATGTCACCATCAAGGGCGCCGAAGCAGCGGCCAGCGCTATCCTGTTGGAGCAGGGTTCCGGACTGCTGTTATACAACTCGGTGGTGACCGATTTCAGCAACTGCCTGGATATTGATGACCTGTCCACCAACAATCTTCAGTATTCGGACCCGCTGCAGATTTATTTTGACAATGTGGTACTCGACTGCGATGCCACAGTAACTTCCGACGAGGAGTCTTCCACTGGTGGTGATTTCGCGGAAAAAACGCGGGATCTCAGCGGTGTCTATCAGGTTTCGGCGGTGCTGGATAGCAGCTTCGTGCCCAGTGGCGCGGGTATACCTGGAATTTCCTCACCGATTGATTTCACTCTCGCGGGGAGCACTGCCGCTTACCTGGATAAATCGCCCCTGTATATGGGCGCGGTGGTGGACTCCAGGGACGACTGGTATCTGGGTTGGAGCGATTCTGTGGGTGTCCTGTTGGCGGAAGAATGCGATTTCAAAGGCGTTTTGGAAGACGATTATGTGTACCGCAACCGAACTGTGCCGGGCGTAACCGTCGGCAACCAAACTTATTTTTCCAAATACAAGGTATGCGGGCTGCGCGGCACTATTACCGAGGATTTCCTGCTGACTGCCTATACCGGCGTGGATGCGGAAGCGATCGCCAGTGGTAGCAAGGTGGTTGAAGAGCTGTATCCGGGCTATACCGTAGAGCGGGACCCGGCCCTGACCCTGTGGCTACTGAACGGACTGGTGCGGATTGGCGAGGGGCATTTCCCGCTCACCGAGAGCGCCCAGGTGGAGGCCATGAAGGCTAATCCGGTAACTCTCGGTATCGAGGCCTCCACTATCATAATGGCCTCCGAGGGTGCAGGCCTGCATATTACCCGCGGGGGCGCACTGGTGATTATGGGTGACAGGAGCCTGGCGAACCCGGAGGATGACGACGCTGCAGGCCCGGTAAATCTGGTGGGTCAATTAGTCAGTAATCAGCCTATTTTTGACACTGGGGAGCCACTGAGGCTCGACGTGGCCAATTGGGTTGGCCTGATTGTGGACGGCTTCGCTCGCAACAACCAGTGCCCGGACGCCACCACAGGTCCAGCCAATGGCGTGTGCAATATAGAGGGGGAATTTGGTTTCTACGGCGGCTACGACGATGCGCATAACAACCTTTGGATTGAAAACCTGCATATGCAGAGAGGTTCCCTGCGATTGAACAGTGTTGGCCAGGGGGGGCGGCTGGAAAACTTCTACTTCAGCCTTGGTAGAACTGTAAGATTGGGGCTGGATGCCTGGGGTGCCGACAACAATGGCCGTGCGGCGATCGATATCCAGGGGGGCAGCGTGAACCTGCGCAACGTCAACATCGCCAAGGTGGGGGCGGGCAGTGCCATTCGCTGGAACCACGGCTACCGCGGCAGTATGCAGACTGTGCATATTAATGGTCTCCCTTTAGTCGGGGCTTTTAGCAGTACCGACCCCAGCTTCTTCGATACGCTCTATCGGGATGAGAGCGGCAACTGGCAGTATTATCCGGTAATTCGCGGGAGCAATGGTGAGGTTGGCTCTGAGGATGCTCTGCCGCGCTCTGCCCCCACCCTGGCCAATCTTACTCTCTATGCGGCGGATGGCCGGGACTTCAATTCCAGTCGGCCGGAAGTGGAGAGTACTGCCATAGAATTATCACGGGGCTCTGGTCTCTACCTGTACAATAGCATTGTCGGTTCCGCCAAGGCGGATGATTCCCCGTTTTTTGGCAATACCATTGCAGACCGGTGTATTCGGGCGGATAGCACTGTGCTGCCACTGTTGGGTGAGGCCATTGTTTTCGACCAGGTTGCCTTCGGATGCAAATCTCTGTCTGGTAACACCGCGGTAAACCGGGCCATTAACAGTGCCTTTGTTGCCAAAACGCTTGCCAATGTGCCAGGTACTGTGAGTAATCGTTCAACCATTGCTAACCCCAGTTTGGCCGATGCGGAAATCTACAATTTTGACTGGGTGGTGGGTCGAGGTAAGTTAAACGATCACAATAGCATTGACCAATTAGAGGTTTTCAAACAATGGGAGGGTTTGCCCTATCCCAGTCCGGACCTGATTAATCTTGGTAAAGCGGTTATGCAGGTTTCCGGCTCCCAGGATCAGGGTAATCAATTTTTTGTCAACAGCGATTATTTTGGAGCCCTGGATTACTTTATTGTTACCGATTCCGGTGGCGAAATAAGAGCTGATTAAGTCTATTCATTTGGATGTAAGCCGGCATATTGCCGGCTTTTTTGTTTTTCCTCTGCTGTTATATGCAAAGATTATCTATGCGCAAACATACTGACATATGACATCCTTATCCTGATTTTGTCCAGGCATAAAAGGCCGGACAAAACGCGGTAAATTTATCCTGTCAGGGCAAATAAAAATAGTTTGCCTGTTATTTTTTCAACGGAGATTCAATCTAATGAAAAAGCTTGTATTAGCCATTGGCATGGCCATCATGTCTTCCGGTACCCAGGCGGTCACTACCCTTGGTCTGGATGCAGACTGTAATTCCAATGGCACCTTTCTTGGCTTGGTGGCATTTAATGGCGGCACTTATGTCCGGTGTGACCTGCCCACGCCCATCGCCGTCAACGACACAGTAGTGCTGGCAAAGAACAGCGCAACCCTGGGGCTTCCTATTGTCTGGACCCTGCCGGGCATTGTAGAGGTGGGCAATGGCAATGCGCAAAATTCCGATCCAGCCACTGTGGACAATACGGAGCTGAGTATCGAGGCGGGCACCCAAATTGCCGGTGCGGTGGTAAGCCAATCGGCACTGGTTATCTCTCGTGGGTCCACCATCAGGGCGCAGGGCACTGCTTCTGATCCAATTGTATTTTCCTCCCTGGATAATAATTTCAATGGCTCCGGTGAATGGGGCGGCCTGGTCCTGGCCGGTTTCGCCGAGAGTAACCAGTGCCCCAGTGCCGCTGGCCAGGACACTTGTGTCCAGGAAGGCGTGAATGCCAATTTCTACTATGGCGGTGGCAAATTCCTGAATACCGCCAGCAGTGGCACTCTGGAATATGTGGTGGTGGCTGAAGGTGGCAGTACGGTGGCGCCCGACAGTGAGATCAATGGCATTACCTTCTATGCGGTCAGCAGTGCCACCACCGTCAATAATATTCATGTGCACAACAACCAGGACGACGGTGTCGAGTTCTTTGGCGGAAATGTTGGGGTGAACCGGCTTTGGCTGACCTGCAATGAGGACGACAGCGTGGATTGGGATGAGGGTTATCGGGGTTCCCTCACCGACATCAATCTCGTTCAGGATGACGGCGGGGCGGGTCTCGGTGCTGATCACGCCTTTGAACTGGCCAGCAACCCCAACAATCCCGCTGCTTTGCCACAAGCCTCCGGTACTGTGACCAACGTCAGTATCAGTTATGTGGGCTCCAGCTCACTGCCTGATGTACCGTTTAAATTGAAGGAGGGCACTAATGCTTCGTTTACCAATGTGGTTATCGGCTCCGCCTATAACACCCTGAACTGTGACAATATCGATGCAACCAGCAGTGCCACTTTCAGTTTGATGGGGTATGGCTGCACCTCCTCGGTGCTTCCCGCTTCGAGTGCCACTGCGACGGGTTTTACCCAGGCATCCTTCTGGTCCGCACCGGCGTGTGACTGACAGAGTTTAGTGGTTTATATTCCACGGTCAGCGCAGGCATGGCCTGCGCTTTTTACGACTGGCCTCCGCCGGCTTGGCCGGGGGACGCATCACCCCTGTAATGAATGACACTTGTGTTTTGATGCGTCTCCAATGATCTGCCTGGAACTGAGCCAAAGACTGCTACTCCGCTGGCCTATGGGTGTCAGTTGTTTGGAGCATATGACGTATATCTGGAGGGGTTAAAAGGCACTATCGGGACTAAAAGCTTCACCGCGGGTGTCTGTTACGGTATTAGCCGCTACTTTTGACACTTGAAGTCTATTCCCGGAATGTCAAGTTAGGCAGGAAATGCAGGGTTTCGGCTCTTTATCGCTGGAGTTTGTGCGTTTAAGGCTGAGCCTATCGAGCTTTAGCTTTTATCAGCTACAGGATGGTTTCAGGCAAGTGCGCAAAACGGTTATACGGGGGCGCGGATTCAGGCCCCGCAGCCTTTTGCCGCAAAAGAATGCGTGAAGTAATAACAGACTATTTCAATAAGGTGATTGCAACGGATAGATCACTGTATCCCAAAAAAGAGAAACCCTCGGGTACTGGGTAGCCGAGGGTGACCTGTTATTTGCCGAAAACCTTTTTTGTCGCTGCTTTTCTCTTTGAGACTCTTCAACCCTAATACTGCAACTTTAAGTATCTTCAACGCCGTTATAGTCTCTCAATTTATGGGAAATGTCAAACCGGATTTACAAAAAAGTACGATTCCAGCGCTAAATACTGAATGATAAAAAGTGCCGGGGTCACGTAAGTCCCGGGCAATCTCTTTTT
Source organism: Microbulbifer sp. TYP-18 (assembly GCF_040932045.1). NCBI lineage: Bacteria > Pseudomonadati > Pseudomonadota > Gammaproteobacteria > Cellvibrionales > Microbulbiferaceae > Microbulbifer > Microbulbifer sp. TYP-18. Next base: position 72,482 of record NZ_JBFRBC010000001.1, read on the forward strand.
CGGTTACACAGTGGAAATCGAACCCGACCGGAAACCCGTAGGCAATACCCGTTAATTCATCCTCACGACGGCCCTGCGAAGGGAAGCGGCCCAGAATCAGCAGGTCCACATCGGACCTGATATTGGCTTCCCCCTTCGCATAGGAGCCGAACAGTACAATCAGGTCGGGATCAGTCCTTTCCCTGATCCGACCGGCCACCTTCTGGATAAAACGCGGTACGCTCATGCAAGTCCCAATCCCAGCACAAGATAGGCACCTTTCAGGTCTCCTTCGGTCAATGAATGGAAGTCGGTTGTGGCACTGCGCCGGATACGGAATCGCCAGGTGCCAGTGGCCGCGGTACCGGGGGCGAAATCAGACACGGCCATGTGTGGCCGCCCTTCAAAATCTGCCTCAGGCGCAGCCACCTGCTCGGATGGTGCACCGCCGGGTGGCGTCACCTCCACAATAAAGTTTTCCGAATGCGGCGTGTCGAGTACAAGATCGAGTCCACTGATTGCCACCTCGCCGCGGCGGGCCAGGAAGTACGGCAGGTGTGCCTCGGTGATATCGAGCAATAATTCCTGATCTTCATCACCGTTGGACACCAGGAATCGCCGCCAGGCGGAACCGAAGCTGCTGTGCAAATCCAGAAGTTGTACTCCCGCCTGGGGCAATGACGCCTCGATATTGGCTCGGGCAGCGTCCGCCAGCGCGGTTTCGCCGCTCCGCTGCGCCGTGTAATGGAGGTGTAATACGATATCCGACACAGTCGCCATATCGAACCGGTTATTCGCCTGCGGCAACTCCAAAGTCCACTCACTCACAGCGCCAGCGCCTTCGAATGGCAGGAATCGATCGCCGGTGAAATCGAATATAAACATGCCGGAATCACTGCGACCATGGCTGGTGGCGATGGCACTTTGCGCCACGGGGCGTGCAAGAAACCGCTCATCCCCTCCGACCAGCGCATCGCCGTAACCACCTGCAACATCACTGCTGACCCGGATGCTGTTGCGGACGAGAGTCAGCGTTGCGTTGACATTGGTGTAGGGCCCAACCACTGCCGGTACGGTGACACTCACTGCTTTTAGACGACGCCGGTAGTGACCGGGATAGTCCATATCGAATAGCCACTCCGGCAATGCAAAGGTACAGGAACCGCTGGTCTTGAGTTCGAGTAGTTTGAGCGGTGCCAATTCGGCGAGGGAAATGTGCTTCTGAATCTCCAACTCGCGCCGGTTCAAGGTCAGGTAATGCGCTTCCATACGCCGCAGGTCCTGCCCCAATCGTTCGCCTGAGAGCAGTCCCTTGCGGAGCGTGTCCCAATGGCCGAACTGGACAAAGGACGCGGTGGGTTCACAGAGTTCCTGTTGTAACGCCATCTCTGCGGACTTGGCTATGTCGAAGGCGAGCTGGTAGGCCTGGAAATAGGTGGTGGAGACTTGAGCGAGCATCCAGTCGTAAAGCTGAGCGTTGGTGTACTTAACCTTAAAGTACTCCTCCGCCTGTGCCGCCTGTTCCCGCTCGCGATCGTTGATCCGCAGCTCCTCCTCTGCCATTGCCCGGCGGATTTGTGCTGCGGCAATTTCCACTTCCAAACGATCCGCTTCGCGGCCGGACTGCCCGGCCTGGAAATCCCATTCTTCCTTGCGACGCTGGTAGCTGCCCATGGTGGATGCGAGTGCGGCGAGTTTGTCGAAGGATCGCGCATAAGCCTGAATTGTGGCGACGGCACTTTCCGCCGCTTTTGCCAGCGCCTCGCCAGCCGGTGTTTCGACCACAGTGTGTGGCGAGCCGCCAAACCCGGAAGCGCCCGCCACAAAACCCGGAATCACCGATAGGCCCCCGGCAAGTGTATAGCCAAGGGCAATACTGCTCTCGGCTACAGCGGAAAAACCTGAAAGGGTCATTGCCGTCCCCTCCCAAATATTCATAAATGAGCGCTCTTGATAATAAGTCTTGCGGTGCTCGGCGGCGTCCAGGCGCTTGTCGAGTACTTTTAGCTGCGCTTCCGACTCGTCGATGGCCAATTTGCGAATATCGTGCATGGCATCGCGAAGCTGCGTTTCGTGCACGGCACGCAACACACTCAGTTCCTCGGCGTCCCGTCGCTCGAGCGCATTCAGGAGTGCGGTACCAAGAGCGTTGACCGATCCTATAAATCGTTCGGCGACAGCCAGAAGTGCCCGAAAGCGGTAGGGGCCGAGCGCAGCGGCCGAAGGCGCCGCCAATGCCGAGAGATCGATGCCCGCCGCGCTGGCCTTGACAAGCAGTGCGGGGTCGATGGGCGGCTGGAAAAGTGTCAGTTGCCGGGTGACGCCCTCTATATTCTGGCAGTGCCTGATTTTCCACAGCCGGTCTTCTACCAGGGCCCAATAACGTGCCAGCCGATCGTTATTTGGAATACAGAAATAGAAGGTGTCCATCAGCGGTAAGGGTTCCGCCTCACCGCGGGGTCGCAGTTCCGGTGCCGGCGAACCCGCGAGATTTTCCAGCAAGGTTTCCACTTTGGCATTGCCGAATGGGTCCAATTCGCCAGCCTCGGTGAGTTCGAGCCAGGTCCGCTCCGTGCGGCCGATGTGGGGAGTTTCCTCCGGCTTGCGGCCGAGAATTTCGTGGGCGAGCAGATAGAGTGTCGTCGCCTGGTTGATCGATTCGATACTGTCGCGCCGAAATAGCTGGTCGGCCCAGGCAATGAGATTGTCGAGATACTTCATCACGATCGCCTTTTGCAAGGCGACTGGGCGGAAACGGGCAATGACGTAGGGTTTGAACGGGTCGTTTTTCCATGCGCGAAGCTCACCTACATGTTGCTCGATATCTTCCAGCAGGTTAGTGATGCGCTGCTTTCGATACTCATCCGCGCCCATTTCGTGGAAGGGCTTCGATACCCAATAGCGTTGTGGAACTGTCCCCGGTCCTATGCCGGTGGGATCGAATATGGTGTGGAACCACCGCATCGCCTCTTCGAACCGCTGGTTCTCACTCAGCCGGCAGGCGACTGTAAAAGGAATGTGAACAAAGGTTTCCCAGTTGTAAATCGAATAGGCGCCCTCGCGGGTAAAATCGAGCCGGTCCTCGGCAGCGGTCTGGTGTGGCTGACTGCGGCTGCTCGGACTGTACTGTTCGAATTCGTAGTTGTTCTGCGGATGGTAGAGTTGCGGCACCGTCTGGATACGGTGTTGCAGAAGGCCGCGTACCCCATCCCGGTCCAGCTCGCGCAGGAACAGTGACGCATAGGGGTGGTAGAAAGGGTAAAAATCATATTGATACGTCTGTATATAGTGGTTGTAGCCAAGTTGGCGCGAACGCCAGAGAGGCCGCACGAAAAAAGCCCTTTTGGGGTCCTGGTAAAAGAAGGGCACCGGGCCAAACCGGGCAGTATCGAAGGCGGTCTGGTGCAGTGAGCCCACCACTTCAAAGGGGCTGATGCCGCCGTACATCAAAGTGTGTGTGGCGCGGTTTTCGAGCACGTTCACGGAACCGCGCGCCCCTGCGCGACCGCGGTTGCGCAGACGCCCGTTGCGAAAGTGCATGCCCTGGGGCACCGGCATGCGCGGCGCCACCATATCGGCCTGATCAAGGGACTGTATCTCCCGGCCTTCTTCACCAAAATTCCGTTGCAGATAGTAATGCGAGTTGGTCGCGGTCAGTTTGTAGCCGCCCACCTCATCCTGCCGCAACAGGCGGTAGGCCCCCCGCAGGGGCTTTAGCCGCACATCCTTGACGGAACCATCAAAGACGAAGCTGGATGAATGCCAGGGCCAGGCAGTTGCGGAATAGGGCACCCGGCTGGTCATAAAACTCTGCTTGCTCGTAAAGGAATCCCAGAACCGGCTGCTGTTAAACTCCGGTGACTGGGTGATAAACAGGTCGACCCACAATTCGTTAAGCTGCGAACGGTAGCGCGGCTTGATGGTGTAGGCGTGGCGCGGGCGGGGCCAGGGGTGAATCAGTTTTTGCGCCGATTGCCGCTTGGCGCTCCAACCATCCTTGGTTCGTACACTCCAAGCCAAGCGAATTTCCAGCTGCTCGGGCAGTTCCGGGGCATCGCTTGGCTGATCGGTTGGTTTCGCCGCCGGCAGCTTGGCCTGCTTGATCGGTTTCTGCTCGATACTGAGCCACAACAGGTGGAGCCTGCGGTTATAGACAACCGGCACCGCCTGATCGCCTTCGATCTCCGCGTCAATCCGCTCCCAGGCGGACCAAACCAACAGGTTTTGGTCGAAAGCGCGGTAGAAGTATCGATGCGGCTGCTCGCGAGTACGCGCGACAACATGCACCAGGCTCACGTCGGCTGGCAGCCCATCCTCCGGCCGGGTGTTATCCAGTTCGCGAAACTCGCCCACCACCTCGAGGTCGGCGACCTCCTCAACTCGTTCGAGATAACGACGCAGACCGGCTTCTGCTGTTTCCTCGGTCAGCTCCGTCTGCAGGATATCCCGCTCGAATTCCTCAAAAAACGGGGATTTGTCGTCCCTCAGCTCCGGCTCTATCCAGTTCTCGGGATAGAGGAATATTTTCCGGTTAGCCTCCCAGACGCGGTAGCTTTGCATCCAGCGCCACTGGCGCCAACTGTTATCTGAGACTTCATCTTCGAGCTCCTCGCGGCCCACCTCGACAAAGGGTTCTTCGAGTCCTAGCAGACAGCGCTGGACGTACATTTGAACGGAACTGGTGGCCTGCTTGAGTCGCGAGGTAAGCTGGCATGCGCTCATCTCGACATCAATCAGCAAATAGCCCAGGGCATCACCGGCATCGCGCCAATAGGCCGGATTGCGGTACCGCTCACCCGCGACTTCCATGTCCGGATCCTCGTCGCGCTGGGAGCGGGCGATCAGGTAGGCCAACAGTGCATCCCGTTTGGTATGACGCAGCTCGTCTTCAAGACCCGCCAGTTTCTGCAGCCAGACAGGTTCATCGTATTTACCGCGCAATGCCTGGCGCAGCGACTCGGAGTTGACCCGCTCCTGGCCCGATTCGCGGGTGGTGAGATTGCCGGCCACATCAATTTCAACACCGATACGTCGGGCGAGGCCGTACAGTGTATCCATGCGCAGGTAGGTCTCCGTGCGAAGATAGTCGGAGTCACTGCTGTGGCTGGCGCCCAGGGTTTGTGCCAGTGCAGCGACTGTTTCGAGCGGCCACTGGGTGAGCTGTGCGATAGCTGCGTGGATCTCCCCTTCGGGAGTAGCTGCGGTCGACGCCAGGGCAAAGATACCCGGTAGCGAGGTTTCCTCCGGCGCGGGGTAGCTGTCGGCAAACAGCTTCCATTTGGTCAGCGCGTGCCAGCGGGTGAAGACAGTGTCCGGGTCATTGGGCGCAGCCACATCCTGCGGCCGCAAGAGTTCCTCCGTGCCGTCGCCCGTTGCGAGCCAGGTGAGTTCAGTGGACGACAGATAAAAATGATCGGTGTAGAGACTGATCCGGTGCAACCGGGCTGCCACCGTAAAGAGGTCCGCCATTGATTCCGGCGTGATCTCGTTGACGAAAATACCATCCGCCCCCCGGGCTGTCAGCGCGTCGGTGCGCAGGTGGTCGGCGTAGGGGGTTCCGGCTTGCTCCAGGGTCTGCAGTAGCGGGCGCACAGCCTCCGCCGCGATTCCGAAGGCAGAAGCAGCCCAGGCCACCACCGTCTCTTCCAGGTTTTCGGGCGCAGTACCGATCAGGGCCTCGCGCAGCAAGCGCAACCGATCGGCAATGGTTTCGTCACGCAGGGCGAGCACGGAGGATTCATCGCCGGAGATCAGGTAGGACAGCGTATCGATATCGAAACGGCTGGTTTTTATTGCATCTACCTTCTGGATGAAACGGCCTAATGCCCGGGGAGAGGCAAAAGGATCAACGGTTCCCGTCGCAGTCATCAAATTCAGGAGTTCCCCGACTCCCCGATCCAGCGCCCGGGCGAGGACGGCATGGCGGGCAATCTCCGAAATGCTGTCCAAATTGAGTGTGGCATCATCCAGTATCGCGGTTATCAGACTGACATCGTCGACGCTGATGGCCAGGGCCGCGGCCAGTGACGCCTTGTGTTGTGCCACCGGCTCGACACCCAGAGCGTCCAGCTCGAAGGCCGGGTTTATCGCCGCCAGGCTCTCCGGATTGAGGAAAAGCTTGGCGTAAGGGGACAACTCCGGCTCATCGGGCTCACGGAGATTAACGGGAGCCTCTGTATCGAGCGGTGCGAAAAATAGCAGGATTTCGTCGATGCCAATATCCAACCGGTGCATCAGCCGCGCGCCGGCGGCGAAATTGCTCAGCGCCGCCGCGTCGAGTACCCCGGCACCCAACCCCGGGTGGCGGATCATGCGGTCGACATCGTGTAGAGATAGTTTCGTCTTTTTCGCAAACCGCAGAAAGCGGTGCAGGCGATCGTAACGGGCACTGGTGAAGTTTATCAGGCGCTGGCTGTTGAGGTCGCAGGTACCCTCCGGGCGCACGAGTTCTATACCTGCGCCGGTGCCGGCTTCACCGGGCCAGGCTGTCGCCAGCAGAGTGAGTACTTCATCGTAGGTTAAGTCTGCACGGCGCATAAACTCCGCTACGGAAAGCTCCGCTGGGGGTGCGCCGTCAAAACCCCAGATTTCGCTCTGCCGCGCACTGGATTCGTCACTCGAGATAATGAGGTCGTATTCGTGGGGGGGCAGCCCCCAAATCTCGGCGGCATAATCCGTTTGCGCCTGCCCGCCCATTGCGCCTGCGTCGAGCGGTGCATGGACCACTTCGATCAGTTCGGGCCGGGATACGCCAAAATGAGCGAGGAAGGTCCGGACCTCCGCGTTCCAGAGGTCGAGACTCCGGTAAAAAGGAAATACCACCTCCCGCAAGCGTTCGTAGGCCGCAGAGCGCTGGTGCTCCTGTGCAGCGAGAAGCACCTCCGCGCGCCAGGTTGTTTGGTGTGTGAAAGCGATGTCCTGGTCGGGAGCATCCACGCGGGACTCAAGTACCTCCAGCACCAGGTCGATATAGGGCAGCGGCGTTTCGGCGTTGTCGCAGTCGAGCTTTATCCGCGCTAAGTCCGGTCGCCGCCCGACCGGTCCGCCGTCACGCCCGATCAGCAGGTCCAGCACAGACTGGTCCGGTGTTGTACTTTTTTGGGCACCAAGGTAGCGAAAAACATCGGCAAGGTAAGCGGCCGGGCCATAGACGCTGCGACAATGGTGGCAGGCACAGAAGTCGAGAGAACCAAAAAGTGTATCGAGATTGGCAAGTCCTTCGGTTTCGGGGGGTAGTTCGGTCGCCGCAATTTCCTGGCTCGGCATGGCCGAGGGCCAGAAACGGTGGAAGCCGGGGTGATATTCACTCAATGTTTGCAACACTTTGGCGTGCTGCCATTCAGCGCGGGCAAATATCACCCTCGCCTCACGGGCATCCATCGACTCGTCGGCAGTCAGCAGCTCAATAAAACGCTGCTTGCCGAGACCGACGATTTGCGCGGAATCATGGAGGCGATTGGTGAGCAGCAATCGCGCTGCCGGGGCTTTGGATGCGATACGGTGGACCCGCTGAATTACCTTCGCTTCGATCAACACGGCGTCTTCCACCGAAACCCCTTCCCGCTTAAAGGCGAGTTCGAGGTTGTCGGAAGCCAGCGTAACACCGGGAGCACTATCGAACACCTGGGCCACGTCGCCAATCCGCTTGAGCCCGGTGTTGGGCTCCGCCTGCAGCTCCGCAAAAAGCGCCTGCTCGGGAAAGACGGTGTGGGAATTGTTAAAAAGAGACAGCGCATAGGTTTCGCGTCGTTCAGACTCGGTTTCACCATCGGCATTTTGGGGCAGGGACCCCAGCGTCACCAGCAAGTCGCGCCAGTCTCCCCGCGTCAATTTCGCCACATCCGACGGCTTCGTCAGAGTGTTGTCGGCACTATTGTTAAGGATTGTCAGTAGCTGCTGGATCAAAGGGCGGAAGTTGCGGGTAACCTCTCCAAACAAAACGATGGTGCGAAATCGGTTTAACGCCTCAGCGCCGCCGATATCATCCACGCGCTCCTGCGCGGCAGTCCAGAATTCGGGTTCGAAGCTGCCGTGTTGCAGGTAAAACTCCGCGAGGATTTGCCGGGCGCTCTCAGACAGGTCGGCCACCGCCATCAGCATTTCCAGCGAGGCGTTGCCGGACAGCAGTGGTTCAGTGCGGACGCGGCTTGTGCGGAGTGCTTCGAAGGCCTCAAGGATCTCCGCCTTGCGGCGCTGGTCGCCAATAGGAAACAGATGTGCCTCAGTGGCGTCATCCAGTGCCTCGGCAATCACGTCGGCTTCCGTGAAAATCAGGCCGTTGGCCGCGGTCAGCACCAGTTGATCGATGAGCTCCCACCCATCGGTACTGGTGAGCAAGTCGCTCGGCAGGACCGTGGGCTGGCCAACACCCAGCAGGGCGAAGACCACCGGAGGGGTGATCTGCCCGTCGCCGATCTGGGTGGCGACAAGGTGGGCCAGAACCATCCGCATTGCCTGCTCCGGTGCCACTCCGGCAGTCTCGGCTGCACGGCTGATTTGAGCGTCGTCATCGGTTTCCCGCAGACTCGCAATAGTGGCGCCAATGCCAAGGGCAGCCTGCATCGCCTTGGCCAGTATTTCGTAGCCCGAAGGGCCGCGATAGGGTCGGTCGCCGGCAGTGAAGTTGGCCCAGACAATCGGCAGGGGATTGAAGATGGTAGTGCGGCCGATTTCTTTGCCGCTGCTATCGAGGGCTTCTACGAGGAGGTGAAAGGGACGAATTGCCCGCCCCGAGCTTTTATCCTGGGGCGGTGTATAGGGCAGGTCAAAGAAACCGTTCTTGCCGGTCGGTTTCTCAGCCAAAAGTTGTGGATTCCGCCCGGCAACCTGGTGTGACAGGCGCACCGTCGCATCGGCCATTCCGACCCAGACATCATCGCGGACACTGCCGCGCACCCGGTGACGCACCAGCTTGCGATCACCGGATTCCTGAGCCAGCAGCTCGGCGTTGAGCACTTTTCGCGAGGCTGTATCCAGGTGACCCGAAACCTCGAGCCCGCGGTCTGCCTGGAAGGCCCGCACCGCCGCCTGCGTAGTCTTGCCGAAGCTGGCCGCGGCGGCCTCGGTGGATGCGATGCTGTAACCAAAATAGGCCAGCGCCCGCTGCACCGGTACTACCGCCGCACCCTGCATGTTGAGTCGGACCGTGCGGCGGACGGGCGCGAGTTCCCCCGCTGTTTGTGACTTCAGCGTTTTTGCAGGCTTACCGGTGCTGACCGCGACCGTTTCAAGCCGCTCCAAAGTCACCAGGTTCGGCTTGCCGTCGGCGACAAGATTGTACTTTTTTTGAAAAGCGTTCAGGACCTCACCCGTGGTCGATCCGATCTTGGCACCACGCAACTCCTCATCGGCAATGCGATGGTCGGACAGTCCGGCCACCCGCAATGCCTGGATCAGTATCTTATGCATCCTGCGGATGCCGGCGGGCGTTGCCAGCCATTGTTCCCTGACACGTTCCCGCAATAGCTCGAAACGCTCGCGCGAAATCTTATGATCTTCGATCTGATCGACTGAACGGATGAACTCTACCCAGGCATTTTCGGTTGTGGGGCCAAACTGGCCCGACGCACGCTCTTCGTCTGCAATCTTTTCCCATCCGGTGGCGGTGATCAGATCCTGCACTATGCGTGTGCGTTTTTTACTTTGCCTGACAAAATGATCGATGAATTCGGCATCGACGCTGCTGACGATCATTGCGGCATCCCCTTTCTCAACGGGAGTTCGCGTCTCGTCGATAAAAGTGCCCAGTGCCTTGGCTGTCGACTCGGCCAGTTCCTTGCGCGCGCGGTCACTCGCTGAAATCTCATATCCGAGTTGCACAAGCCGATACTGGATTTCACCGATCAGCTTGCCGTGAGCCGGAAGCGCCGGGAGGTCAGTCTCCAAACGGGCGGGAAAATTGAAATTCTTGATCATAGCTCGCCTCTTGAGAGCACACTGAAATTGATTTACTGGAACAGCCAGCGCCCGAGGTGGGCGAGGCCGACAACTGCGGCGGCAACGAGTCCGCCAATAATCCAGGCCGGGGCGCTAAAGATCACGCCAGCTAAAATAGCCGCGCCGGCAAGGAAGCCGGCGGCACCCAGGCCGACGCCCACATAGTCATCACTCTGATAGGCCCGATAGCCGGAAATGGCGGACCCGGCCATAATCCCGACACCGCCGACGGCCAGGCCCGCAGTCATGGCACTGACCCCCGCTACAGTTGCGCCGGGAGACGCCAGCGCATAGACCTCCAGGCTGCCACCGGCGGTCGAGATGGCGTCGGCGGCCGCCATGGTATAGTCCTCGGCGGCTAAATCTGCTCCGAGCGCCAGGCCGGAAAGACCCGCCCCCGCCACCGTCAGTCCGCGCGTGACGGTGCCAAGACGTCCCGGCAAGCCGCGGACATGTTCCGGGGGCACCGCATTGGCTGGTGGTTTGCGGATCCCCTGGTACCCCGCCTCAATTTCCGCAGCCATGGAAGCGCGGCCATCGGTGGGTGTGATAATGACGGCCTGGGGGCTTTTGCCGCGCATTCCAGGATTCCTCCTGATCGCTTTGGCGGCGTCTCGGGTCGCCTTGCTGGCATGCGCTTTGACCCCTTTGGGCTGGGCGTTGGTGGATTTGATCTGTTGGACGTGGGTATCCGTTTCCACGTCGTAATGGGGACGGTTGTCGCCAGTGGCGCGCCAGGCGTCCACAAGGTTGTCGTTATAAAGGTGTTCCAGGGTGAAGCCGCGGTCGCGAAAACTGCGATTCCAGATACCGCGTTCCAGTCCGGGCCCTGCACCCGCGGCCGCTGTGCCGCCATTTCTAAGTGCATCGCTTGGGGTGGAGCCGCTTTCGCCCCCACCTTCAGTCGCTCCGCCATTACCGCCACCGCTCTCCGGCGGTGCCGCTTCTGCAGTTGCTTCCTCCTCTGGCGCGGCTGCTGCAGCGCCCCCGGCACCTTCTTCAGTCGCCTCTTCAAGCGGGTAATAGCTGCGGCTTTCCTCCTCGAATGAGGTTATCTGCCAGAACTGCTGACCTTTATGGGGGCCTCCGACCTGTGTTTGTCGTGACATCTCCACTGAGGCTAATTTGATATGCACACCGAGGGTGATGACCTGCCCGGTTTCGGTATTGCGGAAGGTCACGGTGGTGTGCAGCCCGTGGCGGAGGTAATGGGCCCGTGCAGCCGTGCCATCATCTGTTTCATCATCCGTATAGGCGGCATCGGGCGGGCTGGGGTTGCCCGCACCCACCGGTTCCCACTCGGTGCCATTCGGGTCTTTATGCATCACCGGGTTGTTGGCGCAGTACTGGAACAGGTTGAGGCCACCAGCTAGGCCGGCCGGATCAGCGCTGATCCAGCGCCCGAGCCAGGGTGCGTAAAACCGGGCGCCCATCGGTTGTAGCCCCGTCTCATCATCCCTTTCCTTGCCCGCAAAACGCAGTCGTTTAAGGCTGAGATCGCGGTTCGGCGCTCGCACCCGGTAAGCGGTAGTGCCGAAGGGGTGAAAGTTCTCGCTACTCAGGATTGCACCCGTGCGGTCGGTTTCGAAGGTGGCCGATCCCTTGGCATCGGTGTACTGAAAGGTCACTAGGGGAACACCGATGGCGTTATCGGTATCTGCGTCGTCCTCATCCACAGTCTTGATGTAGATCTCCGCCGCTACCCCGCCGGCGGGATCGCCGATGGTCAGCGTGCGCCGCTCGAATCGCAGTTCACCGGTATCGCGGCGCCTGCGGCGGTAGATCATCAGCGGTCCGAGCCAAATCCATTCTTCGCGGGTATTGCCAAGGCGGTCGATCACCTTGCGAATACGCTGGCCGTCCGCACCGTAGGCGTAACGGGCCTCACCACCGCCCCCCAGGTCCACCACCTGCAGGCGGTCCATCCGATCCCAGGTGAGCGATTGCAGGTGTGGCATTGAAACCATATTGCCCCTGACATCGTAACTGTAGGGGTCGGACGGTGGCGCACCCTCCAGGTCCCCGGGACCATTGGTGGCCACCAGGCGATTGGTGCGGTCGGCGGGGTCGGTATCGCGGGCGTAGCGGTAGCCCCTGTTCCATCCACTGCCCGCTCCCGGGCCGGTGAGGAACCGGTGATTGAGGTTGATCAGGTTACCGGCGAGGTCGTAGGTGTAACTCTGCCGGTATCGGCGCACGGCACTGGCGTCGTTGGGGTGGGGCAGTCCCACCATCGGTGGACCTTCTCCGGAACCCGCCACAGTGCCGGTGGCCGTGTTGGCGTGCTCCCGGCCTTCAGCGCGGATCAATTGATAGAGGGCATCGTATTCGAAATCCTGCTGTGCGCTCACCACGGCATTGGCGAAAAAAAGGTCCTGTTGAGCCAGATCGCGAATGGTGGTGACGTTGCCAATGGCATCATAGTGATAGCGGAGGTCCTGCATTGGCCCTGCACCACCGGCTTCGCGTTCAGTCAGCAGGCGCGTCGGGCGCAGCGAGTGCGGATCGTAACTGTGGCGCGTAATACAGCCATTGCCATGCCGTGCGGTCAGTCGTCGCCCCAGGGCATCGTAGGTTTGTCCGCGCAGAATTTCGACTGGCACACCGGCACCTGCCAACTGTGCCGCCAGAGTGTCTATCGAGTTCGCCTCGTCGTAGGTTTGTGTAATGACAGTGCCGTCCGCCAGGGTCATGGAAGTCATCCGGCCGAGGGCATCCTGCTGCGCCGCAGTGGTAAAAACCTCGGGGTCGAGCAGTGGTTCGGCCGCGGCCTCCAGGTCGGCGACCGTTGTGGCCGCTGCCAGGGGGCTCCAGTCCACCTCGCCCGGGGTACCGGCTGCAAGGCGGCGTTCGCCATTGAGAGTGCGGGCTTTGAAGTCTGCCTGCTCAACCCGTACCCGGCCCGACTGGTCATAAATCTGGCAGGGCACACCGAGCAGGTTACGCGCGCGTGCGTCGGGCAGCCGGTCACCGTAGACGACAAAACTCAACAGCGTCTCCGGCCCAGTCCCATCGCTGACGCGAACACCGGTCATCCGGCGCAGAGAGTCGTAGAGTGGCCGGTACACCCGGCCCTGCTCATCCCAGGTTCGCACCAGGCGACCGAGCGCATCGGAAAAGGTGAACCGCCATCCCCGCTCGGCACTCCAGCCCCTGATGGGCTGGCCGCCCAGGCCCAGTTCCGCTTCTACCGTTACCCGGTCCAACTGGTCGCGAATCCGGGTAACCCGGTGTGTGATATCGGCCTCGGTCACCACATCTGCAGTGGTGCCGCCGCCGAGATCGGCACGGAGCATGGCCGCGCCGCCATGGCTGTCAAAGTGGCGCACCGTTGGCGTTTCGGCGTGGCGCGCGGCGAGAAAGGCAGCGCGCGCATCGGGATCGGCAGGCTCTGTTCCAGCCGGGTCCGGCTGGCCGCGCTCCTGATACCATTCGCTTTCAAGCACGGTGTCATTGGCGTCGAAGGTCCGTGTCCGCCAGGCACCGTATTCGGTTCGCGACAAGGTGCCATCCGCAGCTACAGCGCGCAGCGCGCGGCCGATGGGGTCGTAAAAAGTGGTAGTCGGCGCGCCCCGCTCACGCAAGGCTCTCTCGTCCTCGTACGCCTCGGTGGTCGAGAAATAGGGTTCATAGCCGCGCACCGGCATTCCCTTGTTATTGAGGACCACGCGCCCGGTCCCGATCCAGCGCGGATCGGCATGAATTTCGGCGACCGCGCCATCTGCGCCCAAGTGCAGAGCTGGACCCGCGGGGGCCTGGGATTTTGTCAATACGGTGCGCCCGGAGCCGTCGAAATAGCTGTGGCTCTCCTGCCAGCGGGCTTGCGGGTCGCCGTGCTGCTCGCGGGTTCGGCTTACAGTGTGTGTAGGCTCTTGCCGGTCTTGCCAGGCGAAACTGTCGTAACTTACTGTCGCCGTGGGATCGTCGAGCGTGTCGCCATCGCTATCACCCTGTTTGCCCATCACCGCGGTTCGCACTACCCGGCCCAGCGCATCAAAGGCGGTGGCGGCTCGGTTGCCGTTGGGGTCAGTGGTTTCCACCGCGCCGAGGATGCGGTAATCATTGACACTGGTGGATCGGGTCCAGTCTGCCGATGGAACAGAAACCTCGGTCACCAATAAATTGTAAGGGTCGCGCTTGACCCGGTTCTCCAACCCGAAAGCATCCAGGTTTCCCTGTCGGATATAGAAGTGCGCACGCGGGTCGACGGGATAAACCGCCAGCCCCGAGGGCGCCCACCAGCCATCCTCCCCGGCGAGCTGCACATAGCCGGCCGCGGTGAGGTCCGCAATGCTCACCTCGCCATCGAAGCGCGCCAGCACATCATCTGTAAAGGCGAGGCGAAAGCTGCGGTACGCCAGGCCGCGCCAGCCCTGTTGGCCAAAGGGCAGCGGCTGCAAATCCGCACCCCGGAACTGTATTTGCGACCTGCCGAGCAGCCTTCGCTCGGGCGCGCCGCCACTCGGCTCGGCGGTAAATGGCAGGCTGCCGGCGGCATCGTCGGCGGTGCGCAGTTCCGCCGGGGTAAAAAAATCACCGGAGGGAGTGACCCCGGTCAGCTCGGCTTCTTCCATCTCCCAGGGTATGGGCAGGCGATAGTGATCGGCACCGGTCGCATCGCCGACTATGGTCGTATGGCGGTGACGGGCAATAGTGATGGAGCGCCGCCGCTGAGCCGATTGCACGGTTTCCGGTAAATCCGGGTCATCGAAACTGCGCCCGTAAACCACATTCGCCACACGCGCGGTCTCGCCGTATGGCCCCACTTCGAGTGCCAGACTGTGGCTTATGCGCGGGTCCTCCGCAACACGGTCGTAGCTCGCTGTCAGCGTCTCGGTATCGAATGCAACCAGCACTGCTGGGCAGTGCACACCAGCGGGCTGAAGCCTGCGCACTTCATAGCGTCGTTCCGCGACAGAATAAGGTACCGCCTCACTATCACTGCCGTCGAAGCTGTATAGCTCCTGGCGGATCACACGGCCCTTGAGCGCCTGCGCGGTTTGCTCCCACTCCCGCACCGAAAGCCCCTCCGGGATCGTGCTCGATGCGAGCAGAGAATGCCCCGTATAAAACTCCTCCTCAAAGGGGTGGGTTACAGGGTTTTCGAGAAGAGGGACCCCGAGGTGATACCAGGTACGTGTGGTGACCGGCGGTTGCAACAACTCGGGATCTGTTTCCTGATGCCCGCCAAAATCACCGATCGCTTCCGCGTAGAGCCCAAATTCTTCGCAGTCGCGCTGCTCGACCATCCCGAAGCCGCGAAACGACCGCTCTTTCGGGTCGTAGCAGCCGTGCCGGTAATCGAACAACATCGCCGAACGGTGGCGGGAAATGTGGTCGAAATGTTCGACCCTGGTAACCACATGGACGGGAAATGGGAGACGCGACTTCCATGGCCGTCCGGCTTCGAGGTCACGCAGATAGAGCTGGGTCGAGGGTGTGTAACTGACCCGGGTTTCGGCACCGATACCATTCTCGGTCCGTACCATCAGGTGCGGCTTGGTGGTGCCCATGAGGCGCAGATAGCGCAGCGCGCCCCCCGCTTTTGCGCGGCCTGCACTGGACCAAACGAGACACGCAAGCCCCGTGCCCAACAGATCCACAATCTGCACATCCGCAAGGCTGTCGATTTGAGGCACTATGTCGATCAGCCGGGCCGGTGCGAAGTGATTACCACTGCAATTGAGGTGCAGCTGTACGCCTTCGCGGTGCAAATAGACAAGGTCTGTGGTACCTGTGCCATCGATATCGCCGAGCCGGACACGTGCAGGATCGAACAATCCCGGACTGTCGAACTGTGGCGAATCGCCCATCACTACCCGCCGCCCGAACTGACCGTGCCCCAGATTTGGCCAGTAACACACTTCGCCGTTCTGGATGCGGACAATGTCGGTCAGGCCATCACCACACATATCGGCGAGAAAAATTGCCCGTGTCCTATCCGTAAAGACCGCCCGCGGCCCCGCCTCCTCGTCCTGTGGCAGTGGCACTCGCACCGGATCGTCAAACCCTTTCTTTTGGCGATCGAATCTCCAGTAGAGAACTGCATCGCCGGTCAGGACCAGCCCGTCCATCACCCCGTCACCATCCACGTCGAAAAGCCGCATGGGTGCTCTGTCGAGGCGCTCGGTCGGGGCCAGTTGAAAAGGCGCGAACGCTTCCCAGGCCCCGTCCTCCGATTGGGAAAAAATACCCGGGGTGGACGCATCCAGGGCCAGGACATCCGGTGCACCGGAAGCCGCGATGTCCAACAGGGCACCATCCGTGCTGAGAAGGCGGGGGTTGGGGCGCATCTGGACCAATTCTGCCGGCGCCAGCTCCGCACCATCTTCGGCCAGCGGGCTGCGGTTCGCCTTGTAACGCCATGCCCCCTCTTCGACAAGTAACGCACCGGGCAGGCCTGTGCCATGCAAGTCCTGCCAGATCAACCTGCCATCGCGAAATCCAGTGGGCAGATGTTCACTGCTCCGCTCATCGAGTGTTCTCAGTTCGACATCTATCTCGGCCTCACTGTAATGAAACAGAGCTGTCGGCGTGGCTTCGCTGGTATAGCCAATTCCCTCGCGGATGTACCCCTGCTGCCACACGCCGGTGAGGCCGGAAAGCCCCGCATGGCCCATTGCGGAGTGAGTGAAGTTAGTGGAAGAAACGAGGCAGTTTGCACCGATGCCAGGTTCGTCGGGGAAATGGTGAAACATCAATACCCGCCGACACAGGCGGCAGGTCCGCACCTCGAAACCAAAGGTGTGTGACGAAAATGGGTCGGACCTCAGGGACCAGTCACGCGCCTCTGCCGGAAGCGGCCCAGCATCGTCGTGCTCTCCATAGTCGAAGACCAGCTCGAAGAGAAAATCGCCCGCTTCCAGGCGCTGTGCAAGCAGGGCCTCGTCAAGAAAGCGGGGCCGTTCTCCCTGGGGGTCGAGATAACTCGATTGATTGCCGTAGTGCACACGTTTGAGGTAGCGTGCGGCGGTGCGCCTAGTGTCATTGCGAGGGCCGCGGTTGCGCTCTTCCGGGCAGGCGATATCCACACCCGCGCCGTCCTCCGCCTTGTAGCGGTACAGTGTGAGATTACCCAGCGGATCGCGCACCTCGCGCAGCAACCAAGTGGCAGCGCGGTGCGGATTGGCCGGATCGGCGATGCGCGATTCCGGGTTTGGGCCGAAGATACTGAGAACATTGTCTGGCGTGAGCAAACGCCAGTGAGTATCGGAGGCATCCTCTATACGGGTCCAGCGTTCAATTCTTGCAAAGGCCCCTTCCAGTCTCTGCCGGTAGCGACGCACGCGAAATTCATCGATCACAACCTCCTCAGCAAGAAGATCACCGGAATCATCGCGCAACGGTTCGCCGTCATCATCCAGCGCTGCCAGCGGCACCAGGTCCTCTCCCCCCAGCACAAAGGTGTCGAAACTGTCCGCGTAACGCGGCACACCGCTGGAAGTCTTGCGGCTTATTTGTGCGAGATTCAGTGACCAGCCAAGCCCGAAGGGACTGTTGCCGCTGCCGCTGCTGTAGGAAAGGCTGAGCGACGGATCAATCCCGGAACGCCCCCGGCTTGCCGCTATGTCAATGCTGGAGGACCCAAGCCCCGTCGACGGGCCGACCGAGAAGTTTTCCGTGATATCTCTCAGCCCTGCCCCGGACCCCGGCATCGTCGGCTCCGCATGCGGTGTTGTCCAGTCGTCGCCCCCGGGCTTGGCGGACAGGTGGCCTTCATCGAACATCGAAACTGCTCCCGAAATTAGAACATTGCAGACACGACTACCGGCCCTGCCTCAACTGGACTATTGGTAGCATTTGGTAGATGGCTGAAAAAACACAAAGCTGCGGGTGGACAACAAGGCTGCATACACTGTTTTTATAATTATTGATTTTCAATCGCGGGCTCAAGGCCCTTTCCAAAAAAGCAAAAGTGCCGTGTTAATAAAATGGATGGGCTCGAGGTGTTTCGAAGTGGGCACTTTTCGAGTCAGCAAACTGCATCATCAGCTTCTATCTCTTTTAATAAAACCAGATCGCAATATGGCGCCTTTTTTATCATCATCAGGCAAAAACGGTCAATGACACGCTATTACACGGGCACTGAAAAGATCCAGTGTGGAGAAACTTTGCGCAAGGGGACCATACGGGGTGCAACTGCAATAGGATGAGAAGCAGAATACAAAGTGCTGAATAGCAAGCTAGCCAGGAATTAACGTCTATAGAGTCTTCAGGCTTCTTTTATATCCTGAGATTTTATTTCTGGTATCAACAGTGTCTGTCCATAGCTGAGACAGCGTTGCTTCAGGGTAATGAGAACGAAAAGGCACTTATTGTTGATGTGTCACCAGGGTGTAACGCCGTCGGGCGGAGCTTGGCACAGTCACTTGGGGGCTGGCGATTCCATGTCATAGCACAGGTTTTTTATGGGTGGCAGTTTAATGGGTAAGAGCTCTTCTTTTGGATACCTTAACTAAAGGCCCGGTCACTAGCAGGCTGTTGAAAAAGTGTTTTTCAGCAGCCTGCTGTCTCGAACAGGGATGTTCGGGCCGCAAATCAAGCATGTAACCGCTGGATTTGTCGTGGAAGGTTTGCGGATATACGCCGCAAACCCGGGTTGAGGAAAGCCGGGGAGGGCTTCCTCAACAACCTGCTAGGAATTCCCCCATTCACTGAGCGGTAATAGCAAATATCTCCAAAATGATACGGTTTAGACCATATGGGAGAGACGAAAACAGTATAAATAAGAGGGCTGGGCACGCTTTTGAGCGGAGTTTTTGTCGCAGCGCGTGCGCTCTCCCCGCCCTGCATCTGCATGTCTGGCGTTTACACAGAGCGGAGCGGCAGTGGCATCGGAATGGAACAACAGGGCACCGGGTATTCAGTCCGGTTTTGGGTCCGGGCTGAGCTTGCAGTGTAATCGAGGTCACAGGAAGCAGGACGCTAATCTCTTTCTAGCCGGCCCTCCCATGGGTAGGGACAGCCGCTGCGCCTTCCCAGTCCCGGGAAAAAGACTGGCGGCTGTACCCCTCTTCCCTGAATTGGCCGTCCCTCCTTTCGCCCGCCGAGCCGGGAGGAATTGGCATTACCTGGGCTAGGCTGAATAGCAGAAGCCCCGGGCGGAATGAGACTGTGACCAGAACAGCTATCTCCGATTGCAGTTTGTAGCTGTATTTCCCCCGTTTGCGGTAGCAAATTTTATGAATTGGAGTTTCATAAAGATTTTTGTCTTTGAAAATGGTTTTAGTTGTTACCAAAGGTGTCGCCTGGAAAATACGCTGTAGTAATACTACAATCGCCTCCGCCCGGGATTCGGGAGAGGATGGTGCCAACGCAACTGCTCTCTCAGGCCGGCCGCCAGCCATTTTTTATACAGATAGACCTGGCAGGGGGGAGCGATTGCTCCACTGGCCTTCCGGTAACACCGGGAGGCTGCTCACTTTGCATTTCTGCCATGTGAAGGGGTGAATTGGCGCGGCCGGGATAATTCGGGAAGACATTTTCTGCCCGCACTGTATTTTGCCCAACAGCCAGCCACAGGCGTCGCCTCCAATTCGCGACAGGCGGAGCAGAGTGCCCGGCGCGCCGCGCCGGGTGGGTATGGACGGGCCGGATCAATCAGATCCGGTTCGGGTCGCAGGATTCGCCGAGGAGTACTTGATGCACGAAGAAACTGACAACCTGGAAACACAGGAGTGGCTGGATGCGCTGCAGGCGGTAATCCGCCACAGTGGCAAGGAACGCGCCGCCTTCCTGCTGAAACAGCTCTCCGACCGCGCCACGGATGTTGGCGTAAAGCTTCCCGCCGCCATTACCACCCCCTATCGCAACACCATTCCCACCAATGCGGAAAAGCGTATGCCGGGGGACCTGTTCATGGAGCGCCGCATCCGCTCCCTGATCCGCTGGAATGCCCTGGCGATGGTGGTGCGCGCTAACCAGAACCATGATGGCCTGGGTGGTCATATTTCCAGTTTCTCCTCCGCGGCGACTCTCTACGACGTGGGTTTTAACTATTTCTTTCGCGGCAATGAAGGCGAGGAGCGCGGTGACCTGATTTTCTTCCAGGGCCACAGCGCCCCGGGTATCTATGCCCGCTCTTATCTGGAGGGGCGTTTCGACGAAGAACAGCTGGACAACTTCCGCCGCGAAGTGAACGGCAACGGCCTGTCCTCCTATCCGCATCCCTGGCTGATGCCGGACTACTGGCAGTTTCCCACTGTTTCCATGGGGCTCGGGCCCATCCAGGCCATCTACCAGGCGCATATTATGCGTTACCTGTCCGCCCGCGGCCTGTCCCCCCGTGGCGACCGCAAGGTATGGGCCTTTCTGGGGGATGGCGAGTGCGACGAGCCGGAAACCCTGGGTGCGATTTCCCTGGCGGGGCGCGAGCAGCTGGAGAATCTGGTGTTCGTGGTCAACTGCAACCTGCAGCGCCTGGACGGTCCGGTGCGCGGCAATGGCAAAATCGTGCAGGAGCTGGAAGGGGTTTTCCGCGGTGCCGGCTGGAACGTGATCAAGGTTTTGTGGGGGCGCCTGTGGGACCCGCTGCTGGAAAAGGACGACAAGGGCCTGCTGCAGAAGGTCATGGACGAAGTGGTCGATGGAGAGATGCAGAACTTCAAGGCCAATGGCGGCGCCTATACCCGTGAGCATTTCTTCGGCAAGTACCCGGAGCTGCTGGAGCTGGTCAAGGATATGACCGACGACGAGATTATGAAGTTGAATCGCGGCGGCCACGATCCCTATAAGGTGTATGCGGCTTATGCCGCAGCCATGGCCAACAAGGGCCAGCCCACCGTGATCCTGGCCCAGACCGTCAAGGGTTATGGCCTGGGTGCCGCCGGAGAAGCGGCGATGGATACCCACTCGGTGAAGAAGCTGGACCTGGACGCCCTCAAGCGCTTCCGCGACCGTTTTGCCATACCCCTGTCCGACAAGGAGCTGGAGGAGGTACCCTACTACCGCCCGGCCCCGGACAGTCCGGAAATGAAATACATGGCCGAGCGCCGCAGGGCCCTGGGTGGCCCGGTGCCGCGCCGTCCCATTGAGTGCCCCAAACTGGAAGTGCCGGGCCTGGACGCTTTAAGCGCATTGACCAAGGGCTCCGGCGAGCGGGAGATTTCCACCACAATGGCGTTTGTACGCGCCATCGCCGCACTGGTGAAAGACAAGCACATCGGCAAGAACATAGCGCCGATAGTGCCGGACGAAGCGCGCACCTTTGGTATGGAGGGGCTCTTCCGCCAGCTGGGCATCTACTCCTCCCAGGGGCAGCGCTACACCCCGGTGGATCACGGCCAGATCATGTATTACAAGGAAGACAAGAAAGGCCAGGTACTGGAAGAGGGTATCAACGAGGCTGGCGCCATGTCCGCCTGGATGGCGCTGGCGACCGCCTACAGCAACCACGGCCTGGCCATGGTGCCTTTCTATATCTACTACTCCATGTTCGGTTTCCAGCGCGTGGGCGACCTGGCCTGGGCCGCCGGCGACATGCAGGCACGGGGTTTCCTGATCGGCGCCACTGCCGGCCGCACCACTTTGAACGGGGAGGGCTTGCAGCACCAGGACGGCCACAGCCATGTGCTGTCCTCCACCATCCCCAACTGCCGCAGCTACGATCCGGCTTACGGCTACGAGCTGGCGGTGATAATCCAGCGCGGCCTCGTGGAGATGTACCAGGAGCAGAAGAATCTCTTCTACTACATCACCATCGAGAACGAAAACTACATCCAGCCGGAAATGCCTCGGGGCGTTGAAGAGGGCATCATCCGCGGTATCTACAAGCTCAGGTCCAATGCTAAGAAGGGCGCCAAGGGCAAGGCTGCGAAGAAACATGTGCAGCTGATCGGCGGCGGTACCATTCTGCGGGAGGTGCTGGCGGCGGCGGATATTCTCGCCGACCAGTTTGGCGTGACCTCCGATATCTGGAGCCTCACCTCCGCTGTGGAAGCAGCGCGGGAGGGCCAGGATGTGGCGCGCTGGAATATGTTGCACCCGCAAGCCGAACCGCGCAAAGCCTGGATCACCCAGCAGTTTGAAGGCAATAGTTCCCCGGTTATTGCCTCCACAGACTATATCCGCTCTTATGTGGAGCCGTTGCGCGAGTTTATTGACGGTGAACTCACCACCCTGGGTACCGATGGTTTTGGTCGCAGTGACAGCCGTGAACAGCTGCGCCGCTTCTTTGAGGTGGACCGCAACTATGTGGTCATTGCCGCCCTCAACGGCCTGGCCAGACAGGGTGTCATCGACGCCCAGGAAGTTTCCGAGGCTATTGTGAAGCTCAATATCGATGCCGACAAAGTTAACCCGCGCATCAGCTAGGAGAAGGCAGAATTCCTATGGCAAAACAAGTCATTAAAGTGCCTGACCTCGGTGGTGCCGATCAGGTTGATGTGATCGAAATCACCGTTGCGGTCGGTGATACCGTCGCGCAGGAGGATTCACTGATCGTGGTGGAGGGCGACAAGGCCTCCATGGACGTGCCGGCCCCGGTGGCGGGTAAAATCCTCAGCATTGCGGTGAAGGAGGGGGACAAAGTTTCGGAAGGGGATGTGATCGGGGAAATGGAAACCGATGCGGCGCAAGCCTCTGCGGAGCAGCCTGCTGAAACTCCTGCCCCGGAAGAAGCTGCCCCGGAAGAAGCTGCCCCGGAGGAAGCTGCCCCGGAGGAAGCTGCCCCGGCTCCTGAAGCCATTACCGAAGCTCCTGCGGCGGCTGGTGCAGAGCCCAAGGAGGAAACTGTACAGGTCCCGGACCTGGGCGGTGCCGATGCGGTCGATGTGATCGAGATCAGCGTGCAGCCCGGCGATACTGTGGCCGAGGGCGACTCGCTGATTGTGGTGGAGGGTGACAAGGCGTCTATGGATGTACCTTCCCCCAGCGCGGGCACTGTGGTTTCCATCGCCGTCAAAGAGGGCGACAAGGTTTCCACCGGCGACACACTGGGTGTTTTGAACGTGGTTGCTGAATCTGATGCCGCAGCTCCAGCGGCGGCGCCGGCAACCCCGGCACCGGTCCAAAGCGAAGTGCAACCGGTACCCCAATCCGTTGAACCGCCGGAAGCGCCACAGAAAGATCACCATTTGGAGCGGGATCTCACCGCAGCCGCCCAGGTGTACGCCGGCCCTGCAGTGCGCAAGCTGGCGCGGGAATTGGGTGTCACCCTGAACAAGGTGAAGCCTACCGGTCCGCGCAACCGCGTGACCAAGGATGACCTGCACCTCTATATTCGCGAGCAGGTGAAGAGAGCCGAGAGTGGTGCCGTCGGCGGCGGTCTCGGTATCGCCAAGATGCCGGATATCGACTTCAGCCAGTTCGGCCCGGTGAATGTGGAGCCCATGAGCAAGATCCACAAAATCACCGCCGCCAATATGTCGCGCAACTGGCTCAATGTGCCCCATGTCACCCAGTTCGACGATGCGGATATCACTGAGCTGGAGAAATTCCGCAAGTCCATGAAGGCGGAGGCGGAAAAGCGCGGTGTAAAGCTCACCCCTGTGCCCTTCCTGCTCAAGGCGGTGGCGGCTGCCCTGCGCGCCGAGCCCAGCTTCAATGTGTCCCTGCACAACGACGGCGAGCACCTGGTGCGCAAGGACTATGTGCATGTGGGCATGGCGGTGGATACGCCCAAGGGCCTGATGGTGCCGGTGATTCGCGATGTGGATAAAAAGGGTTTGTACACATTGGCGGAAGAGGCCACAGCCATGGCGACCGCCGCCCGCGAAGGCAAGCTCAAGCCCCGGGATATGCAGGGTGCCTGCTTTTCCATTTCCAGCCTGGGCGCTATTGGTGGCACTGGCTTCACGCCCATTGTCAATTCACCCGAGGTCGGCATCCTGGGGGTTTCCAGACTGAGTGTGCGACCAGTGTGGAACGGCGAGGAATTCGTGCCGCGGCAGATGCTGCCGCTGGCTTTGTCCTACGACCACCGCGCAGTGAACGGCGGGGATGCCGGCCGCTTCATGACTTATCTGGTGACAGTGCTGAGCGACGTGCGCAGACTGATGCTGTAACCCGGGGGCGGCCAGTCTCAGCGCTGGTCGTCCTTCCCTCTCTTTTTCCCCGACCCTGTTCCTGTGGCCATTATTCTGCCCGGGTATTTTTACGCCCAACGAGTGTATAGCAGCCCTTCGGGTTGTGGCGAAAAAGGCGGTACTATTCGTTGCCCGTCGTTTACCTGAAACAATCAAACCACTCTCCTTGTGCTTCTATTGGCGCTTTTCCTGTCACGGCATGGTCAATTCAGTTGGTGCCAGCTGGCCCTAACCACTGTGTTCTTTGTGAGGTATGACTACTGCCTTGTGGGTTCTTCCATAAGGGCGTTGATCTGGGTGCTATTACGGTTATGTTGATTTAGGCGCATATCTGGCTCGCTGACCCGGCGGTGAAAACTGCCGCCAGCTACACTGAGGAGGTGACCAGAGCAGGTGCGACTCTGACAGTCGGAGGTATTCGGATATGAGGCGTACAGGGAAACTTGCGGTGCCCATCGCTGCCGCAGCGGCACTGCAGGGGTGTATCCTCCTTCCCGTCGACAACGACGATGACAATGACCCTTTTTTCTTTAATCCAGACCAGGCCGCACCGAATGCAAATTTTGTCGAGGCCGGTTATTACCGGCAGGCGCAAGGTCTGGCAGCTTCGTCAGAGCGCCACTGCCCCGCTGGGGTGGCGCCCGGCAAAAGTGGACCCTGCTGGTTTTTCCCGGTAATCCGTTTTTACTGATACTTCTCCACGATACGGCGACAGGTGCAAGATGTTGAAATTGATACCGATAGCTGCCGCATTGGCGACCGCGATAATTCTGGCCGGTTGCGGCGTGGCAGATACCCGCGATGATGTGATTTATCCTTACAGCAAGCCGCTGCCGCGCAGTGCCAGCTATCGCAATGAGGCACCGCCACCACCCCGGGTACAGTCGACCCGGGGAGGGCGAAGCAGTGCCGCCGGCTGCCCCAGTAATGCGGAAGAGCTGGCACCGGGTTCTATTTGTCCGCCGACTGCCCAGTGCTTCGAGGTGTCCGGTGGCCGCCGGTGCATTATCTATGCAGAGTAGGGCCAGCTGTCTGCGACTGTTGACGGCTGCGGTCGCAGTGGCGGGGTGCGCAGGTCCTGACGGCGTTTGGGACGACATTCGCGGTACGCCCCAATACTACACCTACAGCAACCGCGATCTGCCTTGGGAATTGCAGCCGGCATTTCCACGCCAGTGTATTGGCAGCGACATACTGGCAGTGGATTTTGCTGACTGCGACGCCCTGGCTGACGCCATTTGCTATCAACTGGACAATGGCGAATGGTGCATGCAGGGCTATACCTACGCGGAAGTGGTGGAGCTACCGCCGGAGACTCCTGCTGAGCCGCTGAAGTAGCCGCTCTTAATTGGGCAGCTGAATAAGTTGCCGCACTACATCCAACTGGGGTCTTCTCCCCGGCGGTGGCCATTGCGAACACCTCAGAGCTGCAACCCGCCCTGGCGTGGCCCAATCCGCGTGTAGTCCTGGATCGGAGGATTATGGTGACAGTCACCCCTGTTTGACCACAAACAAACTGCACCAGCCCTCCGGGGAGATTTCACCCTCGACCACCTGACAGCCATTCGGCTCTGTCCAGAACTGGCAGTCTTTGCATTTTTGCCCGTTTTTGGGAGTTTCCTGGTACTGCACTGCCTCTTTACTGGCCTTGCCCTGCGCGAGCGTGTCGCGGCTGCTGGCGATAATGGCGACTGGGAGCAGGGCCAGGGAGCAACCGGTGAGCTTTAAGAATTTGCGCCGGGGGATTTTGCTTGCATATCGATTCATTGGTTCAAGGCCTCGTCTGCGGAAATGGGGGGAGCCAATTGGGTCTCCGGCGATTGTACAGACTCCATTTGTATCGAGACTTGAATGACAATCCCTCAGGGAGTTATGGAGATACTGCACCAGTGCCCGGATATTGGCTTCCGATGTTCAGCGTAGTTGATTTACTGCTGTTGGTGGGGGCTGAGCGAGCGGCAATTGCCAGATGGTAACGCGTCTTATTTTTATTTGCTTGGCAAGTGGAAAGCTTGTGTATTAATAGCGGGTCGGAAGGAAAGAATGCCCCCTCCTGCCTTACTGATATGTGCCCAAAACGGGTAGCTGCATGGCTTAATAAGGATAGTCACAAGTTGACGCAGTATTGTTCTGAAAGTGGTAACTGGGATAATGCTGATTACTAGATAAATACTGTGTATCACGGAGAGAGCTGTGTGAATATACTGTTGCTTGCAGCAGGGTTGCTTTCCATTTTCGTAGGCCTAATCCATTCAATTTTTGGTGAGCTTCTAATTTTCAAAAAAGTCAGAGATGGGGGCATTGTTCCCGCTGTCACAAGCGGACTACTTGGTGAAGGAAATATTCGTATATTGTGGGCCACGTGGCATATTGCAAGCATTTTTGGATGGGTTGCTGGCGCCATGCTTATCAGTATCGCAAACAACGATTTTTCGGGCTCAGCACTGTTTGTTCAGTATATTTCAGCATCAATGTTCGCTTCGGGTTTGCTGGTTTTTATAGCAACCAAAGCCAGGCATCCTGGTTGGATTGGGCTTTGTGGTGTTGCTATTCTTTGTTGGTTGGCATGAAAATTAACAGTCTTGTAACAGTACATGCAAAGGCGCCTCTGGGAGCAGGGTCTTCGCTCCGCGGCTTTGCTGCTAAAGTCCGGTCCCTTTCCTCGTTGTGGGCGATCAATATCAAACAAGGGCTGGTTTATCGGGAGGTATCGTGATTAGACAGTACGGGTTCATTGTCAAGGCTAAAAGCTATGATTATCATCACCCCAAAACGGTTATGGATACAGCAGATTTTTTCACAGAAATTATCGGTGTAAGCAATGATGATGACGCTGTTTTAGCTGCTAGAGGAATGATTGAGCGTGGTATGCAGGTCATTGAGCTTTGTGGTGGTTTTGGTTCAGAAAGTGCAGAGTACATAATTTCACAACTAGACACAGATATTCCTGTTGGTTACGTTACGTTTAATGAGGGGGAAACTCAAAAGTTGGCACGTATCGTGTCTGAAGATTCAGGTGCTTAACAGTGATTTCAAACCGACTGCCAGCGAGATGAAGGAAAATCCGCCAGCTAATAAATACTCAATGATAGAAACAATACACCAACGAGAATTGCAGTCCACCCAAAGAAACTTGACGGTTTATCTAGTCGTTCCATTAGTCCTACGCATAACGCCCAAAGCAGCGGCGCGCGTTAGCGCGTCGAGCCCGTAGGGCGATGCTGCCTTTTCTTGTTATGAGCTTGGTTCAATTGGAAAACCCTCTGGCTGTGCCCCAAATTCAGATTGTGGCCTTTTATCTTGTTCTCTAGTAGCAAAGACTTGGCCACTTTCATTGATTTGCAAATATACAGTGCCGTCGAAGTACTCGCCATCTTCGCCGCCATAGGGAATCAAATCTCGGCTGTATTTCCATTCTCCGATTTCGGAACTAACAACCAAACTATTTGAGGCAAATGAAATAACTTTTACTTCGCCAGGGGAAATATGAGTGATACTTCCCCCGCTATTTAAAGATATTGATACACCAGTATTGTTATAGATATCTATCTCTGCTATTCGAGGGCAACCACTTAACACTATTGCGAGTAGTGTCATTAGCGCTGAAAGTTTTATTCGTCTTGCCATGCTAGTGCTCATAACGCCGCAAACAGCGGCAGATTTGGAGCAGCGAAGCTGCGGAAAAGCTGTCCAGCCCCGAAGGGGCGATGCTGCTTGACCTTGTTAACTGTGACTCGCGCATGACTGCTGTATATGTTGAATTAGTTTGTTTAGAAATTGTTTGCCACCTTCTTGTGCTTTTGAGCGTGGATTAACACCACCGCCATGAAGGTATAAGTGTACAACTGGAATGCCATTGTTCTTGAATTCGAGATCGAGATTTGCAACGCCATATTCGGTCTCTATGAGAAACCGCTCAAAGTTATCATCAGCTCGATCAAAATCTAGTTTTACGATACCCATTACGCCTTCAAAATTAGTGGCCGACCTAATGCAGGTATCCGATACTGCAAAGGTTGGATCAGCGTCTGACTGAATATGCCAGGATGCAGGAGGACAACCGGCCAACATAAAACATGTAAGAATTATTATTAGTGATCTATTGCTCATGATTCTCATGACAGTTAACGCTCAGCTAAGGGGCGAAGTGCGCAGCACTTTGTCCCGCTTGAGCGCCTTGTTAGGTATTGCTTACGGTAGCGTAAAATCATGCCCAAATTCCTTGGTTGTAAAAAGACGATGCTCAGCATTATCTAGATCCAGGTATGGATAAGCCGCTTCATACTCGCTTACATAGCTCTCGAAAGATTCTTTGTCTTCGAGATAGAAGCGCCATAATGTTGGGCCGTAGGCACAATCAAGGGCAAAGTGGCCAATATATACAGATTCGCCTGCGTTTACAGTGAATGTACCACCCTTGGAATTAGGACCATCCATGAGTTCAGATCTCTTGGCGTTGATATAACCTACGTCAGATATGGAGCGCGCTGCTTTAATGCTGATGTAACTTAAACCATACGTACCAGGCTCTAATAGAAAGGCATAGTTTAAATGCTCATCTGGCGTGCTATTTATTACTAAGTCCGGAGGGCTACCCTCAGCTTTGGACGATGGTTCTAGATCGAATCCTATGCTCCGTAGTTCTGCATTCTCATAAGTTCCGCAGCCCCACGCACGACTACCGCTTGTCGATACTAATACGACACCTTTTTCTTTCGATTCTTGAAGATAAGCGTCTCTATCTACATCGTCCGTAGACTGGTAGTCATGCTGTATCAGAGTCGAAGAGCAAGAAGTTAAAAGAACTAGAGCGATGATGATTATTAGCTTGATGCTGTGATCTCCTCTAAATGCCTAACGCCTCAATAATGGGCTGGAGCACGCAGTGCGGAGGTCCAGCCCCGTAGGGGCGACATTGATTGACTTGTTAGAGCTCGGACTCGAAAGTAGATTCAAAACTTTGCTCTGGCAATGACTCGACATAATTAGAATTTACTGACTTTACAGTTTCTCCATACCTGGCGGAATGACCGGTAACCGACCACTCTTTGTTAAAGTAACAGGTTAAAGCGACTTGGCTTCCCGAGGAATCTACTACATGAATAGTTCTATGATGGTATTTGTCGGGCTCTGCACGCCGTGCCTCTTCGATACGTTTCTCATACTCTTCCATGGTGATAGTTTCCATCAGCTCACTAGGGTCCCAATATGGAAACACTCTTTTTATATGGCACATGGCGAAGTCATTAAACTCACCATTGGGCTCACTTACAATAAACTTTACATCCTTTGGCTCACAGGATTCAGAGATTCTGTATTTCAACTGAATCTTTCCTGTAGGCGTATCTTTCGGCCAGTGTTTGGTACATGGACTGGCAATAGACAGTGCCATTGATATTCCTGGCAGCATTGTAATTATGAACAGTGCGACAAACTTCATAGTTGCTCTAACGCCGCAAACAGCGGCAGATTTGGAGCAGCGAAGCTGCGGAAAAGCTGTCCAGCCCCGAAGGGGCGATGCTGCTTGGCCTTGTTAACTGTGACTCGCGCATGACTGCTGTATATGTTGAATTAGTTTGTTTAGAAATTGTTTGCCACCTTCTTGTGCTTTTGAGCGTGGATTAACACCACCGCCATGAAGGTATAAGTGTACAACTGGAATGCCATTGTTCTTGAATTCGAGATCGAGATTTGCAACGCCATATTCGGTCTCTATGAGAAACCGCTCAAAGTTATCATCAGCTCGATCAAAATCTAGTTTTACGATACCCATTACGCCTTCAAAATTAGTGGCCGACCTAATGCAGGTATCCGATACTGCAAAGGTTGGATCAGCGTCTGACTGAATATGCCAGGATGCAGGAGGACAACCGGCCAACATAAAACATGTAAGAATTATTATTAGTGATCTATTGCTCATGATTCTCATGACAGTTAACAGTTTATTGGGCGGAATTCCGTCTATACCGTCCAGTTCGCCGGTGTTGCTCGAATGAAAAACCTATAAAAATCATAAGGTTACACCTTGGTAGTGGCCGCGGCCTGCCGCGAATAGCAAGCCTCGGTACTCATGAAACCTCCGGGGGGTCTTCTATAGCATCCGTTATCTCTGCAAATATCCTATAAAATCAGTCAGATAGCCAATATAAATCGGGCTTTTCGAGCCTCGGGTATATCGGTATTCATGAGACCCGCTACTGGGATATGGCGTTAACTTGCGTTATAACTGGCTATAAATACAGTATTCAATGAGATGAACTCGTGTCCCGATCTCCATTTCTTGAGTCAGTCCGCTGTGAGCTTCGCTCGCGCCACTACAGTCTGCTAACCGAAAAAACCTACCTCTACTGGATTCGCCAGTTCATTTACTTTCACGACAAACAGCACCCTGACACCCTTCACAATACAGAAATCGAGCGTTTTCTGTCGCACCTGGCCGTCATCCGAGAGGTAAGTTCGTCAACGCAAAACCAAGCTCTCTGTACCCTGGTCTTCATGTACCGTAACGTGATCGGGCGGGAGATTGAGGGCTTGAAGTTCGGATAGGCGCGCCGGCCCAGAAATCTCCCCACGGTATTGTCGCCTGAGGAGATACAAGCGATTCTCGCACAGCTTAGCGGAAAGTATTGGCTACTCACTGCCCTGTTGTATGGGTGTGGTTTTCGAATCCAGGAAGCACTGACGCCCAGGGTCAAGGATATCGACCTTGCGAACCGCGCCATTTTCATCTTCCGGGGCAAAGGTGGTAAGGACCGCTATACGCTATTACCTGCCTCATTGGTTGCCCCATTGCGCAATCAGATTGCAGTCGTTCGTGACAGCCATGATGCAGACCTTGCTGAAGGCTATGGCCGGTCCTCCGTGGACAGTGCGCTTAATCGGAAGTACGGCCGCGCTCTAAAAGATTTCGCCGGGCAGTATTTGTTCCCCTCCAGCACACGCTGCGTCCACCCGGTGGATGGTTACGTCTACCGGCATCACCTGCACGGGACTGCCTACGCCAAGCAGCTGCGGCGCGCCGTAGGCACCAGTCAAATAGCCAAGCGGGTCACAGCCCATACTTTCGGGCATTCGTTTGCCACCAACCTGCTGCAAAGTGGCAGTGATATCCGGACAGTACAGGAGTTACTCGGACACGCCGATCTTCGTACTACAGAGATATACACTCACGTGGTCGGCCAGCGCCGGGCGGGGACACGTAGCCCCGTGGATTCAATTCTGCTGCCGATGTCGTCGGCGTGAAGTCATTCCTGAAGGGAAGCCGACATCGCTAATTAATGACTGAAGCCCAAGCCTTCCTCGTTGGTACCAACTGTATACACGCGGAAATACTCTTTGAAGACAGCTATTTCTTCGCAGCCTAAAAACCAGCCCGAGGGCTGACTGGTGCATCGCTCGAACATAGATCCCCGCGAGAACATAGCTCCAGCTCTGCTTGTATGTAAGCGCTTGCACAATCGGGTCCGGACTCAGGACCCTTCCCAGGGCTGGGTCGTAGATTCGCCCGCTCATACGGGTCAGGCCGCTTCTGTCCAAATGCTCATGGCTGGCCTAGTCGCGTCGGGCGGTGAGGCCCTGTGCGGCGAGCAGATCTTCTAGCTGCTGCTGGGTCCGGTCGCCGCTCCAGGCTTTCTGGCGGCAACTGCCATCGGCGCCGAAAGCGGTGCTGGGAATCTCCGCGTCTTCCTGGTCAGTAATTTTTCAACGGAATCCAGATGACCCCAGTGCAGGCACTGATATTCGTCGCTGGTGCCACTGAGATCTTGAATAGCGATATCCCGGACATCGATCCCGGCCAAGGGCCGCTCCTACAGGGTATTTAACCGATTGGTAAACCGGCCTCGCATATTTTCGTCGCCATAGATCAATTCGCCACGATATAGCGTCGCCCGCACATTCCCGTTACTGTCGAGCACGGCGATATCCGCATCCTTACCGCGGGCAATCGATCCGGTGCGGTCGTCAATACCCAGAAACTTTGCCGGTGACAGGCTAGCCATATGCACCGCATCGCGAAAGTCGATACCCGCCAGCCTGTGCAGGTTGGCCACCGCCCTCTCCAGGGTCAGGGTGCTGCCGGCCAGTGAGCCGCTGTCGGTCCTGGCGATACCCTGTTTCAGATCCACCTCCATTTTCCCCAACATGTAACGCCCGTCTGCCAGGCCACCGGCATTGATACAGTCGCTGATCAGAGTGATTTTCCCCGGTTCCTTTAATTTGCAGATCATCTGCAGTATCGCCGGGTGCAGGTGCACACCGTCGGCGATCACCTCCACATTGACATCTTCCATCAGCACGGCGCCGGTGCATCCTGGGTCGCGGTGGTGGATGCCGCGCATACCGTTGAATACGTGCACGCCGCCGCAGGCGCCGGTGCTCAGTGCCGCGGCGGTCTGCTCGTAATCTGCGTCTGTGTGGCCCAGCATCACCTTTACGCCTTTTTCTGTCAGGTAGGGGATTATCTCTATGGCCCCTTCGACTTCGGGCGCCAGGGCCAGCACTTTCAGTTGTCCGTGGGCGGCCTTCAGCAGCGTGTCGATACGCTCGCGGCTTGGGGTTAGGAAGTAGTGCTCGTTGTGTGCGCCCTTGTGTTTGGGGGCAAAGAAAAGGCCTTCACTGTAGCCGCCCAGTACCTGGGCACCGGGCTGGGTGGTGAGTGCGGCGCGGCCCAGGTTGTCCATCGCGGCCAGGGTCTCTTCCCAGCTGCTGGTCACGGTGGTGGCGAGAAAGCCAGTGACGCCGTGGCGGGCCAGGGAGCGGGAGATGCTATCCAGCGCTTCCGGAGCCGCATCCATCACATCGCAGCCCTCGCGGCCGTGGATATGCAGGTCGATCATGCCGGGAGCCAGGGTCGCGCCCGGCAGTTCTATTAACGGCAGTTCGCCGCCGGGCGTGTCGGTAATGTCGGCGATACGGCCGTCCTCTATGCGCAGGCAGTGATCGGCCAGGTCCTCTGACTCGGTGATTGCGCGCGCGGCCCTGAGGTAAAAGTTGTCAGTTTTCATCCGTAGCTATTTTTTGTTCTGGAGCACTGGTAAGGGCGAGCAGGGCCGCGCCGCGGGCGCCGCTGGCATCACCGAATTTAGGCGGCACCACTGGCGGGGCGCTGAAGCCGGGGAAGAGTTGATTTTCTATGGCGCCGGGCAGATCCCGGTAGAATTCCTGTATGCGGGACAGGCCGCCGCCGAGAACGAAGATATCCGGGTCGTGCGCCATTACCAGATTGGCGAAGGCCGCGCCCAACAGGTCCAGGTGCACAGCTTTGGTATTCAGCGCCCGCGGATCTCCGTCGCGCCAGCGCTGCACCAGCGCCGGTATTTCGATTTCCTCGCCCCACAGCTGCCGGTGCAGCGTCGCCAGGCCCGGGCCGGTGATATAGGTTTCCAGACATCCAAGCAACCCGCAGCCGC
The DNA here is from genome assembly GCF_040932045.1 of Microbulbifer sp. TYP-18. Lineage (NCBI taxonomy): Bacteria > Pseudomonadati > Pseudomonadota > Gammaproteobacteria > Cellvibrionales > Microbulbiferaceae > Microbulbifer > Microbulbifer sp. TYP-18. The sequence continues at coordinate 105,831 of NZ_JBFRBC010000001.1, forward strand.
AGCGAAGCAGCGGCAGCTGGTACTTTTTCCGCAGGTCGGCCGGCAGTGGATGGTGTCCGTATTCGCCGGCGATACCCTGGCGGCCTCGGTAAAGTCTGCCTTCGATCACCAGGCCTCCGGCGGCGCCGGTGCCGAGCACGGCGCCGTACACATGGCGGGAACCCTGGCCCGCGCCGCCGCGGGATTCGGACAGGGCGAACAGGCGGCAGTCGTTCTCTATGACTATCGTGTGCCCGAGTCGCGCCGCCAGCGATTCCGCCACTTTTTTGCCATTGGCGCAGGCGATATTGGCGGACAGCGAGCGCCCCTCGGCGTCGATCAGGCCCGGCATGCCGATGCCGACTTTGCCCTTGCAGCGGTGGCGGCGATCCGCGTTCTCCACCAGCCCGGCGAGTGTGTCGATAAACATCTCGTAGTCATCGACAGGTGTGGCCAGCCGCTCGCTTTCGAGTTTGTTCAGGTCTGCGTCGAAGCAGGCAAACTCTATCTTGGTGCCGCCGATATCTACGCCGTAAATCAACGCCTATTCCCCGTGGTAAATGGATATATGGTTACGCCCTGGACTACCCGGTTGACCTCGCCGGTGGGGCAGGGGTTGTCCGGCGTGATGCCCAGCGCGAGAGATTTGTAGAAGGCCAGCAGCTGCGCGAAGACGATGTAGTAGAGGGCCAGCCAAGCGTCCTCGAGGCCGCGGGTGTCGACCAGGTCCGCCGGGCAGGAAATCCACTCGGTAGTGCCATCGCGGCGCAGTTCTTCGAGCAGGTCGTCGTCGTAGCCGCGGCAGTAGCTGTCGTTGCTCTGCAGCAGCAGCACCAGGGTGGATTCGTTGAGCATCGACTTGGGGCCGTGGCGGAAGCCGAGCGGGCTCTCCGCGTTGCAGTCCACCTGGCCCGCCGTCAGTTCCAGCATCTTCAGTGCGGCCTCCGTTGCTATGCCCTTCAGGCCGCCGGAACCGAGGAATACCACGCGCCGGAAGTCCCGCTGTGCCAGTGTGCGCACCATGTCGAGCCGGGTTTCGAGAAGCGTGCGGGTGTTTCCGGCCAGGGTTTCCACCTGTCCCGTGCCGGGAGCAAATACTTCCAGTGTGCCGACCAGCATGGCGGTAAAACTGCTGGTCATGGCGAAACTCTGGTCGAGCGTCTCTGCGAGCATCATCAGCGAATAGCTGTTGTGTCCGCTGCGCGCGCGCGCGGCGAGCTTGCCGTCGCGGTTGCAGGTGATGACCAGGTGATAGCATTCGTCGACACACCGATCGGCCAGGTCGTAGGCGCCGACACTCTCCGGGCTGTTGCCGGAGCGGGCGTAGGAGATCAGCAATGTGGGCTGCTGCCGCAGCAGGTAGCCCTGCGGGTTGCTGACCAGGTCAGTGGTGCTGATCGCCTCGACGCGGCGCTCCATAACCCGGGTCAGGTAGGGCGCCAGGGTTTCGCCCACATAGGCGGAAGTGCCCGCACCGGTAAGGATAATGCGCAGGTCGCGCCGCTCGAGCAGGGGCTTGAGCCAGCTGTCGAGTTGCCCCCGCTGCTGCTGAACCAGTTCCGCCGTGCCCAGCCACACATCCGGTTGCTGAGCAATTTCCCGCGCTGTGTGCTCGCCGTTTTGTGTGCGCAGTTTGGCCTTGTTGATCGCTAAATTCTCGTACATCGTCCGGGTCCTTTGTTACTGCTTCCAGCAGGCTTCGGCGTAAGTGGCGGTGACCTTGCGGATGCGCGCTTTCACCAGCGCGCGCGGTTCGTTAGAGAGCCGGCCCTCGCGAATCTCCCGGTATTCCTCCGGGAAGTACTGGCTGGCCAGCGGCAGTGGAATCGGTTTGTCCGACAGGTTGTGGAGCAGTCGGGCGCTGGCTTGCTGTACTTCTTCGTCGGGCCAGTAATAGCGAATGCGGTCGCTGTAACTGTAGCGGCGGTATAGCGGCAACTGCTCCGCTGCCACTTCGTAGAAGGCCTGCCAGTATTTGGGTTGGTCCCGCATACGCTGTTCGCAGACATGGCGCAGGTTGGATTTCTGCGCGATGCCGGGCAGCTCCTCCTCGATATGGCTGAGGGCAAACAGGGCTTCGCGCAGGGCGAAAGTCAGTTGGGGGCCCACTTTCAGTATCGCGAAGTGGTCGCGCACCAGTTGCCGGTAGCTTTGCAGGGTCTGGTAGTCGGTGGAGTGGGCCTCGAAGGCGATGCCGCCCGCCTCTTCGGCCAGCGCCTTGAGCTTTTCCGCCCTGGCCGGCTGGTAGTCGACGACGGATGTGTGATCGAACTCCACCCCCGGCTGCACCACAAGACCGACCACGCGCTGCCAGGCTTCCGTCAGCTCCAGCTTTTCGAAGGCGGCGCGGTGCAGCGCTATGGTGTTGCGCGCCTGGGACGGGGCCGTCACTTCCAGCTCGACAATGGCCTCTTTGGCGCCACCGGGCGGCGGCACTTCGGTGCCGATGATATAGACGATTTCGCTCTTGTCGCCGCGGCGCCTGGCAGCCTCTTCGGCGACGCGGCACAGGTCGGCGGCGCGGGCGGCGATAAGCTTGTCCGCCAGCGGCAGCTGGTCGTCGGCGCAGGGCATGCTGCAGTCCAGGTGAATCTTGCTGAAGCCGGCGGCCACATAGGCGTCGATCAGGTCGCGGGCCTTCTGCATGGCCGTCCCGGCGGGCTCAGACTGCCAGCACACGGGCCCCAGGTGATCGCCGCCGAGCAGTAGCCGTGCAGAATCCAGCCCGACCCCGTCGGCCAGCGTCATCACATAGTCGAAGAAGTCCATCGGCCGCATGCCGGTATAGCCGCCGAACTGGTTCACCTGGTTGGCGGTGGCTTCGATCAGTAGGGGCGTGTCGTCCGCCAGTGCCTGCTCCATGGCCGCCTCCAGCACCAGGCCGTGGGCGGAGCAGACGGAGTAGATGCCCCGCGGCTGTCCGCTGAGATTGGCGGTGATCAAATCTTGCAGCATGGGAATCCCTTGTTGTTACTTTTTCTGAATGCACTCAGTCGGCCATCACCACCTTCACACCGGCCTCGGAGATTGCCTGGTGAAAGGCGTCGGGTATGCCGGCGTCGGTGATCAGTATGTCGATGTCGGCAAAATCGCAGATCTTGTGCACGCCGGAGCGGTTGAACTTGGAGGAGTCGGTGACCGCGATTACCTGGCGGGCCACCTTGCACATCAGCCGGTTCAGGTTGGCCTCGTACTCGAAGTGGGTGGTGATGCCGCCCTGGAAGTCGATGCCGTCGACTCCCAGAAATACCTTGTCGAAGTGGTAGCAGCGCAGCATCTCCTCGGCCGGGCGGCCGTAGAAAGAGAGGGACTTCTTGCGCAGGGTGCCGCCGGTCATCAGCACCTCTATCCCCTCGGCGTCGAGCAGCTGCTGGGCCACATTGAGGCCATTGGTCATGACCAGCAGGCGCTCGAAACCCCGCAGTTGCCGGGCTATTTCGGCAGTGGTGGTGCCCGAGTCCAGGATGATGGTGTCCTGCTCGCGGATCTCCTTGGCCGCGGCCGCGGCCAGCCGGCGCTTGATGTCCAGGTGCTCGGTGACCTTTTCCTGCACCGACAGCTCCTGGGTGACCCGATTGCTGGCCACGGCGCCGCCGTGGGTACGCACCAGCAGTCCCTTCTTGTGCAGGTAGTTGAGGTCGCCGCGGATGGTCACCGCGGAGACGCTGTACTTCTCTACCAGTTCCGAGACCTGCACGCGCCCGGCATCGGCGGCGGTCTGGATGATGTCGAGTCTTCTCTCAATCGTGTTCGTGGGCACGGCTCTTTCTCACGGGGAATCTGTCGTTATTCTACGAAACTTTTGTTTTCTTTCAATTACATTTTATTTTTCAGATACTTTCATTTCTTGAAAATAACTATTATTCAAGAAGTTACAAGAAAATTTAGGTGTCGGATTAATTTCTTTCAGCTGCAAAGTGAAAGTTTTTGAAGCACTTTTTGGTTGAACGGCGGATTTCGCTTGGTTATTGTCGGAAGCCTGCGAATTCCGACTGTCTGGACAAAGGGTGAATATAAAAATGAGTTCGATCGATCGTCGCAAATTCCTCAAGGCGAGCCTGGCAGCGGCCACCGTCGCTGCCACCGCCGGCTGCGCAACTACTACTAATAGAGGAGGGGTGATAGGTGGGTCTCCGCTGACCGGCCAGAAGTCGGTGATGGGGTTGGTGGTGCCGCCGATGGAGACAGTCCGGGTCGGTTTTATCGGCGTTGGCCAGCGCGGCGTCGGTGCGGTCAAGCACTTCTGCAATCTCGACGGAGTTGAGATTAGGGGTATCTGTGATATCGACCAGCAGGTGCTGGATCGCGCCGTCAATATAGTCACGGCCAGGGGAATGCCGCGCCCGGCGGCCTACGGGGAGAATGAGCACGCCTACCGCGATCTGCTGGAACGCGACGATATCGATATCGTCATCATCTCCACCCCCTGGCGCTGGCACACGCCGATGGCCGTGGAAACCATGCTGGCCGGCAAGCACGCCATGGTGGAGGTGCCGGCGGCGCTGACCATCGACGAGGCCTGGCTACTGGTAGACACCGCCGAGCAGACCCAGAAAAACTGCATGATGCTGGAGAATGTCTGCTACGGCCGCGACGAGCTGATGGCCCTGAATATGGTGCGCAAGGGCCTGCTCGGAGACCTGCTGCACGGCGAGGCCGCCTATATCCACGAGCTGCGTTGGCAGATGAAGGAGATCGACCGCAAGACCGGCTCCTGGCGCACCCGCTGGCATGCACTGCGCAACGCCAACCTCTATCCGACCCACGGCCTGGGGCCCATCGCCCAGTACATGAACATCAACCGCGGCGACCGCTTCGATTACATGAACTCCATGAGCAGCCCGGCGCTGGGGCGCGCCGCCTATGCCGAGCGCGAGTTTCCCGCGGATCACCAGCGCAACCGGCTCAACTATATCGCCGGTGACATCAATACCAGTCTGATCAAGACGGTGAAGGGCAGGACCATCATGGTCCAGCACGACACCACCACGCCGCGGCCCTACAGCCGCCACAACCATATCCAGGGTACCAACGGCGTCTTTGCCGGCTTCCCCAACCGCATCGCCTTGGAGGAGGGCGGTCGCAAGAGCTTCCACGAGTGGGACTACGACATGGATTACTGGTACCAGCGCTACGACCACCCGCTGTGGCGCCGTATGGGTGAGGTGGCCGAGCGCAACGGCGGCCACGGCGGCATGGACTTCCTGATGTTCTGGCGACTGGTCTACTGCCTGCGCAACGGCCTGCCTCTGGACCAGGATGTCTACGATGCGGCCGCCTGGTCCGCGGTGACCCCGCTGTCCGAGGCCTCAGTGAAAAACCGCGGCGACAGCGTGGACTTCCCTGACTTTACCCGTGGCGCCTGGAAAACGGGAATACCGCTGGGCGTTGTCAGCTGACCGCGGCGGGCCCCACGCCCGCCCGATGCATCAGGTCGTACAAGGCCGCCGAGTTTCCAAACCACGCCTAAAAACTATAAAAGGGAAGGTGAACCATGATTAAAAGTAAAAAGCACGTCCTCAGCCTGGCAATCGGCGCTCTGGGCTTGGCATCGCAGGGTATGGCGCAGGAGGCGGAAGCGGAGCTGACAACCGACGACCTGAAGCCGGTATCGGATAAAGTGGTGGAAGAGGTACAGGTCTACGGTATCCGCAGCAGCATCAAATCGTCGCTGGATATCAAGAAAAACTCGGTCAATGTGGTGGACGCCATTATGGCCGAGGATATCGGCAAGTTCCCGGACCAGAATATCGCCGAGGCGCTGCAGCGCATGAGCGGTGTCACTATCACCCGCAATGCCGGCGAGGGGCAGAATATCACCGTGCGCGGCCTGGGCGGCGACTACAACGTGACTACCATCAACGGCCGCCGCATGGCCTCCGAGCACAGCAGCCGCGATTTCAACTACGACCTGATCGCCGCAGAACTCTTGAAAGGTGTCGAGGTATACAAGTCGCCGATGGCCAAAACCCAGGAGGGCGGCATCGGTTCAGTGGTCAATATCCAGACCCGGCGCCCGCTGGATTTCTCCGGCCTGACCGTGTCCGGGTCGGTCAAGGGCATCTACGAAGATCGCACCCAGGAGATGAATCCCCAGGCTTCCTTCCTGGTTAGCAACACCTTTGCCGACGGCACCTTCGGTGCGCTGCTGACTGCGGTCTACTCGGAGCGCACATTGCGCACCGACGCCTACCAGGGCCAGGGTTTCTACAACCGGGGCAGCGAGGACTCGATCACCGTGCGCCAGGATGTGGACGGCAACGGCGAATTCGATCCGGCGGTGGACAACGAATACGGCTCCATTATTCCCGGCTATGTGCGCTACACCAACTGGCAGGATACCCGCGAGCGGATCGGCGCCAGCCTGGCATTGCAGTGGCAACCGCGGGGCGATGTCGAAGTGATTTTCGACAGTATCTACTCCGCCTACGACACCAACGGCGAGCAGTACGAAATCTCCTTCGTCACCTATGACGAGAGCTGGACGCCGGGCATTCCCAATGTCACCGACCTGGGCTTCGATGATGATGGCCTGGTTAATGCGCTGACCCTGAGCGACGGTGCCATGGCCGAGCTGCTGAATACCTCGGTCCCGCGCAGGACCGAAACCTTCCAGATCGGCAACAATGTGGCCTGGCATGTCCGCGATAACCTGACCCTGGCCGTGGATGTCTCCCACTCTGAATCGGCGAACACCAACAACGGCGACAACCGCTATGTAGTCGCGCGCGGCTTCGTGGACGAGATCCGCATCGACCAGTCCGGCGGCAACCTGCTGCCGGATATCACCATGACCCCGGCCCTGTCTCACAACTCTCCGTTCGGTGCCCACTACAGCTACAACTACGGCAACGAGATCCGGGACAAGGTGACCGAGTTCAAGTTCGACGGCGACTGGGCGCCGCTGGACTCCATCGTCTCCTCGGTGCAGTTCGGCATCAACTATGGCGACCAGGCCAAGGAACGGGATTCCTACAGTTCGGTCAATGCATCCATCTTCAGCAATGCCGGCGAGCAGTTCGAAAACTACCCGCAGTATTCTCCGGATATGTCGGCGGCGGAGAATATCGCCGGCTTCGATCTGTTCCGCCTGCCGGCGGATGTTCTGGTGGCCCCGCGTTTCGACAATTTCCTCGACGGTGAAGCTGGCTCTCACCCGGCGCCCTGGGCCAGCTTTGATTACGATAAACTGTTCGCCTTCTATGAGTCGATCAGCGCCGATGCCGCCAACGATCTGGTCAAGGCCCAGTTCCGCCCCAACGATTCCTTCACCGTAGGCGAATCCACCCTGGCGGCCTATGTGCAGGCCGACCTGCAGAGCGAGCTGTTGCAGCGACCCTTCACCCTGAACCTGGGACTGCGGGCCATAGAGACCACAGTGACCAGCTCCGGCTACTCGCTGGACGTGGACGCGGTGCGCTTCGAGGCGGGGGATGAACCCGGCGAGCTGCAGTATGTCGGTGATGTCTCCGATTACCAGCGCCAGAAGGACTTTGAGGATTCCTATACGGATGTGCTGCCGAGCCTGAACTTCAAGTGGAACCTGCGCGACAACCTGATCTACCGTTTCAGCGCGGCCAAGGTGATCACCCGGCCGCAGATAGATTCCCTCACGGCCTACAGCTATTTGAACCTGCGCGAGTTCGAGCTGTACAGCTCCAACCCCGGGCTGGAGCCGATGCGCGCGACACAGTTCGATACCGGCCTCGAATGGTATTTCTCCGACTACGGCGCGGTGACCGGTACCTTCTTCCTCAAGGATATCGAGTCTTTTATCGAGTCGGGACGCAACGGTACACGCACCATCGACGGCCGCAACTTCGCCGTCTACAGCGCCATCAACGGAGAAGAGGGCGCGGAGATACGCGGTACCGAGCTGGCCTATCAACAGTCCTTCGCCGGCATTCTGCCGGGTGTTTTCGGCGGCTTCGGCACACAGCTGAACTACACCTATGTGGACAGCGAGTACGATGACCGCGAGCGCCGCGCCGCGGGCCTGCCTTTCCGGGGCATGCCGAAAAACTCCTACAACGCCGTAATCTACTACGAGGGCGACGCCCTCCAGGCGCGGCTGGCCTACAACTGGCGCGGCAAGGTGATGACCAATCCCGACGCCTGGGGTGGCCCCAGTTGGGATGCGGACTACGGCCAGTTCGACTTTAGCACCGACTACGACTGGACCGACAGCATCAACGTGAGTCTCAGCGTGAACAACATCACCAATGAGCGCAACTGGGGCTACATACTGCGCCCGGATCAGGTCAGCCACCTGGCGCGCTACGGGCGCCTGGTCAACCTGGGTGTAAGCGCTAATTTCTGATTCAGGTCCCGGGCCGCCGGGACTATCAGAAGCCCCTTGAAATGGGGCACTTTTCGCCCCCTGCGCCCGTAAGGGAGGCCCGGGCACCCCTGCTAACGCTGGAAGTTTGCGGGACACGCTGTGAATACATCCGTGGCCGTAAAATATGCCGCATACTTCCCGCGCCATCGGGGCCTTCGCGTCCGGCTTTTGTATTCTTTTCCGGCAGCCGGGGCTGGTTACAAAAAAAATATAGGCGGGAGCGCCAATGAGTACCCCTGTTTCTCTCGAAAATATCTCCAGCGAGTCGAAGGACAGCCTCCTGCCGATGGCGATTATCGGCCTGCTGTTCTTTATCTTCGGCTTTGTCACCTGGCTGAATGGTTCGCTGATTCCATTCCTGAAAATCCTCTGCGACCTGAACGACTTCCAGGCGCTCTTCGTGACCTTTGTCTTTTATATCGCCTACACGGTTATGGCGCTGCCCATGTCCTTTATCCTGCGCCGCACCGGCTACCGTGATGGCATGGCCATAGGTCTCGCCATCATGGCGGTGGCGGCGCTGGTGTTTATTCCCGCGGCGCAGACCGGCAGCTATGCGATTTTCCTGTTGGGCCTGTTCGGTCTGGGGGCCGGTCTGACGATACTGCAGACTGCGGCAAACCCCTATGTGGTGAAAGTCGGTCCAACGGAGAGTGCGGCCACCCGCATTGCCGTGATGGGAATTATCAACAAGAGTGCCGGCGTGCTGGCGCCGTTGGTATTCACCGCCCTGGTATTGTCTGGTCTTACGGAATTCAACGCCGAGGCGGTCGCGCAACTGGCGGAAGTCGATCGCACGGCAAAAATGGAAGAGGTGGCCAACCGGCTGGTTGCGCCCTATACCGCTATGGCGGTACTGCTGTTTCTGCTGGTGGGGCTGGTGAAATTTTCCCGGTTGCCGGATATCGAAGACGAAGCGCCGGTGGACGGAGAACCCAAGTCCGGGATTTGGCAGTTTCCGCAGCTGGTGTTGGGCGCTCTGGCGCTGTTTGCCTACATGGGCGTCGAGGTGATCGCCGGCGATACCATCGGCCTCTACGGCGAGCGGCTTGGGCTGGCCAACTTTGCGTCGCTGACCTCCTACACCATGGCGTTTATGGTGGTGGGCTACCTGGTCGGCGTCTTCGCCATTCCGCGCTTTATCAGCCAACGACAGGCCCTGCTGGGCTCGGCGATTGCCGGTGGTCTCTGCGTCATCGGTGTACTTTTTGGTTCCGCGGAGAGTTCGGCGATTGCCGGCGCCCTGTGGGGATGGACCGCTATTCCGGTGGTGCCAGATACGGTGACTTTTGTCGCGCTGATGGGGCTGGCCCACGCGCTGGTGTGGCCGACGATATGGCCGCTCGCCCTGGATGGCCTGGGCAGATTTACCGCCCAGGGCTCTGCCTTGCTGATTATGGGCATCGCCGGCGGCGCGGTGATACCTCTGGCCTTTGGTCGGATTGCCGAGGCCGGCGGCGGCATAGTGAATGCTTACTGGGTAGCGCTGCCCTGTTACCTTTTTATCCTGTTTTATGCCGTCAAGGGATGCAGACTGCGCAGTTGGACGTGACCTCTCAACATTACCGAGTTCCCTGTAAATTATTGCTTTTAAAAGTTTCCTCAAATTTGAACGCTTTTGGGAAAACCAACTATCAATAGCTTGGAGTATTTTCTCCAGGAATTCGGCACTCTCAAGCACTAAGCACAGGAGATGGTTTCGGTGATGTGTCAGGGGGGCGAAGAAGTTGAAAAATTATCACCCCCGAAAACCTGCGCAATTACGCGGAATGACATGGGCCGGCTTCCGTCCGGCGTGGGCATACCTTTGTACCACATTATCCCGGCATTTTTCTGTTGCCGGGATAGTAAATTTCGCAATTAACGCTAGCCTGGCGGACAAGGCAATTGCCAACTTATGGTGGCATAGGCGAGGAGAAGTGGGTGGTTGATGATCGCTGAAGAGGATACACAAGGCTGTGGAAAATTCTGCGCTGGAGCCAGGGGTGCAATAAAGAATTATGTAAAAAAGCCGCACCCGGCGCAGTTTCCTGCGCCGGGTGCGGCAATGGGGTTAGGTGTTTGCGGTTTCCTGCAGCCGCGATGTGGCTTCCAACGGTAGAGACTCGGAATTTTCCGGTGCTTTGCGGGCGGAGACTTTGCCACCGGCAAGCTTGCGCAGGCCGACATAAAATACCGGAGTGAGCAGCAGGCCGAACAGGGTCACACCGATCATGCCGGTAAATACTGTGATGCCCATGGCATTGCGGACCTCGGCACCGGCGCCGTGAGCCAGCACCAGGGGGATTACGCCGGCAATAAAGGCTACCGAAGTCATAATGATGGGTCGCAGACGCAGGCGGCAGGCATCCAGCGCCGCTTTCACGGTGTCCTCGCCGGCCAGTTCCAGGTCCCGCGCGAACTCCACAATCAAAATCGCGTTTTTACAGGCCAGGCCCATCAACACTACCAGGCCCACTTGCACGAATACATTGTTGTCCCCGCCGGTCAACCAGACACCGAAGAGTGCTGCCAGCAGGCACATGGGCACTATCAGGATTACCGCCAGGGGCATGACCCAGCTTTCGTACAGGGCGGCCAACACCAGGAATACCAGCAGTACTGCGAGCGGGAAGACTACCAAAGCGGCGTCGCTCTGGTTGATCTGTTGGAAGCTCAAATCGGTCCACTCTATGTGCATGCCCGGGGGCAGAACTTCGCCCGCGACATTTTCCACCGTAGCCAGTGCCTCGGCTGAGGAAAGCACCTTGGGATTCGACTGACCCAGCAGGTCCGCGGCGGGGTAGCCGTTGTATCTGAGTACCGGGTCCGGGCCGTAGCTCTGGCGGAGGGTCACCATGGTGTTTATGGGTACCATTTCTCCATTGATGTTGCGGGTATAGAGGTTGTCCAGATCCTTCACTTCGTCGCGAAACGGGGCGTCCGCCTGTGCCACCACCTGATAGGTGCGACCGAACAGATTGAAGTCGTTGATATAGGTGGAGCCGAAGTACAGCTGCAAGGTGCCGAACAGATCGCCCAGGCGCACGCCCTGGGCCTTGGCTTGCAGCCGGTCCACTTCCGCATCCAACTGGGGCACATTGGCCTGGTAGGAGCTGAAGGGATGGCTGAGGCCGGTGACCTGACTCAGGGCCCCCGACAGTGTCTGGGTGGCTTTTTGCAGCTCGCCATAACCGGCACCGCTGCGGTCCTGCAAGTATAAGGAGTAGCCGGAACCGGCCCCCAGCCCGAAGATTGGCGGCGGCATAATGGTGATGGCGAGCCCCTCTTTGATCTGCGATAACTTATGGTTCAACTCGGCGGATATCTCCGGAGCACTGCGGCTGCGCGCCTCGAAATCGTCAAGCAGGATAAATACTGTGCCTACATTGGGGGTGTTGGTGCGCTGCAATACATTAAAGCCAACAAAAGCGGCAGCATGGGCCACCCCATCGGTTTCCAGCGCCAGTGCACTGACCTGGCGTGCCACGGCTTCGGTGCGGTCCAGAGAGGCCCCCTCGGGCAGGCGGATACTGCCGATCAGGTAAGTTTTGTCCTGGGTGGGAATAAAACCGCCGGGTACTTCCTGGAACAGGGTGAAGGTGCCTCCCAGCAGGGCCAGATAGACGATAAAGACCAGGCCGCGACGCTTGAGACTTTTCCCCACCACTCCCTGGTAGCGCTCCGAGCTGTGGTGGAAGAAGCGATTGAACGGGCGGAAAATCCAGCCGAACAGCCGCTCTATAATGCGCGCGGGCAAATCCGGTGCAGCGCCGGCGGGTTTTAACAAAGTCGCGGCCAGGGCTGGGGACAGGGTTAGGGAGTTGACCGCGGAGATGATGGTGGCGATGGCGATCGTGGTGGCAAACTGGCGGTAAAACTGGCCAGTGATGCCGTCCAGGAATGCCATGGGGACAAATACCGCGCAGAGCACCAGTCCTATGGCAACAATGGGGCCGCTCACCTCGCGCATGGCCTGGTGCGCGGCCGCCAGTGGCGTCAGGCCCTCCTCGATATTTCGCTCCACGTTTTCCACCACCACAATGGCGTCATCCACAACAATACCAATGGCCAGTACCATGGCGAACAGCGTCAGAGTGTTGATGGAAAAACCCAGGGCCAGCAGCCCCGCAAAAGTGCCGACTATGGACACCGGCACCGCCAGCAGTGGAATCAGGGAGGCGCGCCAGGTCTGCAGGAACAGGATCACTACCAGGACCACCAGCAGGACCGCCTCCAGCAGGGTTTTGATCACCGATTTGATAGAAGTGCTGATGAATACGGTCGGGTCGTAGACCACCTCCCATTCCAGGCCCTTGGGAAACTGGTCATCCAGTTCCGCCATTTTGTCGCGCACGGCGCGGGAGACTTCCAATGAGTTGGAGCCGGGGGATTGAAAGATGGGGATGGCTACCGCCTGGCGGCTGTCCAGCAGGGCGCGCAACGCATCTTCCGAGGCAGACAGCTCTACACGCGCTATGTCATGCAGGCGGGTGATTTCTCCGTTGGCACCGGTTTTCAAGACAACATTGCCAAACTCTTCTTCGCTTTTCAGGCGGCCCTTGGCATTGATGGAAATCAGGAAGTCGGCCCCCTCGGGCATGGGCTGTGCGCCAATCTGTCCGGCGGACACCTGCACATTTTGCTCCTGCACAGCGCTGACGATATCTGCAGCGGTTATGCCCAGGGCGGCGGCTTTTTGCGGGTCTACCCACAGCCGCATGGCGTAGTCACCGGAGCCGAACAGGGCGGCCAAACCTACGCCGGGAATACGCGACAGCTCATCGCGGATATGCAGTACCGCATAGTTGCGGATATAGGTGGCGTCCAGGCTGTCGTCCGGCGACTTCAGGTGCACTGCCATCATCAGGTTGGGGGTCTGTTTTTGCGTGGTCACACCCTGGCGGCGCACATCCTCCGGTAAGCGGGGCAGGGCCTGGGATACGCGGTTCTGCACCCGCACCTGGGCCAGGTCCGGGTCAGTGCCCAGTTTGAAGGTCACATTCAGGATCAGGGAGCCATCACTGCCGGCCACGGATTTCATGTAGATCATGTTCTCCACACCGTTGATGGCTTCCTCCAAAGGCGTGGCGACAGTCTCGGCAATAGTTTTCGGGTTGGCTCCCGGGTACCTTGTGGTCACCTGCACGCTGGGGGGCACCACCTCCGGGTACTCGCTCACCGGCAACAGTGGAATGCTGATCAGTCCCACCACAAAAATAACGATCGACAGCACCGAGGCGAAGATGGGTCGGTCAATAAAGAAACGGGAAAAACTCATAGACTGCTACCCCGGGTGCGGCGCACTGGCCGCTGGAATTTCATTGTTGGATTGCAAAGATTGAGCGTCGCGAGCGGACTTGGGTGACACAAACGTCATAGTTTGCACTCAGCGCTGCGCAGCTTGGGCAATCTCCGCCAGGTTTTGCGGTGCGACCAGTTTTGGCGTGACGGGTGTACCGGAGCCGCGAATCTTTTGCAGGCCGTTGACCACGATTCTCTCGCCACTCAGCAAGCCATTGCGGATCAGCGTGCGTTCACCCTGGCGCGGGCCCACCTCCACCGGGCGGCGTTCGGTGAGATTGTCCTGGGTGACCACATAGACGTAGCGGCGGTCCTGGTCGGTAAGTACGGCTTTGCTGTCCACCAGCACAGCCTGGTCTGCTTTTTCAACGGGCATTTCCACCCGCGCGAACTGGCCCGGTTTGAAGGTGCCGTCGGGGTTGGGCAGCACGGCGCGGAACTGGATGGTGCCGGTATCGCTGTTGAGGCGGTTGTCGACGAAGTCCAGTTTGCCCTGGTGCGGATAGCCCGCCTCACCGGCAAGTCCGATATGGACTGTGGGGGTGGAATCGGCGCTGAGCAAACGGCGGCTCTCCGCAAAAGTCTGCTCGTCACTGTCGAAATAGACATACATGGGGTCGACGGAAACCAGGGTGGTCAACAGGGTTGTGTTGGCATTGGCCAGGTTGCCCAGGGTCACCATTGCGCGGCCGATCCGGCCGCTGATGGGGGCCTTCACCTGGGTGTACTGTAAATCCAGGCGCGCCTTTTCCACTGCAGCTTCAGCGGCTTTCAGGGCGGCGCGCTCCGCATCCCGCGATGCCACGCGGCGATCGTATTCCTCCCGCGAGATAGTCTTGCTGCCCAGTAACTGCTGGGCGCGTTCAGCCTGCTTGGTATTGAAAGACAATTGACTGCGCACCCGTTGCAGGTCCGCTTCCGCAGCGCGCAGACTGGCCTCAAAAGGGCGGGGGTCGATGGTAAAGAGCACATCGCCGCGCTGCACCAGCGCTCCTTCGGCAAAGGACACCTGGTCGATATAGCCGCTGACCCGCGGTCGCAGCTGTACGGACTCCGGCGCGGCCACCCGGCCGGTAAAGCTGCGCCACAGGGTTGTGGCTTCAGTACTGACCTGGGCCACCTCCACGGCTGGGGGTGGCGGCAGCTGTGCGGCCGGTTCGCCGACGTTACAGCCGGCCAAAGCCAGCGCAGTGAAGCTGAACAGTGTGGCTGCGAATTTCTTGACCATAAGGCGTTTACTCCCTTGACTGCGGAAGAGAGGTTGTGCGGATCTGCACCTCCCTGACTTGGGGACAACTCTAGGGGCGGGCGAGTCTGGAGCGGTATTCGGGAACTGTGGATTGATTGCCTATTTCTATTTGCATTCAGACCTTTGGGATGAAGGAGGCGATCATTGCGAGAAGTAACCAAAGGTAATTTATGAATGCTTTATCATTAATGACAATTTGGTTAGTATAAGGAATTACTCAGACTGGTTGGGCCAAATGGCACTTGCCTATTCCCGTGCAGCCATTGCCCAATTCTGCGAGTGGACGGAGAAATTGCCTAAAACTCCACAGTCACGCCCATTACCTTGTTTGAAGATACCCGGCCACTGGCGGGGGCCAGGGGGATTTATGAGTGCCTTTGACAGAGTGAAACCCGAGACAGTCCCCGCGGAGCTTGAACCCGCCCGGCAAAAGCTGGTCCGCACAATGCTGCAGCAGGCTCCACTGCCGGGACGGACCGAGACCGAAGTGGACGGTTTGATCCTGATCCGCAGCAATGGGCCGGCTACCTGCACCACTTCGGTCATTGCACCGTCACTCAATTTTATTGTCCAGGGCAGCAGGACGCTGGGGCTGGGGGACCGGGAGGCCACCTATATGCCCCTCAGCTATGTGGCGACCTCGGTACACCTGCCGCTCATGGGCAGGGTGGAGTTCGCGTCCGAGGAGACCCCGTTTCTGGCAGTGAGAATGACCATCGATCCCAAAGAGGTAGCGGATCTGGTGCTGGAGCTGGGAGACAAGGCCCCGGGCCTGGGAGCGGACATTGACTGCAATGAGGTCAGCTGTGGCTTCTCCGTTGCCCAGATGAACCAGGATTTACTGGATGCGGTGACCCGTCTGGTGCATCTGGTGGAAAACCCCGGGGATGCCCGGATACTGGCTCCCCTGGTACGGCGGGAGATTGTCTATCGGGCCCTGATGGGAGAGATTGGGGTGCATATGCGCAGGTTCGCCATGGCGGATAGCCAGGCAAACCGTGTGTCACGGGTAGTGGAGGTACTCAAGGATCGCTTTGCCGAGTCGGTGCGCATCAGCGACCTGGCGGAACAGGCCAACATGAGTGAATCCTCCCTGTATCACAGTTTCAAGCAGATCACTCGTATGTCGCCTTTACAGTTCCAGAAGAGACTGCGCCTGAATGAAGCGCGGCGCCTGATGCTGAGCGAGGGCCTGGAGGCCGCCTCCGCCAGCTACCGAGTGGGCTACGAGAGTCCCTCCCACTTCAGCCGCGAATACAGCCGTATGTTCGGCCTGCCGCCGCGCGCGGATGTGAGTAAATTGCGCAATGAGTGGCAGTTGCCCGCCTGATTGAGGTCTTTATGCTACTGCTGCCCTGCATGGTCGCTTCTGAATTGCGTTGTGGGGGGGAACGGATCTCAGCTGCTGGAAAGGCGACACTAAAAGTGCCGCCGAGTGAGGGTGCCGACTTAACGGTAGAGCAGAACCTTGCCTACAGACTTGTCTTCGCTTTGTGATACGACGCGAATCTTCAGGCCGTAAGAAGAAATGGCACGGCCCGCATCGGGAATAGCAGCGTTGCTGTAGTCATTAGTATCGTCAAACAGTGGGTTGCGCTTGGTATAGTTGTCGCGCAGCAGCACATCGTAATTTGTCAGCAGATCCAGAGTGAGTTTCGCGGACTTATCGATGTTGAATGCGGCATCGTGTACCTGATAGCGGGTTGAGGCTACTGCACTATCACTCCAAGTGTTGATATGCTGGTCTGCATCCACGACACCGAGAAAACCGTTGCCTGGGTGGTCGCCAACCCAGTTGTTGTCATAACTGGTATCTGCATACCAAACTACCAGCCCCTCATTAAACTCCATCAATTCGCCCGCCACACTGACATGGGCCAACCCTTGGTCTACACCGCGGTGGGTGCGCCATTCCAGCAGGTAGTAGTGGTCGTGCAGAGTGAAGCCCTGGCTGAGCGTGAAGCCGGCCAGATCAAATTGGCTTTGGTCTTCGCCATCGTCCAACAGCATAGCTTCTCCGTCAACCTGAATGCTGAAATCATCCGCGTAGAGGCCTGGATTGCTCACGTACCCATCTGTCAGATAAGTGATTGCCAGGGATACCTGTTGACCTGAGTAGTCACTGAGATCGAAAGTGGCGTCAATCCAACCACCAG
Organism: Microbulbifer sp. TYP-18; assembly: GCF_040932045.1. Lineage (NCBI taxonomy): Bacteria > Pseudomonadati > Pseudomonadota > Gammaproteobacteria > Cellvibrionales > Microbulbiferaceae > Microbulbifer > Microbulbifer sp. TYP-18. Next base: position 122,839 of record NZ_JBFRBC010000001.1, read on the forward strand.
ATGCACCGGTAATACCGTGACCGGGGTTTTGACCATGGGGATTAGTTTCAGTGGTGATATTGCCCTGGATTGCGACAAAGTCATTACCGTCATCAACCATCACCGCAGCGTAATCCCAGTCTTGCTCAATATCGTACCAGGCTTTGAAGGACAGATTGGCACTGGTGGCCTTGGTGAGGTCCAGAGTTACCGTCATCCTATTTTGCAAATTATCGCCACTGCCGCTGAAATACGCGTAGTTACCGCTGGTGGGTACGGTCACAACGACTTTCTTTTTCGGCAGGTCGACACGCACGGCATCATTATTGGCACCCTTGTGTACAGCTTCATCGAGGAGGGCTTCAATCCCTTCGGATGGGATGTCCTCTAGGGTGATAGTGACGCCGTGCAGCCAGTTACCGCCGTGATTGTGTTGGAGGAATTCCTTAGCCCAAGCGGAAAAGCCGGTGGGTTCGGAGCCAGGAATCACGCCCGCCCAGCTGCCGCTGGACATGATGGACCAGGAGGAAACCGGCTCGCCTCGCCCGGTATTGTTAGTGTCGTATTCGTCAGGCAGGCCCAGGTCATGGCCATACTCGTGACTCACCACGCCGGCAGCGGCATCAGCCGGCTGTATGGTGTAGTCGTAGGCGGCCATGGCACCGCCCCAATAGCCCACTTCTGCGGCGGTGCCGGGGATTGCAAACACGTTGCCGAGATTCCAGCGGTGTGACCAGATAGCATCTTCACCCACTTGGCCGCCACCGGCCTCTTCGCCCACGGTGGCATGGAAGATCATAATATGATCCACAAGACCGTCGGCCTCCCAGTAGTCTCCATCACCATCCAGGTCGTAGCGGTCTTCTATATCGAAATTTGACAGGTCTACGTTGGGGTCGGCGGCAGCGGCCAGCAGGGCCTCCCGCACCAGTGAGCGCGCATCCCCGTTCTGGTTGTTGCCATAGAAAGCGGCGGGCTGGCTGGCGGTATACCAGCCGGCGACGCCGCCTTCAACGGAGTACCCATTGCCGGATTGCTGCCAGTAGAACTGTTGCATAGAAAGCAGATTTTCTCCATTGGGGCCGTCGAATCCACTGGTGGAAAACAGCAGGTCGGCGTAGTGTTGCGCGGCGTAATCCGCGTAGTACATATTCGTTTCCCAGGGCTCGATGCTATTGTGTGGGAAGTCAGGGAACTCCATCAGAATGGCGAGTACCCGCGCAGTCCGTGCTTCACCTGTATAGGCTTCTGCCTGAAGTGGGGCGGGGACTTGCTGATTGCCAAGGCCGAGCTTATTGCCCTTGCCGTTTTGCAAGGCCTGAGCGGTGCCAGCGCTCCGGGACTGCGCCAGCATCTGAACAGTTTCCTCGGATCGATCATGGGTTTGGCGTTGGCCTTTGGCTGCGCGCTCTTTCAGGTAATTTTTGAGTACTTCTTCGGCCTCGGCCAGAGTCGCGCTTTCGCTGATCCTTCCTGAGCGCTTCAGCATTTCCATCAATTTACTTTCGTTGGCGATGGCCAGGTCCAGAGGAGCGCCCGATGCTCCCGGAAGCATGGCGGCCTGGGTATTGAACGCCATCAGACTGAGAGCGAGCGTGCTGATCGACAGTAGACTGTTGATTTTTCGCATAACGTGTTCCATGTGGGAAATTAGTCTTATTAAACATCGACGACTGGGAAAGAAAGCCGTAAAACAGTTAACTCAGTTAATGTCAACAGGCCTAGATCTTTGCATCAGGACTTTACCCGGCCGCGGCAGCCAAAGGTGGTAGTTCCCGACCGCCGAATAATTGACGATTCAGAATTGGTATGCCGTAATGATTTTTATCAGAACTGGTTAGCGTTATTCATTTGTGACACCACCAAGCTTGCAAGGTGCGGTACTGGTGTGCCACTCCGAGACTAGGTTTGGCGCCTGGATGATTGCGCTGATCTAACAAATTTCTGTAGCAAGAAAAGTTATTTTATTTGGCGCCAAACGAAAAAAGCCTGGGCATCAATAGTCACTTGTTGCCCAGGGCAGCCACAGGTTTATTCGCAAGCCCCCGCCGGAGCGGTTAAGCAGTTGAAGTTGCCCGCCGTGAGCGTCGACGATTTCCCGGCACAGGGTAAGGCCCAGTCCCACCCCCTGCTCCTTGGTGGAGAAGAAAGGCAGTAGCGCCTGCTGCAATACCTTTTCGCTCATGCCGGAACCGCGGTCGGTAATTACCAGTTGTTGTCCGCGGTCGTCCGCACTGATGCGCAGTTCTATATCTTTGCTGTCACTGCCCGCTTCGCGGGAATTTTTGATCAGGTTGAGCAGCGCCTGCTCCATCTGCACCGGGTCGAAATATCCCGGGCGTTCCGGAACCCCTCCCTTTAAGGTGAACTCCTGTAGTGGTGCGATTCGCTCAATCAGGGCCCGCCAGTCCACCATTTCACAACTGGGCGCCGGCAGCTTGGCAAAACGCGCATAGCCCTGAGTGAATTCCGTCAGGTGTTGGCAGCGCTCGGCGACGATGTCGAACACTTTTTCCAGATCGGCGGCCCTGTCCGGCTTGGCGATCAGCATTTTACCGGAGTGTGCCAGGGAGGAGATGGGTGCTAGGGAATTGTTCAGTTCATGGCTGATCAGCCGAATCACCTTTTTCCATATTTGTACCTCGGCCCGGGTCAGCTCCTGGGTCATTTCCCGCAATACTACCAGGCGGTGCCTGTGGGCGTTGAGGATAAAGGTGCTGTTGCCGATATGTATCGAATGGGTACCATTTTTGTCGCTGTAATTGAACAGGCCGTTTTGCCGGTTTTCGATCGCACTGGCGATTTCGTGCGGGCTGTTCGGCAGCAGTTTTTCCAGCAGCAAACCCTGGATGGGCCTGCCGTTATTCAACAGTTTCCTGGCGCTGTTATTGGAATAAATAACATGCTCACCCTGGTCCATCAATAACAGTGCCTGAGGGGAACTCTGGATCACCGTATCCAGGAGCAGCTCGCGCTGGTAAATATGGGCGCGCTCGCGCCTCAGGTGCTCGCCGATGTCGTTGTAAAGGCTGGTTATCTCGCGCAGTTCGCGGACTTTTGGCGGCACCAGGGAAATGGAGAAGTCGCCGTCGCGAAAATTGAGCAGCCCGCTTCGCAGGGCTTTTAGAGTGGTGGTCAGTGGGCGCAGCACCAGGCGTATAAGGCCGACAAGCACTAGGACGCCCAGCAGCATGCCCAGGGTCCAGGAAAGGCGTTGATCGAAGCCGAGTGCCAACAACAGCCAGGGAATGGCAGTGCCAACCACCAGCCCCAGGAGCGCGGTGGCGACCAGGCGCCCTTCCAGGGAAAAAAACTTGGACATCAATAGGGAATACCGTGTTTTTCCAGGCGACGGTAAAGTGCCTGGCGACTCATGCCCAGTTCCCGGGCGGCCTGGGCGATTACTCCATTGCAGCTGGCCAGGGTCTGTTGCAGCAGCTCGCGGCTGGGTTCAAAACTCATTTCAGCCCGGTCGGCGACTGGCTGTGCAGGTAGCGCCAAAACCGCTTCATCGATGGTGTCCCCCCCGCACAGAACCGAGGCGCGCTGCATTACATTTTGCAGTTCGCGCACATTGCCCGGCCAGGGGTGGCGGGTCAATGCTGTCAGCGCCTGCGGAGACAGTTTCTTTGGCGCTTCCCCCTGGCGCAAAAAATGCATTGCCAGAGGGACTATATCCTCGCGGCGCTCCCCCAGGGACGGCAGGCGCAATTCAATCACGTTCAGTCGATAGAATAGGTCCTGACGGAAGTCGCCGCTCTCAATGGCCCTGGGCAGGTCGCTGTTGGTGGCGCTGATGACCCGCACCTCAACTCTGCGGGTTTGGCTGCTGCCGAGCCGCTGGAACTCTCCGGTCTGCAGCACGCGCAGGAGTTTCACCTGGCCGCTGGCGGAGAGTTCGCCTATCTCGTCGAGAAACAGGGTGCCGCCGTCGGCGGCCTCGAAACGCCCCTGGCGGGCCCGGTTGCCGGCGCCGGTGTAGGCGCCGGCTTCGGCACCGAACAGCTCTGCCTCCATCAGCGCTTCCGGCAGGGCGCCCACATTAACTTTGACATAGGGGCCGCCGCGCAAACGGGAATTGGCCTGCACTATATCGGCGATCTTTTCCTTGCCGGCGCCGTTGGGTCCGGTAATCAGCACCGGCACATCGGACCTGGCCACCTGGGTGGCCATTTCCAGCAGTGTCTGCATTTTTTCACTGCGATAGACAATGTCCTGCAGGTCGTAGGATTTCGCCAGGTCGTTGCGGGCCTGGAGGGCCTGCTGTTGCGATACCCGCTGGTGCCGCTGCAGTTCCCCCAGTTCCAGCAGGTTGTTGATGGTGGAAATCAGTTTGTTGTCGTCCCAGGGTTTGCCCACATAGTCCGCCGCGCCGGCTTTGACCATTTCCACCGCCATTTCCAACTGGGTCCAGGCGGTCAGCAAAATGATGGGCAGGTCCGGGTTGATCTCCCGAATGGCGAAAAACAACTCGCGGCCTTCTTCGCCGGAGGTGGTGTCGGCGCTGAAGTTCATATCCTGGATAACCAGGCGGATGTCCCTGTCTTCCCGCAGCAGCTGCAGGCCGGCCTGGGGTGTGATGGCGCCGAGGGGTTGCAGATTGTGCAGGGACAGCAGCATCTCCAGGGCGGAGACGATACCGCTGTTGTCGTCGATAATCAGTATTTTATCCATAGGGGTAGGGGTTCGACCGCTGTATGCCCATTATGCAGTGACTGCGCGTGAGTGGAAACTGTGGTGAGACGGTTGTCCAACGGTCCTGCCAAAGGCATTGACGACAACCTAATCCGAAAGTTGGCGAGTTGGATGCCCGGTGGCGGGCTGGTGATCAAAACTCAATACTCTGGCCAGCTTCCACTGGCCGTCCACCTTTTGCCAAACATGGGTAAATTGCCCACTTTCGCGCAGCACTTCGGTATTGTCAGCGCGGATGCCGTAGAAAAGGTGAGTTCCTGTCTGAATAGCCCCAAACTTATTGAGCGGGTACACTCTCATGCCTTCCGCGACAAGTTGCCGCCGCGCTCTGATATCGCTGCCGTCCTCCCGCCTTTGGCACATCCGCTCCAGACCACGGAGAAACTCGGCCCCGGAACTGGCGGTTTTCCCCCATTTGTCATGGTACATCTCAAAGTCTGCGGTGATCAGATTTCGGGATGCTTCCAGGTCGCAGTTATTGAAGACTGCATCGAAAAATATCCGGTCAATGTTGGTAATTTCCGCAGTGAGTTGTGGCGAAACAGCCGGCGCGGCAATTACCGGGTGTTCTTGCGCGTAGCCGGGACGGCTTAAAATACAAAGTCCTGTGATTATTAGCGGGGCGATGGGTCTGAACATAACCAATTCCTCTAAGCGTTTTTTATTCGGTTTTTGTCAGTTTATCTAGCCCGACAACCGCTTGGGCTGCCGGTGCCATAGGGTCGTTACACTACACACTCCGGGTGGCGGTTGCCGGGGAAATATTGGCGGCGCGCAGGGCGGGAGCCAGAGCGGCCCCCAGGCTGACCAGCAGAATCATCAGGGCGCATATGGCCAGCGATGTCAGGGACAGGACAGGCTGGGAATAATCGCGCACCAGATACTGGTTCGCGATCAGGGCGGCGGCGGCGCCCAAAGCGATACCTGTACCGGCAATCAGGCTGTTTTCCAGCAGGAAATAGCGGCTGATATTGGCACGGGTGGCCCCCAGTGCCCGCCGCACCCCAATTTGTTTGGTGCGCTGGTTTATCCAGAAGCTGGTGAGCCCCACTATGCCTAGGGCCACAATAAAGCTGAGCATGGCGCCAACCGTGGACAGAACCTTGACCATCAGATTGTCCCTGGCGTAGCTCCGGGCCATATGGTTCGAGAGGCTTTTTACCCGAATTACCCTGTCCGGGTCCCGCTCTGCAAGCTTGTCAGCCAGGGTTTGCAGGACTGCGTCGCGCTTGCCGTCTTCTGTGCGCACCAGATAGTCCATGCCCTGGGTGGTTTGCAGGCCGGGGAAAAATGCCACATTGCCAGCATCCGACCAGCCCAGCCAGGCGCCCAGGTGCCGCTCAACGATACCGATAATCTCGATGGGATTGTCACCATCGTACAAAGACTTGCCCAGGGCATCTTCACCGGGAAACAGCTTCTCTGCCAGTTGTCGCGTAATGATCGCCACATGCGCTTCACCGCGTTCGGTGGAAGCATAAACCTGCATCTCCGCCGGGGTAAAATTGCGGCCAGCTACCAAGTTGAGCCCCAGGGTGTTTATAAACTCGGGGCCGGTCCTATAGTAGTTGGCGTTTTCCCCGCCGATGTTTTGATTGGGCTCAGCAAAGTAGCTGTTCGCGGACCCGGAACCGGACAGCGGAACCTGATGGCTGTGGACAGCGTCCACGACATTGGGCAGGGCGCGGAGCATTTCCAGGTCCGCACGCACCGCCCCGGCCATATCATAATCCTGGGGGATAGCGAGGAAATCCGCCACAATAATATTCTCCACATCCATGCCGGTTGGACGGGCCATTTTGTCGATGCGGTCCGTAACGATCAGCAGGCTATTGCTCAGGATCACCAGGGTTAGTGCCAATTGCAGGGCAATCAGCAGCGCGGAAACCTTGTGATGCCAGAGGGTCGACAGTATCGGTTTAAGTTCGAACATGGGCGGGCCTCACTGGGTTTTCAGGTAAATGGCGGGATTGGTGTGGCTGATGCGCCAGGCGGGATAGAGGCCCGCCAGCAGGCTGGCGATCAGCGCCAGTGCTATGGCGGCGAGCATCATCAGCCAGTTCATGGAGGCCACTGTGTCGATCAATCCCATCGCCAAATGGCGACTGGCGCGTATACCCAGCAGGGCGATAACAATACCGGCAATGCCACCCATGATCCCGATAGCGGCACTCTCGATCAGGTACTGGATAAAAAGGGCACTGCGGCTGGCACCCAGGGCACGGCGCACCCCTGCCTCTGGGGCCTTGCGCAGGAACTTGGCCAGCAGTAGGGCCACCCCATTGATTATGCAAACCAGCAGGAACGCCAGGGAGACCCACCCCAGCACGCGGTTGTCGTCTCTGAGGACTTCGTTGAGCCGCAGCCATTCAGAGGGTTTGCTCAAGGCGAATTTCAGCGGCCGCTGGAAGCGCCCCTGGGCTTTTTCCCCCTGGATATAGGCGGTGAGGAATGTTTCATACTGTTGTTTTTGTTCGCCATCCCGCAGCTCCACCCAGTATTGAATCCACACAGACTCACTTTGCAGATAGCCTTCATAACCTGCTGGTCTGGGTCCGGTTTCCCATCCTCTATCGTTGCCCCAGGTGTAAATTTCAAACTTTCGGTGCAGGCCGAAAGGCACGAACATGGATTCCGCATTTGCAAAGTCACTATTGGTAAGATCAAATACTTTAGGGGCCGGGTTCCAGTGATCGATCACCCCCACCACAGTAAAGGGTTCGCTATTGAGGGTGATATTCTTGCCCACACTGTTTTCGCCGGCAAAGAGCTTGTCATTGGTGGCCTTCGACAGTACCACCAATTGCGTATGCGACTGGTCCGCCGAACTATCCCAGGTGCCGCCATACAGAAATGGGACATCGAATAGTGCGAAGAAGTCGCGGCTGGTGACCCGCGCCGAGGTCACAAAGGGGCGCAGTTGCGAATCCTTCAGTTCGACGGTAAAGCCGAAACGGTGCATGGCCACCTGGCGGGTGGGAATCTCCGAGCGCAGCAGTGCCTGGGCATCCCGGTAGGTCAACTGCCAGGGTAGATTATTGCCAGAGTTGGTAAAGGCGTGATTGGGATCCCAGGCATCCAACTGCACGGCGTAGAGAAGATTGTCTTTGTGCTGCAGGGCATTGCGCGACATCATATAGTTGAGGCTGAGCACCGTCATGGCGGCGCCCACACCGATGGCGATGGCGGCAACCATCAGGCTACTCAAAATCGGTGTGCTGCGCAGGCTGCGCAAAGCGAGGGCAAAATAATATCCAAGCATGGCGGTGACTCCTCAGGCGCTGGTCGTATCTGGCTGCCGGGCAACTGAGTGCAGATCACAGACCTGCCCATCTACAATCTGGATATTGCGCTGGGCGCGGCGGGCCAGGTCCGGGTCATGGGTCACCATAACGATGGTGGTGCCCCACTCATTGATAAATTCCAGTAGTTCCATTACCTGGCGCGCCATCAGGGAGTCGAGGTTGCCGGTGGGCTCGTCCGCGAGCAAAAAGCGCGGCTCACCGGCCAGGGCGCGGGCAATGGCGATACGCTGTTGCTGACCGCCGGAAAGCTGTGCCGGCAGGTGTTTGGCCCGGGCCGACAGGCCCACCTGTTCCAGCACTTTTTGGATACGCCTGCGGCGTTCTTTGGCATTAAAACCGCGGTAACGCAGCGGCACATCGATATTGTCGAACAGGTTTAAATCGGGAATCAGATTGAAGCCCTGGAAAATAAAACCGATTTTCTCGTTGCGCAGGCGCGAACGCTGCCGGTCGTTAAGGTTACTAACATCCTCGCCGTCCAGCAGGTATTGGCCATCGGTGGGGATTTCCAGCAGTCCGGCGATATTCAGGAAGGTGGTTTTGCCGGAGCCGCTGGGGCCGGTCACGGACACAAACTCCCCTTCTTTGACTTCCAGGCTGAAGTCGCGCAGGGCGTGGGTTTCGATGGTATCTGTGCGGAAACTCTTGCGGATATTATGCATTTTGAGCATGGCGAAGTTCCTTGTTGATCACTGAATTTTTTTTGCGGTGTTAGGGTGGGCGGCTCTCTGTTTGTGCGGCGTTATTCCTTCAGGGCGACCAGCTGCGCGTTTTCCAGCTCCTCGGCGGATGAGACAATGATTTGATCCCCTTCCTGCAGGCCGGAGACAATCTCTACCTGTTTCAGTCCCATTGCGCCCAGTTGGATTGAAACCCGCTCCGCCTGTTGCCGGTTGTTGAGGCGGAATACAAAACGGCCACCTGTCTGGTCCAGAAATCCTCCTCGTTTCACCAGCAGGACATCGTTGCGGTTCTCCAGCAGGATGCGTGCTGTGAGGCGCAGGTTCTGGCGCAGGTTTTTGGGTTGTCCCGCGGCGAAGCGCACCCGCGCCAGCACCTGGCGGTCGATGACCTCGGGTGAAATTGCGGTAATCCTGCCCGGCAGCTCGCTGCCTCCCAGGTTGATGGCCACCGCCATATTGAGCCCCAGGTCGTCGGCGTAGTTTTCCGGTACTGCGGCCTCCAGCTCGAAACTGGTGAGGTCCACCACTGTGATCAGCGGGGTGTTGGCGGCGACGGCACTGCGCTGGGAAACGGCCAGGCTGCCGACTGTGCCGCTGACGGGGGAGAGGATTTCCAGTTCGCGTACCCGGCGCTGCAGTTCCTCTACCTGTAATTTTTGCCGGGAGACCTGGAGTTCAAGTGTTTGGGTATCAAAGCTCAGGGACTCCTTCTCCAACTCGGCATTTTGTACCGCCTGTTCATATTCCAACTCTGCGCGGGCCATATCGTCCCTGCTTTTCTCGAAATCCAGCAGGGAGATAATCTGCTTTTCCATGGAAACTTCGGCGCGCTTTAATTCCCGCTTGGCGGCGGTGAGGTTCACCTTGGCGAGATCAGCTTTCTGCTGGTTTTCCAACCGCTGGCGCTTGGCCTGAATTTTCTGCCGCTGCAATTCCACTGTGAGCTGGTCCAGCTGGGCGGTTTCCTGGGCCAGCTGGTTGGATAACTCCGGGCTTTCCACCGAAGCCAGTGGCTGATCCACCTCCACCGTATCGCCGGCCTTTACCGCGAACTTCACAATGCCCTGGGCCGGGCTGTACAGGGTGGGACTGTTGGCGGCGACCACTTTGCCCTGTACCACCAGGTCGCGAACCAGGTCGCCGCGCTGGACCTCGGCGATATTGATCCGCGACAGGGAGAGGGTGTTGTCAACCGAGCCGGTGCTGTGCCAGGCGTTGATGCCCCAGATAAGGAAGGCCAGGGTGAGGCTCAGGCCGAGAGCGCTCAAGTAGATTTTGGGTTTTTTCCACGGCGGTGCAGCTTCAATCCTGGTGTCCTGCCGGGAAGTGTCTCTGATCATCTTTGGGTCCATTTCTTCTGTGTGTCCTCGCACTCCCGACAACCGTGTGCATGGGAAGGCGGCTTTGATACTTATAAAGCAAGTAGAGCAATCCCCGTGCCAACTTTCCGACTCCAATTAAGTCTCTGATTTACATGAGATTTTTTGGAGTTGCGGGCAGGGACAGGTCTGTTCGGGTGTCCGCCACCAGTGTCCGCTGTCCGCTCTGCCCGTAGGCGGACAGGGCGGGCGGCACCGGCCGGTGGGCGACTGCGAAAGCGCTGGTCAGCGAGGGGATGGCGGGTCATGGAAGCCAGTCATGCGGCTGGCCTGTGCTTATGGTAGAGTGCGCGGCCTTTTTTTGATCAATTCCAATCGATTTGCGTTCTATGCTCCTGCCTTCCCTGCTCTCTTCGACCAAAGCCGACTGGTTCGGCAATATCCGTCGCGATGTACTTGCCGGTCTGGTGGTGGCCCTGGCTTTGATTCCCGAGGCCATCGCCTTCTCGATCATCGCCGGCGTGGACCCCAGGGTCGGGCTCTATGCCTCTTTCTGTATCGCGGTGGTAATGGCCTTTGTGGGCGGCCGGCCGGGCATGATCTCCGCGGCTACCGGTGCCATGGCACTGTTGATGGTCACACTGGTTAAGGAGCATGGGCTCCAGTACCTGCTGGCGGCGACGCTGCTGACCGGGGTGTTGCAGATTATTGCCGGCACATTGAAGCTGGGCAGCCTGATGAGCTTTGTGTCCAGGGCGGTAGTGACCGGATTTGTGAACGCCCTGGCGATTTTGATTTTTCTGGCGCAATTGCCGGAACTGACGGGGGGTAGCTGGCAGGTCTACGCCATGACTGCGGCGGGGCTGGCAATTATCTACCTGTTCCCGGCTATCCCGCTGGTCGGCAAAGTTATCCCCTCGCCGCTGGTGTGTATCCTGCTACTCACTGCGGTTGCTGTGATCCTGGGTCTGGACATCCGCACTGTGGGTGATATGGGCCAGCTGCCGGACACTCTGCCGGTGTTCCTGTGGCCGGAGGTGCCGCTCAACCTGGAGACTTTGCAGATTATTTTTCCCTATTCCGCCGCCCTGGCGGTGGTGGGCCTGCTGGAATCCCTGATGACCGCGACGATTGTGGATGACCTGACGGATACCCCCAGCGATAAGAATCGCGAGTGCAAGGGGCAGGGCATCGCCAACATCGCCGCGGGTATGCTGGGTGGAATGGCCGGCTGCGCCATGATCGGCCAGTCGGTGATCAATGTGAAGTCCGGCGGGCGCGGCCGTCTCTCCACCCTAGTGGCCGGTGTGGGCCTGTTGGCACTGGTGGTTTTTCTGAGTGACTGGGTGGCGGTGATCCCCATGGCGGCACTGGTGGCGGTGATGATTATGGTGTCCATAGGGACCTTTAACTGGGACTCGATCCGCAATCTGAAACGCCATCCCCTGTCCACCAATCTGGTGATGCTGGCCACGGTGGTTGTGGTAGTGTGGACCCACAATCTGGCCTATGGTGTATTTGTGGGCGTGCTGCTGGCGTCGCTGTTCTTCGCCAACAAGGTCAGTCACTTTATGTATGTGGCTTCCGAGCTGAGTGAGGACCAGGGCTGTCGGGTCTACCGGGTGGTGGGGCAGGTATTTTTTAATTCGGCCGATAAGTTTATCGATGCCTTCGATTTCAAGGAGGTAGTGGACAGGGTGGTTATCGACCTGAGCCGCGCCCATTTCTGGGACCTGTCGGCGGTGTACGTGCTGGACAAGGCTGTGGTCAAATTCCGCCGCGAAGGCGCCGACGTGGAGTTGATTGGCCTGAATGAGGCCAGTGAAACCATAGTCGACCGCTTTGGGGTGCACGATAAGCCGGAAGAGATAGAGCGGGTGTTGGGAGGACATTGATGGGCGCGGACGGCAATAACAATAAGGAAATCAACGGCAACTCGCTGCAGCAGGAGCCGGTGGTGCTGTCGTGTATCGATGGCTCGCATCACACCGGGGCTGTGTGCGACTACGGCGCCTGGATCGCTGCACGCATCGGCGCGCCACTGAAGCTGCTGCACAATATCGAACGCACCAATGTGCCGGCGGTCGCCGATCTGACCGGCAGCATCGGCGTTGGCAGCCAGGAGGATCTGCTGGACGAACTCACAGCGCTGGAGCAGCAGCGCTCGCGCCTGATGGTGCAGCAGGGCAAATTGATGTTGCAGGCTGCGCGAGAGCGCGCCACCATGGCGGGGGTGGAGCAGGTTGTGACCTGTCAGCGCCACGACAACCTGGTGGAATCCCTCATTGAGCTGGAGGATACGATTCGCGTATTGGTGCTGGGTATCCGCGGAGAGGAGCATGGTGAGTCGGAGCAGGGGCTGGGGTCGCAATTGGAAACAGTGGTGCGTTCGCTGCACAAGCCAATTCTGGTGGTGAACCGGGGTTTTAGCCAGCCGAAGCGGATTATGCTGGCCTACGATGGCGGCGAGGCGGCCAAAAAAGCGCTGAGTATGGTGGCGGGCAGCCGGTTATTCGCCGATATTTCCTGCTACCTGGTGTTTGTGGGCGAACCGCAAAAGGCCGAGGCAGTATTGGCGGAGGCCGGTGCGGAACTGGCTGCGGCGGGGATTGCGGCCACTGCCAGTCACCTGACCGGAAGCACTGTCGAGGCCCTGGTGGCCTACCAGAAAGAAAATGATATCGACCTGACGGTGATGGGTGCCTTCAGCCACAATCGACTGCGCGATCTGCTGATGGGCAGTGTTACCGCTAAAATGTTGCTGAATACCAAACAGCCACTGCTGCTGTTGCGGTAAATAGCCGCTGGCGCCTGTTCCGCCATTGGTCTCGGGGCCGGGGAGGGACAATTCTGACAGACAAACCCATCGGTAAAGGACTGCGGGCATTTCGCCAGCGCTATCGACGGCAGTTTATCGGCCGCCACTACCGCGGCTGGCTGCATTTTACTTTTACCCTGACGGTCACCCTGGCGGCAATGGTGGTGTGTGTCGCCCAGATACGACAGCCCGTCTGGTACCAGTGGCTGACCCTGCCGCTGGCCTTTATTTTTCTGAATTTGGTGGAGTATTGGGGCCACCGGGGCCCCATGCATCGGCGACCCGGGCGCAACGCCTGGTATCTCCCCCTGCTGCGCCCTGTCTACCGGCGCCACACTCTGCGTCACCACCGCTTTTTCCATCGGGACGCCATGGCGTTCGAGAACAGCCGTGATTTTCACGCGGTGCTCTTTCCCCCGGTATTGGTGACGTTTTTTCTGTTGGTGTCGGTAGTGCCGTCCGGCCTGGCGGTCACCTGGATTTTCGGTGCCAATGTGGGCTGGCTCTACGCCGCCATGGTGTTCGCTTATTTCCTCAATTACGAATTGTTGCATTTCGCCTATCACACCCGCGAGGATTCGCCCCTGGGCCGAATACCCGCAATGGCACGGCTGCGCCGACGACACACTGAACATCACGACCCGAGCCTGATGGGCAGTTACAATTTCAATATTACTTATCCGCTTGGGGACTGGCTGTTCGGCACCCTGTATCAGGGGCAGGCAGGTGACCGAACGGAAATTCCCGCAGCTTCCTTAACCCGACAATCCAACCGATGATTTCTCATCGATTGGGTTGTCGCCTTTGAAAGCCTGTTTAATTAGGCGAAATAGCTTGCTTTTCTGGTTGGCAGGTGTGGTCGAACGGAGAGGGATTGTCCAGTAGGGTCCGCAGTGGCTGAGGTGGATGTAAGTGCTTCTGTACAAGATGCACAAAGCGCAGGGTGCGGAAGGCGTCGAACCAGTGTTTCAGGGCCTGTTGCTGCTGCTCTGGGGAGAGTTTCTGTTGCCGGCAATGGCGGACAAACCGCGACCAGCCAAGCTGAATGGGAATTTCTGCCCAGGGCTCGTTGAATGTATCGGGTGGATCGGAATTTCTGACGATGGTTAGAAACTTCTGTAATTCCGAGAAAACCTGCGGTGCATACCACAGTGGTTCCTCACCGGCCTCCAGCTGTGCGGCTATCCTGGCTGTGGCGGGCCCGGTACCAAAGGGCACTCGCTGGGAGAGACGGGCGCGAATCACGAGTTTGCCCCGCTGGCGGAATTGCGTCACTGGCGCCAGTTTGGCGAGTTTGTTCAACAGGTAAAAATCCTCCCCGGCGGCCCTGCGGGGAAAGCCCCGCGCGGCGCAGTAGTGATGCGCGCTGATGGCGAGGGTACTGCCAATGGTGTGAAAGGCCCAGGGGGAACCCGCCCAGCGCAGGCCGTCCACATAGTATTGGAGGGCGCCTTCATACAGGCGATGGGCGCGATGTACCAATGCCGGACCATCCTCGTGGGCAAAAGGATAAATGGCGGCACTCCGTTCGATTGGGTCCGGCAGCCCCTGAAAATAGTCGGCGGGAAGCCGGGTATCGGCATCGGTGGAATGCATCCAGCCACTGGAAAGACATCCATTGAAAGTAAGCTGGGCGGCGATATCACAGCCGATTTTGCGCGCCAATCCCACGCCCTGCTGGCGCGGCAGCCTAAGCCCATCCCGCCAGCGCTCCACCAGCAGCAGGCCGCCGTTGTCGCCCCAGTGGCGCAGGCTGAGGTGATCGCTCTGCCAAATGGCAGTTTCCCGCGCTTTGATCGCATCCAGCAGGGGGCCATTGTGGTCGCCGTCATCGGTATCCGGCTGGTTAATCACCAGAATCAACAAGAGTCCCGCGCCGCTGAATTCCCGCTCGAGCGCAGGCAGAAAATCGGGCTTTTCCCGGTAGCAGGGGACCACCAGAGTGTGGTTGAAGGTGAGATCGGGCCAGGTGCTCAGCAGCTGAACCTCGGGTTCGGCGTAGCGCTGGAGATAGTGTTCCACGTCGGCGATCAGCCCGGTTCAGTGCAAAGCGGCGCGGTGGGGCTGAGCGGCGGCGATGTCGGCTTCGGCATCGAGCAGCTGGTCCAGGCGAGCCTGGACTGTATCGCGGGAGAAATATTCCAATGCCAGCTCTACAAACAGCTCGTGGTGGCGGGCTTCACTTTCGGTAATGACCTGGTAAAAGGTTTTCAAAGACCCCACTGGCAAGGCCTCCGCCACCAGGCCGAATCGTTCGCAGCCGCGGGCTTCGATAATGCCGCCAAGCAGCAGCCGGTCCAGCAGATAGACATCACTGCCGCGGCGCATCAGTTGGCGCAGTCCATTGATATAGGGGTCTTTTTCGTCCGCGGCCTGAAAGATTCCCCGCTCGTGCATGAGTTTGATCACCCGGCGAAAGTGATTCATTTCCTCCAGCGCCAGATTGATCATTGCCTCCACCAGAACCGGTTTGTCCGGATAGTGTGAGAACATGGACACCGCCATACCGGAGGCTTTTTTTTCCGCCGCTGCGTGGTCCTGGAGAAAGCGGTCGAAGTCGGCCAGTACCACCTGGGTCCAGCTGGCCGGGGTGGTAAATCGCAGTGTAAACATAGGGAGGGCAGCCTTTTGCGTCAGGGAGAGGCCGGCAAGTCAGGGCGCGCAATCGGCGCCGGCACCTGTCAACTGGCGCGATTATACCGTTGCCCGTGGAGGTTTTGGGCAGTCGGGCCATTTTGGGGGCGCTTTGGCCGGCAGCTGGGATATTCTGGACAGGCTGGCAGGGGGCGGAGCTGCCCGCTGCTGGACTGATACGCGTACGGCTTTAGAATGGCCGCCATTGTGACCCAATAACCACGGTGTGCGGGAGCCACGCTCCTCCGGCACCTTTATTTCTCCAAACCGACAGGAGAGAGTTTCAGGCATGATCATCCAGCCAAAAGTTCGCGGCTTTATCTGCACCAATGCACACCCGCAGGGCTGCGCCGCCAATGTGCGCGAGCAGATTGATTACATCAAGTCCCAGCCGGCTATCACGGGGGGACCCAAAAAGGTGTTGGTGGTGGGTGCCTCCACCGGCTATGGCCTGGCCTCCCGGATCACCGCGGCCTTCGGTTGTGGCGCCAGCACTCTGGGGGTGTTTTTTGAGAAGCCACCGACGGAAAAACGCACCGCCTCGGCGGGCTACTACAATGCCGCCGCTTTCGAAGCGGAGGCCCATGCGGCGGGTCTCTACGCCAGGAGTATCAACGGCGATGCCTTTTCCGATGAGGTCAAGGCGCGCACCATCGAGATGATCCGGGAGGATCTGGGTGAAGTGGACCTGGTGATCTACAGCCTTGCCTCCCCGCGGCGCACTGACCCCAAAACCGGGCAACTCTACTCCTCGGTGCTAAAGCCGATCGATAAGCCTTATACGGCTCGAAACCTGAATACCGATAAACTGGAAATCGGCGATATCACCCTGGAGCCGGCCTCAGAAGAGGAAATTGCCTCGACGGTGAAAGTGATGGGTGGCGAGGACTGGGAGCTGTGGCTGCGGGCCCTTTCCGATGGGGGTGTTCTCAGCGATAACTGCAAGACGGTGGCCTATACCTATATTGGTGACAAGCTGACCTGGCCTATCTATGGTCAGGCTACCATCGGCAAGGCCAAGGAGGATCTGGACCGGGCGGCGCGGGCCATCTCCGCGAGTAGTGAGGCGGATGCCCATGTGGCGGTGCTGAAGGCGCTGGTGACCCAGTCCAGTTCGGCGATTCCGGTGATGCCCCTGTACATCTCCCTGGTCTACAAGGTGATGAAGGAGGAGGGCACCCATGAGGGTTGCATAGAGCAGCTCTACCGCCTCTATACTGAGGGACTCTACAGCGACAGCCCGCGTCTCGACAGCGACAACCGCTATCGTATGGATGAGCGGGAACTGCGCGCCGAAACCCAGGCCAGAATCGAGGCGCTGTGGCCCCAGGTCAGTGAGGAAAACCTGTTCCAGCTCACCGATTACCGGGGCTATCAGGCGGATTTTCTCAAGCTGTTTGGTTTTGGTGTCGACGGTGTGGACTACGCGGCGGATACCAGCCCGCTGGTTCCGGCCGACTTCGCCTGATTCTCTATGGTCGCGGGGGCGAC
Organism: Microbulbifer sp. TYP-18; assembly: GCF_040932045.1. Lineage (NCBI taxonomy): Bacteria > Pseudomonadati > Pseudomonadota > Gammaproteobacteria > Cellvibrionales > Microbulbiferaceae > Microbulbifer > Microbulbifer sp. TYP-18. The sequence goes on from NZ_JBFRBC010000001.1 coordinate 139,763, forward strand.
TTGCGCCGCTCCCGCAATCCTTCCGCCAATCCCTCGCTTTATCTGCCCGGCAATCCAATCCACCATACCCAGCCGCATAAAAAATCCCGCGCCCCGGATTAATAACGGGAGTGCGCGGGATCTGTGTCCGCAATCCACACAGTGGATTGCGGTGTTGTGGCTTCGGTTTAGAAGCGGTAAGTGGAGGACAGGTAGGCGAAACGTCCCTGGCCACTGTGCACTGTAGTGGCGAAGCCCATGAAGTCCGCATAGTCTACCGGCGGCTCTTCATCGAACAGGTTGGTTGCGCCCAGGGTGATGGTAATGTCTTCAAAGCCGAAGTAATTCACCGTGGTGTCGACAGTGGTCATAGAATCGATATCGCTCATGCCCGGCTGTTGCACTGAGGCATCCTGGGCGAAGCTGTCGATAAAATTGACCGCCACTCGCGCGGACACATTGTCCCGGTTCCAGTCCACCGCCGCAGTCCAGCGCATTTCCGGCAGCTCGTAGTCTCCGGCTTCACGATCCACCCGAGTGCCACCGTCGGCATCCGGGCGGCGATCCTCGTAGCTCAACATATAGTTGAGGACATAGGAAAAGCCGAAGCTGCCATAAGAGGTGTCCAGATTGTAACGCAGGTCCAGGTCCAGGCCATCGGTGGACAGGTCGCCGATATTCCGGAAGGAATCGAAAATGGTGACGACTTCGCCCGGATCGTTGGGATCCGAGGAGGGCAGGCGGTCGACCACAGTGGGGTCGCTACCGAAGTTGCTGAACACAAACTGGGTATCGGAATCGATGATGTTCTCGATTTCGTAGTTGTAATAATCCAGTGTCACTGTCAGCTGTTCACCGATGTTCACGATCGCGCCCAGGTTGAAGTTCTCCGACTCCTCTGGCCCCAGATCCGGGTTGCCGGCGAATACCACCGTGTACTCCTGGGGCTCACAGGCTTTGTTGACGTTGCCCACTGCCGCGCAGCGGAGGCTGTCCACCAGCGTCGGGGACTCATCCGTGCGGCCCAGGCCCAGCTGCGACAATGAGGGAGCGCGGAAGGCGGTGCCCCAGGAACCGCGCAGCGCAAGGCTGTCCATCGGCGACCAGAGAAAGGACACCTTGGGGTCTGTGGTGGTGCCAAAATCGCTGTAATCCTCGTGGCGGGCCGCCAGCTGCATCTCCAGAGTGTCCAGCAGTGGGATCGCCAGTTCAGCAAATAGCGCAGTGTTGTTGCGGCTGCCGTTGGCCTGGGTGGCCTCGGTGCCAAAGACATCGCCGCGCAGGAACTGGTCATCGGGGTTGTCGCTGATGGACTCCTGGCGGTATTCGGCGCCCAGCGCCAGCATCAGGTCGCCACTGGGCATGGCCATCACCGGGCCGGAAATCTGCGCGTCATAGGAGCGGTTGGTGGACTTGCCCACCCGCGTGGTGGTGGTTTCAATGTAGGCCAGGGCTTCCGCGGAGTTGGAAGAGGGTTCAAACGGATTCCACAGGCCGCTGTCGATGGCCTCCTGTATGCGGCGGGAATTGGGAAAGCCGTCCACGCCGCGTTCCACGGCGTCGCTCTTGATATAGCTGTAGGCGGCTTCCCAGGCCCAGTCACCCAGTTCCCCTTCCAGTCCAACGACACTGCGGAAGTAGTCAGACTCCGCTTCCTTGCGGCGATTGCCGATATCCGTGGTGCGGCGGCGCATGGTCAGATCCTGGCCGAAAAAGGGATGGGTCGGCATGTCGGCAAAAGGGTGATTGGGGTTGTCACCGGCCATAAACAGCTCGTTAAAGCTGGGACTGCCGGCACCCTTGACGGTGGTTTTGCTGTTCTGGCCGTTTAACTCCGCGAAAGCCTCCACGGTGCCGCCAAGTACGAATCTGCCCAGATAGTTGAAGCTGACCCTTTCGGTGGAGGGCACCATGGACATGAAGGGGGCATAGTCGTAGCGGCACAGGTTGTTGGCCGCATCGATATCTTCGGCGGCGCAGACGTCATTGCCAAAGGTATCGGGTAGACGATCTGTGGGATCAGAGGCCAGGGCGATGGTGCCGGGGATACCGGAGGAGCTGCGGAAGTCGGTGGCAAAGGGGTCGTTGGGGCGCAGCGCGGCCTGGTTGGCGGAGCGGGAATAGTCCCGGTCCGCGTAGAGAATCTCGTCACGGTTGAAATAATCGAGGATCAGGGTATGGCTGCTGTTGTCAGTCACATTGCCCAATACCATGCTCACATTACTTTCACCGCCACCACCGTCAGCGGTACCGCCCACCTTGCCGGATATCTCTACACCATCGAAGTCGTCGCGCAGGATGATGTTGATCACGCCGGCGATGGCATCGGAACCATAGGTGGCGGAGGCGCCATCTTTGAGGATGTCCACCCGTTCAATGGCGGCCAGAGGAATATTGTTGATGTCGACGAAAGCCGTATCGATGTTCTTGGCGAAAGGGCTCACCGACACCCGGCGGCCGTTCACCAGGATCAGTGTCGAGTCGGCACCGAGCCCGCGCAGGGAGACGCTGGCGCCGCCATTGGCGGTATCATCGCTGCTGTTGGCCTGGGTGGAAAAGGTACCCTGACCGGATACCGGCAATTTGGTAAACAGGCCGATCAGGTCGGTGACGCCGGTGGCGGCTATGTCCTCGGCGTTGAGGCTGGCCACGGGTGAGGGACCATCCATTTGCGCGCGCTTGATATGGGAACCGGTGACTTCCACCAGCTCCAATTCCCGCTCGTCCTGCGTCGCCCCGGCCTCCTGGGCCAGGGTGACGGCGCTGTGTCCTCCGAAGATGATGGCCGACAGGCACAGAGCCAGAGGGGTTTTTTTGGCAAAACACCTTTCCATAGGAATGTCCTCTTTATTAGTGGTTTTGTGAAAAAAAATTATTATTTTCGGCTTTTTTATAGCATATCCTTTGGTTTTTCAAGCTAAGACTTCTCCGGGAGTGTGATTTTTTCCCCAGGGTACATGGGAAGACGGCACTGGCGCCGTGATCTATTTACTGTAATGAAACTTCGGGTAAGCGGGCTTGGTCATCAGCAGTGCCATATCCATAGGAGCCGGATGCAGTGGCGCCTATACTGAGGGCTGCCACAGCCACCACCGCAGGATGGTTGCGACCTGCGTACAGAAAAGGGCGTCGAAATGGATACTACCGGACACCACACGTTAAACGACCTGTTTGCCCAACTGGGACTCGCCTCCGAAGATGCGGCCATCGACGAGTTCCTTGTTCGACACCACCTGCAGGGTGACGAAAAGCTGTCCACTGCGCCGTTTTGGTCCCAGCGCCAGAGAGATTTCCTGCACGAGGCCATTCAGGAGGATTCGGACTGGTGCGAGGTGGTGGATGCGCTGGATACGCTGTTGCGTCATTGATTCCCGGCCGTGTGGGCGGGAGGGGCGCCCCACTTTGCCGAGCGGGCAAAAACCGAGCAGGGGCGGTTTCTTGTCCCGGAGCCGGTGCCGCTTTGCCGTCACCGGGGCTATAATGCGCCGCTTTTGATCGCCTCTGCGGCAGACAACAGACAATGGAAAAACCCCGTTTTCGCGCGGCTCTGCTGCGGCCGCGCTACTGGCCGACCTGGCTTGTATTTGGCATCTGGTTTCTGTTGGCCCAGCTGCCCTACCGCTGGCAGCTGGGCCTGGGCCGTGTCCTGGGCCGGTTGATGCTGAGCCTGGCGGGCAGCCGCCGAACTATCGCGGAGCGCAATTTGGCACTGTGCTTTCCGCATCTCAATGCAAATCAGCGCAAAGATCTGTTGCGGCGCAATTTCGCCGCCAACGGCATCGCTGTGATGGAAACCGGCATGGCCTGGTTTCGGAGTGACGACTGGCTGCGCAAGTGGTTTTCCATCGAGGGGCTGGAGCATTTGCGGGCGCCTGCGGATCGCGGTGAGGGGGTGGTGTTGCTGGCGATGCACTTCACGACACTGGAGATCGGTGCCCAGTTCATTTCCATGTGCCACACTGTGGACGGCATGTACCGCCCACACAAGAATCCGGTGTACGACTATGTGCAGCGCAAGGGGCGTGAGCGCCACGGTGCCGATTCCCAGGTGTTCCAGCGCAAGGATGTGCGCGGTATGCTGCGGGCTTTGCAGCAGGGCCGTGCTGTCTGGTATGCGCCGGATCAGGATTACGGTATCCGGCAGGGCGTATTTGCCCCCCTGTTTGGCCACCCGGCGGCCACTGTGACCGGAACATCGAGATTCGCGCGTATCGGACGGGCCAGGGTTGTCCCCTATGTGGTGACCCGGCTGGAAGACGACCGGGGTTATCACGTGAAAGTTTACCCCCCGATGGAGGAGATTCCGTCCGGCGACGAACTGCGTGATGCCGTTTTGGTCAACCAGTTCGTGGAGGCCCGGGTACGCGACAATCCAGAGCAATACATGTGGGTTCACCGCCGGTTCAAAACCCGGCCGGCGGGTGAGCCGGACGTCTACGAAGGTGTGCGCAAGCGCAAAAAGAAGCGCAGGAGACCGGCGCTCTAGCCCCCTCGGGATAATTCTGGCGTGAGCCCGCAACGCTCAGTAATATAGCGCACTTCACTGGGGCCGCAGTTTTCGCCCCAGATGGTGCGAAAATCGAAGGAGATGGGATGTTTTCCGGCAGTATGGTAGCTCTGGCTACTCCAATGTACCCAGACGGCAGCCTGGATTGGGACAGCCTCCACAATCTGGTGGAGTGGCATATTGAGCAGGGCAGCCGCGCCATAGTGGCCGTGGGTACCACTGGCGAGTCCGCCACCCTCAACGTCAAGGAGCACCTGGAAGTGATTCGCCGGGTGGTCGACCAGGTGGCGGGCCGTATTCCGGTAATCGCCGGAACCGGTGCCAATTCCACCGCCGAGGCGATGGAGCTGACCGAAAATGCCGCCAAGTGCGGTGCCGATGCCTGCCTCCTGGTAACGCCCTATTACAACAAGCCCACCCAGGAGGGATTGTTCCAGCACTACAGGGCGATCGCCAGGGCGGTGGCTATCCCGCAGATTCTGTACAACGTGCCCGGGCGCACCGCAGTGGACATGCTGCCCGACACCGTGTGCCGCCTCGCCGCCATCGGTAATATCGTTGGTATCAAAGAGGCCACCGGCGACCTGCAGCGGGCACGCCAACTGTTGGACACACTCCCCGACGGTTTTGCACTTTACTCCGGCGACGATGCCACGGCACTGGAATTGATCCTGATGGGAGGTAAGGGTGAGATCAGCGTCACCGCCAATGTGGCTCCCGCGGCAGTGGCGCAGATGTGCGAGGCGGGGCTGCGGGGAGACGGGGAAACGGCAAGGGCCATCGACCAGCGCATTCAGATATTGCACAAAGCGCTGTTTCTGGAGTCCAACCCGATACCGGTAAAGTGGGCGCTCAAAGAGATGGGCCGTATTGAAGGTGGTATCCGCCTGCCGCTGACTGGACTATCCGCTCAGCATCACGCCACAGTGCGCGAGGCACTGCGCACTGCGGGTGTGCTCTGAAAGCCTCACCAAAGTATCAACTGGGGAATCGATAATGACAAAACTGACTACAGGGGTCGCGCTTCTGGGCGCCAGTATCGCCCTGTCCGGCTGTGGCATCTTTGGCGGCGAGGACGGCTATTTCCGCGATCGCAGTGACGATTACCAATTGGCGGACAGCCTGCCCCCACTGAGAATGCCCGAAGGGGTCAAGGCCCCCCTGCAAGAGGAGCTGTACGAAGTTCCCCAGACCGGCACAGCCGACCTGGAGCGGGGTAAATTCGAGGTGCCCCGTCCGCAGGCGCTGGCGGCCAATGTGGGGCTGGACAGGGTCAAAATCCAAAAACTGGGCAACCGCCGCTGGGTACTGGTATCGCAGCCCCCGGAGGAAGTCTGGCCCCAGTTGCACTACTTCCTGCGCCAGTCCGGTTTGCAGCTGGCGTCGTCCGATGTCAATGCCGGCCGCATGGAGACCGCCTGGCTGACTTTCAAGCAGACCCCGGAAACCAAGGACAAATTCTTTCTTCAGGTGGAATCGGGTGTACAGCCGGATACCACCGAAGTCCATGTCCGCCACTTCTCCGCGCCGGTGAGCTTGCCGGCCAGTGTGCAGGTGGAATGGCCGGCTCAATCCACCGACCCGGAGCGGGAGGGCTGGATGATCGATGAGATGTCCTCGGCGCTGGCCGCCGATAGCAGTGGCGCGGCGGCCTCCCTGGTGGCGCAGGCGATCGGAGGGGGAGCGGTCAAGGTGGGACTGCAGGAGCCGGCGGGCCGCGAGCCCTACCTGTTTATGGGACTGGAGCGGGAGAGAGCGGTGGCGACCCTGGTCCACGCCCTCAATTCGGGCGCCTTTCGCCTGCATCAGGAAGATACCGCCACAGGCATCTTTTACGTGACCTTCGACAAGTCCCGCGAGCTGTCCGAAGAGGAGAAGGACGGCGGCTGGTTTTCCTGGGGCAGCGACGACGAGGACACGCTGGCTGAAGAGGCGGAGGGAGTGACTCTGCCGCAGCTAATGGCCAATATCGATACCTCCACAACCGCTGAACCCGCACTGTTTGACGGTATATCGGGTGTCGGCGGCGCCGAGGCAACAGAAATTCCCGGTTACCTGGTGGTGCTGCGCAGTGCTAACGGACTGATTGAAGTGCGTATCCGCGATACCCGCGGCCAGCCGCTATCCCGTGGCAAAACTTCCGAGCTGTTGATGGCAATTCGTCAGAATCTGATCTGATGACACTTAAATTTGCGTCGCTTGGCAGCGGCAGCAAGGGCAACGGTACCCTGGTTGCCAGCGGTGGCGACTGCCTGCTGGTGGATTGCGGCTTTACCATCAAGGAGACCGAGCGGCGCATGGCGCGGCTCGGGGTTTCGCCGGCGGACCTGTCGGCGATCCTCGTTACCCACGAGCACAGTGATCACCTCTCCGGCGTCGCGCCACTGGCGCGAAAGTACGGCCTGCCCATCTACCTGACCCCCGGCACACTCCGTGCGCGGGATTTGGGTAAACTCCCCCGGACGCACCTGATCGAAGGCTATCAACCGTTTGCGGTGGCCGATATCCAGGTGACTCCGGTGGCGGTGCCCCACGATGCCCGGGAAGCGGCCCAGTTTGTATTTCGCAGCCGCGCCAGCAGCCTGGGCCTGCTTACCGACCTGGGTACTGTGACACCCCATATCGAGTCGCACTTCGGCGACTGCGACGCCCTGGTGCTGGAAGCCAACCACGATCCGCAAATGCTGGCCCAGGGCCCCTATCCGGCGCCACTGAAGCGCCGTGTGGGCGGAGCCTATGGGCATCTCAGCAATCAGCAGGCGGCGGGCTTCCTGCGCCGGGTGGGTGCGGAGCAATTACAGCATCTGGTGGTTGCGCATATCAGCGAAAAGAACAATACCCTGGAGCTGGCGCGAAAAGCGCTGGCAGATGTGTCGGAGCAAGTGGCCAACTGCCTGTTCGCCTGCCAGCAACAGGGTTTTGGCTGGCTGGAAATTGAGCCCCGCGGCTGACCCTTATCCGGCACCTCCGGTGCGACCGGATTGAGGCCAATCTATGGAAATCCTGCTGATCTATCTCGCAGTCGGCGCCGTGGCCGGTACCATCGCCGGCCTGTTTGGGGTGGGTGGCGGATTGATCATAGTCCCGGCACTGGTGCTGGTGTTCACCGCCATGGGGATTGAGGCGGAAGTGCTTACCCAGATGGCGGTGGCCACCTCCCTGGCCACCATAGTGGTGACTTCCACCAGTGCCATTCGTATCCATCACCTGCGGGGAGCGGTGGACTGGCGGCTGTTCCGGACAATGACACCGGGAATTTTGCTCGGGTCCTGGCTCGGCGGTGTGACGGCGCACTGGCTGCCCGGCGCCTGGCTACAACTGCTGATCGGTGTCTTTGCCCTGGTGATCGCGATTCGTATGTGGTTGGCCGGCCTGCGCCGCAGAGTAGCTCCAGAGGACGTCAGCCCACTGCCTAAAAGACCCGCGCTTGCCGCAGTAGGGGCATTGATCGGTTGGGCATCGGCCATTTTTGGTATCGGTGGAGGTTCACTGACGGTGCCCTTTTTATCCCACTGTGGGGTGAAGATACAGCGGGCGGTCGCCACTTCGGCAGCCTGCGGCCTGCCCATTGCGATAGCCGGTGCGCTTAGCTTTGCGGTACAGGGGTGGGGTAGTGAATCGCTGCCGCCCGGGAGTGGTGGCTATATCTACTGGCCGGCATTCATTGGCATAGTGGTGGCCAGCGCGCCCTGCGCACACCTGGGTGCGCTGCTGGCCCATCGCCTGCCGCCCCAAATACTTAAGAACAGTTTTGCGCTGTTGCTCTGTGTGATCGGTGTTCGGTTTGTCTGGTTGAATCTAGGGCTGGTGCTGTCCTGAGTGCCACCCATTTCGGTGGAGCTGATTAATGAAAAGCAATTATTCCTGGGAGCTGAAAACTAGCAACAAAGTAAGTTGCCGCTTTGGTGCGGTATGATGGGGTGTTACAGCCTGGTGGAGACCCGCGCAGGTTGCTCAGTGTAATTACGCAGGTTTTCAAGGGCGAAGGCCCGATGGGTGAGAGCTCATCCACTGGATTGCCGGGTTAATAGTTGCGATAAAAAAGGCCGCCCGGTTGATCCGGGCGGCCTTTTTGTTGCAGAAGGAGTAATTTGAGCGAGCGGTTTATCAGGCCTTTGCCCCCACTTGAGAACCACCTTCTTCAGTCGCGCTATCACTGCTTTCCCAGTATTTGGATTTCAGGGCGATCAGCGAGAGGATAATGCCGGTGCCGATGATAAACAGGCTGATCTGCAGGTACAGATTCGGCAGCTCGGAGATATTGTTCGGATCGAAATGCCCCGCCAGCAAACCCGAGAAAATGTTGCCAATGGAGTAGGTCAGTACAAAGACCCCCATCATCTGGCCGGCAAAACGGCGGGGGGACAGCTTGCTGACAGCACTCAGGGCTACCGGGCTCAGACACAGTTCGCCCACTGTATGCAGGAAGTAGGTGGTAATCAGCCAGTAGGGGGCCACTTTCAGGCCCTGGGCGGCGTACTGGGCGGCGAAGAACATCACCACAAAGCCACTGCCCATGATAACCAGGCCGATAGCGCATTTCATCCCGTAGGAGGGGTCCATCATACGCTTGCCCAGGTTGATCCAGAGCGCCGCAAAGAAGGGGGACAGCAGGATAATGAACATGGGGTTGACGTTCTGGAGCCAGGACGCCGGAACCTCGAAGGTGCCAATCACGCGGTCAGTGTAGTCGCGGCCGAATAGGTTGAGGGAGGAACCGGCCTGCTCGAAGCCGGACCAGAAACAGGTGGAGGCTACGCAGACCAGGAACAGGGCCCAGAGTTTCTTTTTCTCCGCGCCGCTCAACTGGCCAGCGAAGTAGATGAATGCGTAATAGGCCAGGAACGTGAGGGTGAAGACTACGGCCACATATTGGGCCGCGGTGACGGGATCGATGGTGATGACCCCCTGCATGGTCAGGCCGGTGATCAATGCCACAGCCACCAGTACAGCGCCAATTGTGCGCCAGGCCAGTTTGGCATTCTGCGGTGACAGGGGGTTTTCCGGTTTCAGGCTGGCATCGCCCAGGTTGCCGATTGTCAGGCGGTACTGAACCAGGCCTATGGCCATACCCACGGCGGCGGCACCGAAACCCCAGTGCCAGCCCACCTTTTCACCGAAGTAGCCGCAAATAATGTAGCCGAGGGTGGAGCCTATGTTGATACCCATATAATAGAGGGCGTAACCGCTGTCCCGGCGCACGTCCTCGGGCTGATACAGGTGGCCCACCAGGGCGCTGATATTCGGTTTGAGCAGCCCGGTTCCGCTTGCAACCAGTATCAGGCCAATAAAGAAGGTGTGATCACTGGGAATCGCCAGCACTATGTGGCCGCACATGATGATGATGCCGCCGTACCAGACGGTGCGCTGTCCGCCCAGCAATCGGTCTGCAATCCAGCCGCCCGGCAGGCCGAGGAAATAGACTGCACCGGTATAGAGTCCGTAGATGGCGGTTGCAGCGGCGACGGTAAAGGCGAGGCCCTCTTCCTGCAGGCTGGCGGTCATAAACAGTACGAGCAGGACGCGCATACCATAGTAACTCATCCGTTCCCACATTTCGGTGAAGAACAGTGTGGAGAGTCCTTTGGGATGGCCGAAAAAGCCATCACTGTTCTGATACGTATTCGACGACATAAGCTGAAGTTCCAGTTGTTATAGCTCTAATCGAGCATACCTCGGCGCGCCGAGGTGCTCCCGGGTTTCAGGGGCGCTCGGGCACGGCACCCATTCACTGGTCCGGCTATCTGTCCAGACCGCGGAGAGGGTTTCCCCCTCTGGTGTCATTGGCGATGGGACCGCAACTGCGCACACAGTGGCCGCCTCCAAAGCAACCCCTGGAGTGTACCAGCTGTCAGTGATTCAAGCGACTCGTTACAAATGTAACCTTGCCGGTCATCTCATTGCGGTTCACAAGCTGGGGGAATGGTGGTAAACCCTGCCGTGGTAGACAGTGAATCGGCGGATGTATAACGATGAAAACCCCGCTAATGGCGGCCTTGCTGGTCGTCGCCGGCGCCTTTGTGGGTTGCGCCGGCAAGATGCCGGTGGAACAACCGGTGGAGATAGTGCCGGACCATCTGCTGTCCGGCGCCGCGATACTCGGCCGGCCAGTGGATCCCGGCGAACTGCCGCGGGACCCGGTGATGACAATCACGGCGGAGATGCGCGATTTCCTGGCGAACATAGCGCCGGACGTCTCGCCGCAGCGGCGTTTGGCGGCGCTGATAGAAGCCTTTGAAACACAGAAGTTCCACGTCGAATACGACCAGGACAGCACCTTCACCGCCGGGGGTACTTTTCGCGAGCGGCGCGGTAACTGCCTGGCGTTTACCCTGATGATGGTGGCTATGGCCCGGGAACTCGGGGTAGAGGCGTCGTTCAACGAGGTGGACGTGCCCCCTGTCTGGGGACATGAGGATCCTCAGACGTTCGTGGTTTACCGCCACATCAACATGGTGTCCGAACACCCCCGGGGACGCCGGGTGGTGGATTTCAATCTGGCCGCCTATGACCCGGTGTACGAGCAGCGTAAACTGTCTGATGTTGTTGTGCTGGCGCAGTACTACAGCAACCGGGGCGTAGAGCTTATGAATGCCGGCGATGGTAAAAGGGCTTTCCTCTATCTGCGCAAGGCACTGGCACTACAGCCGGGAAATTCAAATCTGTGGTCCAATTTAGGTGCGCTGTACAGCCGCTTTGGGCACAAAGAGGAGGCGGAGCAAAGCTACCATCGGGCGCTGTTGTTCAAGCCGGAAAACCTGGTGGCGCTGAGCAATCTGGAGCGCCTGTATCGGCGTCAGGGAGCTTTTGAGGTCGCAGACTATTATGCCGAGCGGGTGCGCTACCACCGGGAGAGAAACCCCTATTATCTCTACTATCTTGCCCGATCCGCGTACGAAGAGGGGGAATACCGGCGGGCACAAAAGCAGTTACGGCGCGCTCTGTGGAAATATGACAGCGACCACCGGTTCCATTTTCTCCTGGGTTTGACGCGCTACCGGCTGGGCGAATTCGAAGATTCCCAGGACAGTTTTCGTGCGGCCTTTGCCCTGGCGGAACGGGCAGAGACCCGCAATGCCTATATGAACAAGCTGAAATACCTGATTCGGAATGGGGAACAGAATTAATTAACGGCTATCTCAGTTAGTGTGCACAGGCCTAATAATTCCAGTAAACAAGCCCGAGGGCAGGACAGTGCCGGTCGGGAAAGCTTGTGTCGGTTAACGCGATGTACCATCGGCTCCTAAATCGCGATCTGCTGCAACTCTGCTCGAAGTGCTCGCATCACCAGCCCCATAACTTGGCTGACAAAGCTCATCCGGCTTCACGGCCCCTTTCAGCCATAAACGGTTGTGCTTGGCGGCTCTCCTCAGGCCAGCCAGCCGGGTGTCTCTATACTGAAAAAACACTGCATGTTTTTTGGTCAGCGCGATGGTGCGAGACTACTTTTTACCGGTTTTTTCGAAAAATGGTATGACAACGCTGTCATTGATATTGTAGTATCACCCGCACACTGACACAGGTGCCCGGGACCGCGGTAAAACAACCGGCGAGCCCGGATCAGTCATATGGCACTGGAAAATCTTAGGGGCCGGTACAGATGGTTGCTTTCGGGGATAGGCTTTGGATCGGTATTGACGGCGGTGGCAGCAAGTGCCGGGCCGTTATCGTGGATGTGAACGATCGGGTCCTTGGTACCGGCCTGGCGGGGCCCGCAAACCCCCTGCATGGTTATGACCAGACCCTTGATTCGATATTGGGCTCCACAACCCTGGCACTGGCCGACGCCGGGCTGCCGCCTGAAACCCTGGGCGAACTGGTCGCCGGGGTGGGGCTGGCCGGGGTCAATATGCCGCGACTCTACCAGGAGATGTCTTCCTGGTCGCACCCTTTCAAGAAAATGTATCTGACAACCGATCAGCACTCGGCCTGTCTGGGTGCCCATCGCGGTGGCAGCGGCGCAGTGCTGATTGCCGGTACCGGATCCTGTGGCTACGCCTGGGTCGATGGTCAGCGCACACTGCTCGGCGGTCATGGCTTCCCTCACGGCGACAAGGGCAGTGGTGCCTGGATAGGACTGGAAGCGGTCAAGTATCTCCTGATGGCTCTGGACGGCCTGGCCCCGGAATCGCAACTGCAAGGCGAATTGCTGAAAGTGTTGGCGGCGACCACTCCCAACGAGGTATTCGAACGAATCCGGGGAGAGTGCCCCAGTTACTATGCGCGATTGGCCATTCCGGTATTTCAGTGTGCGGAAGCCGGCGATCCGGTGGCGGAGGCGATAGTGCGCGACGGCGCCAGCTATATCAGTGCTATGGCAGACAAGCTGCTGCAATTGGAGCCACCGCGGTTGTCGATGATTGGCGGCCTCGCCGCCAGTATGACCCGCTGGCTGGAGCCCCGGGTGATCGAGCGTTTGGAGGAGCCGCTGGAGCCCCCGGAAATCGGTTGTGTTTATCTGGCGCGACAGGAACTGGAGCGCGAGGAGGGCAATGTCAAACCGGTGAGCGCCGGGCTGGGTGGCAAGGCGCTGTTTGGTTAGTGTCAACAGGCCCTAGGCAGCGCGCTCGGGTCTTTTCAACGGTGGCGTTACCGTCGCCAACAATATTGCACAGGTCGACAGGCAATGGTCACAACGGTTATGGAATCTGAAGCGCGTGAGGCGCCGGATCGTATCGAGGAACAGCTGAAGAACAATGCGTCAATCATGGCGGAGCTGGGCGCACGGTTGCGCCGCAAGCCTCCCCGCCTGGTAATGATTGTAGGGCGCGGCTCTTCAGATCACGCCGGTGTTTTTGCCAAGTACCTCATAGAAATAGAAACGGGTACGCCCACCTTTGCCGCCGCCCCGTCTGTATCCAGCGTTTACGGCCGCAAACTCAAGCTAGAGGACGCTCTGGTTCTGGTGATTTCGCAGTCCGGCCGCAGCCCCGATGTTCTCGCCCTGGCCGAAATGGCGCAGCAGGCTGGTGCTTATACGGTGGCACTGGTCAACGACGAGAGTGCACCCGTGGGTGACGTTGTTGATCTGGTGGTACCTTTGTGGGCCGGGCCGGAAAAGGCGGTGGCTGCCACCAAGAGTTATCTTGCCACCCTGTCGGCGGTGTTGCAGCTTGTTGCGAACTGGACCCAGGACAGCGACCTGCTGAACGCTGTAGAAACCCTGCCCAGGACCCTGGCACAGGCAGTCGAGGCCAGTCCGCAGCTGCGCCCTGAAGACCTGGCCGATGTGAACAACCTGGTGGTGCTCGGGCGTGGGCCCGGCTACGGCATTACCCGGGAATTGGCACTCAAGTTGAAAGAGGTGTGCAACATCCACGCGGAATCCTTTTCCAGCGCGGAATTCCTGCACGGCCCGGTGACCCTGGTGGAGCGGCAGCTGACGGTGGTCAATGTGCCCATCGAAGATGAATCCTACACAGTGCACAGTGAACAGATTGCAGATGTCATGCGCCGTGGCGGTACTCTGGTGAATCTCCATGTGCCCACTGGGGGGGTGCATCCGCGGGTGGCACCACTGGCACTGCTGCAGCGTTTTTACCTGGATGTGGCACATGTTGCAGTGAGCCGCGGTATCAACCCGGACCAGCCCGCCGGTCTCAAAAAAGTGACCCGTACCCTCTGACTGCAGGCGGAGATTCCAGTGGCGCGAAATTACATTGTGGAGCGGTTATTCGACGGTGAACGTCTGCACCGGGACGTGTCGATGGTGGTGGATGACGCTGGCCGGGTGCAGTCTATCGACCCAGCTGGTTTGTCGGGGGCGGAGCGGTTGTATGGACTGTTGGCGCCGGGCCTGATCGATGTGCAGGTAAATGGCGGCGGCGGTGCCCTGTTCAATAACGACCCCTCTCTGGACACTTTGCGCAGGATGGGTGCGGCACACGCCCGCTATGGCACCACGGGTTTTATGCCGACCCTGATTACAGACGAAGCGCCGGTGATGGAAAGGGCCGCGAATGCGGTGGCGGCTGCGTTGCGGGATGCTGTTCCGGGAGTGCTGGGCCTGCATTTTGAAGGTCCGCACCTGAGTGTCCCCAAAAAAGGTACCCACGAGGAGCGTTTTATCCGCCCTCTCAGCCCAGCGGAATTGCGCCTTTATGGCCGTGGGGACCTGGGGCTGAAAATGGTTACCCTGGCGCCGGAGAATGTTTCAGCGGAGGATATCCGCCGCCTGGTATCTTTGGGGGTTAGGGTTTGTCTCGGTCATTCCAACGCCGATGGCGATACTGTGGCGGCCGCTCTGGGGGCCGGGGCCACAGGCTTTACCCACTTGTACAACGCCATGTCTCCACTGAAGTCCCGGGAACCGGGGATGGTGGGGCTGGCGCTGATCAGCGATGATGCCTGGTGCGGTTTGATCGCCGACGGCCACCATGTAAGTGCGGAGGCCATGCTGTTGGCGCTCAAGGCCAAACCGCGGGGCAAGCTGATGCTGGTTACCGATGCCATGTCCCTGGTGGGAAGCGATGAAGCGTCTTTTCCTCTGTTTGACCGGGTGGTGACCAGGGAGGGGGACAAATTAACTTCCAGTACCGGCGAGCTGGCGGGGTCGCACCTGGATATGATTGCTGCGGTGCGCAATATACACCACTGGTGCGGCGTGGATCTGTTCGAGGCGTTGCGCATGGCTTCGCTGTATCCCGCGCAGTATCTGGGCATAGAGGGTGGGCGCATCGAGGAAGGGGCGCGGGCTAATTATATTTTGCTCAACAGCGAGCTGCAGGTGCAAAAGACCTGGATAGACGGGCGGGAAGTCTTTTCCCAATAGGCCCGTCCCATGGTTGCCCGGTCAACATCAGGCCGTTGGTCGAGCGAATCGCGGAAGCAAAAATGGTATCGAAAGCTGTCGGCCGGAGCGGCTCTACAGTGGGTATAAAAAGGTTTGTTGGATGGCCAAAGTTAAAAAACGATAACAAAGGGTAGGTTTATGATGCGAGCAGCCGTTGTTGAAAGTGAGATAAGCGATAGCAAATTGCCGATGGTGATTATCGGCCTTCTGTTTTTTATCTTTGGTTTTGTCACCTGGCTTAATGGTGCCCTGATCCCCTTTTTACAGACAATTTGTGAACTGAGCGCTTTCGAAGCCATGCTGGTGGCGTCCGCCTTTTATATCGCCTATACGGTTATGGCACTGCCGATGGCCGCCATCATCGAAAAAACGGGTTATAAAAATGGTATGGCGCTGGGGCTGGCGCTGGTGGCGCTCGGTGCGCTTGTTTTTATTCCCGCCGCCTACAGTCGTATGTTCGGTATTTTTCTGCTGGCGCAATTCGTGGTGGGTTCAGGCCTCACTATTCTACAGACTGCGTCCAACCCCTATATCGTCAGGCTGGGGTCACAAGAGACCGCGGCGGTACGGATTTGCATCATGGGGTTGCTCAATAAGGGAGCGGGAATTGTCGCCCCGATAGTTTTTGCCGTGCTGGTGATGTCCGGTATCAGCGGTATATCCACTGTCGAGTTGGATGCTTTGAGTCCATTGGCGAAGGAGGCGAAACTGGACGAGCTGGCGGGTCAGCTGGTCAGTCCCTACCTGGGTATGGCTCTGCTCGGCGGTATCCTTGCGGTGGCCATGCTGTTTGCGCCCCTGCCCGACATTGACGAAGGTGTTGTCGAGGGTCAGGAGGAGACAACCGTAACCCTGGGGGGGCTGATGAAATTTCCCCGGCTGGTATTGGGCTCAGTGGCGCTGTTTTTTTACGTGGGAGTGGAGGTCATTGCCGGTGACGCTATCGGCCTGCTGGGGATACAGGCGGGAATGGATACTGCGGATGCGGCTGTTCTGACCTCTTATACGATGATTTTTATGGTGCTGGGTTACCTTTACGGCACCGCCGTCATTCCCCGCCTTATGAGTCAGCAGACAGCGCTTTTGATCTCTGCCATTCTGGGTATCCTTTTTACCTTACTGGTTATGACCGGATCCCTGGAAAATACTGCACTTTCCGCCGCCAGCCTGTCGTTGCTGGGCCTGCCGGAAGTTCCAAATGCGGTGTTCTTTGTCGCGTTACTGGGCTTTGCCAATGCCATGTGCTGGCCCGCTATCTGGCCGCTGGCGCTGGATGGGCTTGGCAAGTTTACCTCCAGGGGCTCGGCATTGCTGATCATGGGCATCTCCGGCGGTGCAATTTTACCGCCGCTGTACGGACATTTTGCGGATACGGGCGATGGTCAGGCGGCTTACCTGATAGCGGTGCCCGCCTACCTTTTTATTCTGTTTTACGCCGTAAAAGGGCACAAGATGCGGAGCTGGTAGCCTGGGAGTGCCGGTATAAGGGGTTGGGTTATCTCGCCCCTTTGACTAGGCTCTGTTGTCCGAGATCAAGGCTTTGGGGCGCCGGGCCGCTGGAGTCCCGGATCACCAGTGACGGGGTAAACTTTCTCACAATGCCAGCGCCTTTGGAGGCAGCGGCGCTCTCCGCGGCCCCTTTACTGCGGGCCTTGCTCAGGACCAGAGCGGCGGCACATTTGGCAATTTCATTATTGGGCTGGTGCGCGGTGGTCAGTGTTGGCCAGGTTTGGCGGGAGAAGGGGCTGTCCTCGAAGCCCACAATGGAAAGCTGTTCCGGGATCGCTATGCCCATCAGGCGTGCAGCGAACAGTGCCCCTGCGGCCATTTCATCGTTGCTGGCGAAAATGGCCGAGGGTGGGTTGTCCACATGCAGCAGTTTTTTGGCGCCCTGTACGCCGGAATCAAAAGAGTATTCCCCCTGGAGGATGAGGGATTCGTCGAGGGGAATGCCGGCGCCCTGCAGAGCCCGCTTGTAACCGTCCAGGCGGCCCTGGGTGGATACATGCTCCTCGCCGCCGCAGAGAAAGCCGATGCGCCGGTGACCGTACTGCAGCAGGTGCTGGGTGAGGTCAAAGGCGGCTTGGCTGTCGTCAACCATGATGCAGTTTTCTTCGTCGCCGCCGGCGGCCGAGGTGGAGATAATCCGTACGTAATCCACCCCGAGACTTTGCAGGGTATCGATCACCTGTTGTTGTTCGGAAAAGGGCGGTGTAAGGACCAGGCCCGCCACTCTTGAGTGTTCCACCAGGTTGCGCAGTTCCTCGTATACCTGAGTGGACTTGAAGTTGCTCGGGTGAATCAGCAACTCGTAGCCCCTTGCTTTGCAGGCATCGAGAATACCGTTCTGCATATCGATGACGTAGTAGGCATTGGGATTGTCATAAATGAACGCGATCGTATAGGAGCGGGTGCCGGCCAGGTTGCGCGCTGCAAGGTTGGGCTGGTAGTTGAGGGCCTCAACCGAGTCCATCACCTTTCGGCGGGTGGCCGGGCGTACGGACGGTTCGTTGTTGATGACGCGGGAGACCGTCTTGATCGAGACACCGGCACGGGCGGCGACGTCACTGATTGTTACTTTCATGGCAGAGTTTGTCCCTGTTGTTAGTGCAGCGGCGATCAGTCGGCCGGCTGGGCCTGGGGAATTCAGATTAATTCGATGCAAAGTCTGAGGTTGCGCCGATTTAATCCGGGTTCCCCGGGGTATGTTACCAGCAAATGGCTGCCACTTGATTTTCCGCGACGCGGGACCCGGGATATCCCGGCTGGTGTATGGGCCAGCCTGGATGCCACTGGCAAAGCATAGTCGATCCCGGTCAATTTGATAGCGCTGTCGTCGGTGGGAGCCTGTGTCAAAAGGCCCAAACACGGCGTTGGTAAGCCTAAGGGCGATCACCGATGCGGAACCCAGGCTGTCCCCAATCACCTGGGTTGGACCCCCGGTCGATGTGCCAAAGGCGCATTGGCTGAATACAGATTGTAGATTTATTACAAATTTTCGACAAAGAGCGGCGATTGGGCTCAAAACGGGGTGGTTGGCGAATAAGTGATCAACCCGCCTCCCCGCCCACCAGCTACGACGGTCTTGGGCTGAAGGGTAGCTGGGGCCTGCTGGGCGGGGGCATTAGAGGCTCTGAATCCGATGATTACGTCCGTGGAGGATGGGTTGAAATGTTTTGTAGTTTTACTACATAATAGCGCTCTGATGAACCATTTCGGGTGGCCTGCCCGATATTCCCAGTAGGGGGCAAGGCGCCTGTCACGAGCAAATTGGGTGCAGATCCGTTAGGTGGCGCTTTAGAAGCCAGAAGAACAGGCAGGCAGCAATGGGTCCGCGTTGGGCCGGGTTCGGGGGGAATCAATCCGGTAACGCTATCTTATCAAGGGGGCCATGCGCATTTCGCGGCCACTTTGGTCACCCTGGAACATCACATTACAAAAACTTTCGTCAGGCCGACGATAGTGTTGCTGTAAGAGGGGGGCAGCTGGCAGCCCAAATTGTCCAGGCGCAGTCACTATCTTGCCAGTCGAAGGTTTTCGGCACACAGGCACAAGTGCCTGGAAGCCACCCTACAGTGAACAACAGAGCGGATGCTACATGGTGCACAGCAAGTTAAAAGCAGTAACTGAGCGTATCGTCGAGCGCAGCGAAGAGACGCGCGGACAGTACCTGGCACAGGTGGAGCATGCACGCCGGGAGGGTCGCGCAGCCAGCCATCTGTCTTGCGGCAACCTGGCCCATGCAATTGCGGCTTCCGGGGAGCGGGAGAAAAACCTGATCGCCTCCGGTCGCGGCCCCAATCTGGCCATAGTCACCGCCTACAACGATATGCTGTCGGCACATCAGCCCTATGGCACCTATCCGCAAAAATTAAAGCAGGCCGCTGCCAACTGCGGTGCGACCGCGCAGGTGGCCGGTGGTGTGCCGGCTATGTGCGATGGGGTGACGCAGGGCAGGGCGGGGATGGAACTCAGCCTGTTTTCCCGCGATGTCATAGCCATGGCCACCGCCATCTCCCTGTCCCACGATGTATTTGAAGGTGGCCTGTATCTGGGCATCTGCGACAAGATTGTACCGGGGCTGATCATCGGTGCGCTGGCATTCGGCCACCTGCCGGCAGTATTCGTACCCGCGGGCCCTATGCCCACCGGTATTGCCAACACGGAAAAGGTACGGGTGCGGCAGCTGTACGCCGAGGGCAAGGCCAGCCGGGAGGAATTGCTGGCGGCGGAATGCGCGTCTTATCACAGTCCGGGAACCTGCACCTTTTACGGTACCGCCAACAGCAATCAGATGCTGGTGGAAATAATGGGGCTGCAACTGCCCGGCAGTTCCTTCGTGAACCCGGGCACCGAGCTGCGCGACGCCCTGAGCGAAGCCGCGGTAAGGCAATTGGCACAGATTACCGAACCCAGCCAGTACACACCCCTGGCCAGGGTTCTCTCTGAGAAGACTTTCGTCAACGGCATAGTCGGCCTGCTGGCCACTGGTGGGTCGACCAACCATACCCTGCACCTGATCGCCATGGCCCGCGCGGCGGGGATTCAGATTACCTGGCGGGATATGGCGGAACTGTCCAGGGTGGTGCCACTGCTCTGCCACGTCTACCCCAACGGGACAGCGGATATCAATCAGTTCGCTGCCGCCGGAGGTATGCAGCTGCTGATCCGCGAGTTGCTGGACGCGGGTTTGCTGCACGACGACGTGCATACCATTCTCGGCCAGTCCGGGTTGAAGCCCTACTGTCACGACCCCTTCCTGAGCGAGGATCGGCAAGGGGTGGTCTGGCGTCCCACACCGGCGGAGAGCGGCGATGCCACCATTATCCGGCCCGCCAATAACCCCTTCCTGGAGCATGGCGGCTTGCAGTTGCTGGAAGGGAATCTTGGCAAAAGTGTTATCAAGGTGTCGGCCCTGAAATCGGAGCAGCTCCATATCAAGGCGCCAGCCATAGTGTTCGAAAGTCAGGATGCGCTGCTGGAAAGCTTCAAGGCCGGTGAACTGGAAAGAGATTTTATCGCCGTGGTGCGCTTTCAGGGACCGCAAGCCAATGGTATGCCGGAGCTGCATAAACTGACTCCCATCCTGGGGGTGCTGCAGGATCGCGGTTACAAGGTGGCATTGGTTACCGACGGTCGTATGTCCGGAGCGTCCGGCAAAGTGCCGGCAGCGATTCATGTATCGCCCGAGGCGGCTGAAGGCGGGTCCATAGCGCGGCTGCGCGACGGCGACATGATTGAGCTGGACTCGGAGGCGGGTTCCCTGGTGGTCCATGTGGATGAGGCGGAACTGGCTGCGCGCGAGGCTGCCCGAGGGGATCTGAGTAGCCATGCCCGCGGTATGGGGCGCGAACTGTTCGCCAATGCGCGTGCGCTGGCAAGCGGTGCCGAGAGCGGTGCCAGCATCCTCTATTGATTGAATCCACGGGCTCCAGGGCACAGGGCAGGAAACGGAAAATTAGAGCGAAAATCTATGGTTAACCCTTTTGATGTGGTGTTGTTTGGCGGTCGCGGTGATCTGGCCCTGCGAAAACTGATACCGGCCCTCTATCGCGCATACATGGAAGGCAGTCTTGCCGAAGGCTGTCGGATCCTGCCGGTGTGCCGCCGCCGGGAAGACGCGGATCTGTATCTGGAGACAGCGCAGACAGCCCTGCAGACCCATCTCCGCGCCGGTGAGTACAGTGATTCTGTGTGGCGGGAGTTCAGCCAGCTGCTGCACTCGGTGGTTCTGGATATCGCCGTGCCGGACGCCCACTGGGATCAATTGGCGGATATCCTGGGTGCCGAGGGGGATAGGGTAAGGATTTTTTATCTGGCTGTCCCGCCGGCAGTATTCGGTCCCTGTTGCGAGAATTTGTCGCTCAAAGGGCTGATCAGCGAGCAGTCCCGCGTGGTAGTGGAAAAACCGCTGGGCTACAACGCGCAGACCTCCGACGAAATCAACGGCAAGATCGCCAGCCACTTCCCGGAAGCGCATATTTTTCGCATTGACCACTATCTCGGCAAGGAAACGGTCCAGAATTTACTGGCACTGCGTTTCAGCAACGTCCTGTTCGAACACCTCTGGGACGCGCAGACCATTGACCATATCCAGATCAGTATTTCCGAAACCGTCGGCCTGGAGGGCCGTGCCGGCTTTTACGATGCGACCGGTGCCCTGCGGGATATGGTGCAAAATCATTTACTGCAGCTGCTGTGCCTTATCGCAATGGAATCGCCCAACAGCATGACGGCGAAAAATATCCGCGCGGAAAAGATCAAGGTGTTGGAGGCGCTGCGCCCGCTGGTGGGTGAGACAGTGGATAACAACACTGTGCGCGGTCAGTACGTCGCCGGTGGTGTGGGCGAAGAATTGGTGCTGGGTTACCTGGAAGAGTTACAGGCGGCATCCAGTGGTACGGAAACCTTCGTGGCAATTCGCGCACATATCGATAACTGGCGCTGGGCGGGAGTGCCTTTCTACCTGCGCACCGGCAAGCGTATGGAAAAGCGCTGTGCGGAAATCGTGATTCAGTACAAGAAAGTGTCACACCGGGTATATCCACAGTCAGCCGGCGAAGTGATACCCAACCGGCTAGTGATCCGGCTGCAACCGGAAGAGAGCATCAAGCTTGTGTTAATGGCCAAGAAGATGGACAGCCTATCCATGGAGCTGCAACCGGTGGAATTGAATCTGACGCTCTCCGACACCTACGACAGCTTCCGCAGCGACGCCTACAAACGCCTGATGTTGGATGCCGCGGCCAACAACTCAGCGCTTTTTATCCACAGGGAAGAAGTGGCCGCGGCCTGGGCGTGGATAGACCCGATTGTGGAGCACTGGCGTGAGACCCAAAACCAGCCGCAACTCTATCGCGCCGGCAGCTGGGGACCCGAGTCCTCCGATGTTCTGCTGGAGCAGGACGGGCGCCACTGGTTTAACGCCAAGTAAATGAGGTCGCGACAGAAAGTGACGCAAACATTAGCCGGCAGCCGACCCCGCTCAGGGCCCAGTTTGAGTTCAAGACCATGATGACAGAAGAGAAATTTTACCCCGACCGGGAACGTTTGGTGCAGGCGCTGGCAAACGACTGTGCCTGTGGCCTGCAAAAGGGTATCCGGGACAGGGGAGCTGCGAGTTTTCTGGTTTCCGGTGGAAGTACCCCGGAGCCGGTTTACCGGGAACTGTCTAAGCGACCACTGCCCTGGTCTGATATCACCGTGGCACTGGTGGATGAACGCTGGGTGGGCAAAAACGACAGTGGCAGCAACCAGGCGTTTATCGAGCAGTCCCTGCGGCAAAACTATGCGGGGGAGGCCCCCTTGCTGGGCATGAAGACAGAGCACCGTACGGCCGGGGAAGGGCAGGGTGAGTGTGAACACCGCTACAGTCGTCTGGTACAGCCTTATGACGTCTGTGTGCTGGGCATGGGCAGTGACGGGCATACCGCTTCCCTGTTTCCCCACGCGGAGGGTTTAAAAGCCGCGCTGGACCCCGCCGGTAAACAACTGTGCAGTGCCATCACCGCCCTGCCCAGTAAAGTGACCGGCGACTATACCGAGCGGATGACTCTCACACTGGCGGCAATTCTGCACGCGCGCGATATCAAACTGCTGATTACCGGTGAAGAGAAGCTCTGTGTCTACCGCGAGGCGCTGCTCGGCAGCGACGAGCTGGCCATGCCCGTACGCAGCCTCTTCAGGCAGGGGCAGACTCCGGTCACTGTCTACTGGTCTCCGTAGAAAGGGCAACAAAATAGGTATTTTTGGAAAGAGTTATGCAACAGAAACTTGCACCCATATTGGAGCAGGCCGGTGTAGTGCCGGTGCTGGTGATCGACCGCAGCGAAGATGCCGTGCCACTGGCGCGGGCACTGTTTGCTGGTGGATTGAACGTGCTTGAAGTGACCCTGCGCACCGAAGCGGCGCTGGCGGCGGTTACGGAGATCAGTAAGCACCTCCCCGAGGCCCATGTGGGCACCGGGACGGTACTCAACGGTGAGGATCTGCGCAGGTCTGCGGATGCCGGTGCAAGCTTCGCGGTCAGTCCGGGGGCCACGCCGGCACTGCTGGATGCGGCCGAAACGGCCGAGATACCGCTGCTGCCAGGGGGCACCAGCCCTTCCCAGGTGATGGAGTTGCTCGAACGTGGCTATCGCTACCAGAAGTTCTTTCCCGCCGAAGCCGCCGGTGGCGCTGCGATGTTGAAGTCCATGGCCGGCCCTCTGCCACAGGTAAACTTCTGCCCTACCGGCGGTATAGGCCCAGCCAATGCACCTGACTACCTGCGCCTGGGCAATGTCGTTTGCGTCGGCGGCTCCTGGATGGCGAATCCCAGATTGGTAGAGGAGAAAAACTGGGCGGAAATCACCCGTCTGGCCGCTCAGGCAAAGGCCCTTGCACAACCGTAAGGTTTGAGTCCGGTGGCAGCGCAAACTAGTCGGTATATACCGCTAATTTAAGATGAAGGTAAAAATACAGAGGCTCCCGCAATGAAACTGAGGATTGCCATCAATGGCTATGGCCGCATCGGTCGCAATGTTACCCGCGCGATTTACGAATCCGCCTACACGGATCGTATCTGTCTGGTGGCCATCAATGATCTCGCTCCGGTGGAGGCCAATGCGCATTTGACGCGCTTCGATACTGTGCATGGACGCTTCAATACGCCGGTATCAACGGAAGGGGATGCACTGGTGATCGACGGCGACCGGGTACAGGTCTGTCGGGAGCGGGACCCCAGCAAATTACCCTGGGACAAACTGGATGTCGATCTGGTGCTTGAGTGCACCGGCCGCTTTACCGATCGGGAGGCGGCGTCCGCACACCTGGCCGCAGGCGCGCGTGCGGTTCTGATTTCTGCGCCATCCAGGGATGCAGATCTGACCGTGGTGTATGGGGTGAACGAAGACAAGCTCAAGCCCGGTCACAATATCGTTTCCAATGCCTCATGTACCACCAATTGCCTGGCGCCGGTGGCCCGGGCCCTGCATGCTGCACTGGGGATTGAGCGCGGCTTCATGACCACAGTACACGCCTACACCAACGACCAAAATACGCAGGACGCGGTGCATGCCGATATCTATCGCGCACGGGCCGCGGCGGACAACATGATTCCCACCAAAACCGGTGCCGCCGCCGCAGTGGGGTTGGTATTGCCGGAACTCAAGGGCAGACTGGACGGGATGGCAGTGCGGGTGCCCGTGAGCAACGTGTCCCTGGTTGATTGCCAGTTTGTGGTCGGCCGCGAAACCAGCGTCGATGAAGTCAACAGCATCCTGCGAAAAGCGGCACAGGACAGCCGCGGCGTGTTAACTTATTGTGCCCAGCCCCTGGTGTCGGTGGATTTCAATCACACTACCGCATCCAGCCACTTTGACGCCAATCACACCCGCGTCAACGGCAACCTGGTCAAGGTGATGGCCTGGTACGACAATGAATGGGGCTTTTCGCACCGCATGCTCGACACCAGTCTGGTCATGGCGGAAGTGCTGCAAGCGCAAGAGCAAATGGCGGAAACCGCGTAATTATGATTCGACATACAAAAATCGTAGCAACCCTGGGACCGGGCACCGACAAGCCGAGGGTCATCGAGGAAATGGTCAGGGCCGGCGTGAACATAGTGCGGCTCAATTTTTCCCACGGTGAAGCCGGGGATCATCGCCGCCGGGTCGAGGAGGTGCGCCGGGCCGCCGCAGCCCAGGGCAAGCTGATCGCTGTGCTGGGGGATTTACAGGGACCAAAGATCCGCATCGCCCGCTTTGCCGAGGGCAGTATCTGGCTGGAAAACGACAGCGAGTTCACCTTGGACCTCAACTGCCCGCCCGAGGGTGGGGATGAGCAGCGTGTCGGGGTCGATTACCCGAGCCTGGTGGACGACTGCCAGGCCGGTAATCTTCTGTTGCTGGACGACGGCAAAATCCGGCTGGAAGTTACCGGCAAGACCGCGGACAAGCTTTTTTGTCGTGTACTGCAGGGTGGCCAGTTGTCCGACAACAAAGGTATTAATTTGCTCGGTGGCGGCCTCTCCGCGTCTGCCCTGACCGACAAGGACTACAGGGATATCCAATTGGCGGCGGAATTGGATGTGGATTTTCTCGCGGTGAGTTTTCCGCGCAGCGCGGAAGATCTCGATACTGCGCGCGCCGCCCTGCGCCAGGTGGGAAGCCAGGCGGCCATAGTTGCAAAGATCGAGCGGGCGGAAGCGGTCCGGGACGATGCCCAGATGGACAGCCTGATACTCGCCTCCGATGCGATCATGGTGGCCCGTGGTGATCTGGGTGTAGAGATAGGCGACGCAGCGCTGATCGGGGTGCAGAAAAAACTCATCAATCGTGCCAATGCGCTGGACCGGGGTGTGATTACCGCGACCCAGATGATGGAGTCCATGATCACCAGCCCTACCCCTACCCGTGCGGAGGTGATGGATGTGGCCAACGCCGTGCTCGATGGTACCGATGCAGTGATGCTGTCCGCTGAAACGGCCGCGGGTGAATTCCCCGTGGCAGCAGTGGAATCCATGAGTGAAGTCATTGTAGGTGCGGAAGGATATCTGGGTAGTGTCGCGCGACCGGCAGCGCAGCAGAGCGCCTCTGACCGTATCGACACAGTTATTGCCCAGGCCGCAATCGACGTGGCCGCGAGGGTGGAAAACCTCTGCGCCGTGGTGGCGCTGACCGAATCCGGGCGCACGCCACGCATCATGTCCAGAGCCTCTACCCGTCTGCCTATCTATGCCCTGACCCGCCACCCGCGCGTGGCGCGCCAGCTGGTGCTGCTACGCGGTGTGGAACCCGGAGACTTTGATCCAGCGTCGGTGCCACTCGGGCATCTGACCGAGTCGATCATCCAGGTATTGGGCTCCCATATTGAATTGCAGAAAGGCCAGCGTGTATTGATCACCCAGGGAGAGCGGCTCAATGCGGGTGGGCACACCAGCTCAATGCGGATCAAGGAAGTTGAGTAAATTTCCCACGAAATTTCCGTAAGTCCATTCTATATCTCTGTGTAAAGGAAGGGTTCTCTCCTCCCTTTACCACTCCCTGACACCCGTGGAGTCCTTTTGACTGCTGTTTCGATAGGGAGGTCTGGGTAGTTTAAAAATAATGAATATATGGCACTATACCCGTTAGTGATTTATGGGATACCAGTCATGATCAGCTTTGTTTTGTGCAGTTAAGTTTGTGTAACTGATTGCAGCCACTCTTTGATAATTGGATGCAGAATCAATTGCTAAGTGGCGGCGTGGATAATAGTGGCTATGGTACTCGCTATATAAATCTAATGTACTCATTAATATTCAGCAACTTTAGTCAAGATTGATAACCTGATGGTTTTTATTATCAAGGAGCTAAGGAGAAAGGGTTGTTGAGATGTTGAAGTACCAGGACCGGTTTTGTGAAGTTATTCGCTATATAGAGGCAAATCTTGATTCTGCTCTCGATATTGATAAATTGTGTCAGCTGACCTATCTGTCAAAATATCATTTTCACAGACAGTGCTCGGCATTCTTTGGTATATCGGTTATGTCCCTCGTTAAGCTGCTCAGGCTTAAAAGAGCGGCATATCAACTTGCCTACCGTGGTGATGCGAAGATCGTTGATATTGCTCTGGCTAACGGCTATGAAAGTCACGAAGCTTTTTGTCGCGCTTTCAAAAAACTATTCAATAAAAGCCCTTCCGCTTTCAGGCGGGTTCCTGATTGGACTCTTTGGTATTCTAAATATGAACCTATTTCGAGGCTAAGGATAAAACTTATGAAGGATCAGGCAAACTTTGATGTGCAATTGGTTGAGTTTCCTGCAACATTAGTGGCAGTAATGGAACATAGAGGTGCGCCAAAATTACTTGGCGAAACTATAAAAAAATTTATAGAGTGGAGGAAGAAAAATCGCTTGTCTCCCGACAAGAGTAAGACGTTTAATTTGCTGTACGATGACCCAAACTTTACTGCTCCGGATGAGTATAGATTTGATTTGTGTTGTTCTATTGAAAAAAAAGTGAAGGAAGATACAAATGGAATCTTGAATAAAGTTATACCTGCAGGGACCTGTGCAGTAATTCGGCACATAGGAAGTGATGATTCATTGGGCGTGGCTGTGAGTTACCTATACTCAAGGTGGCTCGCGAAATCTGATTATCAGCTTAGAGACTTCCCTGTTTTTCTGGAAAGAATTTCTTTTTTCCCGGAAATAACGGAGAATGAGATAATAACAGACATTTACTTGCCGATTGAGTTGCATGTGTAGAATTATTCGGCCTAACGCTAGCGAGCCGATTGAATGAAATCTATGTATTGTGACTTGCGATAAGTAGCCATGTAAGTAGCCGGATACGGCTATACCCAGAACTGCCTTTTCTATCATAGAACCCTTTGGCCAGTTTCGCCTTGGGGAGCAAGTAACCTGTATGATCATTAAACTAGCAGGCTGTTGATTTTCACCCAAATTCGAACACGTTGACCGTTTGAATCTGAAATTCTCGGCCTAAATGGACGATTTAAGGCCATTTTTCACCCTTACGGGCCTCGGTGGCAGGCTTTCCCCGCCTTCAAGACGGACTATCCCTGTAACGCCCTCATTCGAGTCAGGTTCCAGCCAATCATCGTCAGCATAAAGACACTGTTCACTTTCGATAAACCGCGTACTTTCATCTGCCTGATGAGACCAATTGACTTACCCCAGCCAAATGGTTCTTCTACCCGCTTTCTGCTCCGATGGCTGATCTGGTAGCCAGCGTGCCGGCTGGTGCGACCATCAATGGCAGAGCCTCCAATACGATTGTCATTCCGGGCAACATGGGGCGTCATATTCATGGCCCTGCAATCTTCCACGAACCCGGCGGTGTCATAGTTCTTGTCTGCACCAACCGTGCGCTTCTTCATACCGGGAAGTTCCGCCAGCAAGTCCGCTGCTACTTCCCGCTCAGCTTTGCCAGTAGCGAGACTGGCCGCAGCCTTAACAATCAGCCCGTTACGGTTTTCCATCACGGTATGACCCATGTACGACAGCTTGGCTTCTTTACCAGGGCCTTTCCTGGCCATCCGCGCATCACCGTCCGTCTTCGACTCGTGGGTAACGTTACTGCGCTTTTCACCGTGGAAATTCGCTTCGCGGTTGCGACCACCGCCCGCAGGAGGATCGCTATTGTCATCTTTACGGCGATAGCTCTTTTGCGAAGCCCAGGCTTGAATCAGGGTGCCGTCTACGCTGAAGTGCTCGTCGGAAAGAAGCTTGCGTTTACGAGCCAGCTCAACCACCTCTTCGAACAGCTCCGTAATCACATCGTTTTCCAGCAGCCGATCCCGATTAATGCTGAATGTGGAGTGATTCCAGACGTTGTCATCAATCGTTAAGCCGACAAACCACCGATACAGGAGGTTGTAGTTGATCTGTTCAACCAGCTGCCGTTCACTGCGGATGCTGTAAAGCACCTGGAGCAACTGAGCCCTGATAAGGCGTTCTGGCGGAATGGACTCCCTGCCGGTTTCGCAATAGATGCTGCTGAAGAGCCAGTTGAAGTTCTTCATCGCCTCATCCAGGAGCGCTTTGATCGGCCTCAGTGGGTGATCTGCTGGAACAAACGATTCCAACTGCACTGTTGTGAAAAGAGACTCCTGAAAAACATCCATACCGCGCACTGAACCGAAATCCTCTGTGGGTTATAGTTTTCCGTATTGTATCTAACCCAATGTTCCCAGGCGACAAAATCAACAGCCTGCTAGGGCTGCTTTGTGGTGCTGGCGCCTGTGGTAGCTGAGCCCCGCTTTGTTGCATATCCACCGGACCTTTTTATGTTAATGGATACCATATACCAACTATTGAGAAAAAATTAGAAAAATAGGTTGTGTATTTATAGCGTGTGACTTCATCTCCTCTTCTGGTCGCAATAATTTGCTTCTGTGGCATGTCGTCCACCGCACAATACAGGCTTTTCCCCAATCCATTCCGGGTGAAACTTTATCCATCGTTACCTGCCAAACACTGGAATAGTGCCATTTAACACCTGGAACTGGCCAGCGAGGGCTGATATGGCAATGTGAAACAGCTGGCGAAAGGCTTGAGCCTGTCAATTGTTAACGGCTGTACGAAATGAGTACTGGTTAAATAGTGATCTATGGGCTTTTTTTGTGGACGTTAGTAGTAAGAGGAAGCTGATGAAAAGAACAATTTTTACCCTGATGGCAACGATGACATTTGGGCCTTTGGCGGTGGCAGAAGAATACGATGCCCAGCAGATAGTTAACTGGGAAGATCGCAGTTTTGTAGGCGAAACACAGTATCGGCTGGACGAACAGCAAGACATGGCAGTGGTCGCTGCCAAGGCGGACAACAGTGCTTCGGGTTTGTTTTTTGAAAAAGACTTTGATGTTAGTAAGAAACCGATCTTGCAGTGGCAATGGCGGGCCCTGCCCAGGCAGAACAGCCAGGAGCGGTTAAAGCATGGAGATGATTTTGCGGCTAGGGTTTATGTGGTCGCAAAGACCGGGCCATTTCCCTGGCAAACTATTGCCCTGAATTACATTTGGAGCAGTCAGGAAGCCATAGGCGAGAGCTGGCGCAATCCCTTTGTGCCAAAAAATGCTCAAATGGTGGTATTGCAGACAGGCAATGATGGCCAGTGGCATCAACAGCGTCGCGATGTGGTCGCTGATTTCAAGCGCTTTTTTAACAAAGATATCGACGAGATCAAAGCGATTGCTATTATGACGGATAGCGACAACGCTGGAGGTGTCCAGCAGGCGTGGTATGGACCTATTAGCTGGTCGGCGCGTTAAATGGGAGTGTTCAACTGATCCTCCCATGAGAAATTTCGACAGGGTACCGAGGGTTATCAAATGGACGCCAGAATCACAAAGTTACTGATTACAAAGAGGTCATGGGTCTGCCTGCGCAGCCCGGGTAAACTCCCGGTACCTCAATGATTATGTCTTAAGAATGAAAAGCAGTTCGATTATTTTGACTTTTGTGCCATAAATTACTTTTATTTTTTTTCTTCATAAAAGATATATAAATTATTTCGGTTGGTTTGTGTTAGCTCTTGACCTTTTTATGTCGCGGTGAAGGTGAAGTAATCGCAAATCGCTGTTTCCAAAGTGCTATTTCCTCGCAAAGCGGTAGCTTTTTGATTTTTTTCTGTGTATGGTTTTCAGTTAGATGACAGCGCTATCATCTTTTTATGACAGCGCTATCATTTGGCAGTGCAAGGTAAAAAATCCAAATAAACCTTTTATATCAATAAGAAAGGAAGGGAAACACGATGTATAAGCGCAATAAACTCGCGTTGTCTGTCAGCGCGGCGGTGCTTAGTGGTGGCCTGATGGTGCCGCTGGCAACCGCTCAGCCCGACGAGGCTTTGGAAGAAATCACAGTGGTCGGCATTCGCGGTGCGCTCCAGTCCGCCCTCAATACCAAGCGTGATGCCAATGCTGTAGTTGATGCAATATCGGCCGAAGATATCGGCAAGTTTCCGGACAAGAATATTGCGGAATCCCTGCAGCGTGTGTCCGGTGTATCTATCAACCGCGGCTTTACCGGTGAGGGCAACGAGGTCTCCATTCGTGGTACCAATCCGGAGTTGACTCAGGTTTTGTTGAACGGACAGTTCGTTGCTTCCACTGGTTGGTTCTCTCAGCAGGCGAACAAACGCAGCTTCAACATGGATCTGATGCCATCTGAGATGGTATCCAGTGTTGAAGTTTATAAATCGCCGGTGGCCTCCCAGGATGAAGGTGGTGTTGGTGGCACCGTAGTGGTTAATACCCGCAAGCCCCTTGAGCTTGATCCTCTGACTGTGTATGCGTCTTCTGAGATGATGACCAACACCATAGACGACGAAGATGTGGGCTTGGGTCTCAGTAGCTTGGCCAGCTGGAAAAATGACGCTGAAACCTTCGGTGTTTTGGCCGCAGTTTCTCGTGTGGAAACCATTGGTCGCGCTCACAAAGGAGAAAACTATTGGGAAGAAGGCTGGGCGGGAGCGGGTATCGCCGAGTTCAATCAGGACCGCGTACGCGAAGCGTTTGATATTACCGCGCAGTTTCGCCCTAGCGACAGCCTTGAACTTGGCCTGCACTATTTCGCCACAGAAATTGATGCGGAAAACACCAATCAAAACTTCCTGGTTATTCCCAACCCGGATTCAGTCATCACCGCAGCATCCGGTTCCCGTACAACACCGGGTGGCTATCCGACTATCGGTACCGCCACAGACAACTTCTGGTTGGTGCAGGACACCAACAGCCGCAATGCGGTAATGGATTCCGAAGTGGTCAGTTTCACTGGTGATTTTCAAGGGGATAGCTATACCGTGCACGGCGCACTAGGTATGACCCAGGCCAATGGCGGTAACGGCGGCAACTACAATGGTGGTTGGGGAACCAACGCTCTCGCAGCCGAAGGCATCACCATCGACTACAATTTTGACGGTACCAGCGGCATGATGATCGCTCCGCAAGGTGTCGATCCAGCGGACCCGAGCTGGCAAAAGTTTGTTTGGGGCGGTGTCAACTCACTGGACCTGACTGATGAAGAAACCTATGGTCAAGTAGACCTCGGCTTTGACGTGGAGTGGGGTGCCATCAGCAGATTCAAAACCGGCTTGAAAATACGTCAGCACGCCTTTACCACCTCCTCGTACTCACGTGATGCTGACCTGTCCGGTATCGACAGTTTGGAGGATTTCGCCGATGGTACTATCAAGCATTCCGGTGAGGGCCTGTTCGGTTCCTTTACCTCCTTCGTCCGCCTCGATGCCGACGCATATAAAGCCTATGTCGACGAAAATTCCACTGCTACGGATAATGGCCTGAATTTTTTTAATGGCTTCGACCGAGCCGCGTGGGGTGAAGTGGAAGAAGACATCACCGCATTATATGTGCAGGCCGACTTTGAAGGTGAAAGCTACCGCGGTAACGTCGGTGTGCGCTACGTCGGCACCGACGTGACTGGTACCCGCCACAGGTTCCATCCTGAAACTCGGATGATTGATGACGAGGAAGTGACGGTGGCTGTCTATGAGGAGGGCAAGGAATCCCTGCGGGCGGACTACTCCGATTGGCTGCCTAGTATGAACCTGGCGATTGACATATCCGAAGACGTGATCATGCGGATGTCTGCCGCACGTGTGATGAGTCGTCCTGGCTACTCGCAGCTGACGCCGGTGATCAGCATCAGCAGTATTGTCACTCAGCAGGCTAACTCAGGAAACATAGAAATCGATCCGTTCCGAGCGAC
The DNA here is from genome assembly GCF_040932045.1 of Microbulbifer sp. TYP-18. Lineage (NCBI taxonomy): Bacteria > Pseudomonadati > Pseudomonadota > Gammaproteobacteria > Cellvibrionales > Microbulbiferaceae > Microbulbifer > Microbulbifer sp. TYP-18. The sequence continues at coordinate 172,257 of NZ_JBFRBC010000001.1, forward strand.
GCAGACCGACATTGGGCTGGAATGGTATTTTTCAGAAGAGGCACTGGCTTCGGTGACGGTCTTTTCCAAAGATATCCAGTCTTTTGTAGTGCAGTCCACGGTGCCAATGGAGATCAATGGCAGTACTTGGCAGGTGGGCGTACCAACTCAGGGGCGTGGCGGCAAATTGCAGGGTCTTGAATTACAATACCAGCAGAACTTCAATGAATTCGGCGTGGTCGCCAACTACACATATGTAGAAGGTGAAGGTGAAGATGCCAGCGGTAACTCCATCGATCTGCCGGGCACTTCCAAGAACTCGTACAACCTGACCGGTTACTATGAGAACAATTTTTTGTCCGCGCGTCTCGCCTATACCTATCGGGACGAATTTCTGGCTGAGGGCCTGGGTATTGGCGGCAGTAGTGTGTTTGCTGATCAGGCTTTTCTGGATGGTTCACTGACCTGGCACGTATTGGAAAACCTCGATATCAGCCTGGAAGGTGTAAATCTACTGGGTGAGGTCACCCGCGAACTACATGGTGATGGTCTGGGAACCCTGCGTGTATCTAACGACAATGGTACACGCTACTTCCTGAAAGCCAGTTATCGTCTGTAGGGAAAAATAGTCAAAGGGACAGTAACCTGTGCCCGCAGTAGCAGAAAAAAGGAAGGCTGGGGCCTTCCTTTCTCTGTTTCAGGTTGCCGGGCATGCAGAAAACGGAGAAAATCCATCGCAAATAATCAGAATAAAGCCCCCAGAGGTACAGGGTGGACGTAAATCAAAGCAAAGTCAGATCAATAGTAATTCTCGGAGGGGGCACCGCAGGCTGGATAACTGCCGCCAAGCTTGCCCGACAGCTCAGCCTTTCTAACAACATCGATTATAAGGTGACTTTGATAGAGTCTCTCAATATTCCGATTATCGGCGTAGGTGAGGGTACTTGGCCAACGATGCGTAAAACACTGGCGGAGCTTGGTATTGATGAGGGTGACTTCCTGCGTGAATGCAAGGCTACCTTCAAGCAGGGGACCCGCTTCGTAAACTGGCGGATGGATGCTAGTGGTACTGACCGACATTACTATCATTTATTTGGTTCGATTTTTGATCCTGCCGATTTTAACCTGGCACCCTATTGGTTGGCGGGCCTAGCTGGAGAAAAAGCCTATGCCGATGCGGTCAGCGCTCAGGCTCACGTCTGCGAGTTAGGGCTTGCGCCGAAGCAAGTCACGACCCGTCAGTACGATGGGCTGATCAGTTATGCCTATCATCTGGATGCGGGGTCTTTTTCAAAATTTCTCGCCAAACACGCTATTGAACGGCTTGGCGTGAAACACTGTGAGGGGAACTTCCATGGGGTTCGGTGGGCGGAAAATGGAGATATAGCCGCGCTCCAATTATCGGATGGCCGTGAGATTGAGGGGGATCTTTTTGTCGATTGCAGCGGCTTTCGCAGCCTGTTGCTGGGTAAGGCGTGTGGAATCGATTTCGAATCGATAAACGATATTCTGTTGACAGATTCCGCCATAGCGATTCAAGCCCCTTATTCCAGTGATGATGCCCCTATTCCCTGCTTTACCAAATCCACAGCGCAGGATGCCGGCTGGATCTGGGATATCTCGTTACAAAACCGGCGCGGCACGGGACATGTTTTTTCGTCCGCACATGTGAGTGATGACGAGGCAGAAGCGACGTTACGCAAATATCTCGTCGACACAGGTGTGATGGATGTGAGGGAACTAAAGTCCCGTACCATTCGCATGAATATTGGTTACCGGAAGCAATTTTGGCACAATAACTGCCTGGCAATTGGTCTGTCGGCAGCTTTCGTCGAGCCCCTTGAGGCATCCGCCATCTTTTTGGTTGAGGCGGCCGCGAATATGCTGGCGGAGATGTTGCCCCGAACTCGCGGAGATATGCCGTACGTGCGCAAAGTGTTCAATCAGTCCATGAGTTTTCGATGGAAAAGGACTATCGACTTTATCAAAATGCATTATGTACTTTCTGAACGAACCGGAAAATTCTGGCAGGATAACCGGCTCCCGGAAACAATACCGGCATCCCTGTCGGACGATCTAGCCTACTGGCGTAGCCACGGTGTCAGCAAGTATCAGTTCAGCAGTACCTTTGAGCCCTTCCCTCAGGAAAGCTACCAGCATGTACTCTATGGAATGCAAGCCAGTGGATATCAGGTCGAAACTCAGCGCCTTGCTTTCAAGGAGGAGGCGGTAAGGCGTTTAAATCAAGTGGATAAGATCAAAGCCGCCCTGGCGAATGAACTCCCCGACCACAGAACACTGGTAGAGAAAGTTATTCGTTTTGGAATGCCAAAAATCTGATAATTCAGGAGAAAAATTCATGGCTCGTATCAAGCCCCTAAATAAGGCGGACCACCGGGATTTGACTTTGCGTTTGGATCCCGCCTTTCCGCACGCGGATAAGAGCCATATACTTCCCCTGACTCTTCATGAAGTTTTACAAGCCAGCCGGAGTTATCCGGTTCTTTTTGTCAAGGACTCCTCTACCGGGCAGTTTAACCTGGTAGTCCTAACAGGGTTGCGACCTGGTGAAAATCTGTTTGCCGAAATGGAAGCTTGGGGGGGAGCCTATATTCCTCGGCAGGTGAAAGACTATCCATTTGTGTTGATTGCAAATCCAGACAATGGAGACCAGGCTGTGGTTTGCATTGATGAGGAGGCCCCTGGTTTTGCAGAGCCGGGCGGGGAGCGATTATTTACTGATGGGGGCGATCAAACCGAGTTTTTGCAGAATCGCTCAAAAGCACTGCTCGAAACTGAGCGCCGTATGCGTGGCACCGGGCACTTGATTGACCTCTTAATAGAGAAGCAACTTCTGACTCCTCGCCGGCTGACGGTGCAGTTAAGTGGTGAAGAACCGTATGATCTGACCGGATTCTATGTTATTGACGAAAGCCGTTTGAATGATTTGCCGGATGCGGACTTTCTGGAGTTACGCCGCAAGGCATTGCTGCCCGTAATTTACGCACTTGTTGTATCTACCGGTATGGTGCAATCGCTGATTCACCGCAAGGAGAATAGATAAAATGACACTGGGCAGGCAAGCCGCGAAGGGGGGCAGATGCAACGGCGAACAGATGAAATATTGATCGTCGGGGGTGGTACAGCCGGCTGGCTTGCGGCGGGGATCTTGGCTGCCCGGCTCAATGTCCGTGGCCAGGATGCGGTGAAAATTACTTTGGTGGAGTCACCCAATGTGCCGATTATGGGTGTGGGTGAGGGTACCTGGCCGACGATGCGGACGACCCTGCAGACAATAGGGGTTAATGAAGGTGCTTTCATGCGCGAGTGTGAAGCGACCTTCAAGCAGGGCTCGGAGTTCATTAACTGGAGGGATAATCCGGAGCAGGCCGGCCGACACGGCTACTTTCATCCCCTCAGTGCTGTTTTTCATTCGGCCCACGAGTTTAACCTGGCACCCTACTGGTTGCTGGGAGAAGCAGGTGGCAATGCTTATGATGAAGCTTCGGCAAGCCAGGTGTTTACCTGTCGCAATGGCCTCGCCCCCAAGAAGATCACCACTCCCGCCTATATGGCCATTCAGAATTATTCTTATCACCTGGATGCGCACAAATTTGCGTCATTTCTGACCCGCCACTGCACAGAAAATCTGGGCGTGCGCCATATTCGCGCCAATGTAACCCAGGTAAAAGTCGGGCACGATGGATTTATTGAGGGTGTGGCGACAGACCACGCACAATTTCCGGAACTGGAGGCAGATTTTTTTGTGGATTGCAGTGGCTCGCGAGCGCTGCTGCTGGGTGAAGCATTGGGTGTAGGGTGGAAGTCGATCCGGGATACGGTGTTTAACGACACTGCGCTTGCAGTCCAGGTTCCCTATGAATCTGAGGATGCGCCGATAGCGACGCATACAATTGCCACGGCCCACAGTATTGGCTGGACCTGGGATATCGGTCTTCATACACGGCGGGGCGTGGGGATGGTATACAGTAATAGTCATTGCGAGCGCGATGAAGCGGAGCGGATATTGCGTGAATATATCGGGCCCCGGGGCAAAACGTTGGATGTACGCAAGATAAATTTTTCTTTGGGCTATCGCCGTCAGTTCTGGAAGAACAACTGTGTCGCACTGGGAATGTCCGCAGCTTTTATAGAGCCTCTGGAAGCATCCGCTATTTTTCTGATAGAGGCGGGGGCTAATATGCTGGCGGAACAGTTTCCCCGGGTGAGGGAGGCAATGCCTCTGGTAGAGAAAAAGTACAATAAGATATTTGCGTATCGTTGGGACAAAACGGTTGACTTCATAAAACTACATTATTGTATTTCCCGGCGGTGCGATACACAGTATTGGATCGATAACCGTGACCCGGCGACAGTGCCCGAAAGCCTCAGAGAGCGGTTGGAGTACTGGCGCTTCCACCCGCCAAGCAGGTTTGACTTCGATCATGCGTTCGAACCCTTCGTCCTGGATAGCTACCTTTTTGTTCTCTACGGTATGGGTTTTCGTACCGACCTGACTATGAACCGGAGCGCTTTCGGGGATGAGGCATTGGCGAGAAGCCACTTTAAGGAAGTTCGGCAGTTGAACGAGAGGCTTGCCGGGGAATTGCCATTGCAGCGGGAGCTGGTGGAGAAGGCATACCGGTACGGATTTTCCACAATATGACTAATCGGTCACAGGCGTGTATATTTTAACCTCTACGGGGTTTCGTCAAAAGCCGGTTTAAGTTGGTTTGCGCGAAAGCTGCGGTTAATGCTTCCCTTTTCCTGTGCGGAAAATATACTGTCGGATTCGCTAAACCAGAATAACCAACTGATCTGATGGTGTTGTATGACCGATAACGAAGCCCCAAAGATTGTCCCCTTGAGTAAAGAAGCCCACCACAAGCTGAAAGTTCGCGAGCTGGGGGGCTTTGATCACGTCAAAAAGGCACATATGGTACCAGTGACCGCACACGAGATGACTCGTCTGGGGGCTGAATATCCGATTGTTTTTGTCAAGAATTCCGAATCTGAACAGTATCAGGCTGTTGCCCTGTTAGGCCTCAAGGTAGGTGAAAACCTTTTCCTCGATGCCGATGGTAATTGGCAGGGTGTTTTCCTGCCCGCCAGTATTCGCAACCACCCATTTTTGCTCGCTCCAAGTGGCAAGGAAGAGGGTCAGCTGATGGTTGGTATCATCGAAAACAGCCCGCTGGTGAATGAGGAGGAAGGTAATCCACTGTTTACGGAAGAGGGGAGTGAATCTGAATACCTCAAGGCCAAAAAAGAGAGCCTGGTGGGCTATTTGGAAAGCGACCAGATGACCCGTGCGTTTGTACAGGTATTGGTGGAGAAGGACCTGTTGATGGAGCAGACCGTCACCGTTACCGCCGGTGCCGAGAAGATCAACTTGAACGGCCTTCATATGGTTAATGAAAAAAAGTTGAACGAGCTATCTGCGGACGACTTTGCTGATTTCCACAAGCGAGGCTTCCTGCCGCCGCTCTACTGTCAGCTCAGCTCCATGCATCAGCTGACCCGTCTGGCCAAAATGCACGCGACCAATAATGCCTGAGGCTGTTTAACCATTGAGGATCCCGGGTTATATTTGAGCGGCCTGACCTGGGGCGAAATAAGTCTCTGGTGGGGAGAAGCGGCAATCAGATAGATCCTAGAGGAGCTGTTTGGTTGCCGACTGTTTCATCGAGAAGCACACAGGTGGTTCTGGCGGCACTGTCGATGGCAATCGGCAGCTACTCGACAGTCCCGAGTCTGCGGGGCTGTGCCACAGAGGGTTTGAGGGTTGCGTTTCCTCTATTCTAATTACCCTGCCAGCCTCAGGTGGAGTTTTATCTGCGCAGCGTGCCCCAGCGGCATATTTCCAGTTCCTTGAGCTTGTATCCGCACCTTGTGCCAACTTGCTGCAAGGTACTTTCTGGTGGGGAGGTACTGGGTGCTTGCCCGGTTCATCTCAAGTAGGTCTGCTGGAGGGGCTTGTGACCCTGTCAATGGATAGCCCGGTGTCCTAAATTGAGATGGGTGATATGGCTGGGGCGGTAGGATTCGAACCTACGCATGACGGGATCAAAACCCGCTGCCTTACCGCTTGGCTACGCCCCAGTATCTTTGCCGAGAACAGTTTGCTCCCGACTGGAAAAGAAAATGGTAGCAAGGGGGAGACTTGAACTCCCGACCTCAGCATTATGAGTGCTGCGCTCTAACCGGCTGAGCTACCTTGCCATTGGTCGTTGCGGCTGACCGAGGGCGCGCATTATCAGGTGCCGGGCCGGGGCTGTCAACCCCTTGTTTTCGCTTCTAATTCAGTAAGTTAGCTTGACTGAGGGATTCGATTGCGGCCCTCGTGGGGTTCCTATCGGCCCCGGCCTATGGCGGCAAACAGGGAGCCGCAGACCACCAGCGCTGCCCCCAGCCAGCTGATCCAGTTTAGTGGCTCTACTTCTATGTACCCGGGCCAGAGGGCACCGATCACTGTGCTCAACCCCAGTGTCAGCAGGGGTATGAGGGCGAGTGTAGCGCTCACCCGGGAGGCTTCCCAAACCGTCAGGGCTTTGCTGAAGGCGCCGTAGGCAATCAGAGTGTTTGCGGTGAGGAACAGCAGTAAAATCCGGCTGGGTCCATCCAGTGCGCTAACACTGAGCGGCTCCGCCAATGGCAGAAAGCAGAGGGTGCCGGCGAGATAAATCAGAACCAGCAGATCCTGGGGCCTGGCCTGGGCCAGGATCTTTTTCTGAAAGAAGCCGTAGGCGGCCCAGCCCAGGGCCGCGACCACTATGAGCCCCAGCCCCAGCAGGTAGTCAGTGTTGGCCCCACTGAACAGTTCCGGCAGGCGCTGGTTGAAGAACAGGAGCAGGCCGCCGGTGACCATGATTACGCCCAGCCACTGACGCGGGGAGAAGTGTTCTCCCAGCCACAATACGCTGGAAACCATTAGCAGCAGTGGCGCTAGCTGAATGACTACCTGGGCCGCCCCGGGTGTGATGAAGTGCAGGCCGGTGGCATAGGTCAAATAGTTGCATAAGAGGCCGGCTACGGCGATGGCGGTGAAAGGCAGCAAGGGTCTGCGCAGCAGCCGGCTCAAATTCAGTTGCCGGGTCCAGGCGTAGTAGGTGCCAGCCAGTAATGCGGCCCCCACAAACCGATACCAGGTGGCGGTGGCGGCGCTGATGGTGTCGATCAGGCCTTTCAGAGCGATGGGCAGCAGGGCCCACATAAAAGCGGTGATGAGGGCGAGTGGCAGGCCGATACGCCAATTGGATTCAGTCACGTGAGACTCGCCCTCTGTTATGTATCCTGGTGCCTATCGGGGGGTAACGGTGGTATCTGAGACCGCCGTCGGCGTATTTGTGTGCCGGGGCAAATGGCCGGCACTGTCACTGCCGGCCGGGGCTCTGGAAAATACTTCAGACGTTGAAGCGGAAATGGATCACGTCGCCGTCGGCGACCACGTAGTCTTTGCCCTCCAGTCGCCACTTGCCCGCTTCCTTGGCTCCAGATTCCCCATTGTGGGCCACAAAGTCGGCGTAGCTTACGACTTCAGCGCGGATAAAACCATGCTCAAAGTCGGTGTGAATCTTGCCTGCGGCCTGAGGTGCGGTGGCGCCAAGGGGCACTGTCCAGGCGCGAACTTCCTTTGGGCCGGCAGTGAAGTAGGTGTGTAGGCCAAGCAGCTGGTAGCCGGCGCGGATAACGCGATTGAGGCCGGGTTCCTCCATGCCCAACTCATCGAGGAACTCCTGCTTTTCTTCGTCTTCCAGCTCGGCAATTTCCGCTTCCAGTTTGTTGCAGATGGGTACGACTACGGCGTTCTCCTCCGCGGCGATGGCGCTGACCGAGTCCAGGTGCGGATTGTTGTCAAAGCCGTCCTCGTCCACATTGGCAATATACATGGTGGGTTTGACCGTCAGCAGGCTCAGCTCCCGCAGGTCTGCCAACTGGTCCGCGTCCAGGCCGAAGGAGCGCAGCGGTCTGGCCTCGTTCAGGTGCGGCAATATTTCCTCCAGCAGGGCCTTCATCTTGATAGCGTGCTTGTCCTGTCCCTTGGCGGCGCGGGTAAAGCGTTGCAGTGCCCGCTCCACGGTATCCAGGTCCGCCAGAGCCAGTTCCGTATTGATGACCTCTATGTCGGCCGCTGGGTGCACCTGATTGGCGACGTGGATGACATTGTCATCCTCGAAACAGCGCACTACATGGGCGATAGCGTCGGTCTCGCGGATGTTGGCCAGGAACTTGTTGCCCAGGCCCTCGCCCTTGGACGCGCCGGCTACCAGGCCCGCAATGTCGGTGAATTCCATGGTGGTGGGAATCAGCTTCTGCGGTTTGACTATCTCCGCCAGTTTGTCGAGGCGCGGGTCTGGCACTGGCACTACACCGGCGTTGGGTTCGATGGTGCAGAAAGGGAAGTTCTCCGCATCGATACCCGCCTTGGTGAGCGCATTGAACAGGGTGGATTTGCCTACGTTGGGCAGGCCGACGATACCGCAAGTAAAACCCATGGTCTGGTTCCTGTTTGCTTTCGCTAATGGGCGGGCTTTGCGCACCCACTGACTTGTGTTTGGTGAAGTGTTCCCGCCGGGCCTACTTCGCAGTTGCCTTGGCTGAGTGCAGCGTCTTCATGGCCACGCCCCAGTCTCCGGCCGCTGCGGTGGCCAGGATATCGACCGCGCGACCGATGGACTCCGCCAGCAGCTGTTGCTCTGCTTGAGGGGCGCGCTGCAGCACAAAATTAACCACGTCGCGGGCGTTGCCCGGGTGGCCGATACCAAGGCGGAGGCGCATGAAGTCGCGGTTGTTGCCCAGCGAGGAGATGATGCTCCGCAGCCCATTGTGACCGCCGTGGCCGCCGCCGGATTTGAAACGCGCGGTACCGGGGGGCAGGTCCAGTTCATCGTGGGCGACGAGAATGGCTTCGATGGGGATCTTGAAAAAGTTCGCCAGCGGTGCAACCGATTGGCCACTGCGGTTCATGTAGGTGGTTGGAATCAGCAGGCGGATGTCCCGCCCACCCATATGTATGCGGCCGCAGAACCCCCGATACTTGCTGTCCTGTGCGAGCTGGGCGCCGTGGTGGCGCGCCAGCTCGGCGACGAAGTCGGCACCGGCGTTGTGGCGGGTCCGGTCATATTCCGGACCGGGATTGCCCAGCCCTACGATCAGTTGGATTGGCGTATCCGGTGCTGTCGACAAAGGGGGTTACTCTTCCTCGGTTTCGCCTTCAGCTGCCTCGTCTGTCGCTTCGACAGCGCCGCGCGGCTTGTGTACGGACGCAACCACCAGGTCGTGGTCTTCGCCGTGGCTCAGGTCCACAGACACGACCCCGGAGGGCAGCTTGATGTCAGAGATGTGGATGTTGCCATCGATCTCCAGATTTGCCAGGTCCACTTCGATGAACTCGGGCAGCTTGGAAGCCGGCGCGCTGATCTCCAGTTCGTTCAGGGTGTGGGAGACGATACCGCCAGCCTTTACACCCAGGCAGGATTCTTCGTTCAAAAAGTGCAGCGGAACCTTGATGTGCACCTTGGTGTTGGCGGAGACCCGCTGGAAATCCGCGTGCAGCAGTATCTGCTTGGCCGGGTGGCGCTGCAGGTCGCGCAGGATCACTTTTTCTTCCTTGCCACCCTCGATGCTGATGGTCAGTACGGAGGAAAAGAAGGTCTCATCTTCCAGGGCTTTAAACAGGTCTTTGCTCAGCAGGGAGATGGCGGTCGGCTTGGCCCTGCCACCGTATACGATGGCGGGGACACGGCCCTCCAGGCGACGCAGGCGGCGGCTCGCACCTTTCCCTTCATCGCTGCGGGCGTTGGCGTTCAATTTAATGTCAGACATGGGTTAAACCTCGAATCGTCTGCCCAAAGCGACCTGCGACCGGACCGCTCTGGCGTTGTCGAAAACTGGCCGGGGATTCCCCGAAGCCAATAGTAAACGCCCGGCATTGCCGGGCGGGCGCGTATTCTAAGGTAATAGGCCGGCGGGCGCCAGTGGCTGGGCCCGGCCGGGGGTGGGGGAGAGTACGGTGGCGGCCCCGCTAGCGGAACATGGCGGAGAGGGATTCCTCGTTGCTGATGCGGCGCACCGACTCCGCCAGCATCGCGGACAGTGTCAGCTGCCGGATTTTTGGGGCTCTTTCCATTTTGTCGCCCAGGGGGATGGAATCGGTCACCACCAGTTCGTCCAATACGGAGTTGTTGAGGTTGTCGATGGCTTTGCCGGAAAGTACCGGGTGGGTGCAGTAAGCGACCACTTTCTGCGCACCGCATTCCTTCAATGCGCTGGCGGCGTTGCAGAGGGTGCCGGCGGTGTCCACCATGTCGTCCACCAGCAGGCAGGTGCGGCCGTTGACCTCGCCAATAATATTCATGACTTCGGCCACATTGGCCGCGGGGCGGCGTTTGTCGATGATGGCGAGGTCGCAGTCGAGGCTTTTGGCTACCGCGCGGGCGCGCACGACACCGCCGATATCCGGGGATACCACCACCAGATCGCCATAGCTCTGGCGCTCGATGTCGTCCAGCAGTACCGAGGAGCCGTAGACGTTGTCTACCGGCACGTCGAAGAAGCCCTGAATCTGTTCGGCGTGGAGGTCGACAGTCAGCACCCGGTCAATGCCGACACTGACCATCATGTCCGCCACGACTTTGGCGGAAATCGGTACCCGCTGGGAGCGCACGCGGCGATCCTGGCGCGCGTAGCCGAAATAGGGCACTACCGCGGTGATGCGGCCCGCCGATGCGCGACGCAAGGCGTCGACCAGGAGGATCAACTCCATCAGGTTGCGGTTGGTGGGCTGGCAGGTGGATTGAACCACAAAGACGTCGCGGCCTCGCACATTGTCGGTGATTTCGACCGCAATCTCGCCGTCGGAGAAGCGTTTCACCACTGCGTCACCCATGGGGATTGCCATCTGGTCGACAATCTTTTGTGCCAGTTCCGGGTTCGCATTTCCGGTAAAGACCATCAAGTCAGCCACTTCGAGTACCCTTTAGATTTTTACGTGAGTGTGGACGTGAAAAGTGTAGATGTCCCTGTTGGCGCAATCCGGCCGGGGTGCGCCAGCGTCATTTTGTTGCCGTCAACAATACAGGCGCCGAAGGGTGTGGTGCGGATCGGCAAAATTTGGCTGGGGCGGTAGGATTCGAACCTACGCATGACGGGATCAAAACCCGCTGCCTTACCGCTTGGCTACGCCCCAGCAGACCACGGCGACCATTTTACGTGGTGGCCGCCAGCTTCGCGAGCTTCTGATGTAGCGGGGATTCCCGCACGCCAGTAGCGACAAAACCGCCCCACTTCTCCGGCAGTTCCGCGAGCGCGGATTCCGCTGCGCGCCGCGATGCAAAAGCGGCAAAAACACAGCTCCCGGTGCCTGTCAATTGCGCTTCGGCGAATTGCTGCAGCCACTCTCTGGCGGAGCGCACCTGTGGACAGAGGCTTTCCACCAGGGCCTGGCAATCGTTTCCGGCATAGCGCCTCAGCCAGTTAGTATCCAGGTGCCCGTTGCGAAGGTGCGGTAATGTAATTGCGGCGGAATCCCTTGTCAATTGGGGATGGCGGAACACTGCCGCGGTGCTGACGCTGTGGCGCGGGTCGACCACCAGGAAGTGGCGTCCTGGCGTGATCACCGGCGTGAGCACCTCCCCCACACCTTCCGCCCAGGCGGTATGCCCGTGAATGAATACCGGCACATCGGCACCCAGCTCGCCGCCGAGCTGCGCCAGCCGTTCAGCTGAAAGCGCACACTGCCAGAGGTAATTCAGCCCCAGGAGAGTGGTGGCCGCGTCGCTGCTGCCGCCGCCAATACCGCCACCCTGGGGCAGAACCTTGTGCAGTTTGATATGCGCACCGCGCGCGCAGTTGCAGTGCCGTTGCAGGGCGCGTGCGGCGCGATAGATGAGGTTGTTCTCCAGTGGAATATCCAGGTCGCCCGCATCGATGGAAATTTTGTCGTCGTCGCGGGTGAAGAATTCCAGTGTGTCGCCGTAGTCCAGCAATTGAAACAGGGTTTGCAACTGGTGATAGCCATCGGCCCGGCGCCCGAGGACACGCAGTAGCAGGTTGAGTTTGGCCGGTGCCGGAAGTTGCAGAGAAGCTGTTGTCGGGATACTGGATTGCGGCATGGCGGGTGCAAGCTTTCTGTTCACCTGAAACGCGCATCTTAACGGGTGAGGCGTGCCGGCGCACCGCTGACCCGAATAGAGGGTTTGCGGACCGCTGCAAACCCGGATTGAGAAAAGCTTGGGAGGGCTTTCGGCAAACGGACAGAGGCGGCTCAGGAACCTTTCGGCAGCCATTCCTTGATGACCAGGGTTACACTCACCGGCCCGGCGCCCTGGTTGGTTTCAGCCTTGATTCGGGTCGGCAGCGAGTAGGCGCCAATGGCCTGGTAGCCGCTAAAAATCAGCCGCCAACCCGCCTGATGCAAACTCAACAGCTGTCCCTGACTGTTGCGTTGTTCATCGGCTTTGCTGCCCGGTGCGGCGAGTCCGCGCACCCAGTAGAACATCTCGCCCACCGGAAGCGGCCAGCCGAGTGTCTGCAGGGTGAGCTGGGCGGGATCGCGCGCATGCATGGCGGGTTCGTTGCCCCGTTGCAGGCTGACGCCGGCGGGGCTGCCGCTGATGACGGTAGCGCCGGCTCCAAGAGGGCCACTCAGGTGAATGTGGTAATTGGGTGCGGACTGCTGTTTCCAGGTGAGGTTGGCACTGCCGTTGTCCCGCGGCGAGCGCACACCGAGTTTGCCGATGATGGTCCACTGGTGTAGCTGCGCAACCGATGGCGTTTCGGTCCCGGGCGTCTCGCGCGGTTGCTGTTCCGGTTGCGGTTGTGGCTGCTGGGGCTGGTTGCCGGCACAGGCGGCGAGCACCAGTGTCAGTGCCGCAAGGCGAGCCAAGCCAAACAGGAAAGGGCCGGTTTGTAGGCAGTATTCGTCAGTTGTCCGAGGCATGCTGTTCCGTTGCTGGTTTGATTTGTAAGCGCTCAATGGCCGCGGGAATTAACTGGCTGTTGGGGTTGAGTTGCAGCCCCTTTTGCCAGACTTCCATTGCCTGTTCACGATTGCCCTGCATCCACAGAACCTCGCCGAGATGTGCGGCTATTTCGTGGTCCGGGTATTTTTCCAGCGCCCGCTGCAAATGCTCTACGGCCGCCGGATAATTGCCGAGACGGTATTCTATCCACCCCATGCTGTCGATAATGGCCGGATCGTCCGGGCGCAGCGCGAAGGCGCGCCGGATAAGTGAAGATGCCTCGTCCAGCCGCGCGTCGTCCTGGCTGAGCTTGTAGCCGAGGGTGTTGAGCAGTGTGGCGTTGTCGGGATCCCTTTTCAGCAGTCCGCGGATGCCTTGCTCGAATTCGGCGTCGTGCCCCAGGTGTTCATTGACCAGGGCGTGGATGTACAGCAGCCGACCGCTTTGGGGGTGGCTGGCCAGCGCCCGATCGAGCAGCTCCAGTGCCGCCCGGTGCCGATCGTACTTGCGCAGCAGGTTGGCCTGCAGCAGGTAGAAGTGCTCTGCCTGCTCCGGGTGGTCCTCCCGCAGTTCGTTGAACCAGTCGCTGTTGCGGTCGTCGAGACCCGCGGCAGCCAGCAGTTCAGTGCCGCGGGAAATGGCCTTGAGATAATCGTTGCCGGGCTCGACCGCCCGATAGTGGCTGACCGCCTCCAGGGCGTTGCCATTCTTGGCTTCGATACCGCCCAGATAAAAATGGGCTGCCGACTGGTGTTGCTGGAGTTGCAGCAGTCGCTGAAACAGTGGTTTGGATCCGGCCAAGTCGCCGGTTTCGTAGCGAATCAGCGCCAGCGACAGGATCAGGCCGCCATCATCTGGACGCTGCTTCACCAGAGTGGCGAACTGCTGCCGGGCCAGGTCGAGATCCTCGTGAATCAGCAGGCGCGCGTACTGGAGGCGCGGGCGGGTTTTGTCGGGATAGCGATCGACCAGCTGTTCCAGCAGTCGCAATGCCTGTTGCCGGTCACCCTGATCCGCCAGAATACGGGACTCCAGCAGTGGTGCGTCCATCAACAGCGGATGCTGTTCCCGCACCTTGCGGACTATGGCCAGCGCCGGCTGGTATTGCTCCGTGGCTCGCAGCAGCATGGCATGGGCCAGGAGTGCCTCGGGATTGGTGGGGTACCGCAGCGCCAGGCGGGCAAACTCCGGTATCACCCGCTCGGCCACGGCGCGGTTGGAGACAGCGGCGGCGGCCAGCGATTGCAGCGGCGCATTTCCACCCAGTTCCAGGGCGCGCTCTGCATGTACCAGCGCCGAGTCCAGGTCGCCGGCCAGAGTCAGTTCTGCGGCCGCGGTCAGATGTGCCTCCGCTTCGTCCGGCTCCAGCTCCGCCCAGAGTCTGGCCGAGCTCAGGGCTGCGCGACGGGCATTGAGAAAGCGCGCTATGCGGGTCGCGCGGGCGGCGATACCCGCATCCCGGGTATATTCCGCCTGGTGGTGATAGTTCGCCAGTGCCAAGTCGTATTGTTCGCGACTGCCTGCGACTTCGGCCACCAGCAGGGTGTACAAAGTTTCGATGGGGAAGGGTCTCTCCTTTACCTCCGGGGATGCCGGTTCAGCTCTGGTATTCTGCGGGGGCGGCGGAGCGGGGGCTACGGCGGTATCTTCCGGTGCCGGCGCCTGGCCGACCGGGGCGCAGGAGGAGAGCAGAAAGGAAAGTACTGCGCCAGCAAGCCGGATGGAGACAACTTTGCCGGCGGCTGTGGAAATACTGGCAGACTGCATAGGGGCTTTTGTCCATGGTTGCGATGGCGCCGCAGTTAGCCTAGCGGGTTGTGGGCGGCAAGCGCAATTTCTGTGGTTTGGTGAACCTTGGATTATGCCGGTGAGCCAGAGTGCCGCTCTCGCCAACCGCCGTATAATTCTAGTCGCGATTTGGCCGGCAGGTTGAGCTGCCAGGGGGCCTGGCGGCAGAGGGATTGTCCCGGGCGCTTGCATGCGCAGCGGCTGGCCGGGAAAATGCGCGCCGGAGCACCGGCCGCCTTACTATGGTTGGTGGGCCCTCCCCAGCCAGAAATTCAATACCGACGGAGTCCTATGCCGATCCTCGTTCTGGGAATCAACCACGACAGTGCGCCGGTTGCGGTGCGCGAACGTGTTGCTTTTGCCCCGGAAGTGGTCGCGGGCGCCCTGGCGGATGCGCGACATGCGCTGCAGTGTGCCGAGCTGGCAATACTGTCTACCTGCAACCGCACGGAGATCTACGGCGCTGTAGACGAGCTGCAGCTGCTCCAGTGGCTGGCGAGCTACCACCGGCTGTCAGTGGACCAGTTGCAGCAGAGTTGTTACTCCTATAGCGGTGAGAATGCGGTGCGGCATATGATGGGCGTCGCCTGCGGGCTCGACTCAATGGTTCTGGGGGAGCCGCAGATCCTGGGCCAGATCAAGTCCGCTTACTCGGTAGCGCGGGAAAGCGGCAGCGTCGGCCCGGTGCTGCACAATGTATTCCAGCAGGTATTCGCCGTCGCCAAGCGGGTGCGGACAGAAACCGCGATCGGCGAAAACCCGGTCTCCGTGGCCTATGCCGCAGTGTCCTTGGCATCGCGGATCTTTACGGATTTGAGCCGGCAGACAGCGCTGTTGATCGGTGCCGGGGAGACGATCGAACTGGTCGCGCGCCACCTGCTGGAGCAGGGCATTACCCGCTTGATCGTCGCCAACCGAACCCTCAATCGTGCGGAGCTGTTGGCGCAGAACTTCGGTGCCGAGGCAATTTTGCTGGCGGATATCCCCGAACACCTGCCGCGCGCGGACATCGTTATCAGCTCTACTGCCAGCCAGCTGCCGATTTTGGGCAAGGGTGCGGTGGAGTCGGCACTCAAGCAGCGGCGGCACCGCCCTGTCTTTATGGTGGATATCGCCGTACCGAGGGATATCGAGCCCCAGGTGAGCCAGTTGGACGACGTCTACCTGTACACGGTGGATGACCTCCGCGGCGTGATTGACGAGGGTCGCAGGATGCGCCAGCAGGCGGCCGAAGCGGCGCAGGAAATCGTTGCGGGTGCGGCGCGGGAATTTATGCGCGAACGGCGCTCACTGGAAGCGGTGGACACTATTCGCGGCTATCGTCGCCGGGCCCAGGAAATCGGTGAGGGGGAACTGCGCCGGGTGTTACAGCAACTGGACCAGGGCGGCGATCCGCGGCAGTTGATGGAGCAGTTGGCGCGCTCACTGACCAATAAACTGATTCACGCACCCACAGTCAGCATCAGGCGCGCCACCGCCGAAGGCGATCTGGAACGGTTGCGTGTCGCCAGGGAAATCGTCGGCCTGGATGCCGTCGATGGAACTGAAGCAGAGAGTAAGAAGGACCGATGAAAGTATCGCTGTTAAACAAGCTGGATCATCTCGTTGAACGCCACCAGGAGGTCTCGGCGCTGCTCGGCGATGCGGAGATTATTGGCAATCAGGAGCAGTTCCGGGATCTTTCCCGGGAGTATTCCGAACTTGAGGAGGTGGTCGAGTGTTACCGCCGCTACAAGCGCCTGCAGGAGGATATGGGTGCGGCGCGGGAAATGCTCGATGAGCGCGACGAGGAAATACGGCAGATGGCGCGGGAGGAGTTGCGCGCGGCGGAGGAGCAGCTGGCGCCCCTGGAGCGCGAGCTGCAGGCGCTGTTGCTGCCCCGGGATCCCAACGACCGCAAAAACGTGTTCCTGGAAATCCGTGCCGGCACCGGTGGCGACGAAGCGGCGATCTTTTCCGGGGATCTGTTCCGCATGTATTCGCGTTACGCGGAAAAGCGTGGCTGGCGCCTGGAAATCCTCAGCGAGAACCCCGGTGAGCACGGCGGTTACAAGGAAATCATCACCCGCGTGGCCGGTGAGGATGTGTTTGCCAGACTCAAGTTCGAATCGGGCGCTCACCGTGTGCAGCGGGTGCCGGAAACCGAATCCCAGGGGCGTATCCACACATCTGCCTGCACCGTCGCGGTCATGCCTGAACCCGACGAGCGCGATGCCATCGAGATCAACAAGGCGGATCTGCGTATCGATACTTACCGCGCTTCCGGGGCCGGTGGCCAGCATGTCAACAAGACGGATTCGGCGGTGCGTTTAACGCATATTCCCACCGGTATTGTTGTGGAGTGCCAGGACGAGCGCTCGCAACACAAAAACCGGGCCAGGGCCATGGCGCTGCTGCAGGCCAGGCTCACCAGTGAGCAGGAGGACGCCGCGGCCAGGGAAATCTCTGATGCGCGCCGCAACCTGGTGGGCAGCGGCGACCGCTCCGAGCGTATCCGTACCTACAACTACCCGCAGGGACGGGTGACCGACCACCGTATCGGCCTGACCCTGTACAAGCTGGACGAGGTGATGCAGGGCGCGCTGGACGAAGTCATCGATCCGCTGCGCACCGAGCACCAGGCGGATCAGCTCGCGGCACTTGGCGGCTGACGCGGGCCGGCCGGTGGGCAGTGTCCGCGACAATCTGCGCCGTACCGCCGAGCTGCCGCAAAGCGACAGTGCGCGGCTGGACCTGGAGGTGCTGCTGGGACACATACTGGGCAGAGGGCGCAGCTGGCTCTATGCATGGCCGGAATACCTGTTGTCGGACCGGGAGCAGGACGGCTTCGACAGTCTTCTGCGGCGGCGCGCCGGGGGCGAGCCTGTGGCCTACCTGACCGGTCGGCGGGAATTCTGGTCGCTGCCCCTGGAGGTGAACACCTCCACTCTGATCCCGCGCCCGGAAACCGAACTGCTGGTGGAAGTTGCGCTGGAGCTGAGTCCCCAGGCGCAATGCCGGGCCCTGGATCTCGGTACCGGTAGCGGCGCCATAGCACTGGCGCTGGCGCACGAGAGGCCGGGCTGGCAGATACTGGCGGTGGACAAATCCGCGAGTGCCGTGGCGGTGGCGGAGCGCAATCGCGACGCGCTGGGATGCGGGAACCTGGTGCTGGTGCAGAGTGACTGGTTTGCCCGGGTCCCGCCAGAAACCTTCGACCTGATTGTCAGCAATCCCCCCTATATCGACGCCGCCGATCCCCACCTGCGCCGGGGTGATTTGCGCTTTGAACCCCGTTCGGCGCTGATCGCGGCCCGGCGCGGCCTCGCGGATATCGAGTCGATTGCCGCGGGGGCGCCGGAGTTTCTCGCACTGGCTGGCTGGCTGGTGGTGGAACACGGCTGGCAACAGGCGCCCGCGGTACGCGATATTTTTACCGGCGCGGGGCTGGGAGAGGTGAGTAGTCGCCGCGACTATGGCGGGCGTGAGCGGCTGACCATAGGGCGGCGAGTCGCGCAATCCACGGAGCGAGTTCATGCACGATCACGTACATCACCATCAGGGTGACGGCCACCTGCGCCCGCTGGTATGGGGGCTGGTAATTACCCTGGCTTTCGCCGTGGTGGAGGCGGTGGGCGGCTGGCTGTCCGGCTCTCTGGCGCTACTCGGCGATGCGGGGCACATGGCCACCGACGGTCTGGCTCTGGCGCTGGGCGCTGTGGCGGCGCTGCTGGCGCGGCGGCCGGCCGACCGCCAATTGTCGTTCGGCTGGGGGCGGGCCGAGGTGCTGGCCGCTATGGCCAATGCGGTATTCATGCTGTTGATCATCTTCGCCATCGGCTCTGCCGCCATCGACCGGCTGATGGACCCCCAGCCGGTTCGCGGGGGCATGGTCATGGCGATAGCGGCCATAGGACTGCTGGTGAATGTGCTGGTGGCCTGGATGCTGCACCGCGGCGAGCAGACCCTGAATATCCGCGGTGCGCTGTTGCACGTCATGGGGGACCTGTTGGGTTCGGTGGCGGCGCTGCTGGCGGGTGCGGTTATCTTTTTTACCGGCTGGACACCCATAGACCCGCTGCTCTCGCTGCTGATTTGCGCGCTCATCGCGGTCTCCAGCCTGCGCCTGCTGCGGGATGCGGTGGACGTGTTGATGGAGCGGGTGCCGCGGGAGCTGAGTCTGCCGGTGGTGGGCAGGACCCTGGCGGGGGTTGAGGGGGTGCGATCCTTGCACGACCTGCATATCTGGCGTCTGGATTCGCGCACTATCTCCCTGTCCGCCCATGTTGTGGTAGACGATCTGGAGTGCTGGCCGGCAGTGCTGGAGCGGCTGCGGGACACGCTGGTGCGACGCTTCGACATCGACCATATCACCTTGCAGCCGGAACCCCTGTCGGAGCACCGGCACTGGATTGGCGATTCTATCGGTGACCCAAAGACGCTGGACTAGCGCGGGGAGCTGGGCTGCAGACCCGGGTTTAGCAGGCTGTTGAAATTCAAAGAATTTCGACGCCTGGTACCGGAATATGGATGTTCCGGCAAAATCAACGACGCCTAAGTCGTTGATTTTGGGAGAAAAGTGAAAATCACATTTTTCGCTTTTCGTGTGTTGAAACAGGCAGGATGCCTTTTTCAACAACCTGTTAGAAAAAACCGCTAGTCGTCTTCACCATCAGGATCGACGGTTGCAGCGGGATTGACCTGAGCGTCCGGCTCTTCTTCCTGCTGGGGATTCCCCTCTCCAGCATCTACAGGCACAGTTGGCGCAGTCCCTTCCGCCCCGGCTTCCGCGGTGGTGATATCCACCTGCTCTTCAGAACCGCTTTCCGCAGTCACCTCTTGCGGTGCACTGATTTGTGTCTGCGGTGCCTGGATACCTATGTGGTAGGCGGCAAATCCCGGTTGCACCACTTGATTGAGCGCCATTCCCAACACCCGTCCATCGTGCTCCGAGCGAATCTCGGTGCGCACGTTGGTGATGGGGTTGGTGACGGTGCCGAGCAGGTCGCCCTTGCGCACCACTTCGCCCAGTTTTACCTCGCTGAAGATAATGCCGCCGGTGGTGGCCCTCTGCCAGGTGGAGTTGTAGTACACCGGCTCCGGGTCGCCCCAGAGTCGGAACTGTTTGACCATATCCAGTTGGTTCAGCAGCGTACGAATGCCTTTCACGCTGTGGCTCACGGACACTTCGTCCAGTACCATCGGCGCGCCGGCTTCCAGGGTAACCGTGGGAATTCCCACATTGACAGCCGCGCGGCGCAATGTGCCCTTGGCACCCTCGCTGTGCAGCACCACAGTGGAACCGAAACCCTTGGTGAGGGTGACTACTTTGGGGTCGGTCAGGTCGCCGCGCAGTTGCGGCAAATTGGTGCGATAGAAAGAGCCTGTGTGCAGGTCCACAACGGCGTTGCAGTGGCTGATGATCTCGTGAAAAAACGAGTGCGCGATACGCGCTGCCGACGACCCCTGCGGGTCGCCGGGAAAGTGTCGGTTCAGATCCCGGCGGTCGGTCAGGTAGCGGGAGCCGCGGTGAAACCCCTGCAGATTGACAATGGGTACACCGATCACTGCTCCGCGCAACGTGGCGGCGTCCAGGTTGTACATCACCCGTCGCACCGTTTCGATACCGTTCAGTTCATCGCCGTGAACTGCGGCGGTGAGACACAGTGTGGGGCCCTCCGCTGCCCCGTTCACAACCAGTACCGCAGTGGGGCTGTAGACCCCCTCGAAGTGCTGGCTCGGGGACCAGGCCAGGCGCGTCGAGGTGGCGGGCGGCACTTCCGCTCCCAGCAGGCGCAGGGGTCTGGGCTCCTCTCCGTCGCCCGCTTCCGGCTCTTCGCCTTCGCTCTCGACAGGCTGTGAATCGCTGTCGTCCACCACCGACACCGGCATGGGTGTGGCCAGCGCCTCTTCGCTGGTGGGCTGGTCCAGTTGCAGATTTTCCGCCTGGGGCAGTGATTCTTCACCCGGGTTGCTTTCCCCCCCGGTCGAGGCGCCGACCGCTGTGGATGTCAGGCACAGCGCCAGCAACAGGACGCGGTACGGCTGGCACAGGGACGGGTGGGGGGGCATGCGGAGACTCCGGTGGTTGTATCGGTAAGGCCTAACCGACCCTTGGGCCAGGGGTTGAGCGAAGGATTGGAGCGCGAGTATAGCGAAACCGTTCCATCAGGGTTGCGTTTCCTTTGCCGACAGCTGAAACCCGCCCGGATAGTCTATGGCCCTGCGACTGATCCGCCACAGGCGAATCCCCAGCAGAATCGACGCGACACCCAGCCCGATACAAATACCCACCCAATAGCCATAGACGCCCCAGAGATTTTCTCCCAGCCAATAGGCGCTGGTCAGGCCGATGCCCCAGTAGGAAAAGATCTGCAGGTACATGGGGACTCTGGTGTCCTTGTAGCCTCTGAGTGCGCCCCAGGCCATGGCCTGGGCCACGTCCACAAGCTGGAAGGCGGCGCACAGCAGCAGCAGATTGGCGGCCACTGCAATAATTTCGCTGTCACTGGTATACACGGAGGCAAAAGCCTGGCGCAGTGTGATCAACAATAACCCTGTGCCGCAGGCGTACAAGAGACCGCTGGCAACCCCCACCTTGCTGGAGAAACGCGCCCGCCGCGGGCGCCCCTGACCCAGCAATTGGGCCACGCGAATACTCAGGGCCTGGGCCAGGGCCAGGGCGACAAGATAGAAAATCGAGCCGATATTCATAGCGATCTGGTGGGCGGCGACAATGGTGGCGCCATAGGGCGCCAGTAGGAGCGTGAGGCTGGCGAAGAAGGTCACCTCACTGCCGGAGCCGATACAGATGGGCAAACCGATAGCCATCTGCCGCCGCAGTGTTTCCCACCTGGGCCGGGGCAGGGCCAGCCGCAAATCCAGGTGGCGATAGGTGGGCTCGTGGCGCGCGTGCCAGAACAGCGCCAGGGCGACAGCCCAGTTCACCAGGCTGGTGGCCCAGCCGCAGCCGGCGCCACCCATGGCGGGAATGGGCCCCCAGCCAAAAACCATGATCACATCCAGCGGTATATTCAGCAGCGCCGCCGCCAGGTAGATCCGCATCACCGCGCGCACCTGGGCCATGCCCTCACAGTAACCGCGCAGCGCGATGCCCAGGGCGAAAGGCAGGGCGCAGGTGGCCAGTGCCTGCAAGTAGTCCAGCATCACCTGGCGTACCGGCGCTTCGGTATCGATCCATCCGCTCCACCAGGGTGCCGACAGCAGTGCCGCCAGGACGGTCAGCCCGCCCGCGAGGGCTATCCACAGGGACTGTTTCAGTTCCTGCGCAGCGCCGGCTTCGTTCCGTGCACCCCGCAGGTGGGCGACCAGAGGGGAGACAGCGGCCAGCAGGCCGATCAGGGTCACCGCACAGACCGCCCAGATACTGGAACCCAGAGCCAGTCCGGCCAGGTCCACATCTCCGGCGCGGCCGGCTACTATAGTGTCCGCGACCCCCATACTGATGACCGCCAGGTTGCTGATCACCAGTGGGCCGCCGAGTGTGGCAATACGGGACAGTTCGGCGGATGTGGCCCGTTTGTAAATCTTGACCATGGGGTGCAGCCGGTGGACCATGTTGCGAGATGTGTAACAGATGGGACTACAGCTCGACTAAAGCCAAATTAAAATCAATCGCAAAAGAGGGCGGGATTATGGATGGCGCTGTCAACGGGTTCAATCGACTTTACGGGAATTTTCTCCACTTTGTGGGCAGGCTGGACTGGCTGGGTCCACTGGCCTTGCGGCTGTTTCTGGCGCCGATATTCATTCTCGCCGGTCTCAACAAGGTAGCCAATATCGACGATGTGGCGGCCTGGTTCGGCAACCCCGACTGGGGACTGGGACTGCCCGCGCCGATGTTGATGGCGTGGCTGGCGGCGCTGACTGAACTGCTGGGCGGGGTGGCGCTGTTGGTGGGACTGGCTGTGCGCCTGGTGGCTGTCCCGCTGTTGGTGGTGATGGCGGTGGCCGCGGTGACTGCTCACTGGCAGTACGGATGGCATGCGCTGCCGGAAACCACGCTGACCATGCCCTGGGAGTGGCGCAAGGATCTGATCGAGGAGGCGGTGGTGCGCAAGGCCAAGGCCGTGGAACTGCTGCAGGAATACGGCAACTACGACTGGCTGACGCAAGCAGGCAACTTCACTATTCTGAAAAACGGCATCGAGTTTGCGGCGACCTACTTCATTATGCTGCTGGCGCTGCTCGGCAGTGGGGGCGGGCGTTTCGTCAGCCTCGACTATTGGCTGTGCCGGAGAATGTCGAATGGCGGGTCAGCTGCCACTTAGCTGGGGCCGGGCTTTCTGATACACACCGCGCTTTCTTGTCCATTTAGATGATATACTCGCCGATTATTTGATCATGTCAGCGAGTAATACATTTGATAGGAAAGTTGTTCCGCCGCACTTCAGCCAGCCAGGAAGCGCACAAGTCCCAGCCCGAACCGGCCTCGGCCGAGGTCAAGCCAAAAGGTAACAAAGCTGCCGCCAAAAAGGGTGGTGGCGGGCGTGCTCGTGGTCGTGGGCGCCGGGGTCAGAGATCGCGGCAAACTGCCAAGCCCTGGAGCCTGGATGAGTTCAAGTTGCCGGAGCAGCAGAAGGGCAAGGTGCGATTCCACGACCTGGGCCTGCCGCTGGAGCTGATGCACGGCATCTATGACCTCGGTTTTCAGTATTGCTCGCCGATCCAGGGGCGCTCCCTGCCCCACACCCTCAACGGACACGATCTGGTGGGCAAGGCGCAGACCGGCACCGGCAAGACGGCTGCGTTTTTGATCACCATCATAGATGACCTGCTGAAAAACCCCTTCGAGGGAGAGCGCTACGCGGGCGAGGCCCGCACGCTGATCATCGCTCCGACTCGCGAGCTGGTGATGCAGATCGCCGACGATGCCAAAGCCCTGTGCAAGTACACCGACCTGGAAATCCACACCCTGGTGGGCGGCATGGACTACACCAAACAGCAGCGTAATTTAAACGAGCGGCTGGTGGACATCCTGGTGGCCACCCCCGGCCGCCTGCTGGATTTTGTCGGTAACCGGGATTGCTACCTGGATCAGGTGGAAGTGCTGGTGATCGATGAGGCGGACCGCATGCTGGATATGGGGTTTATTCCCCAGGTGCGCCGTATCGTGCGCCAGACGCCGCGCAAAAGTCACCGCCAGACTATGTTCTTCTCCGCCACCTTCACCCCGGAGGTCGATTCCCTGGTTGAACAGTGGACGGACAACCCAGTGGTGGTGGAAATCGAGCCGGAGCGGGTGGCCACTGACACAGTGGAGCAACATGTGTATCTCGCTGCCAGTGAGGAAAAGTACACATTGCTGTACAACATACTGCAGAGCGATCAGGTTGACAGCCTGATCGTGTTTGCCAACCGGCGCGACCAGTGTCGCCGGCTGCACGAGCACCTGCTTGCCCACGGTGTGTCTGCCGGCCTGCTGTCGGGAGAGATAGCGCAAAACAAGCGTGTGCGCACGCTGGAGGATTTCAAAAGCGGCAGGACCAAGGTGCTGGTGGCCACCGATGTGGCCGGTCGCGGTATCCATATCGACGGTATCAGCCATGTGGTGAACTTCACTCTGCCGGAGGAGCCGGAGGACTATGTGCACCGCATTGGGCGCACTGGCCGGGCCGGCAAGAAGGGCACCTCCATCAGTTTTGCCTGTGAGGACGATGCCATGCGCCTGGAGCCAATCGAGGCACTGCTGGGGCACAAATTAAAATGTGAGCAGCCTCCGGAGACGCTGTTGGTGCGGCCCCCAAAAGTCAGGGTTTCGCACAGTCAAAGTAGTCGCGGGGGCGGCCGCCGCGGAGCTGGCGAGAGAAGGCGCAGGTAGCGAACACGGAATTTTAGGCCCCCGGGCGCAAGCCACCTCAAAACGCGCTGTGGCCCGGTGCTCTGTAGTTAGTTGCACAGGGTTGGATCGGTTGTTGAAAAAGTAGTTTTTAACAACCGGCTAAGCGGCCGGTAGGCCAACGATAGGGGATCATCGTTGGCTGGCAGAATTTACCGGGGCCAGGGTTTACCTTTTTTCCAAATCCCTTCCCGGGAGGGCGTCAGCACCCGGATCTCCCTCCTTGCGCAGCCGCTCCACCCACAGGGCCGTGCCGCCGGCAACCGCGGCCGGCATTACAAAGATATTCAATACCGGCACCATTTTGGCCAGCATTACTGTGCCGCCAAAACCCAGAGTGGTCAGCTTGCGTCGCATTAGCACGCTTTTGACTTCCTGAAAGGGGCGCTGATGGTTGTCGAGCGGGTAGTCCACATATTGAATCGCCATACACCAGGCACCCCAGAGTGCACCCAGTGCAGCGGGCAGAAACACGGTCCAGCTGGTCAGGAGTGCGACAATAAAAATCAGAATGCCCCAACCCAGGAAATACCCCAGTTTGCGCAATTCGCGGCCCAGGGTGCGCCAAACCATCCGGTGCAGGGGTTCCGAGGGCGGTGCCCTGCCGGTGAGGAGCTCCTCGACTTTCTCCGCCAGCAGGCCGTTGAAGGGTGCGGCGATGATATTGGTAATGATGCCGAACGCATACCCGTAGATAAACAGAAACATCAATACCACCGCAATGGCGATAAGCCAGGCCAGCCACTGGAACACCATCGCTGCCCAGGCCGCTGCTGTTGCCATCCAGGCGCGCCACCAGGACATGCTTTCCGTGTCCACCGGCGTATGTGTAAGCAGACTGCGTAAATAGTCCACAAGGCCGCTGAGCTGCGACAGCATCAAGGCGGTGAGGGCTATAAACAGCACCAGATTGATTAGTAGGGGCACTATGATAAAGGGGCGCAATTCCCGCTGAGTCAGCAGCTGTGCGCCGCGTACCAGTGCGTGGGCCCCGTGCGCCGGATTGGATGTCATGGTGTTTCCTAGTTAGTCGCGGGCTCCGGCAGCCCGCAGAACTTCAGCATATTCTGCGCTCTGGCGGTGTCCTGTTATGCGCTCCAGCAGGGTTTTCCCGTCAGGTCCGGTACTGTTGATATCCAGGTTTTGCGCCAGGAAAAGCTGTACAAAGGTGGCGAAGTTTTCCGCCTTCATGCCGCGGTAGGCGCGCTCCAGCAAATGGTAATCCCGGGAGACCCCCGCCGGTGCTTCGCCCACCAGAAAGCCCGCGATACGCTGCTGGTCGAAAACTTCTCCGAGAACTTTCTGTTTGTCTTTCTTCAGGCTCATAGTGCCTCCCTAATTGCGGTGTCGTTGCAGCTCACAGCAATGCGTCGAGTTTTTTCTTGAGGATCTTGTTGATGATCTGCGGGTTGGCCTGGCCCTTGGAGGCTTTCATAATCTGGCCGACAAAATAGCCCATCATTTTCGGGCGCTTGGTTTCATCCGCGTTGCGATAGTTTGCCACCTGGGTGGCACTGTTGGCGATGACCTGGTCCACCATCTGCTCGATGGCGCCGGTATCCGAGACCTGCCGGAGTCCCTGCTGTTCGATGACCGTATCCGCGTCACCCGCGCCGTTTGCCATGGCCTCGAACACCTGTTTGGCAATCTTGCTGGAGACAGTGTTGTCCACGATACGCGCGATCAGCCCCGCCAGTTGCTGTGCGGTCACCGGTGTTTTCTCGATCGTCAGCCCCTCGCGGTTCAGCAGCGCCGCCAGTTCGCCCATAACCCAGTTGGCCGCCAGTTTTGCCTCGCCGGACTGGCGCGCCGTCGCTTCGAAGTAATCGGCTAGCGGCCGCTCCTGGGTGAGCTGGTCGGCGTCGTAGGAGGACAATCCGTATTCAGTGGCGAAGCGTGCGCTCTTGGCATCGGGTAGTTCCGGCAGCTGGGCGCGCAGCTTAGCGATATAGTCATCGGAAAGCTCGACCGGCAACAGGTCCGGACAGGGGAAGTAGCGATAGTCGTTGGCCACCTCCTTGCTGCGCATGGAGCGGGTTTCGTCTTTGTCCGCATCGTAGAGGCGGGTTTCCTGTTCTATGTGGCCGCCATCCTCGAGAATGTCGATCTGTCGCTGCGCTTCCACTTTGATGGCCTTTTCCACAAAGCGAAAGGAGTTGATGTTCTTGAGTTCGGTGCGGGTGCCGAGCTTCTCGTCGCCCTTCAGGCGCACTGAGACATTGGCGTCGCAGCGCATGGACCCCTGGGACATGTCGCCGTCGGAAATACCCAGATAGGTGACGATACTGTGTAGTTTCTTGAGATAGGCCACCGCTTCGGCGGCGCTGCGCAGGTCCGGCTCGGAGACGATCTCGATCAGTGGCGTGCCGGCGCGGTTCAGGTCTATGCCGGACATGCCGTGGAAATCCTCATGCAGTGATTTGCCGGCGTCCTCCTCCAGGTGCGCATGGTGCAGGCGAACTGTCCGGCGGTGCCCGTCCGGCAGATGAATTTCGATTTCCCCCGGTCCCACAATCGGTTGCGCCAGCTGGGTGGTCTGGTACCCCTTGGGCAGATCCGGGTAAAAGTAGTTTTTGCGTTCGAATACCGAGCGCTGGCCGATTTCCGCATTCATCGCCAAGCCAAACAGTACGGCGAAGCGAAATGCCTCTTCGTTGGGCACCGGCAGGGTGCCGGGCATGGCCAGGTCGATGGCACAGGCCTGGGTGTTGGGTGCAGCCCCAAACGCAGTGCTGGCGCCGGAGAATAGTTTCGACTTGGTGGCGAGCTGGACATGTACCTCCAGCCCGATAACGATTTCCCATTCCACAGCTATGCTCCCGTCCGGTCCGATACCAGGCCGGGTGCGGCGGCTAGGTGCCAGTCCGTCGCCCGCTGGTAGATGTGCGCAATATTCAGCATGCGCGCCTCTTCGAGGTAATTGCCGATAATTTGCAGTCCCACCGGTAAGCCGTTCACAAGTCCGCAGGGCATCGACATTGCGGGCAGTCCGGCCAGATTGATGGCGATGGTGTAGGTGTCCTCCAGGTACATGGCAACCGGGTCCGCGCTCTTGGCTCCCAGGGGAAATGCCGGAGATGGCGAAGTAGGCCCCATAATCACGTCCACCCGCTCCAGGGCCTGGACAAAATCCTGCTTGATCAGGCGGCGCACCTGCTGCGCCTTGTTGTAGTAGGCATCGTAGTAACCGGCAGAGAGCACATAGGTGCCCACCAGAATCCGCCGCTGCACTTCTTCACCGAACCCTTCCCCCCGGGAACGCATATACAGATCGCGCAAATCTTTGGGTTCTTCGCAGCGGTGGCCATAGCGGACACCATCGAAGCGCGAAAGGTTGGCGGAGGCCTCCGCCGGCGCAATGACATAGTAGGCCGGTACCGCCAGATGGACATGGGGCAGGCTGATATCCACCAGTTCGGCACCCAGTTTTTCGAATTCCCGCAGTGCCGCCTCTATCCGCGCGGCGGCATCATTGTCCAGACCGTCGCCAAAGTACTCCCTGGGCACGCCGATTCTCACACCGGAGATTTCCTTGTCCAGCCCTTTGGTGAAGTCTTGGGAGGCGTGCCCGAGATTGGTGGCATCGCGGTGGTCACTGCCGGCCATCACGGACAGCATCAGGGCGGCGTCTTCGGCGCTGCGGGCCAGGGGCCCGGCCTGATCGAGACTGGAGGCGAAGGCCACCATGCCCCAGCGGGAGATGCGACCATAGGTAGGTTTTACCCCGGTGGTATTGGTCAGGGCCGCCGGTTGGCGGATGGAGCCGCCGGTATCGGTGGCGGTGGCTCCCGGTGCCAGCAGGGCAGCCACGGAGGCGGCGGAACCGCCGGAAGAGCCGCCGGGCACGCGGGTGGTATCCCAGGGGTTTTTCACCGCACCATAATGGCTGGTTTCATTGGAGGAGCCCATGGCGAACTCGTCCATGTTGGTTTTCCCCAGGGTGACACTGCCGGCGCGGTTGAAGTTCTCCACCACCGCGGCATCGTAGGGTGGCACGAAATTGTCGAGCATCTTCGAGCCGCAACTGGTGCGCACACCACTGGTGCAGAAGATGTCCTTGTGGGCGATGGGAACACCGCACATGGCCGGCGCATCGCCGGCCGCCAGGCGCTTATCCGCCGCCTGCGCCTGCCGCAGCGCCTGCTCTTCGGTGACGGTAATGAAACTGTTGTAGCGCTGGTCCAGCTGTGCGATCCGGTCCAGAAAGTGTCGGGTGATCTCGGTGCAGGAAAACTGCCTGGCGCGCAGGCCGCGAATGATGTCGGCGATGGTTAGCTGGTGCATTGGGGGTTCCGGGAATGTGGTCAGTCGGCCAAAGTCGGGTCTGTCTCAGTCGATTACCTTGGGCACCAGATACAGGTCCCGCTCGGTCTCGGGAGCCAGAGCCAGTAGGGCCCGGCTCTGATCCGCTTCAGTGACTTCATCGGCGCGCAGACGCTGTACCGCGTCCAGCGGGTGGGACATGGGCTCGATTCCCCGAGTGTCGATACTCTGCAACTGATTCACCAGTTGCAGCACTTCTCCGAGCCGGTCGGCAACCTCTGCCACTGTTTCCGTGGAAATGGCGATGCGGGCCAGCTCCGCCAGTCGGTCGATAGTCTGAGTGTCCACGGCCATGGTGCTTTGGGCTCCTTTGGATTGCTTGCTGTCTCTCCGGTGGGCGCTGCCAGATCCGCACTGGACTGTGGGACGCGGCGCAAAGAGGGGCAAATTTAGCACAAAAGAGCCGTTCGCTGACAAACGCCCCGGTTGCGGCTGTGGGTGATGTGCACCCGGACACTGGGCGGCAGGCCCGGATCGGCGGAACTTGAGCCGATGGCGATAACCCGGATTCAGCCTTGCCCTCAATTCCCGCCGTTGTTAGAGTTTGCCGATTCTGGCGCGGCTCTGGCCGGCGCCGGACCTACGGGTAAAAAATGCGGCCCGGAACTCAGAATTTTTTCCGTGGACCAACTAGGCTTTCAGCAGCGATTAACCCGGCGAATCAGGCAGACTGCCGGTTTAATGACGGTGCATTAAGTTCGCACTTGCGTTGCCCTTCTCCGGGCACCGCCATCAGTACAGGGTAACAGAATTTCATGTTTAAACGTTTGCGCGGCATGTTTTCCAGTGATCTATCCATCGACCTGGGAACCGCCAACACGCTGATTTATGTGCGCGACCGGGGGGTAGTGCTGGACGAGCCATCCGTTGTCGCCATTCGCCACTACAACGGCCAGAAGATCGTCGAGGCGGTAGGTGTCGAGGCAAAGCGCATGTTGGGCCGGACCCCCGGCAACATCACCGCTATCCGCCCCCTGAAAGATGGCGTTATCGCCGATTTTCAGGTCACTGAAAAGATGTTGCAGCACTTCATCAAGAAAGTGCACGAGCACAGCTGGATGCGCCCGAGCCCGCGGGTGTTGGTTTGCGTACCCTGTCAGTCCACGGAAGTGGAACGCCGCGCTATCCGCGAATCCGCCATGGGTGCCGGCGCCCGCGAGGTGTGGCTGATTGAAGAACCCATGGCCGCCGCCATTGGCGCCGGCCTGAAAGTGGAAGAGGCCAGCGGGTCCATGGTGGTGGATATTGGTGGGGGCACCACTGAGATCGCCATCATTTCCCTGAATGGTGTCGTTTACTCCGATTCCGTGCGTATCGGCGGCGACCGGTTTGACGAGGCCATCGTCAACTATGTGCGCCGCAATTACGGCAGTGTTATCGGGGATGCCACCGCCGAGCGCATCAAGGAGGAAATCGGCTGCGCCTACGCTGGCAGCGAAGTGCGTGAAATCGACGTGCGCGGCCGCAATCTCGCGGAAGGGGTGCCGCGCAGCTTTACGCTCAATTCCGACGAAATCCTGGAAGCGCTGCAGGAACCCCTGACGGGGATAGTACAGGCGGTGAAAAGCGCGCTGGAGCAGTCCCCGCCGGAGCTGGCATCGGACATCGCCGAGCGCGGCATGGTCCTGACCGGCGGTGGCTCCCTGCTGCGGGACCTGGACCGGTTGTTGATGGAGGAGTCCGGGCTGCCGGTGATCGTTGCCGATGACCCTCTGACCTGTGTCGCCCGGGGTGGAGGCAAGGCGCTCGATATGATGGACAAGAGCCGCCTCTACCTGGTGTCTAACTGAATTCGGGGAATCCCATTAAGCCGTTATTCAGCCGCGGCCCTTCGCCGGAGTCCCGTATCCTGCTACTGGGTCTGGTGGCGGTCGCACTTATCTCTATAGGCCTTTTCACCGATTGGCTGCAGCCCCTGCGCGAGCGTGCCGCGACCCTGGCAGCTCCGTTCTACCAGATCACCGATACCCCCGGTCGAGTCAGCGACTGGGTGGCTGAGAGCCTGCAATCCCGCGAAGAGCTGGAGCAGGAGAACGATCGTTTGCGGCGCCGCTTGCTGCTGCTGGAGCACCGCAGTCAGCTGCTGGCAGCGGTGAGGGCGGAAAATACCCAGCTCAAGGAACTGATGAATTCCGCCGAAACGGTCAGTGAGCGGGTTCTGGTGGCGGAGGTGATTGGCGTGTCCCCGGATCCGCAGGAGCATGTGCTGGTGATCGACAAGGGGCGCGACGACGGAGTCGGGCCCGGCACGCCGATTATGGATGCCACCGGTTTGCTGGGGCAGGTGATTGAGGCCGGCAGCTCCAGCAGCCGGGTTTTGCTGATTACGGATGCCAGTCACGCACTGCCGGTGCAGGTGCTGCGCAACAGTGTGCGCGCCGTGGTGGAGGGCACCGGTGACCTGTATCGCCTCAAGCTTCGCTATATGGCCAACACCAGTGATATCCGCGAGGGGGACCTGTTATTGACTTCCGGCCTGGGCGGGCGTTTTCCCTCCGGTTATCCGGTGGGGGAGGTCATTTCCGTGCGCCGGGATCCCGGGCGGCCATTTGCGGATGCGGAGGTGCGGCCCCAGGGGAGAATGAACCGCAGTCGGTTTGTGCTGGCGGTGATAAGCGAACAAGATGAATCTGCTGGAACCCCATAATCGCTGGTTTATCCTCGCCACCGCCGTAGCGGCGCTGCTACTGGCGGTGATGCCACTGCCGGTTGAGTGGCTGTGGTTCCGCCCGGCGTTTACAGCCTTGTTGGTAGTCTTCTGGACCACTCGTATGCCGGAGAGCCTGGGCGTTGTGTTTGCGTGGCTGGTGGGCATCGTGGAGGACCTGGTGACCGGTGCGGTGCTCGGCTCCCACGCACTGGCGCTGGCGGTGCTGGCGTACTTCAGCCTGCTGACCTACAGGCGCACGCGGGCGTTCAATCCGGCGCAGCAGCTGCTCTGGGTATTCGTTCTGGTGGGTATCAATCAGGTTGTTGGCAACTGGATTCACAGTTTCGCGGGCAAATCGGCTCCCGGCCTGGTCTTTTTGTGGCCGGCAGTCACCAGTGCCCTCCTGTGGCCCTGGCTGGCGTTCTGGCTGAACCTGATGGCCGACCGCCTGCAGGTGCGATGACCTCTGCGGGCGAATGCCCCGAAATCGGCCAGGTGCCGTTATCGAAGGTTAATTTGCGTAAAAATCGCTTATTTTTCGAGCGATATGATTATAATCAGCTGCTGATTCACCAACAATAAGTCCTGAAGTGCCAAATTCCCCCGCAGACAGCCGGCTTCTCCTTGCCTCCGCCTCGCCGCGCCGCGCACAGCTGCTGGCGCAGATAGGTGTGCCCTTTTGCCAGCGGCCGGTAGCACTGGTGGAGTGCCGGCACCCTTCCGAGTCGGCGCGGGCCTATGTGCTGCGACTGGCGCGGGAGAAGGCCGAGGCCGGCCGCCAGTGGCTGTCCGCCGGAGAGGCCGACTGGGTCCTGGGTGCCGACACCCTGGTCCTGGCGGAGGGCGGTGAAGTGCTGGAGAAGCCGCGGGATCTGGCGGATTTCCACCGTATGATGGCGCTACTGTGCGGGTCTGAACACAGGGTGCTGACCGCTGTGTGCCTTGCGGACTCAGGGCGCTCAGACTGCCAGTTGGCGGAGACCCGGGTGTGTTTCCGCTCCCTGGGCCGCGCACAGATCGACGCCTACTGGCGCACCGGTGAGCCGCAGGACAAGGCGGGAGGTTACGGCATACAGGGGCGTGGCGCCGTGCTGGTGGAGGCTATCAACGGCAGTTACAGCAATGTGGTGGGGCTGCCCCTGGAAACGCTGGCGCCGATGCTGGAGCAGGCTGGTATTCACTACTGGCAGGGGGCTTGCGGTGAGTGAGGAGTTGCTGATCAATGTGGCGCCGATGGAAACCCGCGTCGCCCTGGTGGAAAACGGCGTGCTGCAGGAAGTTTACCTGGAGCGCACCGCCCGCCGCGGACTTGTGGGCAACATCTACAAGGGCAAAGTGGTGCGGGTGCTCCCGGGTATGCAGGCGGCATTCGTGGATATCGGTCTGGAGCGGGCTGGGTTTATTCACGCCTCGGACATAGCGCCGCTGGATGATGAGGGCATGGAGGCGCGCGATGCTGAGGTGGCGGATATAGGCGCATCGGTGCGCGAAGGCCAGTCGCTGGTGGTGCAGGTGGTCAAGGACCCCATCGGCAGCAAGGGGGCCCGCCTGACTACCCACCTTTCGGTATCCACCCGCTTTCTGGTCTATATGCCACAGACACGCCACATTGGTATTTCCAACCGGATCGAGGAGGAGAGCGAGCGCGAGCGCCTGCGCGGGCTGGTGGAACAGGCTTCGGCAAAGCTGTCTGAGCAGGGCCAGCACGGCGATGGGGGCTTTATCCTGCGCACCGTCGCCGAGGGCGTGAGTGAAGAGGAGCTGCTGCGGGACATTCCTTTTTTGTACAAACTCTGGAGTGAGCTGGAACAGAGTATTGGCGCCGGTTCCGTGCCGTCGGTGATCTACGAGGACCTGCCGCTGTTTATGCGTGCCCTGCGCGACCTGGCGCGGCCGCATATGGAGAAGATTCGCATCGATTCCCGCGAGGCCCTGGGTCGAGCGGTCGAATTCGCCGACAGGTATGCCCCGGAAATCGCCGCCCGCCTGGAACATTATCCCGGTGAGCGACCTCTGTTCGATCTCTACGGTGTGGAGGAAGAGGTTCAAAAAGCGCTGCACAACAAGGTGGCTCTGAAGTCCGGCGGCTACCTTCTGGTGGAACAGACCGAGGCGATGAGCACAATCGATGTCAACACTGGGGCCTTTGTGGGTCACAGGAATCTCGAAGAGACGATTTTCAAGACCAACCTCGAGGCGGCCACCTCCATCGCCCGCCAGCTGCGACTGCGCAATCTGGGCGGAATCATCATTATCGACTTTATTGATATGAAGGATGCCGAGCACCAGCGGCAGGTGTTGCGCACACTGGAAAAGGCGCTGGAGAAGGACCACGCCAAAACCAGCATCACTGGTGTTTCCGAACTGGGCCTGGTGGAGATGACCCGCAAGCGTACCCGCGAGTCGCTGGGACAGTTTTTGTGCGAGACCTGCCCCGTATGCGCCGGGCGCGGCTCCCTCAAGAGCGCTGAAACCGTTTGCTACGAGATCTTTCGCGAAATTCTCCGCGAGGCGCGTGCTTACGATAGCGAAAAGATCATGGTCCTGGCGAGCCAGGTGGTGATTGACTTGCTCCTCGACGAGGAGTCGGCCAATGTCGCCGATTTGGAGGAGTTCATCGAGCGTCCGATTCAGTTTCAGGTGGAGCCCATCTATAACCAGGAGCAGTACGATATTGTTCTCGTGTAGCGTCGCAACAGACCGGCCGTACCCCAGGCCGGGGCCGCAAAGGGCCAGCTCGCCGTGATGCGCGCCCTGCGCTGGCTGGCGCGCAAGTTCTGGCTGTTGGTGATCACACTGGTGATCGCCCTGGCGCTGATGGTGCAGACGGGTCGTCTCCTGTCGCCACAGGTGGAGCGGTACCGTCCACAGATCAGCGATTGGTTGGGAGAACAGCTGGGGGTGCCGGTACAGGTGGCGGGGCTGTCACTGCGCTGGCGGGCGCTGGAAGTAGCGCTGGAGCTGCACAATCTGCGACTCGGTGACGCCGGGCAGGTACAAATGGGCTTCGGTCTCTTCCACCTGGACCTGCTGGCCAGCCTGTGGAACCGCGAACTGGTCTGGAAGAACCTGGAGGTACACGATTTCAGCGCCGCTATTCGCCAACTGGACAATGGCCGCTGGCATATTGAGGGGTTTCCCATCCCCGCAGCGGAGCCGCCAGCGGGTAGTGGCGGCTCCACCCTGGCCCTGGGGGATCCGGCGCGTATTTTTCAATTGAGTCCAAAGGTGCTGGTGCGGGATGCCGCGCTGGCGGTGCGCCTCGAAGACGGTGGGACCGCACAGTTGAATGTACCGCAGGTGTTGCTGGAGTACAGCGGCAACTTTCGCCGCTTGAGTGCGCGGGCATTCCTGTCCCGGGACAGTGACGACACGGATGCTCCGCCGGTCGGCCGGGAAACCCTGCGCCTGATACTGGAGGGGCGCGGCAATCCGCGGGACAGGGAAAACTTCGCGCTCAGCGGCTATCTGCATCTGGACGATCTGCAGGTGGATGAGGAGGTGATCACTCTGTTGCATCAGCTGACCCCGGTGCCGGAGCGCTTCCACTGGACGGGCAGCAAACTGGCCAGCGGCAGCCTGTGGTTAAGCTCCGATTTCCAGGTGGGCTACCGGTTGCAGGGCCAGGTGAGCCTGGCACAGGTGGGGGAAGCGGCGCCGGTGGCAGAAGGTGATGCGGAAGCGTCTGCGGACAGCCGGCCGCCGTTGCTGGCGCCATTGCAATCGCTGGCCGGAGATATTTCCGGGCAGTGGCAGCCGGGCCAGAACTGGCAGCTGGCGTTGCAGGATGTGCGCCTGGACTGGCGGGATCAGCCGATACCGGCGCTAAATCTGCTGGTCCGCAACGATGAGGAGACCGGTCTGCGGCTGTCCGCCGACCGGCTGGAGCTGGGGGCCTGGAGTCGTATATTGCGGCGGCTGCAAGTGTTGCAGGGGCCGGCGCGGGACTGGTTGGAGGCGCTGGCACCGGAGGGTCGACTGGAGTCAATCCAATTTGCCCGGGGTGTCGATGGAAAAATCACTCTGGCGGCCAACCTGGTGGATGTCACCGCCCAGGCGCATCTCGGCGCGCCGGCGGTGCGCGGCCTGAACGGTTATCTGGAGTTGCAGGGCGCCAACGGGCGCGTCGACCTGGATAGCGGCAGCGCCCTGGACCTGCATTTCCCCAAACTCTATCCCCAGGGTTTCGAATTTGAGCGCACCGCCGGCTCGGTTGCCTGGCATGTGGATCGCGATCGAAACTCGGTGCAGGTCTATTCCGGCGAATTGCAAATGGACGGTGCCTTGGGGCAGGTTGCGGGGCAGTTTCTGTTAAGGCTGCCGTTCACTCCCGGCAGCCGCGCAACTGAATTCACTTTGGCGCTGGGGTTGCGCGATGCACCCGTATCCGCCCAAGGGGCGCTGGTACCGGTGACCACCAGTGAAAGTCTCCGCGCCTGGCTCGACGGGGCACTGGGAGCGGACAACCCCGGGCGGGTGCCCCAGGCCGCCTTTATCTATCGCGGCTACTCCTTCCAAAAGGGCGACGACGCGCAACTGCTGGCACTGGGCCGGCATGCGGAACGGCAGACTGTACAGTTGCAGGCGGAGGTCAGTCAGGGGCGTATCGACTATGCGTCGGGGTGGCCAACAGCCCGCGAGGTTGACGCCCGGCTGCTGGTCAATGATCGCAATGTCCAGGTCAGCGCCAGTGCTGCAAAGCTCTGGGATATCACCGCGCGCAACATCGAGGTAGCCCTGACGCCGGCGCCTTTGGGAGGGGGTTCCTTACTGGGAGTGCGCGCGCAGGTGGCGGGGCCGGCCCAAAGTGGCCTGCGGTTGCTGCGGGATTCCCCTCTGCGCGAGCATCTGGGCGACGCTTTCGACAGCTGGGAACTGGATGGCGATCTGAGCGGCAGCTTGACCCTGTCCCAGCCACTGGGGGGCAGTGGCCTGAAACCGCAGCAAACTGTGCAGGTGGATTTGCGGGAGGGAAAACTGCAGCTGGGCGACCTGCGGCTGGATATCGAAGAACTCGCCGGGCGGGTGCTCTACGACAGCGACGGCGGTCTGAGCGGGACCCGCTTGAACGGCAGTCTGTGGGGCCGCCCGCTGACTGCCGAGATAGAGCACCCGGGTCAGGGTTCGCAGCGCGATACGCAGGTGGTGGTCCGCGGCAGTGCCGACGTGGCGGCGGTGGGCGATTGGTCCGGGCGCCCGGAGCTGAAGTGGCTGGATGGCATATTCGATTACCGCACCCTGGTGACCATTCCCGCGCGGACCAAAGAGATGCCCTACGCAGCGGTGGTGGAGGTGACTACTGACCTCAAAGGAGTGGCGGTTAACCTGCCGCCGCCACTGGACAAAACCGCAGAGGAGAGGAGCAATCTCGTACTGCGCGTACCGGTGGGCGAGCAGGGCAGTCTCTACCATCTCAGTTACGGCGAGCAACTGCAGGGGCGCTTTTGGCAGGTCGGGGGCGAGCTGGTGCGCGGCAACATCGCCCTCAATACAGCGGCCAAGCTCCCCACCGCTCGTGAACTGTCGATTACCGGGGACCTATCACAAGTGGATTTGACCTCCTGGCGCCGGGTACTGGAAGTCTATGATATCGCCGCCGAAGGTCAGGCGCAGGGCGAGGATACGCCGGCGGCGGACAGCAGCCCGCTGCCCGTCACCCTGGATCTGGGGACCGACCGGCTGATCCTGGGCCAGAAAGAGATCGCCAACCTGCATGCGCGGGGTCGCGGGGTCGGCGCGGACTGGCGTATCGATTTCGACAGCGAGACCGCGAGTGGCCAGTTCAGCGGTATTTTGAATGCCGAGACCCCGCTGCAGCTGAAGTTGCGGTATCTGCGCCTGCCCGCACCAAAGGCATCGGAGAAGCCGTCACCGGAATCCGCCGAAGGCGAGTCCGGGGCAGTGGAGCTGGTCGCCGATCCCTGGTCGGGTTTCGATTTCAGCAGTTTGCCCCAACTCGACTTCAGTGCCGACAGTGTCAGCCTGGGGGAAGAGGATTTGGGCCGCTGGTCCTTTCGCTTGCGCCCCTCTGCGGACCGCCTGGTGTTGAGTGATATTCGCGGCACCGCGCGCGGGATCACGGTGGAGGGACGCGGCTCCGGAGAGGACAGACTGGGCGCACAGCTGATGTGGTTGCGCCACCCGGACGGCAGCGAGTCGTCCCAGTTTATCGGCGCTCTGCGCGCCGCCGACCTGGCCGATGTGCAGAAGGCCTGGGGGCAGGAGCCCGCGATCGAAAGCGAGTATGCGCGGTTTGATACCGCCCTGAGCTGGAGTGGCTCGCCGGCAGCGGCAGTGGGCAAACAGCTGGTGGGGGAGCTGAAAATCGATATCCGCAAGGGGCGCTTCTTGCGCTCCACGGGCAGCGCCGGCTCGGCGCTGCTGCGGCTTTTGTCGCTGTTCAATTTCGACACCTGGGCACGGCGGCTGCGACTGGATTTCTCCGATCTGTATCAGAGCGGCATGGCGTTCGACCGGGTGCGCGGTGAAGTGAATTTCGAAGGGGATGGCCAGCTGCTGATCGCCGTGCCTATTCAGGTGGACGGGCCCACCAGTGAGCTGCAGATGGCGGGGCAGCTCAACGTGGCCCGCGAGGACCTGGACCTGACCCTGGTGGCCACCCTGCCGGTGGGTAACAACCTGGCGCTGGTGGCGGCGATTGCCGGTGGACTGCCCGCTGCCGCGGGTGTGTATCTGATCAGCAAAGTGTTCAAGAAACAGGTGAACAAAGTGGCTTCGGTCAGCTACCGCATCAGTGGTGACTGGGCGGACCCGGATATTCGTTTCGACAAGATGTTTGATGACGAGGGAGCCCAGCGGCAGGGCAGTGCGGCCAGCGAACAGGGTGCCAAACCGGACGTGGCCGAGTGGCCGGGACCGGGCACGCCTTCGTCCCCTCCGCCCTAGGGACTGTTGAAAGAGGCTTTCCCACAGGTTGCCAGTTGAACTGTGGCGCGAAAGAATACTCAAAGCTGTACCCAATAAGTCAACATGAGAGGCAGTCTTCCATGGGTAATCTAAGGTTTCTCACGCCGCTGTTACTGGTGTTCGCCACTCTGTCGGCCTGTACCGAGGCGGAGCACGAGCGGGACAAGTCGATGACCGCGGCCCAGGCTCGGGAAAATATTGCCGTGGGAACCAACCTGACTGCGATTCCCAAGTCGGTCTGGCGGGAGCTTTTGCCACCGGACCAGTTCGAGATACTGTGGGAAAAGGGCACTGAGCGACCCTTTACGGGCAAGTGGCTGAACAACAAGGCGGAGGGGGTTTACGTCTCTGCCGGCTGTCGCCTGCCGGTGTTCAGCTCCTCTCACAAGTACAAGTCGGGCACCGGATGGCCGAGCTTCTGGGATGTGGCGCATCCGGAAAATGTAGTGCTCAAAGACGACTACAGTTGGGGGCTGAAACGCACCGAAGTTCTGTCGGCCTGCGGTGAGCACCTGGGCCATGTGTTCAAGGATGGCCCCGGACCCACCGGCCTGCGCTACTGCCTGAACTCACTGGCACTGGATTTCGTTCCCAGTGTTGCAAAAACCGAATAATTGTTCGATATTGTTGCCTGTGGCCCAAGGGTCGTGCCGCAGGCAGGGATTGAGCAGTGGTATTGCGAAGCGCCGGTTGCCCGGCGTTTTGCCACTCGCTGCACAGTGACAAATGTACCCGCCGCCGGCTTCCGCGAAGCATAATCAATAAGCTGAGGTCCGTGCAGATGTCTGATGCCACCACGGCGGGAATACCCATAGACCGCTACACCCTGTTCCGGGTGTTCAAGTACACCGTCTACCTGTTGCTCGTCTTCAATGTGGGCGCGTTTTTCCTGGAAAACCATGCGGTAGCCGCGGCTGTGTTTGCCGACGGCGTGCAGCCGGGTCGGGTGATCGAGGCCTACAACGATTCCATTGACACCCTGGCCTGGGTGATCCTGCTGTTGGTGTTCGAACTGGAGACTTTCGTCCTGCCGGACCACAAGCTGCGCGGTGGGGTGAAATGGTCCCTCAATGCAATTTCCGCTGTCTGCTATCTGTTTATCGTGTATTCCTTTTACGGCTATGTGGTTGAAATGATTTCGCTGGGCCAGTTGCTGCCCAATCTTCAGCCGGTTTGCGAGCTGGCGGCGCAGGGCGGTTGGTCGCTGGTCCAGGGGGCTGATGACTATGTGGCGCTTACTACAGCAAATTGCGCCGCTCTGGGCAGCGGCGAAACACTGCGGCTGGCCGGTGCCCAGGTGCTCGGCTCAGTGGACTCCTGGCATAGCATCCAAAGGCTGGCTTGGACCGATGTGATCAATGCCGGCGCCTGGCTACTTTTGGTGGCTGTCCTGGCGTTCGATGTGTGGCTGCAACTGCGGCACGAATTGTCCAACCGGATAATGCACTACTCGCGGATGATCAAGGCATCGTTGTATTTCACCCTGTTGCTGTGTGCCCTTTATTGGGGGATCAGCGGCACTTTCTTGGATTTCTGGGATGCCTTTCTGTGGCTGGTGGCCTTCTTCTGTATCGAGATGAACCTGTTCCAGTGGCAGGCGGAAACCGGCGCTGAGCCGGCGGTGCAGACGGGCTGAGCCGATTGCCTGTGGTTGATCACTGTCGTCGCTTGGATACCATCGGGCGACGAGGGTTGCGTGGGCCCGAATATTCCTGTCCATGACAAAAGGTGTTGAAAGCTACTTTTTCGACAGCCCGCTAAAGTGATGCCAGAAGGTCGCGCAGGTAACGGAACAGTTTGCGCTGATTGGCGGGGG
Source organism: Microbulbifer sp. TYP-18 (assembly GCF_040932045.1). Classification (NCBI taxonomy): domain Bacteria; kingdom Pseudomonadati; phylum Pseudomonadota; class Gammaproteobacteria; order Cellvibrionales; family Microbulbiferaceae; genus Microbulbifer; species Microbulbifer sp. TYP-18. The sequence goes on from NZ_JBFRBC010000001.1 coordinate 212,540, forward strand.
GCCTGTTGTGTTGAATCTCCCGCTTGGCATCGCGCACCAGTTGTCGCAGGTGTTGGTGGTCTGCCTGGGGGAAACGATCAAAAAATTTCTTTTGCGCGTCTTTGCCGCCCTCCAATAGCTGCCTGCGCCACTCCTCCGCCAAGCGGTCCACACGCAGGTGTTGCTGGTCCCTTTCCCTGAATTGGTTCAGGGCCACTTCAATGGCCTCGCTATCGACCCGTCGCATCAGCTTGCCGATGTACTGCAGCTGTCGCCGTCGCGCTTCGTTGGACTTGATCCGGTGCAAAGTGTCGAGCGCTTCGCGCAGATCATTTTCCAGGGGAATAGTGTCCAGCTGTGCCGGTGACAATTTACTTAAACGGCGCCCCAGTTCCTGCAGCGCGTGCATTTCCTGTTTGACCTGGGTCTTGCTTTTTGGCAGTTCGTCGCCGGAGTCGCTAAAGTCGTCGGGTTGTTCCATACACAAATTCTTTTGCAGTCTTATCAAAACTCTGGGTCAGGCAAAAAACCAGGTGGCCAGGCCGAGGAACGACAGGAAGCCCACCACGTCGGTGACGGTGGTCAGTGCCACGCCCCCGGCCAGCGCCGGGTCTATGTGCAGCGCGCGCAGTATTACCGGCAGTGTGGCGCCCGCCAGCGCGGCGGTAATCAGGCTGATGACCATCGCCGCGAGGATGGTGATGGCGATCCTGCTGTCGTTAAACCACAAGCCGGCGATGGCGCCGAGGACCAGGGACCAGAGCAGGGCGTTGAGGGCGCCGGACAGCAGTTCCCGGTTGAGCAGCCAGCTGAGATTGCTGCGGCCTATCTGCCCCAGTGCCATGCCGCGAATCACCACCGTCAGAGTCTGGTTGCCGGCGACGCCGCCCATACTGGCGACGATGGGCATCAGCACGGCCAGGGCCACCACCTTGTCGATGGTATCCTGAAACAGATTAATGACCCAGGAGGCCAGCAGTGCAGTCAGCAGGTTGACGCCCAGCCAGATGGCCCGGCGCGGCGCTGTGCGGCGCACCGGGGCGAAGGTGTCTTCCTCTTCGTCCAGGCCGGCGAGGCTCATCAGCGAATGGTCCGCCTCCTCGCGGATCACATCCACCACATCGTCGATGGTGATCCGCCCGAGCAGACGCTTGTGCTCGTCCACCACAGGGGCGGTGATCCAGTCGTATTTGGTAAACAGCCGTGCGACCTCTGTGTCACTGAGATCCGCCGGAATCGGGTCTACATCCGTGTTCATCACTTCCCGCACGGTGATCGATGGATCGCTGGTGAGCAGGCGGGATAATGGCAGCAGGCCGATATACTGGTCTTTGCGGTTGACCACGAACAGGTTGTCAGTGGATTCCGGCAGCTGTTCATGGCGGCGCAGATAGCGCAGTACCACGTCCAGGGTGAGATTGGGGCGCACGGAAATGGTGTCCGTGTTCATCAGACCACCGGCGGTCTCCTCGTCGTAGGCGAGGACACTCTCCACCCGCAGGCGGTCGGTTTCACTCATCGCTGACAGCACTTCCGCCATTACCCGCTCCGGCAGGTGCTGCAAAATATCGGCGACGTCGTCGGCGTCCAGCCCCTCCATGGCGGCCACCATCTCTTCGGTGTCCATGGTTGCCAGGATCTGGCTCTGTACCTCTTCGCTCAGTTCCTGCAGGACTTCGCCTTCCACCTCCTTGTCGATCAGTTTCCACAATACCTGGCGGATTTTGGGTGGAGAGCTTTCCACCAGCTGGGCGATACTCTGCGGGGACAGGGTGCTGAGCATGTGCCGCACCTCGCGCCCGGTACCACTGTCCAGGGCGGCAAACAGTTCGCCGAGGCGATTTTGAGCGGGAAACTGGATTTCCGCGGAAGGCGGGTTGGACACAGGCTTCCCCTTGCTGCCGGAATGAGGTGAGGCGGGAATTATAGCTGCCGACCCCGGGCCGGCGCGAGTGTCGGCAATAGCGGTACCACCAGTTTGTTGAAAAGCGTATTGCCTGGCTTTCTCACCGGGCCTGCGCCGCTCTCAGTTCGGCGCTGGCACATGCGTGTACCCTGCAGCTTTTTGAGTCGCCGGGTCAATGATATGCGGGATTGATCTCTACTCAGCTTCGCCGAAACGATCGGTCACCAGTGAGCTGATGGCGGCGAGCGCGACATCCTCATCTGCACCACACACTTCCAGTTCCAGCTCTGTGCCTTTGGCTGCAGCCAGCAGCATCAGTGCCATGACACTCTTGCCATCGACGGACTTGCCGCGACAGTGGACCCTGATATCCGCCTCGAAGCGCGCGGAGGTCTGCGCAAACTTGCTTGCGGCGCGCGCGTGCAGTCCGAGTTTATTGACGATGAGCAGACGGTTTTTCAGCATCTTTTTCTGCGACTTGCGGGGGATTGACGAATTATTTCTGTTGCTCCCGGTGGCGAATCTGGATGTTGCGGAACTGCTCCCGGAATATCCCAGCCAGCTGTTCAACCATGTAGACAGAGCGGTGGCGCCCCCCGGTACAACCGATGGCTACGCAGGTGTAGCTGCGGTTGCTCTTCTGATACGACGGCAGCCAGCGCTGCAGGAAGTGGGTGATATCGCTCTGCATGGCCCCGGTTTCCGGGTGCTGGCGCAAAAACTCCACCACCTCCGGATCGAGACCGGTTTTATTGCGCAGTTCCGCCACCCAGTAGGGGTTGGGCAGGCAGCGCAGGTCAAACACCAGGTCGGCATCAATCGGTACGCCGTGTTTAAACCCGAACGACTGGAACAGTATTGCCATCTCGGGGGAGTCGTCGCCCACGACGCGGTTTTTTACCAGTTCACGGAGCTGGTGCAGGCTGAGGCTGCTGGTATCGATCACCAGGTCGGCCATGGCGGCGAGCGGGGCCAGCAGCTCCTTCTCGCGGTTCAGCGCCTCGACCAGATGGGTGCGATTGTCGCTCAGGGGGTGTTTGCGGCGGGTCTCGCTGAAACGCTGGACCAGCACCGGCGAGCGGGCATCCAGATAGAAGACGTCGCATTTGACCCCGCTCGTACGCAGTTTCTCGATGACTTCCGGGGCCTGCTGGATGTCCTGCCACAGATTCCGCGCGTCGATGCCGAGCGCCAGGCTGGTCTCCTCTCCGCGTTGCTGTTCCCGGACCCGGTTGATCAGCTCCGGCAGCAGGCTGGCGGGAATATTGTCGATACAGTTGAAGCCGACGTCCTCCAGCAACTGCAGCGCAGAACTCTTGCCGGAACCGGAACGACCGCTGATGATGACCACGCGCATGGGGAAATCCCTTTGTGACTGGCTTGCCGCCTCATGCAAACGGGGTATGACAGGTGGGTTTGAGCTCTGTCCCGGGCGGCAATAATTCTCACCACTGGTGCATTATGCGGCGGCAGCGCTGTCAATTGCCAGTGCGTACAGCTCGTCGCCACTCTGGGCTCGACGTAATTTGGTTCTAACCCGGCTGTCGCTGAACAGTGCCGCTATCTCGGCCAGGGTTTCCAGGTGCTGTTGCTCGGAGTTTTCCGGCACCAATAGGGCAAACAGCAGGTCGACTGGCTGGCGGTCAGCAGAGTCAAAATCCACTGCTGGGTCGGTAGTACACAGAACGCCAATGGGCCCTTCGCAACCGGGGAGGCGGCAGTGGGGAATTGCCACTCCCTCACCGATGCCGGTGGAACCCAGCCGCTCCCGGGCGATAAGCCGGTTGAACACGGTATCGGCGTCCAGTTGCGGATACTGTTCGGCGATGGCTTGGGCGATGTTCAGGAGCAGCTTTTTTTTGCTGCTTCCCGGCAGTTTGCACAGACTCAGGGTGGGTGAGAGTAATGCTTCCAGGATCATAACTTAGCGGTGCTTGCGCAACTTTTCTTTATGTTTTACCAACTGCCGGTCAAGTTTGTCGGTCAGTGCATCGATTGCAGCGTACATGTCGTCCGCTTCGGAATTGGCGAAGATTTCGGCCCCGTTCACGTGTATCAGCGCTTCGGAGCGCTGAAGCTCCCGCTCGATGGACAGGGTGATCTGGACGCTGGTGATCAAATCGTTGTGGTGGGAGAGCCGTTCCAGTTTTTCACGACAGTAATCGCGCAGAGCCGGGGTCAGTTCCAGGTGGCGGCCACTGATGTTGATCTGCATGGAATTCTCCTCAAAGAGAGTATTGCTTGCTGGCGCTAGCTCCGCCAGGGCGGCAACCCTACTAGGAAGTACGCCAAAATGGAAGGATACACTCAAAGTCGGGGGTTTGGAGATGCGCCGGGTTGATTTATCTGTCGGCGACAGATTGGTGTCTCGAATTGGTGACCCCGGGCCCGGAGCTGTAACCGGGGGTCTTGCAGCTTGGCGGGGCGGGGCGTCCTGAGACAGTGCCACCGCCGGTGGAGACCGTTGCAAGCTTTTGAAAAGTAACCGATTTCGCGTAATCGCACAGGTTTTCAAGGGCGACAATCCAGTCGATAATCTCTCAGCGATTGGGTTTCTTAGGGCCTGTTCACACTACCTGAGTTGGCCCTGTTGTGACAGAAAAGGGGCCAATCGAGGCACGAGGAGAGAAGTTTGGTTGTTCCAAATGAGCGACGAGCAACGAAGAGTGGCGCCTTTTCCGGCACAACCCGAAGGGCTGCCCCTGGTTTCGTGCCTTGCGGCGTTAGAAATTGCTTATGTGGGTCCACCACATTGCGCAATTCCTGCCCTACAGGCCACCAAATCAGTAGCAGCAGGGCCAACTCAGGTAGTGTGAACAGGCCCTAGACCAGTCTCTTGCGCTCGCTGGATGAGGGGATTCCCATGGACTCGCGGTACTTGGCCACGGTGCGGCGGGCCACCTTGACCCCGCTCTGGCCGAGTTCCTGAGCAATTTTATTGTCGGACAATGGCTTGCGGGGTGATTCGGCGTCGATCAGCTTGCGGATGATGGCGCGGATGGCTGTTGAGGATGCCTCTTCCCCGGAATCGGTGCTGACCTGATTGGAAAAGAAGTACTTGAGTTCGAAGGTGCCGCGCGGCGTCAGCATATATTTGTTGGCGGTGACCCGGGAGATGGTCGATTCATGCATGCCGATGGTTTCGGCGATATCCGCCAGGATCATGGGTTTCATCGCCTCCGGCCCCAGTTCAAAAAAATCGCGCTGCCTGTCAACGATACTGGAGGCGACCTTCAGCAGGGTTTCATTGCGGCTCCGCAGACTCTTCAGAAACCAGCGCGCTTCCTGCAGGTTGTCCCGCAGAAAGTTATTGTCGCTGGATTTGTCGGCCCGCCTGATCATGGAGGCATAGTTACCGTTGATTCTCAGTCGCGGCGTGGCTTCCGGGTTCAGTTCCACCAGCCAGCGTTGCTGTTTCCGGGTGACCACCACGTCGGGCACCAGGTACTGGGGCTGATCATTGTCAAATGCGATCCCAGGGTGCGGATTGAGGGTTTGGATCAGCCGTACGACTTCACCCAACTGGGCCTCGCTGAGGCGGGTGCGGCGGCTGAGCTGGCGAAAATCCCGCTTGCCCAGAAGCTGCAGGTGCTCGCCTACCAGGGTCTGGGCCTGTTTCAGCCAGGGGGTGTCTGCCGGTAACTGGCGCAGTTGCAGCAGCAGACACTCGCGCAGATCGCGGGCTCCGCAGCCAGCCGGGTCGAGCTGTTGCACCGTTTTCAGCACCGCCACGACATCGTCGGTGTCGACGCCCAGTGCTGCGCCCAGTTCTTCGACGCTGGAGAGCAGAAACCCGCTGGGAGAGATGCAGTCGATAAGATTTTCCGCGATGCGCTTGTCTTCCACCGAGAGGGTGGTGAGGTTCAATTGCCACAAGAGATGGCTGCGGAGATTGTCGGGGGTGGCATTGCCCTGCTCGGTGGAGAGTTCGTCCCCGGTGTCGAAGCCCCCACTGTAGCTGCCTCCGCCATAGATATCGTCCCAGCGGGTGTCCACCGGCAGCTCGCTGGGGATGTCCTGGCTCCAGTCGCCCTCTTCGGTGGTGCGCTCATCGCTGCTGTCGGTACCCCGCTCGGGCTCCCGCTGCTCCCCGGACCACTCGGAAGGCTCCTCCTGGTCCGCCTCAAGTAGTGGGTTGCTGTCGAGTATGGACTGGATTTCCTGCTGCAGGTCGGGCGTCGACAACTGCAATAGGCGAATGGCCTGTTGCAGCTGAGGGGTCATGGTCAGCTGGGTACCGAGTTTTAGCTGCAGGGACTGCTTCATACCAGGAGTCGCACACTGAGTCGGCGGAGGAATCGTCTTTAGGGAGACGAGGAAGCAGACTAAACTCCTGACTGGTCAATTACAAGCAATAACTGTGCCGCTTGGAATGGGCGAGGGAAAGGCTGGGTAAATATGGGCGCCCCAATGTAATCGGGCCGCGGCAAATCAAGCGTGAGCTACTTGATTTGCCGTGGAGGGGTTGCGGACACGCCAGATTGAGGGAAGCCAGGGAGGGCTTTCGACAACCAGCTAGATGGTAAACTCGTGACCCAGATAGACCTCCCGGACCTGCTGGTTGGCCAGTACTTCCGCCGGAGTGCCGGCGGCGATGATATGGCCCTCACTGACTATGTAGGCGGTTTCGCAGATATCCAGCGTTTCGCGTACATTGTGATCCGTGATCAAGACCCCGATACCGCGATCGCGCAGATGGCGAATTATCTGTTTGATGTCTTTGACGGAGATGGGGTCCACCCCGGCAAAGGGTTCATCCAGCAACACGAAGTCGGGATCCGTGGCCAGCGCGCGGGCTATCTCCACCCGGCGACGCTCGCCACCCGAAAGCGCCATACCCAGGCTCTTTTCGATATGGGTAATATTGAATTCCTGCATCAGTTCACGCAGTTGCTGCAGGCGGTCGGCCCTGCTCAGGTCCCGGCGTGTCTCGAGGATGGCGAGAATGTTGTCGCGCACCGTCAGGCGGCGGAACACCGATGCCTCCTGCGGCAGGTAGCCGATACCCCTGCGCGCCCGGCCGTGCATCGACAGGCGGGTGATATCCAGATTGTCGATCATCACCTGTCCGGCATCGGCCCGTACCAGGCCTGCGATCATGTAGAAGCAGGTGGTTTTACCGGCGCCATTGGGGCCCAACAGTCCCACCACCTGGGAGCTGCTGACGCTTACCGAGACGTCCTGTACAACCTTCCTTTTGTTGTACTGCTTGGCGAGGTGTAACGCTTTCAGCGTCGGCATAGTGTCTTCCACTTACTTCCCACCCGGCTCCTGCAGCGGCACCCAGGGTGCCAGGGGGAGCGGGTCGCAAATTTCTAGGGTAACAGCGCAGGGTGTTACTGGCTTTGGGCTGTATCGTCGGTGGATTGCCCGTTGTTTTGTGTTTCCGGCTTCCAGATCATCTCAACCCTGCCACCGTCGGATTGTCCCTTGGCCTGCATCTGCTCACTGTTGAGATCGTAGTCAATGCGCTCGGCGGCCAGGGTATTGCCGTCACGGTCCACATGGGCACTGCCGGTGAGGAGCAGCTCGGCGGTTTTCACAGTGTATTCGATACGCTGGGCGCGGGCTTTGACCGGGACTGTGCTCTGCGCCATTTGCTGCTGGAAGCGCGCCGGCTTGCCCACCGCGATCACCCGCCGGATTTTGCCCCCTTCACTCAGGTGGGCTTCGACCCGGTCTGCGTGAATTTGCAGCGACCCCTGGGTGATCACCACATCGCCGCTGTAGATGGTTAGGTTGGTGCCGCCATCGGCGTCCAGATTGTGTGCGAGAATCCTGACCGGCTGTTCCCGGTCTTCCGGCAGTGCCAGTGCCGGCCCGGAAAGCATTGGCAGGGCCGCACACAAGGCCGGCACCAGGTAACTAATCGCTTTCATAGGTACTCTTTACCTCGGAGAGGATTTTCACCCGATTCTCTTTCAACAGTGCGTGCATACCAATGCCTTCCGTTATGCTGGTGCCGGAGGTAATGGTAACAAGTTTGTCGGTCTCGGCGAATTCCTGTTGCGGCAAAACGGTTATGGCCTGGGTCTCCAGCGTCAGGCCGCCTGGCTCGGGTAATTCGTTGATGACCACATCGCCGCTCAGTTCCACTTTCTGGCCGTTATTGTATGCGATGCCCTGTCTGGATTCTGTAAGCCATTTGGGTCTATCGTCCTGATAGAACACGATGCGGGGCTCGGCCAGGTCGGCCTGGTCGCGACGGGCAAACTGAAAATAAGTGATTTGCTCCGCGTTGACTATGTACGCCAGCGCGCCTTCAGTGTCGAAGTGGCGTGTGTGGGCATCGCGAATCACCAGGTCCGCAGCACGGTTTTTCTCCTGCTGGGTGGGCCTTTTGCCCAGCAGTTGCTCCGGGGCACTGTCGGCGTACCAGAGGCTGACGCCAATCAGCGTGGCGAGGATGAACAGCGGCAACCAGCTGCGCATAGGGTTCCTCCGTCAAACATTTTCGCGCCCGGACCCAAAGGTGGCCCCGAGCCCGATGAGACAGCCAATGCGTTATTCTGTCTCACTTTCCAATGGGGGTGTCTGTGTCAATATAGGGGGCCAGGGCGGCTGCGAAAGTGCCCTGCACCCGCATGATCCGGTCGCAGACTTCCCGCACCGCGCCTTCGCCACCCCGGGCCTCGGTGACCCATATTGCTCTCTCGCGCACTGGCGGCGCGGCGTTGGGCACTGCGATGGGGCATCCCACCCGCGTCATTACCGTCAGGTCGGGATAGTCGTCCCCCACATAAGCCATGTCTTCCATCCGACACCCTTCCTGGGCAAACAGTTCGTGCAGGGCAGTGAGTTTGTCTTCGCGGCCCTGGATCAGCTTGTGGACTCCCAGATCATGCGCCCGTCGTTCCACTACACTGCTGCGCCGCCCGGTAATGATGGCCACTTGCACACCGGACTTCTGCAACATTTTGATACCGTGGCCGTCCAGCGTGTGGAAAGTCTTCAGCTCATTGCCATTGTTGTCAAAGTACAGTTTGCCATCGGTCAGCACGCCGTCCACATCCAGTATCAGGTGGCGCACCCTGGACAGCTGGCGTTCAATTTTTTCTTTCGAATTTGTTTTTGAGCTCACGATTTACCGTCCTGATCAGATTACGCCGGCGCGCAGTATATCGTGCATATGCAGCACACCAATGGGATGGTGGGCGTCGTCCTCCACCACCAGTGCTGTAATCCGGTTGTCCTCCATGACCCCGAGTGCCTCGGCGGCGAGAGTGTTGGCCGCGACCGTCTTGGGGTAGCGGCTCATGACTTCTGCCATGGTGGCACTGTCCAGTTCAACCTTGTGGTCGATTACCCGGCGCAGGTCGCCATCGGTAAAGACGCCCAACAGAGTGCCCTGTCGGTCGACCACAGTGGTCATGCCAAAGCCTTTGCTGGTCATTTCGAGCAGCGCCTGGTACAGCGGTGTTTCCGGGAAGACCTGCGGCAATTCGTCGCCGCGGTGCATCACATCCTCGACTTTTAGCAGCAGGCGCCGCCCGAGGGCGCCGCCGGGGTGCGAGAAGGCAAAATCCTGCGCGGTAAAACCGCGCGCTTCCAGCAGAGCCACCGCCAGTGCATCGCCCATGACCAGGGTCACTGTGGTAGAGGAGGTTGGGGCGAGGTTGAGCGGGCAGGCCTCGGTTTCCACCGCAATGTCCAGGTTGACGTCGGCGGCCTGGGCAAGGGGTGAGTCGGCCTTGCCGGCCATGCTGATCAAGGGGGTGCCCAGCCGCTTCAGCAGGGGGAGCAGGGTCAACACTTCCGCGGAGGAGCCGGAATTGGATATGGCGATCACCAGATCGTCGCGTGTAATCATGCCCAGGTCGCCGTGGCTGGCTTCGCCCGGATGCACAAAGAAACTGGGGGTGCCGGTACTGGCGAGGGTGGCGGCGATCTTCTTGCCGATATGGCCCGATTTACCCATGCCGGTGACAATGGTGCGTCCGCGGCACTGTAAAATCTGTTCACAGGCGCGTTTAAAATTCTCGTCGATACGGCTTTCCAGGGCGGCAACCGCGGCATTTTCCATGCGTACAGTGCGGCGCCCCGCCTGCAATATAAGGTCCTGCGTCATTGCGTCACTCCGCGTCGGGTTCTGTTGAGTTTAGAAACATCCTGCGTATACCGTAAATCCCACCTGGCCGCCGACCGGGCCTCCCCAGTGCTAACCTTTAAGGAGGGATCGATGCCACACCGCCCCCGCCACGGGCAAAACCTCCACAGACGTCTACAATAGCCGTGCGTTGAGCGCAGTAGGGTCACGCCAAGGGGGGCGACATGGTATAGTCTGGCGCCGTTGCTGTCAGCTGTGTGGCCGCTCGCATCGCACCCAGGCCGGGTGGGTCGAGCTGCCGGTTATACATCGGGCAGTGGCGTCACGGCACTTTATGGCTCTGTGTGCGTCCAAGGAATGATTTACCAATAGGAGTTTTTTGTGAGTCTGATATCACTGTTCCGCCGCTCGGAGTTCAAGCAATGGTTAAGCGCGTCATGCGTCGCCCTGTTGATTTCCGTCTGGGCGCCTGTCGCCAGCGCGGCCCAGAATCCCTATGCGATGATCGAGGGTGTGTCCCAGAATCTGCTGGGAGTAATCCGTGCCAATGCTCAGTATCTGCACTCGGACCCCCAGCGCTACTACAGCGCTGTGGATAGTGTACTGGCGCCGGTGGTGGATTTCGATTTTATTGCCCGCGGGGTCATGGGGACCTATGCGAAGCAGGCCACGGCAGCACAACGCTCGCGCTTCACCAGTACTTTCCGCCGCGATTTGGTGTCGACTTTCGCCAGGGGCATTGCCAACTTTGGGGATATGGATGTCAGGGTGGTCAACCCCGGCTCCACGCCTACCAAAAGGCGTGTAAACGTGTTGCAGGAAGTGCGCAGCAAGGAGGGGGTCACCAAGGTTTCCTATACCCTGGTGCGCAATCGTGCCGGGCAGTGGAAGCTGATCAACGTGATCCTGAACGGGGTCAATCTGGGTAAGACTTTCCGCAGCCAGTTCGCCCAGGCTATGCAGACCCATCAGGATATCGACAAGGTCATCGCCACCTGGTCAGCCGAGCAGGTGGCCAACACGGTGGGTTGAGTACCGCTTCCGGGTTGCGAGGCTGCGCAACCCGGCAGTTTGCAGTAAACTGGCCCGCTGTCTTGGGCAACTCAAATATTTCCCACCTATGCAAGCCGATGAAATCAAAGCCCTGGTGGAAGGGCACATTCCCGAAAGTCACGCTGATGTCGCCTTCGAGGGCAGCCATCTGGTGGTAACTGTGGTCAGCAGCGCATTTGCAGGCCTCAGCAGGGTAAAAAAACAGCAGCTCGTATACGCGGCCCTGGGCGACAAGATCGCCGATGGCACGCTGCACGCGGTTCAGATGCAGACGCTGACGCCGGAAGAAGCCGGCAAATAGGGCTCGATAGCGAATGGACAAATTACTGATCGAGGGTGGCAACTCCATTTCGGGGACCCTCAAGATTTCCGGTGCCAAGAATGCGGCGCTGCCCATTCTCGCCGCTGCAATACTGGCGGACGGCCCCGTGCAGATACACAATCTGCCGCATCTCAATGACATCACCACCATGCTCACCCTGCTGCGGTGCATGGGTTGCGATGTCACCATCGACGAAAAACTGGGCGTGGAGATAGACCCGCGCTCACTCAACGAACTCACCGCGCCCTACGAGCTGGTCAAGACCATGCGCGCCTCCATCCTGGTGCTGGGTCCGATGCTCGCCCGCCACGGCTTGGCCAATGTGTCCTTCCCCGGCGGCTGCTCCATCGGCAGTCGGCCTGTGGACATTCACCTCAAAGGTCTGGAGGCCATGGGTGCTGAGATTACGGTGGACGGGGGCTTTATCCGTGCCCGCTCCCGGGGCCGCTTGAAGGGCGCCAACATAGTGATGGAAAAGGTGACCGTGGGCGGCACCGAGAACCTGCTAATGGCGGCGGTGCTCGCCGAGGGAACCACGGTACTGCACAATGCAGCGCGCGAGCCGGAGATCGTCGATCTGGCCGAGTTCCTGATTGCTATGGGCGCCCAGATCGAAGGGGTGGGCACCGATACGCTGCGAGTACACGGTGTAGCCAGGTTGAATCCCTGTACCTTCAGTGTAATGCCCGACCGAATCGAGACCGGCACTTTTCTCGCGGCGGCGGCGGCGGCGCGGGGGAAGGTGCGGCTCACACACACCCGCGCGGATATTCTCGATGCGGTGTTGGTGAAGTTCGAGGAGGCGGGTGCGTATATCAATACCGGCGACGACTGGATCGAGCTAGATATGCGCGGCAATCGGCCCAAAGCGGTGAGCTTTCGCACCGCACCTTACCCGGCCTTTCCCACCGATATGCAGTCGCAGTTGATGGTGGTGAATGCGGTGGCCGAAGGCAAGGGGGCGGTGGTGGAGACTATTTTTGAAAACCGCCTGATTCAGGTTCACGAGTTGAACCGCATGGGCGCTGACATCACCCTGGAGGGCAATACAGCTATCGTGACCGGGGTCGAGCGGTTAAAAGGGGCCCCGGTGATGGCCTCCGATCTGCGCGCATCAGCCAGCCTGGTGATCGCGGGTATGCTGGCTGAAGGCACCACGGTGGTCGATCGGATTTACCATATCGACCGCGGCTATGAATGTATCGAGGAGAAGCTGCGGCAACTGGGGGCGAATATCCGCCGCCTGCCGGGCTGACGCCGCCCGGGCTAAAAAGGGGTCCTCGGATGTGGCCAATCGATATCAGCAGGCCAGACACACACGGGCTCCACCGTTTTTTTTCACGCGACCCAGAACAGGACCCCATGCAAATCACCATCGCCCTGACCAAAGGCAGAATCCTTGAGGAAACCCTGCCGCTGCTGCATGCTGCCGGACTGGAGCCGCTGGAAGACATTTCCAAGAGCCGCAAACTCATTTTTCCCACCAATCAGCCAGGGGTCTGTTTTCTGCTGTTGCGGGGCACAGACGTGCCCACCTATGTACAGCACGGCGCCGCCGATATGGGGGTGGCGGGCAAGGATAACCTGCTTGAACATGCGATCGACGGCATTTACGAACCCCTGGACCTGGGTATCGCTCGCTGTCGGCTGATGACTGCGGGTATCCGGGGTGCCCAGCCGCCGCGCGGAAGGATCAAAGTGGCCACCAAGTTTGTACAGAGCGCCAAACGCTACTATGCAGCACAGGGTCGCCAGGCGGACATTATCCAGCTGTACGGGGCTATGGAGCTGGCGCCTCTGATGGGGCTGGCGGATGAGATAGTGGACATCGTGGATACCGGCAATACGTTGCGGGCCAACGGTCTGGAGGCGCGGGACACTATTGCCCACATCAGCAGCCGTCTGATCGTCAACAAAGCATCCATGAAAATGAAATACCAGTCGATCAGCAGTTTGATCGGCAAACTGTCCGATGTGGTGGCAGCGCGCTGGGAGGGGGCGGATGCACAGTGACTTGATTCGCCGCCTGGACGCGGGGGACAGTGATTTCGACGCGCAGCTGGCCCAATTGCTGGCCTGGGAATCGGTTGTCGATTCCCAGGTGGAGCAGATAGTGGCCGACATACTGCGGCAGGTACGCCGGCAGGGTGATGCCGCCCTGATCGAATACAGCAACCGCTTGGACCGCCGCCGGCTGGTCAACGCCGAGGATTTTTGCGTGACCCCAAAGGAAATGGCGGTGGCACTGGGGCGCATTTCCGAGCAGCATCGCCTCGCACTGGAAACTGCAGCCCAGCGGGTACACAGCTATCACCAACACCAGTTACAGGATGGCTGGCAGTACACCGAGGCCGACGGCACTGTTCTGGGGCAGAAAGTTACACCTATGGAGCGGGTAGGGGTCTATGTTCCCGGGGGCAAGGCGAGTTACCCCTCGTCAGTGCTGATGAATGTGATTCCCGCCAAAGTCGCGGGCGTGAACTCGGTGGCCATGGTGGTGCCGGCGCCGGACGATCAGCTCAGTGACCTGGTACTGGCAGCGGCGGCGATCGCCGGGGTGGATGAGCTGTATACCCTGGGCGGCGCTCAGGCCATTGCGGCCCTGGCTTATGGCACTCAAAGCATACGTCGGGTCGACAAGATAGTGGGGCCGGGCAATGTTTATGTTGCCGCCGCCAAACGCGCCGTGTTCGGACAGGTGGCGATCGATATGATCGCCGGGCCGTCGGAGATACTGGTGATCTGCGACGGCGCCACCGATGCGGATTGGGTCGCCATGGATCTGCTGTCACAGGCGGAGCACGATCAGCAGGCCCAGTCCATATTGCTGAGTCCCGACGATAGCTTTCTCGATGCGGTGGCGGCCGCCCTGGAAAGGCTGCTGGCAGAATTGCCGCGGCGGGACATTGCCGGCGCCTCCCTGGCGCGGCGGGGTGCCCTGATCTCTGTGGATTCCATCGAATCGGCCATCGCGCTGGCCAACCGCATTGCTCCGGAGCACCTGGAGGTCTCGGTGGACAACCCGCAGCAGTATCTGCCGATGATCCGCCATGCCGGGGCAATATTCCTCGGCCGCTATACTGCGGAAGCACTGGGGGACTATTGCGCCGGGCCCAGTCATGTGCTCCCCACCAGCGGTACCGCGCGTTTTTCATCACCGCTGGGCGTGTACGATTTTCAGAAGCGCAGTTCAATCATCTGCTGTTCGCCCCAGGCTGCGGATCGGCTCGGGCGGGTCGCCGGCACTCTGGCCCGGGGCGAGGGCCTGGAGGCTCACGCGCGCTCGGCGGAGTACCGATTCAGGAAAGAGTAGCGCTAGTGTCAACAGGCCCTTGGCGGTGCTGATTGGTGTTCGACCGGACCTTTAGGTGCGTTTTTCCGACTGGGGCATTTCCGATACGGTGACTTCCACCGTATTGACGGCGCCCTCGCGCATAAAGGTAATCGAAACCGTATCTCCGGGGCGCAGGGTCGCCATAGCGGCGGCGCCGCGTCTGCCATCGTTGATCGGCAGGCCGTCGATATGGGTGATCACATCTCCCGGCTTCAGTCCCGCCCGGTGTGCCGGACCCTGGTTGTAGATTCCGGTCACGATGACCCCGTGGGTGGACGTGAGATTGAAAGCGCGCGCCACTTCCGGGGTGACTCCACTGGCCTCTATGCCGAGCCAGCCTGGCACCACGCGGCCGTACTCAATAATGTCCTGCATGATTTTTAAGGCGATATTTGCCGGTATGGCAAAGCTGATACCGCCGGCGTAGCTGGACTGGTTGAGAATGGAGGTATTGATACCCAGCAGGCGGCCGTGGGCGTCCACCAGTGCTCCGCCGGAATTGCCGGGATTCACTGCCGCATCGGTTTGCAGGAAGTTTTGCAGGTAGCCGCCGGTACCATTGCTACCCAGTTTGACGTTGCGTGCGCCTGTGGCACTGATAATGCCCTGGGTCACGGTCTGCCCCACCCCAAAAGGGTTGCCAATGGCCAGTACCACATCGCCGACCTGTGCGTGTTCCGGATCTCCCACCTCGATAGAGGTGAGTTGCGGCAACTCCACCTTGAGCACCGCCAGGTCAAAATCCGCATCGCTTCCCACCAGCTCCGCCTGTGCCTCGCGTCCATCCGCCAGCAGTACGACGATGGCATCAGCTTGGTTGACCACATGGTGATTGGTGAGGATATATCCCCGGTCGCTGACGATAACGCCAGAGCCCAGGTTGGATTGCAGCCGTTGTTTTTGCGGTGGGTTCATGCTGTTGAACAGGCGTCGAAACAGCGGGTCATTAAACAGCGGGTGACTCCGCTGGGGTATGGCAGTGCGGGTGTAGATGTTCACCACCGCGGGCCCAGCCCGGTCGACCGCATCGGCGTAGGAGACAGGCCCCTGCCACTGGCTATCGCCTGGATCGACGTCGACGTCGCGCAGTTGCGGGAACACCAGCAAGGCTGCTGCGGCCAGGGCCAGGCCAATGGCCGCGGGGATTGCCCAGTCTTGCAAAAATCGTTTCAGGGACACAGGTAACTCCTAGATTTGTGTTTATTATACGGTTTTCCGCCGCGTGCGCACCGGCGGCCTCTGTCCTGCGCCGCGCCCCTTGGGCGGTGGACGCGAATCCGTATAATGGCGGCTGCAAAATCCCGCTAATTTCGTCTAGCTCTCAGTTTGGAGACCTCTATGTCCCTGGTTCGCCCCCACGGCAGCGCCGAGCTGCAACCCAGATTCGTCTACGACAGCGAAAGGCACCACCAGCTGGCGCACGAGGCCGAATCCCTGCCGTCCATAGTGGTCAGCTCAGCTGCGGCTGCCAATGCGGTAATGCTGGGTGCTGGCTACTTCAATCCTCTGCATGGGTATATGAATCTTACGGACGCCCTGAGCGTTGCCGAAACGCTGCGCACTGAGAACGGACTCTTCTGGCCGGTACCGGTCCTCAATATAGTGCGGGATGCCAGCGCCATTGCCGGTGCCGGGCGTATTGCGTTGCGCGACCCCCGGGTGGAGGGGCACCCGGTGCTGGCAGTGATGGAAGTGCAGGGAATAGAGTCGATTTCCGAGCGGCAGATGGACGACATGGTCGCACAGGTGTTTGGTACCCGGGACGAGGGGCACCCGGGCGTGGCCAACTTCAGGTCCTCCGGTCGCCAGCTGATTTCCGGGCCCATCGAGGTATTGAATTTCAGCTATTTTCAGAATGACTTTCCGGATACCTTCCGCACCGCGGTGGAAATTCGCAACGAGTTCATCGAGCGCGGCTGGAGCAAGGTGGTGGCCTTCCAGACCCGCAACCCCATGCATCGCGCCCACGAAGAGCTGTGCAAGATGGCGATGGAGGGTGTGGACGCAGATGGTGTGCTGATCCACATGCTGCTGGGACAGCTCAAATCCGGCGATATCCCCGCTCCGGTTCGCGATGCCTCTATTCGCAAAATGGTGGAACTCTATTTCCCCGCCAATACCGTGATGGTGACCGGCTACGGTTTCGACATGCTGTACGCCGGCCCGCGGGAAGCGGTGCTGCACGCGGTGTTTCGCCAGAACTGTGGCTGCAGCCACCTGATTATCGGGCGCGACCACGCCGGTGTTGGCGACTACTACGGGGCCTTCGATGCCCAGTCCATCTTCGATGACAGGGTGCCGGAAGGCGCGCTGGAAATTGAAATTTTCCGCGCCGACCACACCGCCTATTCGAAAAAGCTGAACCGGGTGGTGATGATGCGCGATGCGCCGGATCACAGTAAGGAAGACTTTATACTGCTGTCCGGCACCAAAGTGCGTGAAATGCTGGGTGACGGGATAGCGCCGCCCCCGGAGTTTTCCCGCCCGGAAGTGGCGAAGATCCTGATGGATTACTACCAAAGCCTGTAGCGGGCTCTAATTTACCGCCCGCCGGGCTCCCGCGGGCGCGTATCTACCGGGGTTGCTGTCAGCGGCTAACACCGGTCTCGGCGGCATCGGTGTTTTCCAGCCCCGCCATAGCCTCTTTGTCCAGGCCGAAATCCTCAGCCAGGGTTCCTTTCGCGCCGGGTTCTTTGGGGGCCCAGTCCCGCGGTGGGACCACATCGCGGAGACTTTCGTCATTGTCGCTCAGTTTGCCGCTGCCGGCCTCCAGCATCTGCCGGCCAATATCCTGACTGGAAAGCCGCACTGCGCTGTTGGCCAGGTATTCGTGTACTTCGCGGTAGCTTTTAGTCAGGTTGTGAACCAGTTGTGCAGTCTGGTCGAAGTGTTCATTGACCTGCAACTGGAAATCCTCCAGCTTGCTGTTGGCCTCGCTCAGGCGCAGCTCCAGTTCCTGGGTGCGATCTGTACCGCCGCGGCCGCGGTTGGCGAGAAATGCAAGTATGGCACCCAGTGCCAGACCGACGACGCCAACCAGGATCAAAACCGATGTAGAGTGCACTGATACTTTCTCCTCGACTGTTAACCCGGCCATCTGACAGGCTTTTGGGGCCTGCCGGGTTACTGCTCCTGACGTAGTGCTGTAGCCGCGCGGATTGTCCGTTTTTCCAGGCTGGCGCGACAGCCCTTAGTATACGCGATTCCACCTCCCGCGTCGGCCGCGCTGTCGGGTTGCCGCCTGAAACCGCCTAAATATCAACGCGGCAGCTGAATAGACTGCCGGGCTAGTGTGGCTCAAGGGCGTACCCTTGCCGGTCGGAGCCCGTCGTAACTCATTGAAAAACATGAGATTCTACGTAATTGTTCAAGTTTCCAAAGAGGACAATCCGGTAGGTGTCAAGGGTTTCCAGCTCAGGGCCACCTATTATTGCCCGGTTAATAAGTGGCCAGGTGCTGACCGTAGCCAGAGGCGGCGGGGGCTAGCGGTTTGCGGCACGATTTTGGTAGAGTGCCGTCGCCTCCACTCTCAGTTCAGTAGGTCATGTCTCCAGTCGAAGTAGTACCCTTCACACCCATGCAGCGCTATCAGTGCGATCTGGCGCGCCCGGACTTTGTCGCCGATCCGGCCCAGAGGGTGGCGCTGGGGGAGCTGCAGGATCTCTATGAGCGCCTGTTGGCAGCCCGCGCGCCAAAGGGGGTTGTTGCGCGCTTGAGAAAGCTATTGGCGCCACGTCCGGCTGCACAGAAAGGGTTGTACCTGTGGGGTGGCGTGGGCCGCGGCAAAACCTACCTGATGGACACCTTTTATGAATCCCTGCCGTTCCCGGACAAGTGCCGTACCCACTTCCACCGTTTCATGCGCGATGTGCACCGGCAGCTGCAGCGCCTGGGTGGGGTAAAAAACCCCCTGGAGAGGGTGGCCGAGGACATTGCCAGGGATGCCCGGGTAATCTGTTTTGACGAGTTCTTTGTATCGGATATTGGCGATGCCATGATTCTGGCGAACCTGCTGGATGCCCTGTTTCGCCGCGGTGTCACCCTGGTAGCAACCTCCAATATCGAGCCGGCGGGACTCTACTGCAACGGTTTGCAGCGGGCCCGCTTCCTGCCGGCCATCGACCTGCTGAACCGGCACACCAGGGTAGTGAACGTAGATGGCGGGGTGGACCACCGATTGCGGGCACTGGAAAAGGCCGAACTCTACCATTCGCCGCTGGATCCGGAGGCGGAGGCCAGCCTGATGCGAAGCTTTCACGGCTTGATGGTCGGGGGAGGGGCGGTGCACGAGGCGGCTGTACTGGAAATTGAGGGGCGCAACATCAATACGGTGCGGGAGGCGGACGGTGTGGTCTGGTTCGAGTTCGCACAGCTCTGCGATGGCCCCCGCTCGCAAAACGACTATATCGAGCTGGCGCGGGAGTATCACAGTGTGCTGCTGGCCGGGGTGCCCAGGCTGACAGGGCTGATGGACAGTCAGGCGCGCCGGTTCATCAACCTGGTGGATGAATTCTATGACCGCAGCGTCAAGCTGGTGATCTCGGCCGAGGTGCCGGTGGAGGAGCTGTACGCTGGCAGGCACCTGGGGTTTGAGTTCCAGCGTACCATCAGCCGCCTGCTGGAAATGCAGTCACGGGAGTATCTGGCGCGCCCGCACCGGTCGGATTAGGCGTCGGATAGCGGCCACAAATCCCTTGAAAAGCCCGTGGCGCTTATGTAGTATTCGCGCTCTTTTGTGGGACGGCCGCCTCTTTTGCGGCCCAGTGCAGGTGTTTTATAACATGAAGACTTACAGTGCCAAGCCGGAAGCGGTAAAACGCGACTGGTATATTGTCGACGCTGCGGGTAAGACTCTCGGCCGTATTTCCGCTGAGATAGCTCACCGTCTGCGCGGCAAGCACAAGCCTGAATACACGCCCCACGTGGACACCGGTGATTACATCGTTGTAATCAACGCTGAAAAGGTCCGCGTGACCGGCAACAAGGCCAAGGACAAGATCTACCACAGCCACTCCGGCTACCCGGGAGGTCTCAAATCCATCAGCTTTGAGAAGCTGATCGAAAAAGCGCCCGAGCGCACCATTCAAAGCGCAGTGAAAGGTATGCTGCCGAAGGGTCCGTTGGGTCGCGCCATGTTCAAGAAGCTGAAAGTGTACAGCGGCAGCGAACATCCTCATGCGGCGCAGCAGCCGATTGAACTGGCGATCTAAACGGGAAAGACTCAAATGGCAACGACTCAATACTATGGTACCGGCCGCCGCAAGACCTCGACCGCCCGCGTGTTCGTCGAGCAGGGCGAGGGCAAGATCACCGTCAATGGCCGCAACCTCGATGACTATTTCGGCCGCGAAGTGGCGCGCATGATTGTGCGACAGCCGCTGGAGCTGGTCGATATGGTGGATAAGTTCGACATCAACGTCACCGTAAAGGGCGGGGGTTCCTTTGGCCAGGCGGGCGCTATCCGTCACGGCCTCACCCGCGCGCTCATGCAGTACGACGAAGCACTGCGGCAGCCACTGCGTGGCGCCGGCTATGTGACCCGCGACGCCCGCGCCGTGGAGCGCAAGAAGGTGGGTCTGCGCAAGGCGCGCAAGAAGCCGCAGTTCTCCAAGCGATAATTTGCTTTCAAAACCCGGTCCGCGACCGGGTTTTTTTATATCTGCGATTTTTGGACCGGCCCCGGTGTGGCGC
Organism: Microbulbifer sp. TYP-18; assembly: GCF_040932045.1. NCBI lineage: Bacteria > Pseudomonadati > Pseudomonadota > Gammaproteobacteria > Cellvibrionales > Microbulbiferaceae > Microbulbifer > Microbulbifer sp. TYP-18. Next base: position 232,872 of record NZ_JBFRBC010000001.1, read on the forward strand.
CGGTCCCGGTATTTTTGTGCAATTGCTCGCCAATTCCATGGGCATTTGACGACGTTCGCCACAGTCTTCGCCTTGTATCAAATTGGCATTTTCTTTAACATTGCGCGGATTTGTATCCGCTTGATTTCTGGGGTTAATTGGGCGCGAAACGCGTTTCCGGGGACCTCGGTGTGGGAAGAATATATTGGGTTTGGGTCAGCGAAATTTCGCTGTGATGGGAGAATAACGTCATGAGTGACGGTGTAAACGTAGGCCGGCGCCGATTCCTGACCGCCGCCACCTCGGTGGTGGGAGGGGCCGGTGTTGTGGGCGTGGCTGTACCGTTTGTCGCATCCTGGAATCCGAGTGCCAAGGCCAAGGCCGCCGGCGCCCCGGTGAAGTACAACATCAGTAAGCTGGAGCCGGGCCAGATGGTTACCGTCGAGTGGCGGGGCAAGCCGGTGTACGTGGTGCGCCGCACCGATGCAGTGTTGGAAAACTTGGTGAAGGTGGAGCCATTTCTGCGCGACCCCTTTTCCGAGGAGTCCGTCCAGCCGGAATATGTGAATCCCGAAAACCGTGCGATCAAGGCGAAGACACTGGTACTGGTGGGTCTGTGCACTCACCTGGGCTGTGCCCCCATGTATCGCCCCGAGGTCGGTGCTGCAGACCTGGGTGGCGCCGAGTGGATGGGCGGCTTTTTCTGTCCCTGTCACGGCTCCAAGTTTGACATGGCCGGCCGTGTCTACAAGGGCGTACCTGCCCCCACCAACCTGGAAGTGCCCCCCTACTTCTATGAAAGCAATGACATCATCGTGATCGGTGTTAACCAGGAGGGCAGCGCATGAAGTGGCTGGCAGATTTCGGTGACTGGGTAGACCAGCGCCTGCCGATTTACCAGGCCTGGGACAGGCACATGGGCAAGTACTATGCGCCCAAGAACTTCAACCTGTGGTATTTCTTCGGTGTCTTCTCGCTGCTGGTCCTGGTCAACCAACTGTTGACCGGCATCTGGCTGGTGATGAACTACAACCCCTCCGCTGACGGCGCTTTCGCCTCGGTGGAATACATCATGCGCGACGTGGACTGGGGCTGGCTGATTCGCTATCTGCACTCCACTGGTGCGTCGGCGTTTTTCGTTGTTGTCTATCTGCACATGTTCCGCGGGTTGATGTACGGCTCCTACAAGCCGCCGCGCGAGCTGGTGTGGATTTTCGGCATGTGTATCTACCTGGTGCTCATGGCCGAGGCGTTTATGGGCTATGTGCTGCCCTGGGGGCAGATGTCCTATTGGGGCGCCCAGGTCATCGTATCCCTGTTCGGGGCCGTCCCCGGTATCGGGGAAGACCTGGTGGAGTGGATTCGCGGCGACTATCTGATTTCCGGTATCACCCTGACCCGGTTTTTCTCCCTGCATGTCATAGCGCTGCCGCTGGTGCTGGTATTGCTGGTGGTACTGCATATTCTGGCGCTGCACGAGGTGGGCTCCAACAACCCGGATGGTATTGAGATCAAGAAGAACAAGGATGAAAACGGCGTACCCCTCGACGGTATCGCCTTCCATCCCTACTACTCGGTCCACGACCTGGTGGGCATCGCCGTATTTCTGTTTATTTTCTGTGTGGTGGTGTTCTTCTTCCCGGAGATGGGTGGCTTCTTCCTGGAGCATGCCAATTTCGAGGAGGCGAACCCGCTGAAAACGCCGGAGCACATAGCGCCGGTGTGGTACTTCACTCCCTTTTATGCCGTCTTGCGCGCGGTGACAATCGATATAGGGCCGTTTACCGCCAAGTTCCTCGGCCTGATAGCCATGGGCGCAGCCATCGCCATACTGTTTGTGCTGCCCTGGCTGGACAAGAGTCCGGTGCGCTCTATCCGCTACAAGGGACTGTTGCCGAAGGCGCTGCTGCTGGTATTTGCCGCTGTCTTTATTATCCTGGGGTATCTGGGTGTGCAATCGCCGACACCGGGGCGCAACTTTCTGGCACAGGTGGGCACTCTGTTCTATTTCGCCTATTTCTTCACCATGCCGATTTGGACCAACCCCACTGGCCGCAAAGGCGCTGCCTCCTGGGTGGTTAGTGGCGTGTTCGGCTTCCTGTTCCTGTGGATGGCAGTGGGTAGCTGGGATGTGAATCTGTTTGTGACGCTCATGGCGCTGGCGATGGCGGTCTTTTTCGCTGCACTGCCCTGGCTCACCGCGCGTGACCATGTGAAGCCAGAGCCGGAGCGCGTGACTAGCCCCTCCGGGGAGAAGACCTTTGGCACCCTTTTCGGCGGCATAATCGTTGTGCTACTGCTGGCCTTTATTCCAATCAAGGCAGTGGGTGCCGAGAGCACTATTGAGCTGGACCAGATCAATGTGGATCTGCAGGACAAGCCGTCCCTGCAGCGAGGTGCCAAATACTTCGTCAACTACTGCATGGGCTGCCACAGCGCCAACTTCTCGCGCTGGGAGAGAGTGGCCACCGACCTGGGAATCCCCAATGAGCTGATGGTGCAGAACCTGGTTCTGGGTGATGGCAAAATCGGGGAGCTGATGCAGATCTCCATGCGCACGGATGATTCCAAGGTGTGGTTCGGCGCTGCGCCGCCGGACCTCACCCTGTCGGCCCGCTCCCGCTCGCCGGAATGGCTCTACACTTATCTGCGCAGCTTTTACCGGGATGACAGTCGTCCCACCGGCGTGAACAACAAAGTGTTTCCCAACGTGGGTATGCCCCATGTGCTGATGGAACTACAGGGTTTGCAGGAGTGCGCACCGGGTCCAAAGCGGGAGCACGGCAGCGTGGTGCGGGATGAACTGGGCAATCCCATCATGGATGCCGATTGCGGCAGCCTCGAAGTCGGCAGCGTCAAGGGCTCCATGGATCCGGCGGAATTCGACCAGGCTATGTACGACCTGGTGAATTTCATGGAGTACATCGCCGAGCCTATGGCTCTGGAGCGCAAGCGTATCGGCTTTTTCGTGTTGGCGTTTATCCTGGTATTTTTTGTCTTTGCCTGGCTGCTGAATCGCGAATACTGGAAAGACGTGCACCACTGAAGGTGCATTGGATAGTAAAAACTTCGGGTGGTGGAGTCGCTCCGCCACCCTTTTTGTGTTTTTGATCATTGGCCGGACAGTGACGGCCAGATAGCCTGAGGTAGTTAGAAAATGGGTGTGCCCGCCAACAAGCGCTCCTCCATGACCTTCTTTTCTGATGGTCGCAGTCATTTAAGCCACCGTGTGCGCATTGTACTCGCCGAAAAAGGGGTTTCCGTGGACGTCATTGACGTGGAGCCGGACAACCAGCCCGCTGAGCTCGCTGACCTCAACCCCTACAATTCTCTGCCGACTCTGGTGGACCGGGAGCTGGTGCTGTTCGAAACCAAGGTAATGATGGAATACCTAGACGAGCGCTTCCCGCATCCACCCCTGTTGCCGGTATACCCGGTGGCAAGGGCGCAGAGCCGCCAGATCATGTACCGTATCGAGCGCGACTGGTGTCCGCTGGTGGACAGGATTGTCGCCGGGGGCAAAGATGCCGCCGCTGCGCGCAAGGAGCTTCGGGACAGTCTGGTGGGTATAGCGCCAATGTTTACCGATCTGCCGTATTTCTTGAACGAGGAATTCTCACTGGTGGATTGTTGCATGGCACCGCTGTTGTGGCGCCTGGAGCAGTTTGAGATCAGCCTCCCCAAGACCAAGCAGGCCAAACCCCTGCAGGATTACATGGACCGCCTTTTTTCCCGGGAGGCATTTCAGCAGAGTCTGACCGAATACGAGCGCGAGATGCGCTGAGGGATTACTGTTGAGCAAGCCGGCTATGACATCCAATCGCCCGTATATTCTGCGGGCCTTTTACGAGTGGATTACCGACAACCGGTGCACGCCTTACATTTTGGTGGATACCGCTATGTCGGGTGTCCTCGTGCCCCAGCAGCATGTCAACGAAGACGGGCAAATGGTGCTGAATATTTCCGAGACGGCGGTGGTGGGGCTCAGTATGGATAACTACGCTATCCGTTTTAGCGCCCGTTTCGGCGGAGTCCCCACCGATATCCAGGTACCGGTCGGCGCAGTGGTGGGAATTTACGCGCGGGAAAATGGACAGGGTATGGTCTTTGAGGCGGAGGAGACGCCGGAGCCACCGGAACCCACACCCCCAACCAGTCTCGGCCGCAAGTCCGCCAAGAAACCGGCACTGCGGGTGGTCAAATAGCGCCGAAAGCTTCCCCCTGTAGCGCCACCGATTGGTTGTGGCGCTTAAACTTCTCTAGCGGCGGCACTTAACCCCGCAGTCAAAGTTGCCTGTGGGCACTCCCTGAATACTCGTTGAGTTTCACGACTTATTTCTCCCGGGCATTGATCTATCGCGAGCCGGCCCCCGATACTGCTATGGAACCTTAGTATCGCTACGCTATGTCTCTGTCGGTCACACAGACCGGTGTCCTCTGTCGCCGGCTATTGCGCCCGGCGATGGGTCTGGATACCCAGCGGAAATTGCGCTGAAAGCCTCACAGGGCTGGCGGCAATAACCGGTGGCCCGACCTGCCAGTGCCCGCAGAGACAATAGGGACTGCGGCGGAGGTTCTGCAGCCAAAGCACACCAGGGAGACTCACCATGCGATTCCTCAGCCATACCCTCGGAATTCTCATCAATCCCGATAAAGAGTGGAAATCCATCCGTGCCGACAAGCACTCCTTCGTACAGGTATTTCTCAGCCATGTGCCGATTCTGGCCCTGATCCCCTGTGTGTCGCTGTACTTTGGCGTGACCCGAGTGGGTTTCACCATCGGTACCAACACCGCAAAACTGACCGAGGGCAGTGCACTTTCCCTGGCGATCGTCACTTACGTTGCAATTCTCGTCGGCGTCTACCTGTTTGGAGAATTTATTAACTGGATGGCCCGGACTTACGCCGTAGAGGGGGATGAGGCGACCCGCCACTACGAGGGTACGGCTCTGGCGGTTTTTGTGACCACTCCTATTTTCCTGGTTGGGTTCATCGGTCTCTACCCGGATCTGTGGCTGAACGTGGCGGTGCATATGCTTGCCGCCTGCTATTCCATTTACCTGATTTACGAGGGGATTCCCATATTAATGAATCTCAACAAGGAGCGGTCGTTCATGTACGCCACTTCGGTGGTGACGGTGGGATTGGTATTGTTGGTGACGGTGCGCATTGGCACCGTCATTCTCTGGTTTATAGGAGTAGAGCCGGTCTATCAGTAGGGGGGTAAGTTGACGAACCCTATCCGGTCGCCACTGGCCTAGCAGGTTGTTGAAAAAGGCATCCTGCCTTTTTCAAAACACGAAAAGCGAAAAATGTGATTTTCACTTTTCTCCCAAAATCAACGACTTAGGCGTCGCCGATTTTGCCGGAACATCCATATTCCGGTAGCAGGTGTCGAAATTCTTCGAATTTCAACAGCCTGCTAGGGCTCTACCGGGGGGCCGCCTGAAACTGCTCGGAATCGGCAAACTCCAGCAGTTTGCCGTCCTGTCGGTGGCCAAAAAAACCGGCCACGAATACCGGCGGAAAGCTCTGTTTGTAGATGTTGTAGGCCATCACCGAATCGTTAAATGCCTGGCGGGCGAAAGTCACCTTGTTTTCAGTGCTGGTCAACTCCTCGGTGAGCTGCAGCATATTCTGGTCGGCCTTGAGTTCGGGATAGGCTTCCATGACCACCTGCAGGCGGCCCAGGGCAGTGGCTAGGGCGCCTTCCGCCTGGCCCAGGTCGGCAATAGCGCTGGCACTGCCGGGGTTGGCGGCGGCAGCTTGTAGCCCTGTCAGGGCCAGGTTCCTGGCGCTTGTGACCGCCTCCAGGGTTTCCCGTTCTCGCTTTAAATACACCTTGGCGGTATCCACCAGGTTGGGTATCAGGTCGTAGCGCCGTTTCAGTTGTACCTCTATCTGTGCAAAAGCATTTTGGCAGCGGTTCTTCAGCGCGATCAGCTTGTTGTAAACCCCAACAACATAGAATATCAACGCAGCAGCGGCGATTGCCCATATCCAGATCGCGCTCGAGTTTTCCACAGGAGTTTCCGCTTTGTTATTGGTTTGGTGGGATAGTAACACGGCGGCCTCGCCGGGAGAGGCTGTGGCTACTCCATCCACCTGCCGGTTCTCTGTCGATACATCGTCTGAGGGCGCATCGGGTATAATGCCGCACCGATAATGAGTCCGTTGTCGCCAACAGTGGCGATGGCACCAACCCTGGGAGCAGTTTTATGAGCGAAGTGAACGCAGATCCGGTCGTCATAGTAGGTATGGCGCGCACGCCCATGGGAGCCATGCAGGGCTCCCTGGCAGCGGTGACGGCGCCACAGCTCGGCGCGGCTGCGATCGCCGCGGCCATGAAGGATGCGGGCGTGGCTCCCACCGATATTGACGAAGTGTTGATGGGGTGTGTACTGCCCGCGGGAGTGGGACAGGCACCGGCGCGCCAGGCGGCACTGGCTGCGGGAATTCCTGTCGGCACGCCCTGCACCACCGTCAACAAGGTCTGCGGATCCGGTATGAAAACCGTCATGATGGCCCGCAATGCGCTGCTGACCGGCGAGGCGAGGGTGGTTGTGGCCGGTGGTATGGAGAGTATGAGCAACGCGCCCTATCTGTTGCCCAAGGCCCGGGGGGGCATGCGCCTGGGGCACGGTGAGGTCAAGGACCATATGTTTATCGACGGTCTGGAAAACGCCTACGATGGCCAGCTGATGGGCAGCTTCGCCGAGTGCACCGCCGACAAGTACACCTTTTCCCGCGAGGAACAGGACAGTTTCGCCCTGGAGTCCCTGGCGCGCGCCCAGGCAGCCATCGAGTGCGGTCGCTTCGCGCGGGAGATCACCCCGGTGACAGTGGCGTCGCGCCGCGGGGAAGTGGAGGTGTCTGTGGACGAGGGGCCGGGCAGTGCCCGCCCGGAGAAAATTCCCCAGCTCAAACCCGCCTTCCGCCGGGACGGCACTGTGACCGCCGCCAACGCCAGTTCCATTGCCGATGGCGCCGCGGCTCTGGTGCTGATGCGCGAGAGTGAGGCCCAGCGGCGGGGCCTGAAAGTGCTCGCAGTGCTGCGCGGCCAGAGCCAGTATGCGCAGCAGCCGGAGTGGTTTACCACCGCGCCGGTGGGAGCCGTGCAGAACCTCCTGCAGCAGACGGGCTGGGCCCTGGATCAGGTGGACCTGTTCGAGATCAACGAGGCATTTGCCGTGGTCACCATGGCGGCAATGCGTGAACTGGAGCTGCCCCACGACAAAGTCAATGTGAATGGTGGTGCCTGTGCCCTGGGACATCCACTGGGTGCCAGCGGAGCGCGGATCATCGTCACTCTGCTGGGCGCGCTGGAAAATCGCAACCTGCGCCGGGGCGTGGCGAGCCTTTGTATTGGTGGTGGCGAGGCCACAGCGGTGGCGATTGAACGGGTGTGAGCACCCCTTAGTTTTTGCCGCGCCCATTGGCAGTGTGTTGTGAAAAAGTAGTTTTCAACCACCTGTTGGAGCAAAGCGCGCAGGCACAGCCCGCGCGTTTTGCTGCTTCCGGGGAGGCCCGGTTCAGTCGATATATTCCACGGCTTTGACCACTTTCTGCACGCCGCCCACACCGCGGGTTACATCTGCAGCGCGTTCGGTCTCCCCCCGGGTCAGCAGACCCATCAGGTAAACCACACCGTTTTCGGTAACCACTTTGATGCGGCCGCTATCGACTTCCTTGTTGGCCAACAGGGTGCTGCGCACCTTGGTGGTCAGCCAGGTATCGCTGCCGCTGGCCAGAAGTGAGGTCTTGCCGCGTACCTGTATCTCGTTGTACACTTGGCGCACATTGTGTACCTGCTGCGCAGTGCGGCCCGCCAGCATACGCAGTTCATTGCTGCCCACCTGCCCGGTCAACAGCACCACGCCGTTGAATACATTGACGTTGATGTTAGCGGCCTTGAGTTCCGGGTCTGCCTTGTTGATGTTTACTGTGGCCACCGTCTCGATCTTTTGGTCGTCTATATAGGTACCGAAGGAGCGTTTGCCCGGGTCCTGCTTAATGGGGCCGTCGTGGGTGGCCTCCAGTAAGGTGGCGCAGCCGGTGAGAAGTACAGCGCTGCACAGGGTCAGCAGCAGGCTGATGCCTTGTCTGTTGTTTGATTTGTTGGTCATGGTCAGTCCTCATATCCACCGAACAAGCTGCTGTCGATGAGGTCGCACAGGCAGAAAATGGTTAACAAGTGTATTTGGTGTACCTCTGAAGCGACCTCAGAAGGCACGCGCAGTTCAATATCGTGATTGTCCAACAGGGCGGCGCAGTCGCCGCCGTCGCCGCCGGTGAGGGCCAGGATACCCATATCCCGGTGCCGGGCGGCGCGCATCGCCTGGACCAGGTTGGAGTCGCGCCCGTCGTTACTGATGATGATCAAAAGATCTCCCGGCTGGCCCAGGGCGCGCACCGGCCCGGCGAATGATTCCGCCCCGCCGTGGTTGCTGGCCACGGTACCCATGGAGACGGCGTCGCCGTTGAGGGCGATGGCGGGCAGCCCCGGGCGCTCGCGTTGAAACCCGCCCAGCATTTGTGCGCAGAAGCTCTGCGCCAGGGCACCGCTCACGCCGTTGCCGCACAGCAGCAGCTTGTTTTCCGCCAGCAGCGTATGCGCCACCATTTCGCTGGCCTCGGCGATCAGGGGAGCCAGTTCCTCGCCGGCGTTCATGGTGGCTTCGAGGCTGCGGTGGAAAAGTGTTACGACTCTTTGTTCCATCGTTGATATTCCCTATCCCCGAGCTTCGAACGCATGGGGAATCCAGCGGATATTGTCGATCCCGCCATCGATGGCGACCACGTCGAAGCGGCACGGGCAATCCACTTTGTGACGCTGCAAGTAATCGGCGGCGGCGGTGTGTAATTTTTGTTGTTTGCGCCTATCGATACTGGCGCTCGCGCAGCCGAAAGCATCGCTGCGCCGGTAGCGGACCTCCACAAACACCAGAGTGTTTCCGTCCCAGGCAACGATGTCGATTTCACCACCGGGGCAGCGATAGTTGCGGGCCGCAATGCTAAGCCCCGTTTCTGTCAGGTAGCGGGCTGCGACGGCCTCCATGGCGGCTCCTGTCCCGCCGGCGGCCGCCACCTGGTCAGAAGTCACTGGTGCCGGACAGATCGAGATTGTCCGGGGGAGGAACCAGGGGGCCGCTGGCAGTGGTTATGGGTACTGGTGCCCCTTTGTCGATCTGTGCCCAAATCTGCTCTCTTTCAATACGGCCATCCGCCGAGAGGCTCAGGGCACCGGTCAGGCCATAGACCTTTTGCGCCGGAAACTGGCGCAGCATCGGCAGGCGCGGGAGCAGTCGAAAAGCGTCCGCCCCCAGCGCATAGAGGCGGGCGAAGGCCGGTGCCGGAGACGCCTCGTCTTCGATACTGCGCTTGGTGCGATTGTCGCTCTCAAACAGCCACGGCAGTGCAGTAAAGCGAACACCGTTGATATCGCGATCGCGGGTGCGGTCCACACTGCCCTGAAACACATGTGAGGTGGCGTATACCGGCAGGTCGCTGGCGTAGAAGTAGGTCAGCATCGGATTGATCTGCCGCGCCTGCTGTGGCTGGGCCACCAGGAATAACATGTCCACATCGCCGCGACGTCGAGGGGTGAATTCCAGCGGGGCGGCCAGCTTGCGGCGCAGGGCGCTCTCGCGGGCTTTGCTCTCGGGAATGAGCAGCGCATCGCTCACCAGTTTGGAGAAGTTGGTGCTGTTGTGGAAGCTGGAGCTGAAATTGACACTGCCTCCCAGCCGCTGCCACTCCTCGCGAAACGCGTCGGCTCCGCGCTGGCCCCAACCGCTGTCGGTGGCCAGGATCATCGCCTGGCGATGGCCCTGGCGATAGGCCTGACGCGCAACCTGGCGCGCCTCATCCTCCACGGCCAGCCCAAACTGGACCAGGTCGTCGGTGAGGCGGCCCTGTTCCCCATAGTTGAGCGCCAGCGTCGCCACCGGCAGTTTTTCCGTGGCCAGAAGGTTGGCCACCCTGGTTTTGTCCAGCGGACCGACGATAGCCTGGGCGCCGGCGTCAACCGCCGCCTGATAGATTTCCTCAAATGGCTGCTCAGTGCCGGTATCGTAGACCTGCACCTCAGGGACGGGGGCACCGGTGTTCAGCCCGGTGTAGTAGGCGGCCATAAAGCCGTCGCGAATCGCCCGCCCGGCACCGCCCAGTTGGCCGCTGAGCGGCAGCAGCAGGGCGATGCGCTGGGCCCTCTGCGCGGCCAGCTGCTCTATCAGTTGCAGCGCCCGGGGCGGATAAAGGCTGGCGCTGTGATGGGGCCAGTGCTGGTGCCAGCGGCTGAGAGCTGCCAGCTGGGCACTGATGTCACTCTGGGTATCGCGTCCCACCAGCGCCAGCTGGTACCAGCCGCGCATCTGTGCGTCGCTGGCCTCGTCTGCGCGCAGTTGCAGCTCACTGGAGGGAAGTTGGGTCAGCAGTTGCCAGAAGCCGTCGTTGTTGGCCTCAATTGCCGCCTCACCGGAGGCGATGCCGGCGATATGGCGCCGCTCCTCAATCGCGCTGTCCAGATCCCCCAGCAGGCCCCAGAGGTCCGCCCTCAGGCTGCGCAGCGAAAGGGCAGTGGATACCGGAATCCGCGCCCAGGAGTGTTCCAGGCGCGGGGCAGTGGCCAGGTCCAGGGCGCGAAAGAACTCGTCGTCAGCGGCCAGCAGGCTGCCGTATACCTGGACGTATCTGGCAAACTGTACATCGTCGAGCCGGGCCGGTTCCACGCTTGCTACGGCGCTTTTGGCACTCCCGGCGTCCCCCAGCTCATATAGAATGGCGGCCGCCTGCAGTTGCTGTTGATCGCGCTGGGGCGAGGGCAATTTCTGCGCGTTTTGCAGCAGTTGCACCGCGTCGGCGCGCGTTGCCGAGGCAGCACTGGTACCCGCCGGTGCCTGGTTGTCCCGCTGCGGGGCCACTGTCTGGCATGCGGTCAACGCCAGGCTCAGCACGCCTGTGGCGATGATTGCCGCAAGCGGACAGCGGCGCCGTGAAAAGGCGGACATATTCTTCTCCCGCAAAACTTACAATTGGAGTGAACTATGGGGCCGGACAAGGTGCTTTATATCGTTGCTACACCCATTGGTAATCTGGCCGACATGGTACCGCGAGCGATTGAAGTTCTACAATGCGCGGATTTGGTGGCAGCGGAAGACACGCGTCACAGTCAGCGACTTTTATCCCATTTTGATATCGATACCCCGCTGGTCGCCTATCACGACCACTCCGGTGGACGGCGCAGCGAGCAGTTGCTGGAGCGCCTGGAGCGCGGACAAACCCTAGCGCTGATTTCCGATGCGGGCACACCGCTGATCTCCGACCCTGGTTACCGACTGGTGCGGGAGGCCCGCGCGCGCGGGGTCAAAGTGATACCGGTACCCGGTGCCTGCGCCTTTGTGGCTGCCCTCAGTGCCGCCGGGCTGCCCTGTGACCGCTTTACTTTTGAAGGCTTTCTGCCATCGCGACCCACTGCCAGACAGGTTGCCCTACAGGCCCTGGCCCGGGAGGAGCGGACCCTGGTGTTCTATGAAGCCCCGCACCGGGTGTCGGATACCCTGCGGGCGATGGCGGAAGCCTTCGGTGCCGATCGCGAGGCGGTGATCGCCCGCGAGCTGACCAAGGCGTTCGAGACTATCCACTTGGCGCCTCTGGGCGAGCTGGCGGACTGGGTGGCGGCGGACAGCGACCAGCAGCGGGGTGAGATAGTGCTGCTGGTGCGGGGTGCCGAACCCCGCCGGGAGGAGGAGCTGAGCGGTGAAGCGGAGCGGGTCATGGCACTGTTGCTGGGGGAGTTGCCGCCCAGGCGGGCCGCCGCGCTGACGGCGGAGATTACTGGGGCGAGTAAGAAGGCGCTTTACAACTGGAGCCTCACGCAGAAATAGCGCTTGCGCTTCTGCCCGCGGCTCATTAGGCTTGCGCGCGAGCTGGCTGGACAATCGCTGTTTCCTTTTTGGAGGCGGAGGAAAGTCCGGGCTCCATAGGGTGGGACGCCAGGTAACCCCTGGGGGGCGTGAGCCTACGGAAAGTGCAGCAGAGAGTAGACCGCCGATGGCTCTTCCGGATTTCGGTCCGGGAAAGTACAGGTAAGGGTGAAAGGGTGCGGTAAGAGCGCACCGCGCGGCTGGTAACAGTCCGCGGCACGGTAAACCCCGTCCGGAGCAAGACCAAATAGGCCCTCTACAGGTGTGACCCGCACTGAGGGCGGGTAGGTCGCTTGAGGTGTCTGGTGACAGACATCCCAGATGAATGATTGTCCTCGACAGAACCCGGCTTACAGGCCAGCTCACCCAATTCGACCTCAATCCCCCTGCGACCTTGCCGCGGGCGGCCTTTTTTCGGCGCGCAAAAGATCCGCATCAAATCCGCTGCACAGCCCCCTGGCGGGCAGCCCCGGTTGTCGTCTGTGTCGTTGCCGTGGATCAAAAAAGCTCCTTTGTGGCGATGAACGGGTGAGTCGCCGGGGACCTGCGGCGGAATCTTACAATGTTAGCGGCCACTAACACGTGGTTTGCGTAGTGGATTCTTGTGAATCGGCCGCTGTCAGAGCCGCCCGGGCGAGGATTGACGCTGGCCCGAGGCGAGGTCATTAGCTGCCCCAAGGAACTTAAAGTAGACTCTTAGCTTCTATAAGTAAGCACTTGCTTCAGTGGCAGTTTTGCCTGGTTAAAAAATGCACTTTCTACGCCCGCCGAGCACCTGAAACCCCCGTAGATACTGGTACCCAGTCGGTTTTTCCCGGTCTATTTCCTTGACTTTGAGCCGGTCAGATTTATAGTGTCGAAAGTGGGGAAAAGTGGGATTTTGTGGGTATCGGTGGCGCGTAAGTGCTAATTGGTGGTTATCTGCATGGCGCGACATTGATTTTTATCCGCAGTTTCCCGACCACTGTCGCGTCTGTTTCGAGGCGGTAGCAGTCAACCGGGAAGAGTAGTGTATCTAGGCAGCCACGCCATCAATATGGACGCCAAGGGGCGTCTGGCGATACCGGCGCGCGTTCGCGACACGCTGCGGGAGGATTGTGCCGGGCGGCTGGTGGTCACAGCGCACACAGAGGAACGCTGCCTGCTGGTTTACCCGGAGCCCCAGTGGCGTGAAATTCTGCCAAAGATTGAAGCGCTGTCCAGTTTTAACAAGGTGGCGCGCCGTGCCCAGAGGCTGTTGATCGGCTATGCCTGCGAGCTGCAGGTGGACGCCAGCGGGCGGGTACTGGTCCCGCCGACCCTGCGCGAATACGCCGGTCTGGAAAAGAAACTGATGTTGGTGGGGCAGGGCAAGAAGTTGGAGTTGTGGAGCGAGGACCGCTGGATGGACTGGCTCGACAGTAGCGAAGGTGAGGGTGATGTGCCGGAGGAGATGGCTTCGCTCTCGCTGTAGACGAAGGAGAAGGCCCGGGTGTCCCAGGGTTTGCATCGCAGTGTGTTGTTGCACGAGGCCGTCGATGCCCTGGTCACTGATCCGGGCGGCTTTTACATCGACGGTACCTTTGGCCGCGGAGGGCACAGTGCCCTGATCCTCCAGCGCCTCAACGAGGGCGGGCGGCTGGTGGCTGTGGACAAGGATCCGCAGGCGGTGACCTACGCCAGGGAGCGTTTTGCAGCCGAGCCCCGTTTCGCGGTCTGGCACGGCTCATTCGCCGACATGGATAGGGCTGCGGAAGTCCGGCCCGGCCGGGTGACAGGTATTTTGCTGGACCTGGGCGTCTCGTCGCCCCAGTTGGACCAGGCCGAGCGGGGTTTCAGCTTTACCCAGGACGGCCCGTTGGATATGCGCATGGATAGCGGTAGCGGCGTCAGTGCGGCGGAGTGGGTGAATACCGAATCCGAAGCTGAGCTGGCGCGGGTTTTTAAGGAGTATGGCGAGGAGCGGTTCGCCAGGCGAATGGCCGCGGCAATCGTACGCCGCCGGGCCGAGAGACCCTTCGAACGCACCCTCGATCTGGCCTCAGTGGTCAAGGCGGCCAATCCGGCCTGGGAAAAAGGTAAACATCCGGCCACACGGGTGTTTCAGGCCATCCGGATTCATATCAATGGAGAGCTCAGGGACCTGGAGCAGGCGCTGGGCCGGTCGGTCGACTTGCTGGCGCCCGGTGGCAGGCTGGTGGTGATCAGCTTTCACTCGCTGGAGGACCGTATGGTGAAGCGCTTTGTGCGCGACCGGGCGCGGGGTCCGCAGCTGCCGCGGGGCCTGCCCGTGATGGAGAGCCAGATCGACAGATCCCTGCGCCCCCTGGGCAAGGCGGTGAAGGCGGGCGATGTGGAGCTGGACGAGAATCTGCGCGCCCGCAGCGCGGTGATGCGGGTGGCGGAGAAACTGGTATGAAGCGGGCCGGTCTGCTGCTCCTGTGCGCATTGTGGCTGGCGGTGCTTGGGTCCTCACTGGCGGTGGTGCACAGCACGCAGCGCAGTCGCGAGCTGACCGCGCAATTGGGAGCCGCACAGAAGATGCGCGACCAGCTGCGCACCGAACAGGAGCGCCTGCTGCTGGAAAAGGGCGCCTGGTCGGCATACAGCCGCATCGAAAAGGTGGCGCGGACAAAGCTGAATATGCATGTGCCGGCTCCCGAGGAGCGGGTCATGGTCACCGGGCAATAGTTTTATAAGGCGAACAGGGAGTTTCATGGGCGCTGTAAAAAAACAACAGAGATCAATGCAGGGTATCGCCCGCTGGCGCTTTGCGCTGGTGGCTCTGCTGCTGTGTTTGTTCGCCCTGTCGCTGATCTTTCATCTGGCGCGCCTCCAGGTACTGCCGGAAGAGGAGCGGGGTTACCGCTTCCTGCAGGACCAGGGCCGTGCGCGCACCATCCGCACGGAAGAAATTGCCGCTTACCGGGGTTCGATTCTGGACCGCAATGGCGAACTGCTGGCGGTGAGCACCCCGGTGCAGAGCCTCTGGGCCAACCCGGCGCTGCTGCGCGAGGCAGGGCCGGACCAGCTGCGGCAGCTGGCAGTAGCACTGGCGATGGAGCCCTCCGCCCTGGCCGAGCGCCTGCAGCGTTACCGCGGTAAAGAGTTCGTATACCTGCGCCGTCACATGGCACCGGAGCAGGCGGAAAAGGTCCTGGGCCTGCACATAGCGGGTGTTTACAGCAAGAAGGAATACCGCCGTTTCTATCCCGCCGGCGAGGTGGTGGCGCAGTTGGTGGGCTTTACCAATATCGACGATCGCGGCCAGGAGGGGCTTGAACTGGCCTATGACGACTGGCTCACAGGTAAGCCGGGACGCCAGCAGGTGGTCAAGGATCTCAAGGGGCGCACCGTCCAGGATCTGGCCACTCAACAGGAAGCCCGCCCCGGCCGCGACCTCAAACTCAGCATCGATATGCGCCTGCAGTATCTCGCCTATCGGGAGTTGAAGCGGGCCGTCGCTGCAAATGATGCCGCATCCGGTTTTATGGTGATCCTCGATACCCGCAGCGGCGACGTGCTGGCCATGGCCAACCAGCCTTCGTTCAACCCCAATAACCGTATCGGTGTCGGACCGGCGGCAATGCGCAATCGGGCCCTGATCGACCAGTTCGAGCCGGGTTCGGCAGTCAAGCCCCTGACGGCCCTGGCGGCGCTGGAAACCGGCCGCTACCAGCCCCATACGGCAATCGACACCAATCCCGGCTATGTGCGACTGCCGGGAAAGACCCTGTTGGATCCGGTCAATTACGGCAGGCTGGACCTGACCAGCGTGATTACCAAGTCGAGCCAGGTGGGTATTACCAAGATTGCCCTGGACCTGCAGCCAGACAAGTTGCGCGAACTCTTTGCCCGCCTCGGTCTCGGGCAGGCGCTGGGCAGCGGCTTTCCCGGGGAGGCGTCGGGTATATTGCCCACCCGCAGCCGATGGCGGCCCATTGAACGGGCCAATTTTGCCTTTGGTTACGGGTTGACCGTCAACGGGGTGCAACTGGCCCGCGCATACAGTGTCTTTGCCAACGCCGGGCTCAAACGCCCGGTTTCCCTGGTTTTGGGCAGTGACAAAACGGCGTCGGCCAGTGAGCGGGTGGTGGAGGCGGACCTGGCCGGGGAGGTTACGGCCATGCTGGAGACTGTTGTCAGCGCGCGGGGTACCGGCAAGCAGGCGGCGGTCCAGGGCTATAAGGTCGCCGGCAAAACCGGCACGGTGCACAAGGTCGGTCGCCAGGGCTATGCGGATAATCGCTACCGGTCGGTGTTCGCGGGTTTTATCCCCGCGGAGCGCCCCCGCCTGGCGGCGGTGGTGGTGATCGATGAGCCGACACACGCCAAATACTATGGCGGTGAAGTGGCGGCGCCGGTGTTTGGAGCAGTGATGGCGGGTGCCATGCGCCTGTTGCAGGTGCCGCCTACGCAGGTGCCCCCCGCGGAACAACAGCTGGCAGTGCAGTTGAGCGAAAGAGGTAGTAAATCGTGAGTCAGCGCAGGGTTTCTCTCATACAACTGGTCCCCGGTTACGCGGGCATTCCCGAGGTCGAGGTTTCCGGTGTCGCCCTGCACAGCGGTCAGGTGCAGCCCGGCGATTTGTTTTTGGCGCTGCGCGGCAGCACCGTCGATGGCCGGCAGTTTATCGACGCGGCTATCGAAGCCGGCGCCGCCGCCGTACTGGCCGATGGCGACGCTCTGAGCACTGAGACCCGCGCGGGGGTTCAGGTGGTTGTGGTACCCGGGCTGGCGAAGCGTGTCGGCGAGATTGCCGCGCGTTTTTACGACCATCCCACCGGCGCCATCTACCTGGTGGGGGTGACCGGCACCAACGGCAAATCCACCTGCGCTTATCTCACCGCCCAATTGCTGGCGCAGCATTTCGGCAGTGCCGGTGTCATGGGTACCGTGGGCAACGGCGTGTGGCGGGACGGCCGTATCGAGCTGCGGGAAACCGGCCTGACCACACCGGACCCTGTGCGTTTACAGGCGGAGTATGCGGCCTTTCGCGACCTCGGCGTCAGGGCTGCGGCCATGGAAGTGTCGTCCCACGCACTGTCCCAGGGGCGTGTGCACGGATTGGTGTTCGATACGGCGATCTTTACCAACCTGTCGCGGGATCACCTCGATTACCACGGCACTATGGCGGCCTATGGTGCGGCGAAAGAAAAGCTGTTTGGCCTGCCCCAATTGAAGCGCGGCATTATCAATCTCGACGACCCCTTCGGCGCCCAGCTGGCGGAGCGCTGCAAGCTGCGCGGGCTCAAGGTGCTGACCTACGGTCTGCAGGCGGGTGATTTGCACGCGACAGACCTGCGGCGTCACGACAGCGGTTTTTCCGTGCAGTTGACCACGCCCTGGGGCAGTGGTGAGTTGCGGGCGCCGCTGATCGGCGACTTCAACATCCACAACGCGTTGGCTGTGGTGGCTGCCGCTGCCGCAGGAGGCATGCCGTTCGCCGATATTCTCGCGGCCTTCCCGACTATCGCGGCGGTTCCCGGCCGCATGGAGCGGGTCCGGGTGCAGGGAGCGGAGGACATCAGCGTACTGGTGGACTATGCGCATACCCCGGAAGCGTTGCGCGCCGCACTCGCCGCCGCGCGGCCCTACTGCAAAGGCAGACTTTGGTGCGTGTTTGGCTGTGGTGGCGACCGGGACAGTGGCAAGCGCGCACCCATGGGGCGCATCGCTTCGGAAATGGCGGATTACGCCATTGTCACCAGTGACAATCCCCGCAGTGAGGACCCGCAGAAAATCATTGCGGATGTGCTGGAGGGCGCTGCCAGCAATATCCAGGTAGAGGAGGATCGCGGGCGCGCCATCGATCGTGCTGTGGCGGCGGCAGAGCCGGGCGATATTGTCCTGATTGCCGGCAAGGGGCACGAGAACTACCAGATCATCGGTGCGGAAAGGATTCACTTTTGCGACCGCGAGCAGGCCGCGGCGGCACTGCAGCGGCGCGTGGCACAGACGGGTACAGCGGGCGGTGCGGAGGCGGCGCCGTGATCAGCCCGATTTCACTGCGGCAGCTGCAGCAGCGATTTGGCGGTGAGCTGATCAATGGTTCCGTCACCTTTGATCGCGTGTGTACCGACACCCGCAATCTGGATCCACAGTCGTTGTTCGTGGCCCTGGTGGGTGAAAATTTCGACGCACACGATTTTGTCGCCGAACTGGAGGGTTCGGTACTCGGCGCGGTGGTCGAGCGGGAGATTCATGCTTCGAACCTGCCCCAGTGGAAAGTGGCTGACACCACTATTGCGCTGGGGCAGATAGGCCGGCTGTGCCGGGAACAGTTTTCGGGTCCGGTCATTGCAATTACCGGCTCCTGTGGCAAAACCTCGGTGAAGGCGATGCTCGCGGCAATTTTTTCCCGCCGTCACCAGGTCTGCGTCACGCGGGGAAATCTGAACAATCACATCGGCGTGCCCCTGACCCTGTTCGGATTGACCCCCGACGACCAGGTGCTGATTCTGGAGATGGGCGCCAACGGGCCGGACGATATCGGTTATCTCTGCGGTATCGGCAGGCCGACTATCGCGGCGGTCAACAACGTAATGCCGGCGCATGTGGAGGGTTTCGGCTCGGTGGCCGGGATCGCCGCCGCCAAGGGGGAAATTTATACCGGCCTGGGAGCGGGTGCGACGGCGGTGGTCAACGCGGATGAGCACTATGCCGGCTATTGGCTGGACCGGATACCGCCGGGGGTTCAGGTGCTCCGGGTTGGACTGGGGCGGGACTGCGCGGTGCACGCCGACAATATTGCCCTGGATGAAGAGGGGCAGGCGGGCTTCGACCTGGTTGTCGACGAACTGGCGCACCCGGTCAAGCTGCAGATGCTGGGTGAGCATATGGTGCACAACGCCCTGGTCGCCGCTGGCTGTGCCCGCGCGGCGGGAATTCCGGCGGCTGAAATCGCCGCGGGCCTGGCGCAGGCCGGGGCGGTGGAAGGGCGGCTGCAGGTAATACGGGGCTGGAAGGGTATTACGGTGATCGACGACAGCTACAACGCCAATCCGGGCTCAGTGTCGGCGGCTATCGAACTGCTGGCGCAACGCAGCGGCAGAAAAATTCTGGCCCTGGGGGATATGGCGGAACTCGGTGCGGATGCGGAAGCCATGCACCGGGAGGTGGGCGAGCTGGCGCGCCAGCGGGGGCTGGATGCCCTCTACACACTGGGGCCTTTGGGTGTGGCGGCCAGCGAGGCCTTCGGCCGCAGCGCCGCGCAGCCGCTGCACAACTTCCGCGCGCACCAGGCACTGGTTGCGGCGCTGAAAAATGAACTGGATGAAAACACCACGGTACTGGTGAAAGGCTCGCGCAGCGCACATATGGAGCTGGTGGTGCGGGCGTTGACTGACACCGGTGAAGGTGGAGGATACAACTGATGCTGCTCTGGCTGGCAGAACTTCTGCAGCAACATGTGAGCACCTTTGCGGTGTTCAACTATCTCACCATGCGGGCAATTCTGAGCGTGCTCACCGCGCTTGGAATTTCGCTGTTGGTGGGACCGCACATGATTCACTGGCTGAACCAGCTGCAAGTGGGCCAGGCGGTGCGCGACGACGGGCCGCAAACCCATCTGAGCAAGTCCGGCACCCCAACCATGGGCGGTACATTAATTCTGGCTGCGATTTTTTCCGCGGCCCTGCTGTGGTCCGACCTCACCAACCGCTATGTGTGGGTCACACTGTTTGTCACTTTTGTATTTGGTGCCGTGGGCTTTGTGGACGATTACAAAAAAGTCGTGGAGAAAAACCCCCGAGGGCTGATTGCGCGCTGGAAGTATTTCTGGCAGTCGGTGGCGGGTCTGGGTGCGGCCCTGTATCTCTATTTCAGCGCGACCATTCCGGCGGAGACCCAGTTGTTCGTGCCCTTTTTCAAGGATGTTGCCATCAACCTGGGGCCGGTATTTTTTATCCTGCTGACCTATTTCGTCGTGGTCGGTTGCAGCAACGCGGTCAACCTAACCGACGGCCTGGACGGCCTCGCCATAATGCCGACGGTCATGGTGGGCGGGGCACTGGGCATCATCGCTTATCTCGTTGGGCATGTGGAGTTCGCCAGCTATCTGCACATCCCGTCGATTCCCGGGGCCGGTGAGCTGGCGGTGTTCTGCGCTGCGCTGGGCGGCGCCGGGTTGGGTTTCCTGTGGTTCAACACCTATCCGGCACAGGTATTTATGGGTGACGTCGGCGCTTTGGCGCTGGGGGCTGCACTGGGAATTATTGCGGTCATCACCCGTCACGAGATAGTGCTGTTCATCATGGGCGGCGTCTTTGTCACCGAGACGGTGTCGGTGATTATACAGGTGGCTTCATTCAAGCTGACCGGAAAGAGAGTTTTTCGCATGGCGCCTCTGCACCATCATTTTGAACTGAAGGGTTGGCCGGAACCGCGCGTCATAGTGCGCTTCTGGATTATCACGGTGGTACTGGTACTGGCGGGGCTGGCGACGCTGAAACTGCGTTGACAAAATTATGGCACTGATCGCGACTTCGCAAAAAAAGGTGGTAATCGGCATCGGCGCTACGGGCGTTTCGGTGGTGCGCTACCTGTTGCGCGGCGGTCACACCCCCGTGGTTGTGGACAGCCGCAGTCAGCCGCCGGGGCTAGAGGCTTTCCGCCATCAGTTTCCCCAGTTGACACTGCAGACGGGTCCACTGGACCCGGCAACCCTGTTGTCCGCAAGTGAGATTATCGCCAGCCCCGGTGTGGCGTTGAGCCAACCGGCGCTGGTCCAGGCGGCCGGGGCCGGGATTCCCATTGTCGGTGACATAGAACTGTTTGCGCGGGAACTGGACGGACTGGCACACAAGCCGCAAATCGCCGCCATTACCGGTTCCAACGGCAAGAGCACCGTCACAACCCTGCTCGGCAGGATGGCCGCGGAGGCGGGGACAAGGGTAGGTGTCGGCGGCAATATCGGCGTGCCGGTGCTGGATATGCTGGAGCAGCCGTTGCCACAGCTGTTCGTTCTCGAGTTGTCCAGTTTTCAGTTGGAAACCACTTTTTCCCTGGCGCCCGACGTGGCGACGATCCTTAACCTCAGCGCGGATCATATGGACCGCTATGCGGACATGGCCGCTTACCACAGTGCCAAGCAGCGCATATACCGGCACGCTGGGCAGGTGGTAATCAATCGGGCGGATTCCCTCACGCGGGCTCCGCTGAACACTCATATGCGCGAGTGGAGTTTCGGTCTGGACAAGCCGGACCTGCACCAGTTCGGGATCGAACACAGGGGCGGACAGGAATGGCTGGTGCAGGGTACAGAGCCCTTGATGCCGGTCTCTGAGCTGGCGCTGGTGGGGCGACACAATGTCGCCAACGCCCTGGCGGCCCTGGCCCTGGGAAATGCGCTGGGGTTGGCGTTCGAGCCGATGCTCAGTGTGCTGCGCCGTTTTAACGGCCTGGCTCATCGCTGCGAAAGGGTTGCGGATCTGGAACAGGTGGTATTCGTCAACGATTCCAAGGGAACCAATGTGGGCGCGGCCTGCGCCGCGGTGGAGGGGTTGGCCGACGAGCGGCGCAAGGTGGTATTGATTGCGGGAGGCGACGGCAAAGGTGCCGATTTCTCGCCCATGGCCAAAAGTGCCGGCAAGCTGCGGGCCCTGGTGTGCACTGGGGCCGACGGAGAAAAAATTGCCAGTGTATTCGCCGGCAAATGCCCGCTGCTGCGCGCGCACTCCATGGAGGATGCGGTAGCGAAAGCCTACGCACAGGCGCGGGCCGGGGATTATGTGCTGCTCTCCCCCGCCTGTGCCAGCTTCGATAGGTATCGCAATTTCGAAGAGCGGGGTGAGGATTTTCGCCGCGCCGTCACCGCCCTTATGGACACGGCTCCCGCGGGAGGTGCGCCGTGAGTTGGCGGCAGGGAATTTTGCCCCAGGGCGGTCAGCAGTCCGTAGCGATTTTGCTGTTTTGTGTGCTTGCGCTCGCCAGCATCGGCATAGTGATGGTGGCGTCGGCTTCAATCGCATTTGCGGCCGACGTCTACGGCGATCCCTGGTTTTTCCTCAAGCGGCACCTGATATTTTTGTCGCTGGGCATCGCCGTGGCGGCCATTGTCAGTCAGATTCCCCTGTCGGTCTGGTCGCGGCTCTCCTGGCCGCTGTTGTTTTTTTCCTGCCTGCTGTTGCTGCTGGTGTTGATCCCCGGTATTGGCCGCGAGGTAAACGGCAGCCGCCGCTGGTTGATGTTCGGTCCGGTCACAGTGCAACCGGCGGAAGTGGCCAAATTCTGTATGCTGATTTTCTTTGCCAGTTTCCTCACCCGCCGCAATCAGCGCCTGCGCCACTGGAGCAGTTTTATGGTGCCGGTGGTCATTCTCGCCTGGGTGGCTGCGCTGCTGCTGTTGCAGCCGGATTTCGGCTCGGTGGTGGTGATTTCGGGAACCGCACTGGCGATGGTGTTCCTGGCCGGGGCGCGGCTGCCCCACACCTTCGCACTGGTGGGACTGGCCGCCGGTGCACTGGTGGTTATGGCACTGGTGAGTCCCTATCGCCTGCAGCGCCTGACCACATTTCTGGATCCGTGGGGCGATCAGTTTGCCAGCGGCTACCAGCTGACCCAGTCGTTAATCGCCTTTGGCCGCGGTGAGTGGTTTGGCGTCGGGTTGGGGAACAGTGTGCAGAAACTGTTTTACCTGCCCGAGGCCCACACGGATTTTATCTTTGCAATTTTGTCCGAGGAATGGGGCCTGGCCGGGGGCCTGCTGGTGATCTCCCTGTTCGCCCTGCTCACCTGGTCACTGTTGCGCCTGGTTCGCAGTGCACTGGATCGGGGGGAGATATTTCCCGCACTGCTGGCGTTTGGTATTGCCGTTCTGCTGGCGAGCCAGGCGTTCGTCAATATGGGGGTGGCGTCGGGCCTCCTGCCCACCAAGGGGTTGACCCTGCCGTTTGTCAGTTCGGGCGGAAGCAGTCTGGTGGTTTGCTGCGCACTGTTTGCACTGGCACTGCGGGTACAGATGGAAGTCTCCCAATCCGCCGCCGGGAAAAAATCGCCCAAGGGTGTGGCCCGCCCGCTGCCGATCGTCAATCCAGTGCAGTTGGGTGACCGGCAACTGGAAGGGGAGGCCGCATGATGATGACGAATCGCAGTGCGGTACCGGACGACGGGCTTTTTGCGGGGCGCAAATTTCTGTTGATGGCCGGCGGTACCGGCGGCCATGTGTTCCCCGCACTGGCAGTTGCCCGTGCCCTGGAACAGAGAGGTGCACGGGTCGAATGGCTGGGTACACAGGGCGGCATAGAGGCACAGCTGGTCCCGGATGCGGGTATACCGCTGCACACCATTGCTGTTGAGGGTGTGCGGGGCAAGGGCAAGCTGGCACTGTTGAGAGCGCCGCTGCAGATTGCCCGGGCACTGGGTCAGGCAATGGCTTTAGTGAAGAAAGTTAACCCGGACGCGGTGCTGGGATTCGGCGGATTTGCCACGGGACCGGGCGGGGTGGCGGCGCGGCTGCGCGGCATACCCCTGGTCATACATGAACAGAATGCCGTGGCCGGCACCACCAATCGCCTGCTGGCCCCGCTGGCGACCCGGGTTCTGGAGGCATTTCCCAGCGGTCTGCGCAAGGGGCGGCAGGTGGGCAATCCTGTGCGTGCAGAGATAGCGCAATTGCCGGCGCCGGAGCAGCGGATCGGGACAGGGTCCCATCCCCGCCTGCTGGTACTGGGGGGAAGCCTGGGTGCTTTGGCGATCAATGAAGTGGTCCCCCAGGCCATAGCGCTGCTGGAGGAAGCTATTCGCCCCCATATTGTCCACCAGGCGGGTCAGCGTCACCTGGATATCGCCGCCGCCACCTATCGCAAGCTGGGGGTGGAGGCGGAAGTGGTGCCGTTTATTACCGATATGGCCCGGGCCTATGGTCAGGCCGATCTGGTTATCTGTCGCGCAGGGGCGCTGACGGTGTCGGAAATCGCCGCAGCGGGTGTCGGGGCAATCATGGTGCCTTTCCCCTTCGCGATCGATGACCACCAGAAAAAAAATGGCGATTGGCTGCAGCGTGCCGGTGGCGCCCTGGTGATGCCGCAGGACGCGCTGAGTGCGGAGAAACTTGCAGTGAAGTTACAGCAGCTTTTCGCACAGCCGGAAGAACTGCTGCAAATGGCGCGGGCGGCGAGAAGTGTCGCCAGGCCGGATGCCACCGAACAGGTGTTGGCGAATTGTGCTGAAGTCCTGGGGCTGGGTGCGACCGGGCGCGGGGAGGTGATTTGAATATGTCTTTGCAAGTGCCGGTGGAGAAAAACGGCTACAGGGTGCCGGCGATGCGCCGTATCCGCCGCATTCATTTTATCGGTATTGGCGGTGCCGGTATGAGCGGCATAGCCGAAGTGCTGCAGAACCAGGGCTATGAAGTGTCGGGCTCGGATTTGCGCACCTCATCGGTGACTGAGCGCTTGCGCAAGCTGGGGGTCGCGGTGCAGATCGGCCATGCGGCGGAGAATATTCAAGGCGTGGATGTAGTGGTGAATTCGTCCGCTGTGCACGAGGACAATGCGGAACTGGTGGCCGCGCGGGAAAACCGCATACCCGTGGTGCCCCGGGCGGAGATGCTAGGTGAGCTGATGCGTTACCGCTATGGCATCGCCGTGGCGGGGACCCACGGCAAGACCACTACCACCAGCCTGATCGCCTCTATTTTTGCCGCCGACAAGAAGGATCCCACCTTTGTTATCGGCGGGCTGGTTAATGCGGCCGGGGCCAATGCCGCTCTTGGAGCCAGCCGTTACCTGATTGCGGAAGCGGATGAGAGTGATGCATCTTTCCTGCATTTGCAGCCCATGGTCACGGTGGTCACCAATATCGACATGGATCATATGGAGACCTATGGAGGTGACTTCGAGAAGGTAAAGCAGATCTTCGTCGACTTTGTACACAATCTGCCGTTTTACGGCCTGGTGGTGGCTTGTGGTGACGATCCCCATGTGCGCGCGGTGATACCGCAATTTTCCCGCCCTGTCTCCACTTACGGTTTTGAGGAGGGCAACGACTACCGGATTCTGAATGTGAATCAGGAACCGCTGCGCAGCCATTTTAAGGTGCAGCGACCCGGCGGCGATCTATTGGAAGTGTGCGTGCAGACGCCGGGTATCCACAATGTGCTCAATGCGACCGCGGCGATTGCGGTGGCCACTGAAGAGGGTGTCAGCGACGAGGCCATCAAGGAGGGCCTGCGGAGCTTCCAGGGTGTGGGGCGCCGCTTTCAGATCTACGGCCATTACGCGGTTAGCGACATCGACGGGGCGCACAAGGTGATGCTGGTGGATGACTATGGTCACCATCCGCGCGAGGTGGCGGCCACCATACAGGCGGTGCGCGACGGCTGGCCGGAGCGACGTCTGGTGATGATCTACCAGCCGCACCGCTACACCCGTACGCGGGATTTATTCGAGGATTTTGTACAGGTGCTGTCGCAGGTGGACAAGCTGGTGCTGTTGGATGTTTACAGCGCTGGCGAAGCGCCGATCCCCGGTGCCGACGGTCGCACCCTGGCGCGCAGCCTGCGCAATCGCGGTCAGGTGGACCCGATTTTTGCCGAGGTGATAGAGCAGGTGCCGCCGATCCTTGCGGACTTGTTAGAACCCGGGGACATAGTGCTGACACAGGGGGCCGGCAACGTCGGCGCTCTGGCACAGAAGCTCGCCGAGTGGCGGCTGGGAGACAATGACGGTTAAGCGGGTGGCGAATTCGCCGGGTAAGAAGGCGGCCGTCAAAAAAACGCGGGGGCGGGGAGCGAGTCGCCGCCCTGAAAAGCAAGGGCATACCGGTATGGGCCGGGTGCCAAAGTTGCTTTTGCTGGCGGTTGCGTTGGTCGCTCTCGTCGCCGGTGTCGGTTATGCAGGCCTGCAGGGCTGGCGTCAATTTCCGATCGGCGGACTGGTCGGGGCGAAAGCGCTGGAGCAGGTAGAGGTGAGGGGGCCGTTTCGCGCGGTTTCCCAGCGCGAGATCGAGGAGATGCTACTGCCGTTCCTGGGGCGGGGTTTCTTCTCGGTGGACATCCAGGGGATGCGGGCCGCCCTGCTGCGGCACCCCTGGATCACCGCGGCATCGGTCAGTCGCCGCTGGCCCCGCGGCGTCGAGGTGGTGGTGCAGGAGGCGCGGCCCCTGGCGGTGTGGGGCGGCGACCAGCTGCTGGTGGCCAGCGGTGCATTGCTGCCGCGGCCGCCGGGCATGGTCACCGGGCGGCTGCCGGAACTGGCCGGTGACGAGGAACTGGTTGAGCAGATTATGTCGCAGTACCAGGCACTTGCGGGGCTGCTGACCGCACGGGATATGGAAGTGAAACGGTTGACGTTTGACGACCTGGCCGGATGGCAGTTGGAACTGGTGTCCGGCATTGAGTTGTATCTGGGGCACGATGAGTTGTTGGAGCGAATCAACCGCTTTCTCAACTTGAGCCGCGGCGTATTGGCTCCGTACCTGGCAAAGGTTGCGCGGGTGGATACCCGCTATAGCAACGCTGTGGCGGTGCAGTGGAGAGAGCGGAAGGAGTAGTAACCCACTGGGGGTTGGTGTCGGCCCGGGCGCAGAGGCAGGGATGAGAATTGGTTAAGCTGGTGTCAAACAGGTTTTTTGGCAGGCTGTTGGAAAAGTGGTTTTCAGCAATCTTTCAGGGACTGTTTGGCGATCGATTTGGTAATGGCGGGCACAGAGCTTGGGCCCAAGCCGGAATTGGAAATGCGGTTCTGAGTACAGTTCAGCGAGGTTGGCAAAAAGATGACGCAAGCAACTGATCAGCGCATGATCGTTGGTCTCGATATCGGCACATCAAAGGTGGTCGCCATTGTCGGTGAAGTTTCCGGCAATGGGGAACTGAATGTGGTCGGTATCGGTTCCCATCGATCCACCGGAATGAAAAAAGGTGTGGTGGTGAACATCGAGTCCACCGTGCAGTCGATTCAGCGCGCGGTGGAAGAAGCTGAGCTGATGGCCGGCTGTGAAATTCACTCGGTTTATGCGGGCATCGCCGGCAGCCATATCCGCAGTCTCAATTCTCACGGCATCGTAGCGATCAAAGACCGGGAGGTGACCCAGCAGGACCTGGACCGGGTAATTGACGCAGCGCGCGCGGTGGCGATTCCGGCGGACCAGAAAATTCTGCACACATTGCCGCAGGAATTCCTGATTGACAACCAGGAGGGGGTGAAAGAACCCCTGGGCATGTCCGGTGTGCGCCTGGAAGCCAAGGTACACCTGGTGAGCGGCGCGGTAAACGCCGCGCAGAATATCGAAAAGTGTATTCGTCGCTGTGGCCTCGAAGTGGAGGACGTCATTCTCGAGCAGCTGGCCTCCAGCCACTCGGTACTGACGGACGATGAGAAAGAGCTGGGTGTGTGCATGGTGGATATTGGTGGAGGCACCACCGATATTGCCGTCTTCACCGGCGGTGCCATTCGCCATACGGGTGTGATCCCCATCGCCGGCGACCAGGTGACCAATGATATTGCCATGGCACTGCGCACCCCGACTCCCCACGCCGAGGACCTGAAAATCAAATACGCCTGCGCGCTGGCGAAGCTGGCCGGCGAAGGGGAGACCATCAAGGTGCCCAGTGTCGGCGACCGGGCGCCGCGGGACCTGTCCCGCCAGGCACTGGCGGAAGTGGTGGAGCCCCGCTACGACGAACTCTTTACCCTGGTGCAGGCGGAGCTGCGCCGCAGCGGTTTCGAGGATTTGTGTGCGGCGGGCGTGGTGCTCACCGGCGGCTCGTCAAAGATGGAGGGGGCGGTCGAGCTGGCGGAGGAGATTTTCCACATGCCCGTGCGGCTCGCAGTGCCGCAGGGTATCGCGGGGCTGACGGACATAGTCAGCAATCCGATTTATTCCACCGGGGTCGGTTTACTGATGCACGCCATGCAGCACGAAGGGGTTGAGGCGGGCGGCCGGACACCGACACACGGCGAGAACCAGTGGTGGGACAAGGTGAAGCACTGGTTCCGGGGCAATTTGTAAACGAGTTGAGATCGGCGCTGCGGTCGCTGTGTCGCGGCGCTGAATATCAAGGACTGAAGAAAGAATTTGGCATGAGCAAGAAAAGGGGAACAGCAATGTTCGAACTAGTGGACAGCGTACAGGACAAGCCTGTCATCAAAGTAATTGGTGTTGGCGGTGGCGGAGGTAACGCGGTCAAACATATGATCGTCAGTGAGGTGGAGGGCGTGGATTTTATCTGCGCCAACACCGACGCCCAGGCGCTCAAAGATGTTCAGGCGCGCACCATTCTGCAATTGGGCAATAACATCACCCGCGGTCTGGGCGCCGGCGCCAACCCGGATGTGGGGCGCCAGTCGGCGCTGGAGGACCGGGAGCGTATCGCCGAGGTTCTGCAGGGCGCGGATATGGTGTTTATCACCGCGGGCATGGGCGGCGGCACCGGTACCGGCGGGGCGCCGGTCGTCGCCGAGATCGCCAAAGACCTGGGTATCCTGACCGTGGCGGTGGTGACCCGCCCGTTCAAGATCGAGGGGCGCAAACGCGGGCAGGTGGCCGAAGAGGGCATCCTGGAACTGCGCGACAAGGTGGACTCCCTGATCACCATCCCCAACGACCGCCTGCTGGAGGTCTTGGGAACCAAGATCACCATGAAGGCCGCCTACAGCGAAGCGGACAATGTGCTGCTGGGTGCGGTGCAGGGTATCGCCGACCTGATGATCCGGCCCGGCATCATGAATGTGGACTTCGCCGATGTGCGCACTGTGATGTCCGAGATGGGCATGGCGATGATGGGTTCCGGTGCCGCGGTGGGAGAGAGCCGCGCCCGCGAAGCGGCGGAAAAGGCCGTGCGCAGTCCCCTGCTGGACAATGTCAATCTGCAGGGTGCGCGGGGTATTCTGGTCAACATCATCACCGGCAGCGAGGAGAGTGGCTGTCAGGAACTGACCCTGGGGGAATACTCCGAGGTGGGCGAGATAGTGCAGGAAATCGCCTCGGATGACGCCACCGTCGTCATAGGTACCGCCGTGGATGACAAGCTGGGTGACGAGATGCGCGTTACCGTGGTGGCCGCCGGGCTCGGCGATGGTGTTCAGCAGGCGCCGCGGCCGGCCAAATTGGTGGAAACCGGTCGTCGCGGGGAACTTCGCGAGACCCGCGAAGGTCAGAGTGCTCGCGCCTCTCTCGGCGTGCGGGAAAGTGCCGACACTCGGACCCGTGCGGAGAGCGAGCGCCCCAAGCGCCCAGCGCCGTCTCTCAATGACCCGGATGATCCCGATCTGCGGTATCTGGATATTCCGGCCTTCCTGCGCCAACAGGTGGACTAGTCAAGTCAGGTCCCGGCGTCACTTAGAGACGGCAACAGCACCGCTCATGCCGGCCGGCTCCCCGGGGCCGGCAGCTGTCTCGGTGGCGCTCAATACAGCGACCGGCCAGTCCGGTCGTCGCTGCCGGAGACCGGGCCTGTGCCCGGTTTATCCGGGCGACAGGGATGATGACTGCTCAACCCGCCTCTGTGGCCCTATCATAGATGCAGTTTGACCGGTTGGCGCCGCAGTTTTTGTGTGGCTATGCTGGATTAGCAGGTGCGGAAAAAGGGATAACCGCCAAAAACCGATGACTGCCGGACGAACAATAGTTTTGGCGTTAGATTTCTGGTACTATCGGCCGCTTGCTGTGGCCCCTGTGCCAGTCCCACCTACCGGAAAATGATGGTTTCATGATCAAACAGCGCACACTCAAAAATGCTATTCGCGCCACAGGCGTGGGTCTTCACACGGGCAAGAAAGTCGTGTTGTCCCTGAAACCGGCGCCCGCGGACACCGGCATAGTGTTTCGTCGCACAGACCTGGACCCGGTGGTCGAGATAGAGGCCCGGGCCGAGAATGTAGGTGACACATTGCTTTCCACCACCCTGGTGAAGGATGACGTGCGGGTGGCCACCGTCGAGCATCTGCTGTCCGCCATGGCCGGCCTGGGCATCGACAACGCCATCGTTGAGTTGAGTGCGCAGGAAGTTCCGATTATGGACGGCAGTGCCGGTCCCTTCGTATTCCTGATTCAGTCGGCGGGCATCCAGGAGCAGTCGGCACCCAAGCGGTTTCTGCGGATCAAGAAGCCGGTTACCGTTGAGGAGGGCGACAAGGTTGTCAGCTTCCTGCCTTTCAACGGATTCAAAGTCACCTTTACCATCGACTTTGATCACCCGGTATTCCAGGGCCGCAACCTCACCTCCTCAGTGGACTTCTCCAGCACCTCCTTTGTGAAGGAAGTCAGCCGCGCGCGCACTTTCGGCTTTATGCACGAAATTGAATACCTGCGCTCCAAGGGCCTGGTGCAGGGGGGCAGTGTGGACAATGCGGTGGTTATCGACCACTACCGCATCCTCAACGAAGGCGGCCTGAGGTACGAGGACGAGTTTGTGAAGCACAAGATACTGGATGCCATCGGCGACCTGTATCTGCTGGGAACCAGCCTG
Source organism: Microbulbifer sp. TYP-18 (assembly GCF_040932045.1). Lineage (NCBI taxonomy): Bacteria > Pseudomonadati > Pseudomonadota > Gammaproteobacteria > Cellvibrionales > Microbulbiferaceae > Microbulbifer > Microbulbifer sp. TYP-18. The sequence goes on from NZ_JBFRBC010000001.1 coordinate 263,163, forward strand.
ATCGGTGAGTACAAGGCGTACAAATCCGGTCACGCGCTCAACAACAAATCCCTGCGCAGCCTCATCGCGCAGACGGATGCCTGGGAAATGGTGACCTTCGAGGAAGAGGAAGAAGCGCCCATCTCCTATGTGAAGCCAATACTGGCAGTTTGAATCACACACAAAGCCGGCAGAAGTGCCGGCTTTTTGCCGATGGCCTGTTGAAAAGGGTTTTTCGGCAACCCACTTAGAAGTATGGTCCGGTAGTAAAGAGTACAGTCGCAAATGCCATTGGAAAGGCGTGAGTGGAACGAAGTGCACAGAAGCGACCGCGGTTACGGTGCGACAATAATTACGACAACAAAAAAGTCCCAACTCTACAACAACGCCTGATATGAAAGTAATTTTCGTCAACGAGCGCAGCGGCGTTTCCCGCAGCCTGAACTTCGGTGGCCTCAGCAGAGCCCTGCTGGGGCTGTGCCTGTTGGGTCTGCCCGCCACCGCCTTCTGGCTGGGTATGAATATCCCCGTGGCGGAAAGCGACACCTTTGACGCCCGCACCGTAAAGGCCTGGAACAAGGCCCTGCGCAAGCAGCAGGCGCAGATAGACAGGGCGGATCGCGAGGCCCGCGAGCAGCTCACCGCTGTCACGGTGAAGCTGGCGGAAATGCAGGCCCGCCTGACCCGTATCGACGCCCTGGGGGAACGCCTCACCACTGTAGCCAAACTGGACGAGGGGGAGTTTCAGTTCGGCACCCCCCCCGCCGTGGGCGGCCCGGAGGATCCGGGCATAGCCGGGGCCTCCGAACTGCCCTACCAGCCCCCCGAGTTTCTGCAGGCACTGGATGACCTGTCCGGCGAGATCGAAGACCGGCAGATGCAGTTGACCACCCTGGAATCCCTGCTGGCGGAGCGCCAGCTGCAGGACGAGCAGTTTATCGCCGGCCGCCCTATCGGCCGCGGCTGGATGTCGTCCCGCTACGGTTACCGCACCGACCCCTTCAGCGGGCGCCGCTCCTGGCACAAGGGAGTTGATTTCGCCGGCAAGAAAGGCTCCGATGTGGTGGCGGTGGCCGCCGGTGTCATCACCTGGGCGGAGGAGCGCTATGGTTATGGCCAGCTGGTGGAGATCAACCACGGCAATGGTTACAAAACCCGCTATGGGCACAACAGCAAGCTCAAGGTCAAACTGGGCGATGTGGTCAAGAGGGGCCAGGTCATAGCCCTGATGGGGTCCAGCGGCCGTTCCACCGGCCCCCATGTACACTTCGAGGTGTACAAGAACGACCGCCCGGTCGATCCCGCCAGCTACATCCGCCGCACCGGCCGCTAGCAACTACTCTTCCCTGTGCGCAGCGCTGCCGCTGGAGTTGCCAGCCGCAGCGCCTTCCTGTTTACTTGCACCCCAACCCGGTACCGCCGCCCGGCCCCGGCTTTGAACCGGCGCCCCAGATGGCCGCTACCGCACTACAGAATTGAGTGGTTACTGAATAATGATTGGCAAACTGATAAAGACGGTCTTCGGTTCAAAAAATGACCGCGAGTTGAAGCGCATGCGCCGTGCAGTCGTAAAGATCAATGCGCTGGAAGACGAATACAAACAGCTGGACGACGCCGCCCTGAGAGCCAAGACGGATGAATTCAGGCAGCGCCTCGGCGCCGGCGAGACCCTGGCCCAGCTGTTGCCGGAGGCCTTCGCCGCAGTGCGCGAGGCCGGTCGCCGCTCCCTGGGTTTGCGCCACTTCGATGTACAGTTGATCGGCGGCATGACGCTCCATGAAGGGCGCATCGCCGAGATGCGCACCGGTGAGGGCAAGACCCTGGTGGCCACACTGCCGGCCTACCTGAACGCGCTGGAAGGCAAGGGCGTGCACATAGTTACCGTCAACGATTATCTCGCCAGCCGGGACGCCAACTGGATGCGGCCGGTGTACGAGTTTATGGGTATGTCCGTGGGGGTCATCGTCTCCAATCAGAACCCCGAGGACAAAAAAACCGCCTACCAGGCCGATGTCACCTACGGCACCAACAACGAATTCGGTTTCGACTATCTGCGCGACAATATGGTGTTGCGGCGGGAGGACCGCAGTCAGCGCCCGCAGAACTTCGCCATCGTGGACGAGGTGGACTCTATCCTCATTGACGAGGCGCGCACCCCGCTGATTATTTCCGGTGCCGCGGAGGACTCCTCCCACCTCTATGTGGCCATGAACAAACTGGTGCCGCAGTTGCAGCGGTCTGTGGACGGGGGCGAAGGCCACTATTCGGTGGACGAGAAGACCCGCCAGGTGGAAATGACCGAAGACGGCCACCAGCTGGTCGAGGACCTGCTGGCCCGCAGCGGCCTGATACAGGAGGACGAATCCCTGTACGCCCCGGGCAATCTGGGCCTGCTGCACCATGTGCACGCAGCGCTGCGGGCCCATGTGCTGTTCAACAAAGATGTGGACTATATAGTGCAGAATGGCCAGGTGGTGCTGATCGACGAGCACACAGGCCGCACCATGCCCGGCCGGCGCTTGTCCGAGGGTTTGCACCAGGCGCTGGAGGCCAAGGAGGGGGTGCAGATCCAGAGCGAGAGCCAGACCCTGGCCTCCACCACCTTCCAGAACCTGTTCCGCTTCTACCCCAAGCTGTCCGGCATGACCGGTACCGCCGACACGGAGGCGTTCGAATTCCGCCAGATATACGGCCTCGACGTAGTGGTGATTCCCACCAACATGCCGGTGCAGCGGGACGATCGCAACGACCTGGTATACCTGAGCAAAGAAGAAAAGATGGAAGCGGTGATCACCGACATCGAGGAGTGTCGGGACAAGCAGGCGCCGATACTGGTGGGTACCGCCTCCATCGAGACTTCCGAGGAAATGTCCCGGCGTCTCACCAAGGCGAAGATCAAGCACCAGGTGCTGAATGCCAAGTACCACGAAAAGGAAGCGCAGATCATTGCCCAGGCCGGTCGCCCCGGCACCGTCACCATCGCCACCAATATGGCCGGGCGCGGCACCGACATAGTGCTGGGGGGCAACTGGGAGGCGGAAATCGCCGAGTTGCGCGAACAGCAGGGGCGGGAGCCCACCGAAGCCGAGGTGGCGGAGATAAAGGCGGCCTGGCAGCAGCGCCACAATACCGTGATCGAGGCCGGCGGCCTGCATATTATCGGCACCGAGCGGCATGAATCCCGCCGCATCGACAACCAGCTGCGGGGCCGCGCCGGGCGCCAGGGGGACCCGGGTGCAACCCGTTTCTACCTGTCCCTGGAAGACAGCCTGATGCGGATTTTCGCCTCCGAGCGGGTAAAGAATTTTATGCAGATGCTGGGGATGGAGCGGGGCGAGGCTATAGAGCACCGGATGGTTTCCAACGCCATCGAAAAAGCCCAGCGCCGTGTCGAGGGCCGCAACTTCGATATCCGCAAACAGCTGCTGGAGTACGACGACGTCGCCAACGACCAGCGCCAGGTGATCTACAGCCAGCGCAACGAACTGCTGCAGGCGGACAACATCAGCGACACCATCACCGCTGTTCGCGTCGACGTGGTCAACGAACTTATCTCAGGCCATGTGCCCCCCCAGAGTGTCGAGGAGCAGTGGGACATTTCCGGCCTGGAGAAGCAGCTGACCGCCGAAATGGGTGTGCCCCTGCCGGTGCAGCAGTGGCTGGACGAGGACCGCACCCTGCACGAGGAGAGTCTGCGGGAGAAAATCACCACCTCAGTACAGGAAGCCTACGATGCCAAGGTGACCCGTATCGGCGAATCCACCGGCGATACCGGGCTGATGGCCACCATCGAACGGCAGATTATGCTGCAGGTGCTGGACCAATTGTGGAAAGAGCACCTGGCCAGCATGGATCACCTGCGCGCCGGTATCGGCCTGCGCGCCTACGCCAACAAGAACCCCAAGCAGGAGTTCAAGCGCGAGTCCTTCCACCTGTTCCAGAGTCTGCTGGACAACCTCAAGCATGAGGTGATTCGCGTGCTGGCCCATGTGGAGCCCATGACCCGCGAACAGATGGAGGAAATGGAGCAGCGCCGCCTGGAAGAGCAGCGCCGCCAGCAGCTGGAATTGCAGCACGCCCAGGCCAGCGCCCTGCCCGAGGCCGGCGACCAGCCGGCGCCACCGCCCCAGGAGCCGGTGCGCCGCGGACCCAAAGTGGGGCGCAATGACCCCTGTCCCTGCGGGTCCGGCAAAAAATACAAACAGTGTTGCGGCAAGCTGGTGTCGTCCCCCCAGAGTTAAGCCGCGATTCCTGTATTGACCCAAAGGCCCCGCTCAGCGGGGCCTTTTTCGTCAACGAATACCGATTTAATGCGGCACAGGGATGTGCCGTAGCCGCGCTGGGTTAAGGGCCACAATTCAATGGGTGGAGAAACATCTCTTGGATTGCCGTGTTAATAGTATCTGCGGATATTTAAGTGAATTCCGCAGATAAATTTGGAAATGCCTTGAGTCCCCGAATTTCAGGGGAAATAATAGCGACCCTTCATCGGGCGCAGGGGTCGGCAGTCTGCTGAAAAGCCCCGTCCCGGGTACAGGCAACCTTAGGGAGACAGAAAGGCACTATGACGGAAATAGCGTCCATCGCCGGAGTCCGGCTGGCCAGCGTAGCGGCCAATATCAAACCCTGGAACCGGGATGACCTGGTGCTGGTGGCGCTGGACCCGGGTGCGGCCGTGGCTGCCACCTTTACCCGCAACAGTTTTTGCGCCGCCCCGGTGACTGTGGCGAAGGAGCACCTTTGTAGCGGTGGCGTGCGGGCACTGCTGATCAACGCCGGCAATGCCAATGCCGCCACCGGAGAGCGGGGCATCGCCGATGCCCGCGCCTGCTGCGCCGCCGTGGGCCGGGCGTTGCAGCTGCCGCCGGAACAGGTACTGCCCTTCAGTACCGGTGTGATCGGCGAACCCCTGCCTTTGGAAAAGCTGCTTGAAGCCATACCAGTGGCCGCCTCGCGGCTGGCTGCAGATGGCTGGAGTGATGCCGCCCGGGCCATTATGACCACCGACACCCGCCCCAAACTGGCCCAGCGCAGTGTCACACTGGATGGCGAGACCATCAGCGTGGTGGGCATGGCCAAGGGTTCGGGCATGATTCAGCCGAATATGGCTACCATGCTGGCCTATGTGGCCACCGACGCCGATATAGAACCGCAACTGCTGCAGTCACTGCTGCGGGAATCGGTGGCGGCATCCTTCAACCGTATCACCGTGGATGGGGACACCTCCACCAACGACGCGGCTGTATTGATCGCCAGCGGCACCGCCGGGCCGCGGCTGGATAAGGCCGACGATGACAACTACCGGCGCCTGCGGGACGCCATTGTCCAGGTACATGTGGAGCTGGCCCAGGCCATAGTCCGGGACGGCGAAGGGGCCACCAAGTTTGTCACCGTCCAGGTGCGGGGCGCCGCATCCAGTGACGAAGCTTTCAAAGTGGCCTTTGCGGTGGGGGAGTCACCGCTGGTCAAGACCGCCCTCTACGCCTCGGACCCCAACTGGGGACGGCTGGTGATGGCCGTGGGTAATTCCGGTGTGGAGGGGCTGGACCCCTCCAGGGTCAACCTCTTTGTGGATGAAGTGCAGCTGGTGGCCGGCGGCGGGCTGGCGCCCGGCTATACGGAGGAGGCGGGCCAGCGGGTGTTTGCCCGGCCGGAATTCACCATCACCGTGGACCTGGGCCGCGGCGGGGCGGCGGAACATATCTGGACCTGCGACCTCTCCCGGGACTATGTGGCCATAAACGCCGAGTACCGCAGCTGATGTGGGTGCATGTGGCGGTGGGCGCAGTGTACCGGCAGGGCGCCATCCTGATCGCCCGGCGCCATGCCCACCGGCATATGGGGGACCGCTGGGAACTGCCCGGCGGCAAGGTGGAGGCGGGTGAAACCGCAAAACAGGCACTGACCCGCGAACTGCGCGAGGAAGTGGCCATTCGGGTTACGCAGCTCCAACCCCTGGTGGAGATCCGGCACGACTACGGCGACAAGCGGGTATTGCTGGATACCTGGTGGGTCACCGGTTTCGACGGCGAGCCCAGTGGCGCCGAGGGTCAGGAAGTGCGCTGGGTGCCGGTGGAATCCCTGGGGGAGTTTCGCTTTCCCGACGCCAATCTGGCCATTATCGAAGCGATCCGCGCACAGGTCCTAGCAGGCTGTTGAAATTCGAAGAATTTCGACGCCTGGTACCGGAATATGGAGGTTCCGGCAAAATCGGCGACGCCTGAGTCGTTGATTTTGCGAGAAAAGTGAAAATCACATTTTTCGCTTTTCGTGTTTTGAAACAGGCGGGATGCCTTTTTCAACAACCTTATTAGTGCTGGGAGGGGTCCAGATCCCCGCTGAGCAGATCATCGTACACCGGCTGGCCGGGAATCCGGTGCGACTCGCTGGCCCAGTCCCCCAGGTCCATCAGCTGGCAGCGCTCGCTGCAAAAAGGCCGGTGGGGGTAATCAGCACTCCAGGTAATCGGCCGCTTGCAGCTGGGGCAGGGGAGTGTCGGTGTCGGGTCGGAAGTGTCCTGCGGCATAAAATCTCATCTCTTGTCTGACGCGGCCAGTTGCAGATAGCGCTGGTGCAGTGGTTGCACTTGCCGCTCCAGGTCACCGGAATCCCCGCTATTATCCAGCAGGTCGTCGGCGCGCGCCAGCCGCTGGGCGCGGCTCAGCTGCGCCGCCATAATCTTGCGGATCTGCACCGGGTCGGCGCCATCCCGCCGGCAGGCGCGCTCCAACTGGAGCTGCTCCGGCAGGTCCACCACACAGATTCGCCGCACCAGCTGGTCCTGGCGGGACTCGATCAGCAGTGGCGACTCCAGCATCGCATAGGGGCTTTTGCTCACCTGCAGGGCGGCGATAATCTCCGTGCGGATCAGCGGGTGCAGCAGTCCCTCCAGCCAGCGGCGCTGGTCCGGGTCGTCGAACACCAGGCGGCGCAGGCAGGCGCGGTCCAGTTCGCCGTTTTCCAGCAGTACTTCGGTGCCGAAACGGGCCGCGATTTTTTCCAGCGCCGGCCGGCCCGGCTGCACCACAAGGCGCGCCGCCTGGTCCGCGTCCACCACATGCACGCCCAGGGCCCGGAAGCAGGCCGCCGCGGCGGACTTGCCGCTGCCGATACCGCCGGTCAGGCCAACTGTGTACATAGGGTGCTTTCCTAGGGCCTGTTGACACTAACTGAGACAGCCCTGCTGCCACTGGTTTTGTGGCCTGCAAGGCAGGAATTGCGCTGTGTGGTGGGCCCACATAAGCAATTTCTAACGCCGCAGGGCGCGAAACCAGGGGCAGCCCTTCGGGTTGTGCCGGAAAAGGCGCCACTCTTCGTTGCTCGTCGCTCATTTGGAACAACCAAACCGCTCTCCTCTTGCCTCGATTGGCACCTTTTCTGTCACAACAGGGCCAACTCAGTTAGTGTCAACAGGCCCTAGCTGGGGTGGTTTTGCATCATTGCGCAGATTTTCATCGGCCACAATCCAATCGATACGGGTTCAGGGTTGAATTGCCGGATTAACGCGGCACAGGAATGTACCGCCGCTGGTCGAAGGCCAGCGCGAGCCCTTGAAAAACAAGCAATTTCGCGTAATTGCGCAGATTTTCAAGGCGACAATCCAATCGATGAGGGACCATCGATTGGATTACCAAAGGAACCATCGATTGGATTACCAAAGGAACCATCGATTGGATTACCAAAGGAACCATCGATTGGATTACCAAAGGGACCATCGATTGGATTACCAAAGGGAAAAATACCAGCTCATAATCTCCGCCCCCCACAGCATCGCAATCCAGCCGGCGCCGGCCAGGTAGGGGCCGAAGGCGATGGGCAGGCGGCGGTCGCGGCCGGCCACCAGGCTCCAGGTAATCCCCGCCGCGGCGCCCACGGCGGCGGACAGCAGAATCACCAGCGGCAGCAGCTGCCAGCCAAACCAGGCGCCGATGGCCGCCAGAATTTTAAAATCCCCGGCCCCCATACCCTCCTTGCCGGTCACCAGTTTGAACAGGTGGTACACCAGCCACAGGGACAGGTAGCCGGCCATGGCGCCAATCACCGCATCCTGCAATGGGGCGAAGAGCCCCCAGATATTCACCAGCAGCCCCGCCCACAGCAGTGGCAGGGTGATGGTATCCGGCAGCAGCTGTTTGTCGAAATCGATCCCGGTAAGCGCCACCAGCGCCCAGGTGAAGCCGCAGGCCGCCAGTGCCTGCCAGGTGAAACCCAGTTGCCAGACCACAATGGCGGTAAGCAGGCCGGTGGCCAGTTCCACCAGCGGATAGCGTTTGGAAATGGGCTTGCCGCAGTGGCGGCAACGTCCCTTCAGCGCCAGGTAACTGAGTAGGGGCACATTGTGCCAGGGCTTGATTTCCGCTTCGCAGTGGGGACAGTGGGAGTGGGGCAGAAATAGATTAAAGGGCGTGTCCAGCAATTGCTGTTCCGCCGCATCCGGCTGCTGGCCAAAATAGTCGAAGAAATCCCGTCGGTAGGCCCGCTCCATTATTATGGGCAGCCGGTGGATCACCACATTGAGAAAACTGCCAATCAGTAGCCCCAATACAAAGGCGCCACCGACCTGCAGTGTTTGGTGGGAGAGAAGGGTCTCCAACATAGGCTATACAACCTGGCCCAGCTGGAAGATGGGCAGGTACATGGCGATCATCAGGCCCCCCACCAGTATCCCCAGCACCGCCATAATCATGGGTTCCATCAGGGTGGTGAGGTTGTCCACCATATTGTCCACCGCCTCCTCGTAGAAGTCCGCCGCCTTGGCCAGCATATCGTCCAGGGCACCGGACTCCTCGCCGATGGACGCCATCTGCACCAGCATACTGGGGAAGAGACCCGAGGCGCGGATGGCGTTGTTGAGGGGAATACCGGTGGCGACGGAATCGCGGATATTCAGGGTGGCCTTCTCGTAGACGGAATTGCCGGTGGCGCCGGCCACCGACTGCAGCGCATCGATCAGGGGCACGCCGGCGGCAAAGGTGGTGGACAGGGTCCTGGCAAAGCGGGCGGCAATGGAGTTATAGGTGATCTGGCCGAAAATGGGCAGCCGCAGAATCAACCGGTCGAAGAACTCCGCCACTTTTTTGTTCCGTTTCTTGGCCTCGATAATGCCGCCGATGCCCAACACCACAGCGATCAGGAGTATCAGCCAGTGCTCCTGCATCCACTCGGACATTCCCACCACCATCTGGGTAAAGGCGGGCAGGTCGGCTCCAAAGCTGGAGAAGGTCTCGGCGAATTGCGGCACCACCTTGATCAGCAAAATGGAGGTCACCACTATGGCCACCACCACCACTGCGATGGGGTAGGTCATGGCCTTTTTGATCTTGGCCTTGAGGGACTCGGTTTTTTCCTTATAGGTGGCGATGCGGTCCAGCATGGTTTCCAGTGCCCCCGATTGTTCGCCGGAGGCCACCAGGTTGCAGAACAGATTGTCAAAATACAGAGGATGCTTGCGCAGGGCTTCCGCGAAGGGCATACCGGAGGCCACATCGTCGCGGATCTTGAATATCAGTTCCTTGACCCCATCGTTGTCCAGGCCGTCGGCCACTATCTCAAAGCTCTGCACCAGCGGCACCCCGGCCTTCATCATGGTGGCCATCTGGCGGGTGAAGAGGGCGATATCCGCCGGCTTGACCTTTTTCTTGCCGCCAAACAGGGGTTTGGGTTTCTTTTGCACGCGGGCGATGATCCCCTGCCTGCGCAGCTGGGCTTTCACCAGCGCGGGAGTGGTGCCGTTGATCTCGCCTTCAACCTTGTTGCCCTTGCTGTCCACACCCTTGTAGACATAGGCGACTGCGCTGGCATTGGCCATAGTGAGGCTTCCCCTTGTTATTCTGGCTTGGTGCGGCGGTCCGCACCCTGAGTGAACTGTCTGTGGCTATTTTTGGCTATTTGTGTTTAAAAAGCTGGGCTGTCTAATCACTGGTCACCCGGTTGGCCTCCTCCAGGCTGGTGACCCCCAGCGCCACCTTGCGCAGGGCCGAGGTGCGCAGGTCGTTGAACCCTTCCTGTTTCGCCTGGTCGGCGATCTGAATGGAATTGCCGCCCTCCATTATAATGCGGGAGATGCCGTCGGTGATGCGAACCACTTCATAGACCCCCACCCGACCCTTGTAGCCATCGGAGCAGTGTTCACAGCCCACCGGCTGGTGGAGTTTCCACTCCTGCCGGGGAATAGCGACCACATCGAAACCCTGGTTTTTCAAAACCTCCTCCGGCAGGTTGACGGGCTTTTTGCACTCGTTGCACAGGCGGCGCGCCAGCCGCTGGGCGATAATCAGGCTGACGGAAGTGGCGATATTGAAGGTGGGCACCCCCATATTCATCAGTCGCGTCAGTGTCTCCGGGGCGGAGTTGGTATGCAGAGTGGACAACACCAGGTGCCCCGTCTGCGCCGCCTTGATGGCGATCTCGGCGGTTTCCAGGTCGCGGATCTCGCCCACCATAACGATGTCCGGGTCCTGGCGCAGGAAGGAGCGCAGCGCCTCGGCGAAATTGAGGCCCACCTTGGGATTTACATTGACCTGGTTGATGCCCTCCAGGTTGATCTCCACCGGGTCCTCGGCGGTGGAGATATTGCGCTCCGGAGTGTTGAGGATATTGAGCCCGGTATAGAGGGAGACGGTCTTGCCGGAGCCGGTGGGCCCGGTCACCAGAATCATGCCTTGGGGCTGGGCCAGGGCATCCATATAGAGCTTTTTCTGCTCGTCCTCATAGCCCAGGGCGTCGATCCCCAGCTTGGCCGATGACGGGTCCAGAATCCGCAGCACGATTTTCTCCCCCCAGAGGGTGGGCAGGCTGTTGACACGGAAATCGATGGCCTTGGTCTTGGACAGCTTCATCTTGATACGGCCGTCCTGGGGCAGGCGCCGCTCGGAAATATCCATCCGGGACATCACCTTCAGCCGGGCGGAGATCCGCGATGCCAGTTGGATAGGGGGGCGGGCCACCTCCTGCAACACCCCGTCGGTGCGCAGACGCACCCGGTAGGTTTTTTCGTAGGGTTCGAAGTGTATATCCGAGGCACCGCCGCGGATAGCGTCCAGCAGCACCTTGTTCACGAACCGCACCACCGGCGCCTCGTCGCCAACGGTGTCATCATTATCCCGGGTCTCGGGGGCCTCGGCCCCCACTTCCAGCCCCTCCAGCTCCTCGTCGTCCAGGCCCTCCAGGCCGGCCCCCATATCGCTGTTGTCGGACAGGTAGCCGTCGATGGCCTTGGCCAGCTTGTCCGCCTCCACCAGCACCGCGTCGGTGTTGAGGCCGGTATTGAAATTGAATTCGTCCAGTCCGGACAGGTTGGTAGGGTCGGCCACCGCCACAAACAACCGGTTGCCCCGTTTGTACAACGGTAATGCGAAATGTTTGCCGATCAACCGCTCGTCGACAATATCCCTGGGGATCAGGTCAAAGTTGTAGCTGCCCAGATCGAACAGGGGCGAGCCGAACGCCTGGGAGGCAATCAGGGCCAGCTCGCGGCTCTTTACCAGCTTGGCCTCCACCAGGTGTTGGGCAAAGGTCTGGTTTTCCCGCTTGGCGGCCTTGGTGGCCGACAGGGCTGTGGACTCGTCCAGGACCTGGTCCGCCACCAGCCGCTTGGCCAGGCCGTTGAGGGGGGTACTGCTCATGATTCTGATCTGGCTCAAGATAGTTGTATTTTTAATGGGCTGGGCCAGTGCGAATCCGGTGCGAAAAAAGCTGCGGCCCGGGGCCAGCCCAGGTCCAACTATAACCAAACCCGCCGGTATCGCCAATCGGCGCGGCTCCCGCTTTTATCCTTATCTATGTCCTATCGAGCAAAACCAACTTCTCTAAGCGTTCCCAATATATCTCTGGAAAATCTGCAACTGCACCCGGGTAAGCCTTGACGGTTTGGGGATTAAAGTGACGTTTTTTGTCACTATCTGAGTTAAAAGGCCAAAATGGAAGTTTTTTGCTTAAAAAACAGGCAAAAATGCACTATTACCGGGTAAAACCCCGCTTGCGCAAATTGGCACAAAGATTGTATTGTTGAATGCGATTTCCTAAGGGGAATTTAGAACAACGAACTCGAATCACAATGTCTGTATGGAGACGGTTACAATGAAAAAACAACAGGGCTTTACACTCATAGAACTGATGATCGTGGTGGCGATTATCGGTATTCTGGCCGCAGTGGCGCTGCCGGCCTACCAGGACTACACGATCCGTGCCCGCGTATCCGAGGGGCTTAGTCTGGCATCCGGAGCCAAAGCAACAATCGCTGAAAATATTGCCAATGGTGGCGGTAATATTGTAGCTAGTGGTAATTACTGTAACGGAGTTAATACATTCACAACAGCAGTAGGAAGTGTTGCGAGTATGGCCTGTGAAACAGCAACTGGTAAGATTACCGTCACCATGGATACCAATGCTGCTGCAGGCGTTATATTGGACATTACTCCTACCGCTGGCGCTAACGCTAGTGGTATTACCTGGCAATGTAAAGTAACAGATTCTGCTAAAAGTAAATATGTTCCTGCGGAGTGCCGCAGTACTGCTGCTGCTCCTGGTCCTGCTCCTGGTCCTACCCCCTAACACTGGGTCAAAACTTCTTTGTCAAGACTACCTGGTTTCCGGGTGGTCTTGGCATTTGGAGGTTCGGGATTGTAAACGTGTTGTGGAGCAAGTTTTTAAGTTATTCCGATAAGCTCTACTTTCTATTGTAAATACTAACTCTACTAGATAGCCGCGGGCTTATGGCATATTCAGAATCACTCGCTATAACTACTGGGAACTCTGGATCAAAGGGGTTGATAGGGCCTGCAACAGATAGTTTTTTTGTTTTTGGCCTGTCTGGCATTGTTTTTATTCTCTTTCTATTGTTCGGTGAGTCTTTGAAAGAGGGAGATTGGTGGTATACCAGTTGGCTATTGGCCTTTCTTATTAATTCGCCACACTTTTTGATAAGTTATTTGCTATTTTATCGCTTACATAAAGGGCTGTTATTTAAACAGTTGCCGTTTTTTTCTGTGGGCATTGCTGTTCCTCTAGTATTGTTAAGCTTGTTTTTGGTACTTGGTTTTTCGCAGCGTACGGATTTGCTTGTAGTGCCGCTATTTGTCATGTTTTTCCTAGTGGGTTGGCACTATATCAAACAATGCTTTGGGTGCTTTATTATTTTAAATGGAATGAATGGGGTTAAATTGTCTCTTGTAGAGCAGTCCTTCTTAAAGTATTCTCTCTTTTTACTGTGGTTTTGCTCCTTCTTTGCACTGTTTTCAAATCTAGAGGTTGAGAGCCAGTTTTGGAATTATGATTATGTGGTGCCTGCAATCCCAAGGCCTGTCCTATCTATAGCGGAATTTTTGGGTTACCTGAGTCTGGGGTTGGTTTCAGGTTGGTTGCTTTATCGTCGTGCATCTGGCGTTAAGGATACGTTTTCGGCAGTTTTGGCACTTATATCGGCCTATGTTTGGTTATTGCCTTTGTTTAGGCTGCCCGGATTTGCTCTTTTTATTCCCCTTTTTCACTCTCTGCAATATATGCTCTTTTCGCATGTTTTAGTGGTTAATGAGGAAAAGGCCCGGGATGCAGGGAGTGGTTATCTTAAGCCGGTAGTTTTGTTTTGGTGGGGGCCCGCCTTTATTTTGGGCGCCTTGTGCTTTCATTTTGTGCCCGATATTTTGGATAAATCTTTTTCGGAGATAAGTGAGGCATTTGGAGGCTTGTTTTTCTTAATTGCCTTTGTTCTTTTTATAAATATACATCACTATTTGATTGATAGTGTAATGTGGAAAGGAAAAAATACTATTGTAAGGGAGAGATTGCGTCCAATTTCTTAAAGCTTGCTTGGACTAATTCTTGTAGAATTGTAGACGGAGCTCGCGGCACAACAATTCAAAATGTATTCAGCATGGTAATGTCAAGCTAGCGAATTCCGCACCTAACAAGCACCACTCCTTGTCGAGCCGAATATGGTTGAAAATGCCGAGCCTTGCCAAACTATTTTATCCTTTCCATAGCCTTCTCATATGTGAAAATCGCTGAGTTGGGCAAGGGGGTAGGCTGAATATTTCTGTCACTTCAAAAAAAGTGTCGTAAATTTTCTGGCAAATCCTATTTTCCAATCACTGCGGAGGCAAAGATTAGCCCCAACAGTATGGGTACATTAAGACATGTATCAATTTTCTGGCAGCCCAAGTGGGGCTGGATCGTCAATATTTGTAGTGTTGTAGCTGGTCATAATCGTAACTGGGTATTTTATATTTCTCTCGGATAGGTAAATGGCGCCTCGGAAGTCGGGAAGGTAATGCAAAAACCCACCTTCCCCCCGATTGGGAGGCTCCCGAGATGGTCATGATAGTCTGCGGGCTTGATGAAATCTGGCAACTTGTTATTGATCCTGGGATGGGAACTTTGGAGGTTCCAAATAGAGTAAGACTGGGGTATATAATGGGCTAGCTAGTTGGTGTAAACAAGATCCTGGCTGTTAATATGGGGTTAAACAGAGGGCTATTAAATTGTAGTAGGATTTGGCATAGTCAGGAGTATAATAGTATTTGACCGGTTCAGAAGCTGGACTCATTTCTGAGCGATTTGTCGAAACTTAATGAATGTGTAATCGATTTGGTATTTCTCAAGCGAGATAAAAGTAAGACGTATGAGATATATAAGGAAGTTTTTTCAGCTCATGCACTTAAGGGAAATGGTTACGTTTCCTTATAATATGATTTTTTTATTTCTATCTCCGTGATACTCTGGAGTTTACGGATGCTTTCTCGATCCAGGCTAACTATAATGTGCCATAAAATAAGGGCGGGAAAATTGATCTATAAAGTTTTTTTTATTTTCTTTAGCTTTTCTTTTTTGCCGGTACAGGCCAGTGCTTCTTGCGAGGATTTCTATCTTGGTTTTTTTGTCGATCGTCAATCGGCAGAAAATGCGGTATATAATGCGTCGGGTGCAGGGGCTGATGTGGAAATTGCAGTAACTGGTATTATTCCAGATGGGGCTCTGAATGCTTCATTTATAACAAAAAAAAACCGCATAATTGATGGGGTAATTACTTGGATATGGCATTTTAAATGCGAAAGTGTTGCACCATTGCCGGGTTATGAGTATCAAGCTTTTTATGCACACTGGGCAAGGGCTGGCTGTCCTGTAGGAAGCTCAGCCTCATCAGAAAGTGGCAATCTGTGTGTTTGTGCCTCCGGGGAGATTAATCCTGATACCCAGTCCTGTGAAATGCCTAACTGCCAATCCCCAACCATTTACAACGACGATACCGCTCTTTGCGAAAAGGAATGCCCGGCAGACAAGCCCTGGTCCGAAGCCGCAAGGGACTGTGTAGCTCCACCGGAACCCGATAACTGTAGCAGTCAGGCCGGCAACCCCATTAATTTTCTTAGTGGCCATAAACTGCAGCGGGAACTGGTTTTTGCGGCCAATGGGGATTTTCCCCTGAGTTTTTCCTGGTTTTACAACAGCTTTGGCAATCATAGCAAAAGCGGCGCTGGTTACAGCCTGGGTTCGGTTGCCGGCGGGACCATAGTACACTCTGAGCAGCCGCTGCCTGCCGGAGAGGAACCTATCACCCTGCCGTTGGACAGGGACCCTGCTTTGGAATATACCGGTGATGCCTCAAAGCAGTGGCGCCATAACCACAGCTATTTCCTGGCCCATTACACGTTAGCGGATGGGGTAACGGAAAGGGTGATTGCCTACCGTCCCAATGGCAGTGACCTGCATTTTGTCAATGAGAGCGGAGTCTTTGTGGCCCTGGCCAACCGCAACTGGCAGGTGACCAGGGACCTGGATGCAGAGCTGCAGCCCCTGGGCTGGACGCTAAGAGTGGATGGTTTTACGGAGCGCTATGATATAGCTGGGCGCATCCTGCGGATGGAGAACCAGCAGGGCGAAGGTATCAGTTACACCTACGATGGCAGTGGTGCCCAGCAAACCTCAATCGCCGATAACAATGGCAACAGCATCACCCTGGCCTACACGGATGGTCAGTTGACCCAGATCACCCGCAATGACAACTCTGTTTACCAGTTTGCCTACACCGGTAATGATTTGCTGCATTCCATCACCTTCCCGGGTATTAGCACGCCGCAACGGCTTTTTCGTTATGAAGACAGCCGCTTCCCCAATGCGCTGACCGGTGTTACAGATGAAGCCGGTGCGATCTACAGCAGCTTTGCCTATGACGACTTGGGGCGGGCCATTCGCACCGAGCACAATGGCGGCGCCGAGTCGTTGGATGTGGCCTATGTGGATGCCGATACCCGGCGCCTGACCAATGCCCTGGGCAAGCAGACCAGCTATCACTATGGGGATATAGATGGAGTCAAGCGTATTGTCTCCATCGATGGCGAAGCTTCGGCCAACTGTGCGGCGGCCAACAGGGCCTACACCTACGATAGCAATGGTTTTGTGGCCACCGAGACCGACTGGGAAGGGAATATCACCAGTTTTACCCGGGACAACCTGGGTCGGGAGCTGAGCAGAACCGAGGCCGCCGGCACGCCGGAAGCCAGGACCGTCACCACCCAGTGGCACGCCACATTAAATCTGGTGCTGAAAATCACCACACCGGAATCGGTGACGGACTTTACCTACGACAGTTCGGGCCTTTTGCTGGGCAGCCAGACAACACCAGTAGTGGGACCCTAAAAGCAGCATTAACCCGGCAACTAACAGGTTGCTGAGAAAAGCCCTCCCTGGCTTTTCTCAGCCCGGGTTTGCGGCGCATGTCCGCAAACCCTCCACGACAAATCAAGCAGTTACACGCTTGATTTGCGACCCGAACATCCCTGTTCGGGACAACAGGCTGTTGAAAGCTACTTTTTCATCAGCCTGCTAGTGGAAACTTCGAACCGTTTGCACCTTCTGCCACTGCAAACACCGGATATCCCCGGCCACCAGATGAATTACCGGCTGGCTTTCCCTGTCCACCGCGCTGATTTGCACCCTGCCGCGGACCTGTAAAACAGCCCCCCGCTTGATCTCGGCTTTAAAGCGCTGCTGCAGCGGCTCCCACACCACCACATTAATGGTTCCGCTCTCGTCCTCCAGGGTGAGAAACAGTACTCCCGACGCGCTGCCGGGCCGCTGCCGGCAGGTGACCAGCCCCATCACGGTCACCATTTGCCCATCCCGGATATGGAACAGTTCTTCGGCCCTGGCATTACTCTGCAATTGATGCCGCCGGCGCAGCAGGGCGACCGGGTGCTCCCGCAGGCTGAGCCCGGTGCTGGCGTAGTCGTCCCGGGTCTGGTCCTCCAGGGAACTGGCGGGTTTGTGAGGGGCTGGGGCCTGCCGGTGGGGCTCCCGATCCAGGGACTGCCAGGTATCCATATAGCGGTTGCCCCCCAGGCTGCCGAAGGCGTCGGCGCGGGCCAGCAGCGCCAGTTGTTCGCGGCTCAGTTGGGTGAGACGGCGGAAATCCGCCAGGGAGCGAAAATCCTGTTTTGCCCGCAGTTCACTGATGCTCTCGGCACTGGACTGGCTCAAACCCCGGACCAGCCGCATGCCCAGGCGCAACATGGGCGCTTTTGTTTCCGGTGTTTTCTGTGCGCCAGCTGCGCCGGACCCTGGCCGCTGCTCCACAGGCAATGCCAGCCGGTGGTCCCAGTGGCTGTGGAGCACGTCCACCGGCAGTATTTTTACATGGTGCCGCTGGGCGTCCTGGACCAGCTGCGCGGGGGCGTAGAAACCCATCGGCTGGCTGTTGAGCAGGCCGCAGTAAAAGGCGGCCGGGTGGTGGTGTTTGATCCAGGCGGAAAAATAGGCCAGCAGGGCAAAACTGGCGGAGTGGGATTCTGGAAAGCCGTAGGCACCGAAGCCTTTCATCTGGTTAAACAACTGCTCGGCGAAGGCTTCCTGGTAGCCGTTGGCCAGCATCCCCTGCACCAGCCGGTCCCGGAACTGGTAGAGATCCCCGTTTTTGCCCCAGCTGGCCATGGCGCGGCGCAGCTGGTCGGCTTCGCCGCCGTTAAACCCAGCTGCAACCATGGACAGCTTGATCACCTGTTCCTGAAAAATAGGAACGCCGAGGGTGCGTTCCAGTACCGGGCGCAGTTTTTCGTGGGGATAGGTGACCGGCTCCAGCCCCTGCTTGCGTTTTAGATAGGGGTGCACCATGCCCCCCTGGATAGGGCCGGGGCGCACTATGGCAATCTCGATGGTGAGCTCATAAAAATTGCGCGGTTGCAGTCGCGGCAACATACTCATCTGGGCGCGGGATTCGATCTGGAACACGCCGATGGTGTCGGCGCGACTCAGCATTGCGTAAACCGTCGGGTCCTGGGCCGGAATATCCTGCAGCCGCAGCTTTGGCCCATAGAGTCCCATATAGGTGAGGGATTTGCGCAGGGCGGTGAGCATACCCAGGGCGAGCACGTCCACCTTCATCAATTTCAGGTCCTCGATATCCTCCTTGTCCCACTGCACTATGGTGCGCCCGTCCATGGCCGCGTTTTCGATGGGCACTAAAGTGTGCAGGGGTTTTTCGGTGATTACGAAGCCGCCCACATGCTGGGATAAATGCCGGGGAAAGCCGTAAATCTGCTGCAGCAACTGCGGCAGCATTTTGCTGGCGGCGCTGTCGGGATCTATCCCCACTTTTTGCATCTGCTGGGGAAATGCCTCCAGGCTGTCCCACCAGGCGCGCTCCGCCTGCAGCCGCTCTATGGTGGCGGAACCTATGCCCAGCGCCTTGCCGATATCCCGCAGGGCGCTCTTAAAACGATAGGTGACTTTGTTGGCGGCGAGGCCGGCCCGGTCGCGGCCGTACTTCTGGTAAATATATTGAATAATTTCCTCGCGCCGCTCATGTTCGAAATCCACGTCGATATCCGGCGGTTCCCTGCGCTCGCGGGAGATAAAGCGCTCGAACAGTAGCCCGATATGGTGGGGATCGATTTCGGTGATAAAGAGGCAGTAGCAGACCACGGAGTTGGCGGCGGAGCCGCGGCCCTGATACAAAATATGCTGGCTGCGGGCATAGTGCACTATGTCGTAAATGGTGAGGAAATAGTGCTCGTAACCCAGTTCGGCGATGATCGCCAGTTCCGTTTCAATCTGTTCCGCGATCTCTGTTTTTGGCCCCCCGGGCCAGCGCTGTTTTAGGCCCGCTTCTACCAGTTGCCGCAGATAACCGCTGGCGCTCTGGTTGGCCGGCAAAACTTCCGAGGGATACTGGTAGCGCAGTTCCGCCAGGCTGAATCGGCACTGTGCGGCGATGTCTGCGGTGCTGGCGATGGCCTGGCCGGGGTAGAGTGCGGCTATATCCTCCAGGGGGCGCAGGTAGCGCTCGGCATTCTGCTGCAGCCGATAGCCCAACTGCTCCAGGGTGCAGTTGTGATAATTGGCATTGAGCACATCCTGCAGCGGTTTGCGGCTGCGGCAGTGCATCAGTGCGGCGTTGGTGGCCACCAGGGGCAGTGTTTCCCTGCGGGCCGCGTCCACCAGTTCGCGGATACGGGCGCCCTGCTGGGACTGCAAACCATTGCAGAGCGCGAAATAGAGCCGGCCGCAAAAGTGTTGTTTTAGCGCCGCCGGAACCGGGCGGATTTCCGCTTCCGGCAGCCAGATTGCGATGGCGCCGCTGCAGTACTGCACAATATCCCCGATGCCCGCCCGATACTGCCCTTTGGGGGCGCGCAGCTGGGCGGCGGAAATCAACTGGCAGAGGCCGCTGTAGGCGCTGTGATCCGGGGCGAGGAGCACCAGCTCGCCGCCTTCCTGCAGCCGCAAAAAACTGCCGCAGATCAGTTTCAGCGAACTGTCCTGGGTGCTTTTCAGTTTTTCCAGTTCGCTGTAGGCGCGCACCACACCGGACAGGGAGCATTCGTCGGTGATGGCGAGGGCGCTGTAGCCCAACTGGTCCGCGGTCCGGACCAGTTCCTGAGGGTGGGAGGCACCCTGCAGAAAAGAGAAGTTGCTCTGGCAAAAGAGTTCGGCGTACTGCATGCAATGATCGGAATGGAACTATTAACCGGGCAATCCAAGTGATGGTCCCTCATCCATTGGATTGTGGCCCTTGAAAACCTGCGCAATTACGCGGCTGGCTCTACAAGGACTCGCGTCGGCTTGCGGCCGGCGGCGCGGCACATTTCTGTTGGGGACAGCAGACTGCTGAAAAACACTTTTTCAACAGCCTGCTAGGCATAGATACCGTGCAGGTACCATTCCTCCGAACTGAGATCCTGAAACACCCAGTAGAGGCTGCCATCCCTGCCGCTGGCTATGTAGTAGTCGCGGGCGTGGCGGCACCGCTGCCACCAGTAGCCGTCGATACGCTCCGGGCCCTGCAGCAACTGCATCTCGCCCTGGTGAAACAATCGCTGCCCGCGATGGCGCAGGCGGGTGGGGCGCGCCAGCAGCCAGTTGGGCCGGCAGGCGCCGGCGGGCTGCAACTGCCGGCCCTTGCGCCCGCCCCTGCGGTCCGCTAGCGGGGTGTCGGCGGTTTGCCAGGCCTGCTCCGGCAAATGGCTCTCCCTGAGGCTGACGCCGGACAGCGCCTGGTGGCCGAGGCGCGCCCGCAGCTTGTCCAGCAACTGGTGGCTGCGCTGCAGCTTGCCGCTGTCTGCGAACAGGTCCTCGTCCACAAGCGTCTGTTCCAACGGCTGCAGCTGATCGCAGGTGAGGTGCAGCGACTGCACCGGTTGCTCCAGGCTGAGCCGCTCCAGTTGCAACCGGGTGAGGGCGATCAGTCTCTGGGGGTCCAGCAGTGGCCGCGACGTCTCCACGGACACCACCTTGCAGCCCTGCCGGCCGAAATCCAGTTTCCAGCGCAGTTTCTGGGTGTAGAGCTGGCGCCGCTGCAACTGCTGGCACAGCTCGCGCACCAGGCGGCCGGCGGGGAACAGCAGCTGTTCGCTGTTTTCCAGGGGGCTGGGAAAGGGCAGTTCGCGGTGAAACTCCACCGGCGGCTGGTAGCCGGGGACCGGGTCCTGGCGGCTGCCGTTCAGGCGCGCCAGGTATTGGACGAAGTCGCGGCCGAAACGGCTGCCCACTTCCGACAGCGGAATCGCCAGCAACTGGCTGACCCGTTTGATACCGCAGGCGTAGAGCTTGGCCAGGGTCCGGTTGTCACAGTCGAGTAGTTTGCAGGGGGAGAAGCTGATCCACTGGCGCCACTGTTGCGGGCTGGGGGGGGTGCGGGTGTCCCGCAGCCACTGGCTGTGCTCCGGCAACTGGCTGAGCATCCGTGCGGCACTGGGGCTGTGGCCCAGGCCCATGCGGGCGCTGATGCGCATCTGCCGCAGCTCGCGCCGCAGTTGTTGCAACAGCGGCTGCAGGCCGCCCCTGGCTTTGAGACAGCCGCTCAGTTCCAGCTGCAGGCAGGCGTGTTGCATGTCGCCGTCGGCGATGGTGCCGGCGGCCTGGGGGGAGACCACCGGGGTAAAGCTGTAACCCCACTGGGCCAGTTCCCGCAGCAGCTGCGCCTCCCGCTCTGTGTCCCGGGTGAGCAGGGAGAGGTCGCTGCAGAGGGCGCAGGCGGTGGCTACGGTGAGTCCGGTCTCGACACCGCGCTGCCGGGCGGGACCGTTGGCATCCACCACCAGCTGCTTTTCCACCACCGCCTGGGGCACCGTTTCCGTGCGCTTGTGCTGGGCGCGGGTGAGGGTTTCCAGGGGCAGCCTGGGAAACTGTATGCACAGCCAGAGCATGGTTCGGACTCCCTCAGTGCAGCGGCTGGTCGCGACGGGTCAGGTCGGGACTGCGGGGCAGCTGCAGGCGCTGGCCAGAGTGTCCGCCCAGCTGTTTTAGCAGTTGCAGGGTCAGCTGTTCGCCGTCGCTGCTCAGCTGCAGCCGCAGGCTGGCGGGCGATGGCGCAGCGGCGCAGTTGCCGGGGCGAAAATGGAAGTGCAGACAGTCGCCCTGGCGGGCGGCTATCTGCAGGCGGCGCAAATCCCTGTCGCCTGCTTCCCGGGATGGCTGCCAGCTGAGCAGTGCGCCACAGCAGCCGGCCTGCAGCGACTGTTCCATGGCCCAGAGCTGGTCCCGCTGACCGCGGGGGTGCAGTATCAGCAGTTTGTCCAACTGCACGCCGGCGGCGGCAAGGGCCGGGGCATAGGGGATATGCGGCGGGTTCACCAGCACCACCATCTGTCCGTCCCGGGTCAGCTCCGCCAGAGTGGGCAGCAGCAGGCTCAGCTCGCCGATGCCGGACTGGTCCGCCAGTAATTCGGTGGTGGCACCGCGGGGCCAGCCGTGTCCGCTGAGCAGGGCATCCAGGCCCCGGTAGCCGGTGGCAATGCCGTTGCGCGGGCGCCGCTGTTCATTGGCGGCCTGCCAGATATCTGCCCGGTCCAGCAGCCGGCGCAGGCGCTGTTGCTTTAACACCTTGTTCTGTATGAAGTTTTCTGCACTGTTCACACTGACGTCCTCGCCTTGTGCCCCGGGAATAAAATACTATATTTATATACAGTAGTTACTGTGCTTTTATACAGTAGTTCATTCGGGGCGGCAAGCGCCGGGTGACGCTTGTGGCGGGGGCCTTCACCCGTCCGGCAAATGGCCGCCGGGGCCGGCACTTTTGTGCCCGCCGCAAACCCGCTATGATTCGGCCTCTTTACTGGCCAGCAGAAGCGACTCGAAGGGGGCGGAGTGAGTATCAAGTCCGATAAGTGGATACGCCGGATGGCCGAGCAGCAGGGTATGATCGAGCCTTTCGAGCCGGGCCAGGTGCGCCGCAACGGCGATGGCGAGCGGCTGATCTCCTACGGTACCTCCAGCTACGGCTACGATGTGCGCTGCGCCGGTGAGTTCAAGATTTTCACCAATGTCCACTCCGCCACCGTGGACCCCAAGACCTTCGACGAGAACAGCTTCGTGGATGTGGAGGGGGACTCCTGCATTATTCCGCCCAACTCCTTTGCGCTGGCGCGCACGGTGGAATACTTCCGTATCCCGCGCTCGGTGCTGACCATCTGCCTGGGCAAGTCCACCTATGCCCGCTGCGGCATTATCGTCAATGTGACGCCACTGGAGCCGGAGTGGGAGGGGCATGTGACCCTCGAATTCTCCAACACCACCAACCTGCCGGCAAAGATCTACGCCCACGAGGGCGTGGCGCAGATGCTGTTCTTCGAGTCCGATGAGGTCTGCGATGTGTCCTACCGGGACCGCGGCGGCAAATATCAGGGCCAGCGCGGCGTCACCCTGCCGCGGGCCTGATTCCCTTCTCTATCGGTGCCCGGAGTAATCAATTGATGGCGGTGTCCCCGGGCTGGTCCAGTGACACCGGCACTGAGGGGTGGAATGGCTCAATGCCCAGCGCGCTGTACAGCTGGTCCGGCCGGTAGAGGTTCTGTCCCTCGATCACCAGTGCGGTGCGGCGCAGCGCACTGATGTCCTCCAGGGGGTTGCCGTCCAGCAGTACCAGGTCCGCGTCCTTGCCGACGGAAATAGTGCCCCCTGTGTTCAGTTTGCCCACCAGGCTGGCGGGCACCAGCGTGGCGGTGCGCAATACGTCTGCATTGGGGATGCCGGCCTTGGCGTAGAGTTCCAGCTCCCGCAGCAGGGTGAAACCGGGGATGCCGTCGCTCCCCGCCACCATCGGCACCCTGTGCTCGTGGAGCTTGCGCACCATGTTCAGCAACGCCTGGGCGGACAGGTCGTAGTCCTCCCGGTGCTCCGGTTTTACATCCAGTTCCGCGCCAATAAACTGGCGGCGCACATTGATGGGCAAATGATCGGCGATAGCGGCAAATTCCGGGTCCAGCTTACCTGGCTGGCGCAGCAGCATGGAGCTGAATACGGTGGTGGTGGTGTCCACGACTGTGCCTTTGCGGGCCAGCTTGTCCAGGAAGCGTGCCACTTCTTTGCTGTTTAAATCCAGTTCGTGGGCGTGTTCGCCGACTTCGGTAAAGCGCAGCCGTTTGCGTGTGTCTATGGCGCCCATGAAATTGAGAAACAGCATGTTGATATGCTGGATTTCGTCGAAGCCCGCATCCACTGCCTCCTCGGCGGTCATAAAGGCGGGGATATGGCCGGACAGGCGCAGACCGCGGCTGTGAATATGCTCGGCCAGGGGGGCTATCCACTCCGGCTCCATGGAGCTGTAGGTCTTTATCTGCATATAGCCGCGGTCGGCATACCAGTCGACTATTTCCTTGGCCTGCTCAAGGCTGGTGGTGGTCTTGCCCATGCGCATGGCGTTTTCACTTTCCCGGTCCATAAACCCGGCGCGATAGACATCGCCGCCGATTATCTGGCCGGAGGAGAAGAGCCGCTCGATGCGCATGATATTGTCGTGGGTGTTGCCCAGGTCCCTTACGTTGATCACGCCGGCGGCCATATTCAGCACACCATCTGTGGGGGAGAGGTGACTGTGCATGTCCCAGAGCCCGGGGATCAGGGTCCTGCCGCGTCCGTCGATACGGGTAATCCCGGGCAACCGGATCGGCGCGATGCTCATGCGGGTGATCTTGCCATTCTCGATCAGCAGGTGGCGCTGTTCCAACAGCTTGCCCGCTTCTACGTCCACCAGGTTCACATTGCTGATCAGAATCGGCGCCTTGGACTTGAGTGTGTGTTTTGCGGAGAGGTCCTGCAGGTATTTGTCGGCGGCGCGGATTTGCCGTTCCTTGAGTTGGGCCAGGTGGGATTTGTCCCAGCCTTTGCGCAGTATTGCAAACCAGCCCCCTTCGTCCGCCGCGAACAGGTTGCCCCGCTGGTCGAACCAGCCCAGTTGCGGTGTGAAGGAAAGGCCGCTGACACCGTAGAGATAAACCGTTTCTTCCACCTCGCCCTGGGCCAGGGTCAACCGGTCCAGCTCAAACAGTCGCGCCTGTCCCTGGGGCAGCAGGCTGATAGTGCGGTTGTCACTGGCCAGCAGCGCTTTTACCAGTTGCGACTCCACTGCCAGGGTCGGGCTTTTGGGTATGTAGAACTGCGGCGCGGAAGATTTCGCATTGCCGCGCTCGTCGGCACTGTGCCACTGGGCGAGACCGTCGACCAGGGAAAACTTTTCATTTACCGGCGCGCCGAATGGGCTGGTGCCCTCTATGTGCAGTTGCTCAGGCACCTGTTTGGCGCCGATAGTGAAACTCTCTTTCAGGTCGAGGCGGCGATTGTTCCAGCCCAGTTTGAGCTGCCCGGTGACTCGGTTTCCCTGCCACTCAATCACTTCCGTGCCGGCGATGCCCTCCTTATCGTAAAACACATATTCGATGGTTTCTGCGTGGGAAGGACTAAAGCCTCCCAGCAGGACTGCGGACAGGGCAATGGACCAGACTGGGATTTTCATTGTTGGGGACCTTATTGTGATTATTGATATAACTTAGGGCCTGTTTACACCAATAAGGCAACTATGGCTATTGCGATTGATTACGGAGGAAGTTTAGGTGCCGCCATTTATAATATTTGTGACTTTTTGGGCATTTATCTATCCGACAACTCAGTCAACTGACCGGTTAATGTGGTAAAAAGATATGCCACTGCCGGGCGGAGACCGACGCAGGCCCTTCCATATCATTGCGCAGACTTTCAAAGGCGACAAAATAGATGAGGGATTACCTGTTGGATCGCCGGTATAACAATAGGGGGAGTCGTGAGACAACTAACAATAATAATTGGACTTGTCTTAATCGTGGGTTTTCCCACTGCCTGCGACAAAGTTGTCACCGAAAAGGATTTAATTGGCACCTGGTTAGTGGATGACACTGCGATCAATGCCTTCATTGCCTCCGCTCGAAAGGCCGCCGGGGACCAGAACGAAGATTCCCTCATAAATGTAATGGAGCCTATGCTGCGGCGCTTAGCGAACAACCAGGGTGTGGAATTTACGGCGACGGAAGTCCGTGAAATCCGCGGGGCCTCGCGGTCGAAATCCAAGGAGTACCAGGTGGTGTCGGTCGTGGGCAATGACATCACCATTCTGGTTGAAGGTCGCGAATTTCTCGCCTCGATCGACGGCAATATTCTGGTTCTTGGCGCCAAGTCGTCGAGACAGCCTCTTCCCTATCGCAAGCTCAATGCGGAGGAGCTTGCGGCATTCAATGGAAAGATGGGAGACGCTGAGCGGGACCCTGATCCGGGCACTTCACCCGGGCACCGTATCCTGTGGGCGGTGAACGCTGAATTCGAAAAGGCGGCGGAGTACATCGACAAGCACCCGGAGCTGGTGGCACTGCGGGATGGGCAAGGCAATACAATGCTGCATTTGGCAGTGAGTAGTCGCAAGGCCGAACTGGTGGAACTGCTGCTGGAAAAGGGTGCCGACGTTAACGCGCTGGACAATTTTAACAAGACGCCGTTACAGGTATCCCTTCGAAATTTTGGCAAATCGCCACAGCTGCTGTCGATGCTGATCGAGGCCGGTGCCGAGCTGGGTTACCACGGCAATATTCTCAGGACGCCGCTGGACCAAGCGGTGGATGAAAACGATCTGGCCCTGGCCCGCTATCTGCTGAGTCGGGGGGCGCCTGTAGATGCCCGCAAGTTGCCCACAGGCAAGACGCCTTTCCTGCGCACTGTGGAGAAAAGCCAGCTTGAGATGGCACAACTGCTTTTGGAGCATGGCGCCAACCTGAATGCGCTCTGGTCTGATGGCAGCAACGCACTGTATTTGGCGGCCCGCGAAAGCTCCCCTGAAATGCTGGAATTTCTGCTGGACAAGGGGATGGACCCCAACCAAACCAATAGCCGGGGGTGGACGCCACTGAATAATGTCAGGTGGCGCGACGAGGGTAAGTTAGAGGCCACACGCCTGCTGGTTGATGGCGGGGCCGATATAAACGCCGTTCATTACAATCCGGTATTGATCGACGCCATTCGCGACCAGGATTTGGCCTGGGTAAAGGGTTTGCTCGCATTGGGGGCAGATCCGCAGGTGAAGTCGGTTACTAGTCAGTCGGCTCTGGAGTTGGCCCGTGAGACCGGTAACCCGGAATTGATCCAAACAGTGGAGAAGGGGTTATCGCAATCCAATTGATGATTGGCCCATTGGGTTGCCGCCCTTGAAAGCTTGCTGTCCCAAGCAGGAATGTGCGGGCCTGCCCGGGCCCGCAGCTGCGGATTACTCTGCGTAGCAGTCCCGGGTGATATTTTCCGTGCGGTCCCCGTGGACTATCACATTGTCCTCGATACGCACCCCGCCGAACGGCCGCAGCGCGTCCACCTTGTCCCAGTGCACTTCAGCCGCAAGGTCGGTCTCCCGCAGGGCCGCCAGCAATGGGTCGATAAAATAGAGGCCGGGTTCGATGGTGAACACCTGGTTTGCCTCCACCGTGCGCGTGGTCCGCAAAAACGGATACTCTGCCGGGGGCGGGGTGATGCCCCCGGTCGCTGCCGTCTGGTGGCCGCCCACATCGTGCACCTGCAGACCGAGGAAGTGACCCAGGCCGTGGGGCATAAAGGTGCCGGTCAGGTTGGATTCCACCGCGCCCTCGGCGGAGGTCCTGATAATACCGAACTGCTGCAGCAACTGGCCGATCTTCAGGTGGCACTGGCGGTGGAGTTCCCCATAGGCGACGCCGGGTCTGAGCCCCGCCACCAGTTCCTGTTCCTTTGCGTCCATCGCCGCCACCAGCTCCGCGTATTCTCCATCGCGAAAGGCGTGGCTGCGGGTGATATCGGCACAGTAGCCATTGCAGTCGGCGCCGGCATCGATGAGGAAACTCTTCAGCTCCGACTCGGGGATACGCTGCCCCGACAGGTGGGTATAGTGCAGTATGGCGGCGTGCTCGTTGAGGCCGACAATATTGCCGTAGGGCATCTGGTTTTCCCCCTGGCCCGCCGCCCGCAGGTAAGAGAGATTGATCTCGAACTCACTGGCGCCTTCGCGAAAAGCGGCTTCCGCGGCCCGGTGGGCGCGCACGGCGATGCGGTTGGCTTCCCGCAGGCAGGCCATTTCGTAGGGAGTCTTGTAGGCCCGCGACCAGTGCAGCCGGGCCAGCAGCTCCTCGGGGTTGGGAATACCGATGGGCCAGCCCTCCAGGCCGTCGGTCTCCCCCAGAAAGGCGGCGTTCTCTGATTGAAGAAAGGCTTTGGCATCGGCCGGGCTGTTCAGCAGGTCGATATCATACTGGTCACTCCAGAAGGTGCGGGGCGCCGGCGGAACATAGTGCCAAAAATCCACCGGGCGGTAGAACAGCAACCTGGGCTTTTGCCCGCGCCGGTAGATAATCCAACTGTGGGGATTGTCGGTGACGGGTACCAGCGCCTTGAACTGGGGGTTGCAGCGGAAGGGGTAGTAGTTGTCGTCCAGAAACTGCACCTTGGGCCTGCCGCTGAACACGTTCAGGGTATCGAAACCGGTTTGTTCCAGGATGTCATCGTAGCGCTCCCGCAGTGTGGCGAGGTGCTCGGCAAAGAGTTGTTTGTCCATGGCTGCCTGTTGTGAGTTGGCGCGTCAAAAACGCAGGTTAAATCGTCCGCATAGTGTATGGCCGCAAGGCCGGTTATTTGACCTGAATTTCCGCCGGGTCACAGCAGATACTGCTGGAGTATTGCCACCGCGGCAATGGGTTGATGGACAGCCCCCCGATAGGCCCCAGGGCCCCTGCCCGATGGAGTACTCAGGTCTTCCATTGTCGTCTAAATCATTATTTTTTATAACAACAAATACCCCGTTTTTAATAAGGTTTTGCGATTTTATTGTGTCCGATTGATTGCCCCCGTCAACTTCAATAACCTCATCAGCGCCCAAATTGGCTCGAATATCGCCGGTTTGGCGATAGTTGTTTAATAAGGTGGTTGTTTTCTGATCGGTCGGTGCGGGTTGCTGGCCCGGTCAGTCAATTGGGGCGGGCCCATGTGTCCAGGGCTAAATCGGCACAGGGGTGTCCCGCCCCCGGTCTCTGTGTATTGCCGCCTGATTCCCCAAACTGGACGCCAGCAGAAACTGGAGACCCAAACCCCGATTTGTGCGGACACTGGATTCCTCTGCCTACCCTCTATTACAGATAGTCCCATGGCCCCCTTATTCGACCGCGGCTGCTTTGCCGTTCAGGGCTGCGGTCAAATGGGTGAATTCCGTCTCAGGAGTGCGGACTTCCAACCGGTAGGGTTGGATACCGGCAGCTCGCCAGGGCCGCAAGTAGCGGGTGCGGCTGCATTACATAATAAACGCGTGACCGACCTGACCGCCGTCAGCCACAACCTGCACGGACGCCGATGGAGAAACTATGAAATACGAATCCATATTCGCCCAGATCACAACCCAGCAGATTATCGCCATGTTCGACCTGCTTTCCGATGTGATTTTTTGGATAAAAGACGATACGGGACGGGTAATTCACTGCAATCAGGAATTTGTACGGCATGTAGGTCGCAAGTCCATAGGCCAGGTGTTGGGGCATTCCGATCTCGATTTTTCGCCCCCCTACCTGGCCAGGAATTTTATGATGGATGACCAGCGGGTGATGGGCGGGGAAATTATCACCGAAAGGCTGGAGCTGAATATAGACAGGTCCGGGGAGCTGGCCTGGTTCACCACCTCCAAGCGACCGCTAAAGAACGCCCAGGGGGAGATTATTGGTACCTATGGTGTAGCCAGGAACCTCAAGAAAACCGTAAAAACCCTGTCGGGCATGGAGAAGATAAAAAGGCCTGTGGAATATATCAAGAACAACTATGGCCGCAACATAACGATTGAGGAACTGGCTGAGGTGGCCAGCTTGTCGGTCAGCGCCCTGGAGAGACGCTTTAAAAAATATTTGAAGAAGACGCCGATGCAGTTTCTCCGAGAAATCCGCCTGGAGAATTCGCGCCGTATGCTGGTCGAAACACAAATGCCGGTGTCCGAAATTGCCTACTCGAGTGGCTTCGCCTCCCACAGCTATTTCAGTCGGCATTTCAAAGCGATGTTTGGATTCCTGCCCGCCAATTATCGAGCGGAGGTCCAGCCCTAGTAGGCTGTTGAAATTCGAAGAATTTCGACGTCTGGTACCGGAATATGGATGTTCGGCAAAATTGGCAATGCTTAAGTCGTTGATTTTGGGAGAAAAGTGAAACTCACATTTTTGGCTTTTCGTGTTTTGAAACAGGCAGGATGCCTTTTTCAGCAACGGGTCAGGGAACCTCTGATGAATTCGGTGCAACCTCAGGCTGTGGGTCGAGTTCGCCCTCTGACAGGGCTATACGGGGCTGTCCACCGTCGGACAAGGCCGATACCAGCCGTTTTGTGAAATTGCGCAGATTTTCAAAGGCGACAATCCAATCGACAGGGAACCATTTATTGGGTTGCCGGGTTAACAGGCGCAGAGTTTGGCTCTGGACTCATTCTTCTGGGTCTTTGCACAAAGTCTAAACGCCGATTTTGTTGCATCGAAGACCGAATATCGGTTACCTCCCATTGGCCCTTCTTGCCTAGTATCGAAGTGCTCGACAAGTAGCTGTTATTTCCAAGGGGTTACTGCAGTCTTCCGCGGTTCAGCCGGGCTTGTGAAACCGCGTGGGGAAGTATTGAAAACAACACTAAATCGGGCGGCGATAATTTGAATAGCAAGGGAGGGGTCGTGATGATAAATAAAATAGATTACCAACACCTGTCGGCATCGGGAGTGAAACTCTTCAAACACTCCGCATTGTATGTTTCGATTTCCGTCGCGGCAAGCGGGCTGGCGGTGGCACAGGAGGTTCCGGGGCAGGAAGCTGCACTGGAAGAGATCGAGGTTATTGGCATTCTGGGAAGTAACACCAAAAACCTGGCCATAAAACGGGATTCGAATTCCATCGTGGATGCCATCACCGCAGAGGATATCGGTAAATTCCCCGACAAGAACGTGGCCGATTCCCTGCAGAGAGTCCCCGGCATAACGATTACCCGCAGTGGTGGCGAGGGCAGTCGTGTGAGTATTCGCGGCACCAGCGCTAACTGGACCCTCACCCAGCTGAATGGAAACTATATTTCCACATCAGACAGCGGATCGCCCACTCGCAGTTTCAACTACGCCCTGCTGCCCTCCGCCATGATCAGCCGGGTGGAAGTCTATAAGAGCCCGGAAGCGAGGCTCGACGAGGGGGGAATAGGGGGCACGGTCATCCTCCACAGTCGCAAGCCCCTGGAACTGGGCGCCGGGGAGGGCATTGTCGCCCTGGAATCAACCTACTCGGATACTACCGAAGAGTGGGAGCCGAACTTCAGTTCTCTCTATTCCTGGAAGAACGCCGATGAAACCTTCGGCATTCTGGCCGGATATACCAATCAGGACAGGACGGTAGTTGGTATTGAGAATGGTGCCAGGCACTGGCGCTTCCACTCGGATACTGTGGCAGATGCCGAAAGACCCGCGATTGTCGACCAGGCCACCGGCGAGGTGTACAACAATGTATGGGCACCCCGGGCTATGGATATTTCAAACCAGAGACAGGACAGGACCCGGGACGGCTACCAGCTGACGACCCAGTGGCGCCCCACGGACCAATTGGAACTGTCGTTTAACTACTTTGGTGCCTCCCTGGGCTACAACCGCCGCGAGCAGCGCCTGACGTTCGCTGAATGGAATGACAACCACAATCCCTACTTTGGCGTGGAGCTGGATGGAGATACCGTCGTCACCTACGGTTTTGGCGACAATGGGCTGCTCAACGACGCCAACTGGGGCGATGCGGATGTGAATGGCGGCGTGGCGGTACGCCGTGGGTTGATGTCTCCCCAGGTCACCGGCGAGGACATCACCGGGGACTCGCAGTCGGACACCTTTGATTTTGAGGTCAGCTACCAGGGGGATTCTTATTCCGCGACCCTGAATATCGGCCGCACCGAGGCCAAGGGCGGCGTTTCCGAGCGCATCATGGCCAACATGGATGCCCGCTACGGCTCGGTAAACAGCTGGCTCTGGTCCATCGCGGATGGAAAGCCGAGCTATGAGGTCTCCACGGACCTGACCACAGACCGCGACGCCTACCCCTACTACGACTGGTTCAGCTCTGATTCGACAGAGAACGAAGACCGGGAGGATTACTATCAGCTGGACCTGGAATTTGATACCGACTGGGAATTTATCAGCAAGATCTACCTGGGCACCAAGTACCGGGACCACGAAATCCGTTCACTCAGAAACACATTCCGCTGGGATGATGGCATTGCAGACAATGGCGGTTACCGGGGTTGGCTGCCGGGAACCGAGTGGTTCCACAATCCGGATTTCCACCCGGACACCTCCACCCTGCTGGGCTACGGGGTGGTGGACAACAGCGCGGGGGAAACCGGGGCAATCAATTTCCTCCCTTTCGACCTGAATGCGCTGAAAGGCTATGTGAGCGACAATTTCACCCGCACCGTGGTACCTGTCCTGTCGGGCACCTACAGCATCAATGAAAAAATCCTCTCCACCTATGCCCAGGCGGATTTTTTCTGGCAGGACCTGCGTGGTAATTTCGGTGTCCGCTATGTGAATACGGACCTCACCACCTCCACCTACGATGATATTATCGGCCAGGAATCCACTGAGGCCACCGCCAACAATCGAAGCAGTGATACAACCAATATTTTACCGAGCCTGAACCTGGCCTGGGATCTGAGCGATTCCCTGGTGCTGCGTTTCGCCGCTGCCAGAACCATGTCCAGAATCAGTTACAGTGATCTCGGGCAGGCCGAATCCTATGGCCCGCCGGTAAATATAAACTCCAGTGATTCCTGGACCGGCCGCGGTTCCGGGACCTCCGCCAATACAGACCTGGAGGCACTGCTGGCGGATCAATATGATATTGGTATCGAGTGGTACTACGCCGATGCATCCGCGCTGGGTATAACCCTGTTTAACAAGGATATCAGCAATATACCCATCAGCATCGTCGAGATTGTCGAACGGGAGCACAGCTGCTGCAACGGGCCCATCGAAGTTGAAATGAACACCAAAGTCGGGGGAGGGGAGGCGACTTCCCAGGGCGTTGAGCTGTTTGCCCAGTACGCCTTCGAAAACGGCTTCGGTGTCCTGGCCAACTACACCTATACCGATACCAGCACCTCCGACGTGTTGAACAACGGCGTAAGGACAGAGGCCGAAATTCCCGGCACTGCAAAACATCAGTACAACCTTTCCGGATATTATGAGCGGGACGCCTACAGCGTCCGCGCCTCCTACAACTGGAAGGAGGACCGCGCCAGTTCTCTCCACCAGGGTTATAACCTCTACGACAAGGCCTATGGTCAGCTGGATGTAAATGCCAGTTATTACATCAACGAGGGATTAAGCCTGACCGCCTCGGTGATCAACCTTACCGAGGAAAAGCAGGAGGGGTTCTGGAAGCAGGAGAACCGGCTGACCTATTACAACTATTATGGTCGCCGCATTTACCTGGGCCTGAACTATAAGTTCTGAGTTGCAAACTCCTGTGACGGCGGGCTTTGGTGTTTAGGGAGTGTTCCCGCCCGCCGACACGGGAATATGTGAATATGAAAATCGCTTCAGGTCAATGGTTAGTTCTCGGGGGTTATAAATTTGAGAAGTATTAATCCAAGCAAGTCCAGTGAAAGTTTTTACCTCTTCCCCGGTGATCCGGTCGTCGAGTGGGTACTATGAATAATGAGCGCAGGTGCTTGTAAGATGAAAAAACTGCGTATGGGAATGGTCGGTGGTGGCAGCGGTGCCTTTATAGGGGAAATCCATCGTATTGCCGCGGCCATCAGCCGGGATATCCAGCTGGTCTGCGGGGCCTTTTCCTCCGATAGGGAGCGAACACTGCAAACCGGACGGCTATTGGATCTGGAGGCCGACCGCTGCTACGGCAGTTACGATGAGATGTTTGCCCGGGAGTCCAGTCTGCCGAAAGATATCCGGATGGAATTGGTGGCGGTGGTTACGCCCAACCACCTGCATTTTCCAGTGGCCCGGGCGGCACTGGAACATGGCTTTCACGTTATCTCCGACAAGCCGGCGACACTGAATTTGCAGGAAGCGATACAGCTTAAGGAAATTATCGAAAAAACCAACTGCCTCTATGCCCTCACCCATGTCTATACGGGATACCCCCTGGTCAAGCAGGCCAGGCACCTCGTCGAGAGGGGAGAGCTGGGAAATATTGTCAAGGTCGTCGCCGAGTACAGCCAGGGCTGGCTGGCCACAAAAGCGTCGGAGAGCAGCAAGCAGGCCGCCTGGCGGCTGGACCCCGCGCGCTCCGGAAGAAGCTGCTGTATTGGCGATATTGGCGTGCATGCGGCAAACCTGATTGAGTATATCTCCGGCCTGAAAATAACCGCCCTGTGTGCGGACATTTCCACAGTGGTAGAGGGCCGGACACTGGATGACGACGGCACTGTGCTCCTGAGGTTCGACAACGGCGCCAAAGGTGTATTGCTGGCCAGCCAGGTTTCGGTTGGCGACGAAAACAATCTGCGTCTGCGAATCTATGGGGACAAAAAGAGCATCGAGTGGTCGCAACTGGACCCCAACACCCTGTGGCTGAGATCCAACAGCGAGCCTACACAACAGATCCGTACCGGAGTGGGGGAAATGAGCCCAGCGGCGACCCGCGCCGCCTATGCCCCGGCCGGGCATACGGAGGGCTACCTGGAGGCGTTTGCCAATATCTACAAAAATTTCAGCGCGCAGATACGTGCGCAACGGGATGGACGGGATTGCGACAACAACAGCTTTGACGTACCCGGTATAGAGGCGGCCATACGGGGTATGGCGTTTATCGAAAAAACCATGGATGCGGGTCAATCCAGCCTGAACTGGATGCCGTTTTCACTAACAGCAGAGATGTCCGAGGGTGTAGTCGGTGAGTAAAATCAGAGGTCCGGGAATCTTTTTGGCGCAATTTTCCAGTGATGAAGCGCCGTTCAACAACCTGGCTGATATCTGCCGCTGGGCTTCCGGGCTCGGGTACAAGGCAATACAACTACCGACGACCGATAGACGCCTGTTCGATTTGTCGCTCGCCTACAAGAGCGCCACCTACTGTGACGAGATAAAGGGCCTGGTGGCGGACTCGGGTCTCGCCATCAGTGAATTGTCCACACACCTGCAGGGCCAGTTGGTGGCCGTGCATCCCGCCTATAGCCGGCAGTTTGATGCGTTTGCACCGGAATCGGTACGAAACAGCCCCCAGTGCCGTACAGCCTGGGCAATCGAACAGCTTGTCATGGCCGCGGAAGTCAGCCAGAGACTGGGCCTGACCGCTCACGCGACCTTTTCCGGGGCGCTGTTGTGGCCCTCTTTTTATCCGTGGCCACAGCGCCCCCCGGGGCTGGTGGATGAGGGGTTCAGGGAGCTGGGTGCCAGGTGGCTGCCGATACTGGACCGGTTCGAAGACGCGGGGGTCGATGTGTGCTTTGAGCTGCATCCGGGTGAGGACCTGCACGACGGGGTGACCTTCGAGCGGTTCTTGCAGGTTGTGGGAAATCACCCGAGAGCCAATATCCTCTACGATCCCAGCCACTTCGTATTGCAGCAGATGAATTATCTGGAGTTTATCGATATTTACCATGAACGTATCAGGGCGTTTCACGTAAAGGATGCCGAGTACCGCCAGAGCGGCCGCAGCGGTGTCTACGGCGGCTACCAGACCTGGCGGGAGCGGCCGGGGCGCTTCCGCTCCCTCGGTGACGGACAGATAGATTTCTCGCAGATATTCACCAAGCTGACACAGTATGGCTATGATGGCTGGGCCGTATTGGAGTGGGAGTGTTGTTTTAAACATCCCCAGGACGGCGCCCGGGAAGGGGCGGAGTTTATCGCCAGGCACCTGATCAGAACCAGTGATCGGGAGTTCGATGATTTCGCATCCAGCGGAGATGATCCGGGTTTAAACCGGGAAATACTGGGGCTTGATTTTACCGGCTAGAAAAATGAACCTAAAGGTGGCATATGTCTATCAATAAAAATAAATTGTTTTTTGCGAGCTGTCTGGCTCTGACAGTGACCGCTATGACGTTTGCAATCAGGGCCGGTATCCTGTCGCAGCTGGGCCGGGATTTCTCCCTGACCGATGCCGAGCTGGGGTGGATAAATGCGATGGCGTTCCTGGGATTTCCCGTCGCCACCATGATCGGAGGAGTGCTCTACAACCTGGTCGGTGCCAAAAAGCTGATCCTGATGGCATTTTTTGGCCACCTGCTGGGCCTGGTTCTCACCATTGCGGCCGAAGGTTTTTGGGGTCTGTTGATCTCCAGTTTCTGTATCGGGTTTGCCAATGGTTCGGTGGAGGCGGGGTGCAACCCGCTTGTGGCCAACCTGTACCAGAACAACAAGACCGCCATGCTCAACAAGTTTCACGTCTGGTTTCCGGGTGGAATCGTAGTGGGCGCCCTGGTTTCAAAATTGATGACCGATCTGGGATTGGACTGGACTCTGCAAATCGCTGTTATGTTGCTGCCAACCGTCCTGTACGGTTATTTGGTTCTGCAACAGGATTTCCCCCGGGAGGAGCAGGCGACCACTTCCACCACAAATAACCTGACAGCCCTGGTTTCGCCACTGTTTTTGTTTATGGCACTGTGCATGACCCTGACTGCCACCAGCGAGCTTGGCACCCAGCAGTGGATAGAGAGAATTTTAGGGGCCGCAGGGGCATCGCCGATGCTGATTATGGCGATGATCACCGGCGTCATGGCGGTGGGGCGTTACTTTGCCGGCCCGGTGGTTAAAAAGTTCAATGCGGAGGGGGTTCTGCTCTATTCGGCGGTGGCCACGTCCATCGGTATATACAGTATGAGCCTGTCTACGGGGGGGATGCTCTATGTATCGGCCCTTGTCTTTGCACTGGGTGTCACCTACTTCTGGCCCACCATGCTGGGATTCGTTGCGGAAAACATTCCCCAGGCCGGTGCGGTCGGGCTATCGGTAATGGGCGGTATCGGCATGTTCGCAGTGAGCATCTGGAATCCGGTTATCGGGCGCTGGATCGATCAGGCGCGGGAAACTGCCCTCGCCCGCAGCGCCGGCCCCGAGGAGGCGGAGCTTATCGCCGGCCAGGCCACCCTGCAGAACCTGGGGGTTTTTCCGCTGGTCTGTATTTTGGCTTTTGTTGCGCTGAATATATATATGCATAAAACCCGCAATTCCGATGCAACTCACCTTGATCACTCTGCGGAATCCACTGGCCTGGGTTCAAATAAGATTTAGCTTTTCAATTCCTACGGCTGCATAGGAGGTAGGTCGCAATGAAGAGAATATTAAACAGTATTTTAGCGGTGGTGCTTGTTGGGGCTTCCTGGGGCCTGTGCGCCCAGGATAACCAGTTGACAGAGAAGGAGGTAGAGCAGGGCTGGGAGTTGCTTTTTGACGGCCGCGACCTGGGGAAATGGAGAAATTTTAAAAAGCCGGGTCTGAGCAAACAGTGGCAGGCGGTCGATGGGGAAATGGTCCTGACCGAGGGTGGCGGTGGCGATATCCTGACGAAAAAAACCTATCGGGATTTCGACCTGAAACTGGAGTGGAAAATATCCCTGGCAGGCAATAGTGGCATCTTTGTGCTGGCGGACGAACTGGGCAGCCAGATCTACTCCCATGCCCTCGAGGTGCAGGTGCTGGACAATGAGCGCCACGCGGACAACAAGGTGGCCTCCCATCTGTCCGGATCCATCTATGACCTTATTGCGTCCCCCAAAAACTCCCACAGACCCGTCGGTGCATGGAACCAGGTGCGGATACTGCTCGAGAAAAAACACCTGCAAGTTTGGCAGAATGGCTACCAGACAGTGGATATTCTGATTGGTGGAGAGGAGTGGGATCGACTGGTTGAAAACAGCAAATTCAGGGATTGGCAAGGGTTTGCCAAAGGGGATGCGGGGCATATCGGTCTGCAGGATCACGGCGATAGCGTCGCCTTCAAGAATATCAAAATAAAAGAGATTTAATCCGGGGTGCCTGGCATGGAAAATTTTGATTATGAAGTGATTGTCGTCGGCTCCGGCGCCGGTGGTGCCATGGCTGCCTATACGCTCACAAAAGCGGGACACAGGGTATTGATGCTGGAGGCGGGCCGCAACTATGACCCCAAAACCGAAACCCCCATGTTCCGGCGCAACGGCGATGCGCCCCTGATGGGCGCGGGCAATGCGGACAAGAATTTCGGTTTCTACGATGCGACTGTGGATGGCGGCTGGACGGTGCCGAACGAGCCTTATACCCGCGCCAAAGGATCGGATTTTTACTGGTGGCGGGCCCGTATGCTGGGGGGCAGAACCAACCACTGGGGGCGTTTTTCACTGCGTTTCAGTGAGCATGATTTCAAGGGCAAAAGCCGCGATGGACTGGGGGCTGACTGGCCTTTCGAATACAGCGACCTGGCCCCCTGGTATGACAGGACCGAGGAACTGGTCGGGGTCTGTGGCACCAACACGGGCCTGGACGATATGCCGGACTCCTCCGAGGGCATACTGCAGCCACCGCCGAAAGCGCGGGTGCCGGAACTTCTGGTAGCGGCGGCGGCGAAGAAGCTGGGTATTCCAACGGCACCCATGCACAGAGCGGTGCTGACGCGCCCCAAAGGCGACCGCGCGGCCTGTTTTTATGCCACCCCCTGTGGTCACGGCTGTTCCATCGGCGCAGCCTTCCAGACCACCACCTCCCTGATACCCATGGCAAAAGCCACCGGTCGTCTGCAGGTGGTCACCGATGCCATGGTCAGGGAATTGAGCGTGGATGACAAAGGGAGGGTGACGGCGGTCACCTTCGTCGATAAAAAAACCAAAAGCAGCCGCACCCTGGAAGCCCGTGTCATTATCCTGGCCGCCAGCGCCTGCGAGTCCGCGCGTATTTTACTGAATTCAAAGAGCAGGCGTTATCCGCAGGGGCTGGCCAACTCCAGCGGTCAGGTGGGCAGAAACCTGATGGATTCCACCGGTGCCAACCTGGGCGCGATGATTCCGGGGCTGCAGGGCCGGCCGATTTACAACGAGGACGGACACACCGCCAATCACCTGTTTATTCCCTGGTGGGGCCACAAGCAGCAGGCGAAGGGTGCATTGGATTTTCCACGGGGATATCACTTCGAAATCGGCAGCGGATTCGGGGAGCCGGGCGCCGGTGTATCCGGTGATCTGGACGGCTACGGCAAACCGTTGAAGGATATCGCCAAGAGAGCCTACGGCTCCTATGTGGGCCTTGCGCTGCGCGGTGAAATGTTACCCAACCCCCAGTCTTATATGGAGATAGATGACAAAGTCAGGGACCAGTGGGGTATTCCTGTGGCCAGGTTTCACTGGAAGTGGTCGGAGCATGAACTAAAGCAGGTTCACCACGGCCTGAAAACCGCCAGGGCGATCCTCGAAACCATGGGCGCCAGGTTTACCGGCCCCCTGCCCAGGGCGGAGGATGCCATCTCCAAGGGGGGTGAGATTATCCACGAGGTGGGCACCACAAGAATGGGCGACTCCCCCCGGGACTCGGTAACCAATCAGTGGGGGCAAACCTGGGATTGCGACAACTTGTTTGTGATGGATGGGGGCGTCTTTGCATCCAATCCACACAAAAACTGTACCTTGACCATCATGACCCTGGCCATGCGCAACGCTTCCTGGCTGGCGGGGCAGTTAAAGCAGGGGGTGCTCTAAATGGCTTCCAATAATGATAAGGCGCAGAGCGACGCGCGTTACAGGACTGCGCTGACACGCAGGGAGTCCCTGAAATGGCTGGGGCTGCTGTCCGCCAGTGTGGTAGTGCCGCCGGTGCTTGCATCCAGCCTCAAAGGCGACTCCCCAGGGAAGGGACACTGGCCCAACATGTCGCTAAAACCCATTACCGGCAATGGCTATGGCAAGGACCCCAATCTTATCGTTCCCCCGGAGGCGCCCTGGCCACTGACACTGGCACCCCGGGAACTGGAAACGGTGGCCCTGCTCTCGGAGCTTGTGGTGCCGCGGGAGGGCAATGTGCCTTCCGCCAGGGAGCTGAAGGTGCCCGACGTGGTCAACGAGTGGGTCAGTGCCCCCTACGCCGGGCAGCAGCGGGACAGGGACTCGATCCTGCGCCTTATCGGCTGGCTGGAGGATGAGGCCAGGCGCAGGTTCGACAAGGGGTTCCTGGTGGCGGGGGACGCGCAGAGACTGTCGATTATTGACGACATCGCCTATAAAAAAGCGCTGGCTTCAGCGGAGTTCACGCGCCCGGCGGCGGCTTTTGCCCGTTTGCGCGCACTGGTTCTGGCAGCCTTCTTTTGCACCCCGCAGGGCACCAAGGATATTGGTTACCTGGGCAATGTACCCATTGCCGGCGATTATCCCGGACCCACCAAGGAGGCGATGCAGCATTTGCACGGACTGCTGGATGAACTTGGACTGGCGCTGTAGAGACAGGGGCAACGGAGATTTGCCCCACCCGGCACTGGCCGGATTTTAATCCCATTCTACGGGCGCTCCCCCCCTGTAAGGCCGACTGTGTAAGGCCCTCTCCATAAGCAAGGCTCCCTGCTGTCCTTAACAGGGAGCTTCGGGTCGCAAACCCTGGTTGGGAAAAACCAGGGAGGACTTTTTCAGCAAGCTGCCAGAGACCCACTGTGGTGAAATCGCGGTTTGAGCGCCGTGCCCGGGTTTGTTGGCGCACTGCTCCGCATATACCGCCGCACACCTATTACACTATTAACCCAGTGATCCAATAGATGATTCCTCATCGACACGAAAACTTATCCAGTCACACTTAATTGCGTTGGCTCCAGGAGTTTTGGGCCAGGGAGGGCCTGGTGTTGCGATTTCTATGGTGCTGGTGTCTGCTGGCCGGAATCCTGTCTTTATTGATGGCATGTGGAGGGGACGGGAGTGACGGCACAACCAATGGCGATAGTGGCGGGGTGCAGATCGGTGTTCTGACCGAGGTTGTTGTAGCCGGCTTGCCCTATCGCACGGAAACACAATCCGGTGTCACCGGAAGCGGGGGTGAGTTTTCCTTCAGGGAAGACGAAACCATCACTTTTTTTATTGGTGACATTCCCATCGGCTTTGCGGTCCCGGCACGGGAACGGCTCCGGCTGCGGGACCTCTTTCCCCAACTCCGTCTTTACAGGGTTTTTAACGACCTGAAGTTTCTATTCGCGCAAATTCCCAGTTGGCCGGAGTTGCGTGCCTTTAACCGTTTTCACAATACCCTCTTTTTGCTGGAGGCGTTTGACCGGGATTCCGATCTGGGCAATGGCGTGGTGCTTGACGCCGGTGTGCCGGACCTTCTCAACGGGGTGCAGATGGATCTGGGGATCAGTATTTTTGTGTTTTCCCGCCATTTCCCCCCCCTTATCTATTTTGCCAATCGCGCCGATGAGTTGGGCCTGGTGGATTCCGCTGCGGTCAGGAATGCCGGAATGGTGCTGGATAGCTACTACAGATCAGTGGGGCTGGTGAGCGGTTTTTATTTGCCGGTGGGGGAAACCCTGGATTTCCTCACCGCCCCGCTTTTGGATGAAATCATCGACTACAAGTACGACGATCCGGGTAACCTGATAGAGATATTGCGGGACTATGACTGCGATCCCCTGACGGCGATTGCCGAGCTGGCAACCTTTGATGAATTCGGCAATATCCTCAGTTTGACCCTGGAGGCCGAAGCCCTTCGGGTGGACGATGAATTGGCCCGCTTCGACTATGACAGTGCGGGCAACCTGATCGAAATCCGCAGGGATACCAACGGAGATGGCAACTTCGATCTGATCCAGACCCGGGACTATGTTTTTGGGGATCTGGCTTACGAAATTCGGGTTACCGAGACCCGCGACGCCACCAGTGACCACAGGATTCAGTTTACCCTCTTCTATCAATTGGACAGCGCCGGGCGCCTGACAGAATTGCGGCGGGACCGGGAGCTGCTGGCCAGTTTTGATTATTTTGCGGGAGGCGTACTGAAAACCGAGCGGCTCTTTGTTGCCGGTGAAGCTATACCGGTCCGGGTAAGGGAGTTTGACCAACTGGCGCAGCTGGTCCTGCTGGGTTTCGATACAGCGGAACTTGGCACAGGGCAGTGGCAGTTTTTCTACAACCAGCGGGGACAAATAGTTCGCCAGCGTTTTCGGGGCACAACGCCGGATCATATCCCCCTGCGCCTGCTGGTGGAGAGAGAGTATGGATTGGGCCGAGAGTTGCTGCTGGTTACGGTGGATTTCGGCGAGGATGGCAATATCGACCGGTCGCGCGAATTTGTTTATGACGATGACATACAGCTGGTGAGGGAAGTCTGGTTTGATCATGTGGGCAGTCAGAAGACTGCTGTGTTTGAGGTCACCTATCAATACAATGCATCGGGACAGGTTTTGGTAAAAACCAGAAGCGATCTTCGGCCGGACTCGCCTCTGCTCGCCACCGGCGCGAGGGTTGCGTTTATCTATGGTTATGACGAGCGGGGCAACCTGCTGAGTGTCGAGCGCGATAACCGCATGGATGGGGGGGTGGACTTTGAGCAGACATTTATCCTCTCCAGAATCAACTGGCGGGCCGCACTGTTGTGGATTCAAAGGCCTTCCGTCTATTCCAGACAGCCATTTGAGACATTGCCCCCAAAGAGCGACCTGCTGCGCAGCCTGGACGAATTTGTAAGGCTGCAAAGGGTCGAGGACCACCTGGTGGATATCGACCTGCTGGTGACGCTGGATGAAGCCCTGCGCCTGTTTCGTACGCTGGAAGGAGTGGAGGCAATTAGCATCAATTGCGGAAATCCCTTCCGGCTGGAATTCCTTACGCAAGCCAGGGCGCTATTGAGTGACCTGGAGCCGCTGGAACCTGTAACAACGCTGGTTCTTTGGTCTATAACCCGGGACGGCGTTTTGGTCATCGTCGATGAAGAGCAGGAATTCCGCTTCCAGATTCGCCTGTTTCCCAGTCCGGTTCTATTGCCAGGACAGCCGCAGGTGGAGTTTGTGTTTGAACTGAGACCGCTGGATGTCTACCCGCTGCCCTATGGCTGTACTTTTCGGGGGCGCCTCACCGGGGATTTGGTCGATGACCCGGTGGGATTTCCATTGCCCGGGAGCGGCAACCCACAGGGTAGGTAAGCGGGTTTTGGTATTCGGAGTATAAAAGTAATCTTCGGGAGTGGAAAATTGGTTTAGCGGTAGTGAGGTGGCTGGTTTTCATCGGTAACTCGGGAAGTGATCCTACCCACGAAAAGTAGACACGGTTTTATGTGTAGTAGTTCAGATTATTTAGTTTATTGATTGAATAATTTTATTGCGAACTATTTCAACGGAGTTTCTGTCGTTTCCAGCTACTGCGACTAGCAGCTTGCTTTGGTTGGGCGAAATTGCAATGCATTTAACTACTACACGATTAGATTTGACGTTACCGTAGATTCCGTGCTGATTCTCTATTTGATTATCGAGATGAAGTGATTGTAAAACATATGAACTTTGAATTTCGCAAGCTTCTTTGGATTTATCTAAATCCTTTATCCAAGACCATAGTTCCGGTGGTTTTTCTTCGGATGATGCATTAGCAGATATAAGGGTGAAAAGTAAAACCATCCATTTCATAGTGTGATTCCTGAAAATTTATAATACCCAAAGCACGAGGTGTGTTCTTGAGATGGCGATTGTTATGAGCATTGCTACTCTATCCACAGAGTTCCTGAGCCAGTAATTCGAAGCACTTATTTTAACTGTGAATAGACTCATAACTTCCTATTCGGCATAACATTGATATAGTGTTCGTTATCACCACTATTATCCTGATTATTCTTTCGGAAGCAATTCTGCGCCAACCCTGAAAACCTGATTAAAAATTGCCCATTTACATAAGATGGGTACAACTACCTATGGTAGGGAATTGGTCGTCAAGATTACTTTCATGGAATCATATTAGAACCGCTAACTCATTGTATTTACTGTATTTTCTGATGCGGTCCTATATCCCGTTCAAATAATGATCACTGTGATCCGTATATAGTTGGTACGCCACGCTTCCCACAAAACGGCACCATTGCCCAGATACGAGTATCGGCAGGGCGCCCTCCATCTCCCCCTTGAGGCCTCTATTGGGTACAGACACGGGCAGTGTCGCCTGCAGCGATTAGCGGTACCGATGGGGAGAGGCAGGTCGCTGACAGATCTTCTTAACTGCGCCTACCTTCCCACAGTGTGGGCAAGA
This sequence comes from Microbulbifer sp. TYP-18, assembly GCF_040932045.1. Taxonomy (NCBI): domain Bacteria; kingdom Pseudomonadati; phylum Pseudomonadota; class Gammaproteobacteria; order Cellvibrionales; family Microbulbiferaceae; genus Microbulbifer; species Microbulbifer sp. TYP-18. The sequence continues at coordinate 307,066 of NZ_JBFRBC010000001.1, forward strand.
GAGGGTAGACGCTTGGGTACGGCTGGGACCTTACAATCCTCAGGGGCATACTGCCCTTGGGGTCAAGGTCGCTTTCGTTTGGTCGGTTTGGGTTGGGCTGGTGTATGGGAAGAGGGGTACATGGCCTGGTAGTCCGCCAGCTCCCAGGCTTGTTCCTGCAGCTCAAATAAGCGCTTGAGCCATAGGGGGCGACCAACTTCGCACGGCGCAATGTCCAACTCCACGATATCGTCGTGGATGGCTACGGGCGTAATGGTATAAAAGCTTTCCAGTTGTAGTGGCTCAGACAATCGACAGGGGAATACGGCCATCTTTATAGGCTCCTTAAATCGCCTGTGACGGAAAGGCGCTGACAACGCGATTAGCTTTACGTCGGTTCTCTCGCCGCAGGCGCGGTCCTTAGGGAAAATGAGAGATAAATCCGGGGAGAGGCCGCGTAGCCGGGGCGGTGCGCGGCTGAAGTAAAGCACCACACCAATGGTCGCGCTACGCCACAGGACACCCCGGCGCCAGGGGCGGGGGTGGCCAGTAGAGCCCGGCTTCAGGGGGAACCTTATTGAAGACGAGCGAATGTGTGGCGTATCATCCAAGACAGCCTCGCTAGATATGTGTGTATCTTTCGGGGTTAGCCATCTCTCGGTGTGACAGCACCGGGAGGTGGCGCCTATGCCTGATTTACGCGGTCATGATGTGGTCCTTCTCTATTTGATTTTAATTTGTTATTCGATTGGCTGTGGTTATGGATTTCCCGCGAGCGCCACTGTTGTGGGGCGATCGTGGGCTGAGTAAGCATCTTTGCGCTATTTAATGAGCTTTTTATCTATTTTTAATCTGTTTTGCCATTTTTTATAGCCGGCACAGGTTTGTCGGCTGGACGCCAGGGCAGCTGACCTAAGGTATTCGTTTTTTGCAACTAATTCAATCGAGCTGAAGAATCAGGTGACAGTGAGTGTGTTTTTCCAACGCTGGCGAAGCGTTCTGCCGTCCATCAAGGCATCAATAATCTGTTCCCCGGTAACCCAAAGTCTGCTCGCCAGGGTGGCTGGTTAAAATTCAACCAGTACCGCTGGTATAGCTAATCATTCAACACTTCTATTTCAGGTGGTAACGCTACCGCAGGAATTGGTGTCCGAGTTTAGTAGACCACTACAAAAGTTAATAGCGTGATTACTCTTAGCTCCACATTTGACTGATATTGCACCAGCGTAATAATTAGTTCATAAGCCAAATGACGAGAGGCTGTGAATTCGACCACATTTTTATATGGAGCTGGAGTTTTGTACTAATTCTTTTTATCTTTCATCAGGGCCCAATAGACTATTCCCAAACAAGAACCTATTATCGGGCCAAAAGAGACCCCCATTGCAACGCTGCCGAATGCAGCACCGAAAGCTGATCCAAGACTGGCACCCATTCCTGCGCCTATTGCTATACAGTAGGTAAGTAATTTTTCTCTCTTCTTTTCAATCTCTTCATTTTGCATTCTCTATTCCCCTAATTGAGTGATTGCAACCCCGGTGTCAATTCACATACTCTCACATACCCCTTAAATCTTAATCATCGCGATCACTACTATCCTGATTATTATTTTCTCAGCGATTCTTCGTTGCCGAATTATTTTCCAATTGAAGGACAGATCATTCCGACTACTTGGTACTACAGAGCCAGTCAAGATAGTAGTCACAACGACTATCTTCGCAAAATCTCAAAGGTTTTGTAAGCTTTAACCCGGATCTTGCACGAGCCCGGATACAAGAACAGCGGAAAGCCTTATCGTTATTGGTGCTAAAAACAGTCCGATAAGAAATTACGCCGTGACAGAATGCTACCAGCCTGAACTCCGATTTTCATCCCTTTCCCGTCGCAAAATCACTGCAGGTTTCACTGGTGGTGACCTGGTCTCCGATGCTGGCATTTTGCTTTGTGCGAGTGCGATCAGCGCCTCATCTGTCCCGCTTTGGGCACCAACAGGATCGCTCCGTGGCAGTAGGTTTGCACGAGGTGCTATTCGACCAGTTCGTGGCCCGCCACGAGAAGGCACCCAAGCGGTTGATCCTTGTGTTCGATGCCATGGCCGTCCAGTGCATGGGGAGCGTGAACAGCGGTAGTGTTCAGAATTCTGTGTCATTTCTTTATCATTAGCAAAAAAAGAGATGACCCATGACCAAACCTACTTTCGATATGGATGCCGCTGTCAAGGCGCTGCGTGAGGGCAAAGACCTCAGCGGCAAAGACGGCATCCTCACCCCACTGATCAAACAACTCACCGAAACTGCCATGAAGGCGGAGCTGGAGGAGCACCTCGCTAGCGAGGACAAGCCCAACCGTAAGAATGGCACCACTTCCAAAACCGTGAAAGGTCCCGCTGGCAGCTTCGAGCTGCAGGCGCCGCGGGATCGCGCCGGCACCTTTGAGCCACAGATCGTTAAGAAGCACCAAACCCAGCTTACCGACGAACTCGAGCGCAAGGTCATCGCGCTATTTGCCCTCGGCAACAGCTACCAGGACATTCGTACTCACGTTGCCGAGATCTACGGCATGGAGCTCTCCAACGGCACCATCAACGCCGTTACAGACAAGCTGCTGCCTGAACTGCAGGCCTGGCGTGAGCGCGACCTGGAGGCTGTCTACCCTATTGTCTGGCTCGACGCTATCCACTACAAAATCAAGGAAAACGGCCGTTATACCAGCAAGGCCATTTACACGATCCTTGGCCTGAACATCGAAGGTAAGAAAGAGTTACTGGGGCTCTATCTCTCCGACCAGGAAGGTGCTCACCACTGGCTGAGCGTTCTGACCGACCTCTACAACCGCGGGGTCAAAGACATCATGATTGCCTGTGTGGATGGCCTACAGGGCTTCCCTGAGGCCATTGAGAGCATCTACCCAAAGACCGAGATCCAGCACTGCATCATCCACCAGATCCACTTCCTCAGCTGTCACTACAACAGCTATTGTTTTCTGTCGTTGTACTTCTTCTGTGGCCGGCGTGTCTAACCCATTAATACATCTATTTCAGGTGTTATTCGGATTCCAGCTTATAAGTAAGGATATAAGAATGTTTGCCTTGGTTTTGGTTAATTTGAAGTGAGCCTGTAATCGAAGCCAGATCACCGCTGCCGGAGCCAGGTATGATTTTAATTGTTAATTCCTGCGAACCTTTAGACATCAAACCATAGTGACTGAGAGTGAAACTTCCGGATTTGTCCCCTATGCTACCGACAAATTCTTCAATTGCTGAATAGACAGCCACGCCACTCTCAGCTCTTTTGCTTAGCATCTGACCAGTGCCGGTACCAACCATATTTCCGGTATAACTTTTGTTAATAATCATTCGGCCGGCTGGAGCGACTGTGTCATTTGCTGGCTCCAATTTTATCTCGAAACTGCCTTCTGCTTTCATTTCTTTTCCTTCCTGGACTGAATTTTCTTCCGCAAAAATAGAAAAAGAAAATAATAATAAAATACAGTATGCACTGATTTTTGCTCGCATGGCCTTGCCTTTCCTAATAAATTAAATTTCATTAATCTGAGCGCATTGCTCAAGGGAAATGTCTGCAACGCATCCCCAGATTTGTCTTGTTGTGGATGGAGTTGTATATACGCATATATGGTGACCGAAACAAAATCCAGCTACCTCACTGAAAAAAAATTTCTGTGCTCCCATTTGTAAAAATACTAAATATTTATAAATACCATTACTCCTTCGAAAAAGCCAACATGAAAAACCCAACTATCTCATGTCTGTGAACTGATCATTCAGAATTTAATATAAACATGAAAATTAGTATGCAGCACCGTATAACCTGCAGAAAATACAGCACAGTTTCAATATAGATCGGCCACCGTCACCACTTATTATTTTAATTGCACTTTCGGAAGCAATTCTACTGCAGTCTTCCAACGCTTTTACTAAAGTCGTGCCGCTGCACAAAATTTGTGCAATTTTGTAAGGTGGAAAAACAGTCATCAAGGTGGCTGTAGTGCGCTCAGCCTCTCTATCCAATCCTACTTAAGCTGCTTCGTGCTCCTTTGGCAACGAGACTATTCTATTTATACCAAACCTCGCTATACCTGCGAATTCCCCCTCTATCCATTCTCCAGACACCGGCTTGGCCATTACAGACAGAGACCCACTACCAATCAATTCTACTTTATAAATCTCTGGTTCCATACTTGTGACACGTAACGCTTCAAGCAAGGGTAATAGTTGACTATACTGAGAAGCGAAGCCGAGTCAACTATTACGAATCCGCCTTTAATGCCTTGTCATATGCGCTATATTCAATCAACTATTGTTTGCCTTGAGGTTTTCAATAACTTGCGCATCCACCCAGTAACTTTTACTTACCCAGTTACGGCTGCCATCTTTTTCCGTTACCCATTCACCACGCTTAAAAAACAAATATTTTCCATCTGGCGAGACAAGAGGGCTTGATTCATGAATTGGTGTATTTATTTCGTTTCCCATATTTATAGCCTGCCCCCATGAACCATCGCTCTCTCTAAAGCTAATATAAATATCTGCTTGGCTACTACCGTGGTTTTCATCTCGTTCTACATCCCACATTAAGTAAGTCTCATCTGGCGCAATATATGGGTGAGCGATATAATCACCTTGGTTAATCTCAGGTCCCAATTTAATGGGTTCTTCATATTTTCCATTTACCAAGCGAGAATAACCAATGTTGCCATGGCCATTATCTTCCTGTTTAAAAAAAGGAAAATAAAAGGTACCCTTAGCTGAAACTGACAAACCGTGAGCTTGTTCTTTCAAGAACTCTCCCATCTCTTTAGGCTGAGACCAACCAGTTTCCGTCCGTTCGCTATACTGTTTTCCAAGGTACATGGTATTACCATCAGCAGAAAATAAAGGCCATTTCAAATCTGTCTCATACACTTCGCTCCACTGATTATTTTCATAATGAATAACAAAAAATGTACGTTCTTTATATTTGCCATTTTTCCTGGTAAAATAAAATGATTTCATATCAGGTGAAAATGCGCCGCCTTCAAACAAACCATCTGGTGAAAGTATTTTGGGTGCAAATAGCTTGGGTGTGATGCCTGGTGGTTGTTCACCAAAATAGCGATTTTCTAAATCTGGAAGTTTATCAAAACCGTAACCAGTAACACTAAATATTACAGTAAAGAGAAATATAAAAATTGAAGAGTAAGTGCGGTTCATAGTTTATCCTTAATTTAAAATCAATTATTGATTTAGTTTCCATAATGCAGATGACGATTGATTTACCTGTGCATATATCGCTAGCATAAGGCACGCTGCCTTTTGGCGTCGCTCTTGTCGCGATTGTTATATGGTTTACTCATTGGGCCTAAGTGTTTCAATAATCTTCGCATCCACCCACATCCTGTCATAGGGTGGGTTGCAGTTCGGGCAAAAGGAAAGGTATTTTCCATCGGGCGTTACGTACGCTCCGCCATCCCAACCGTCTGTGTTTATCTTATCTCCAAAATTAATAGCCTCCCCCCAGGAGCCATCTTTTTTTCGAAAACTGATATGCATATCAGTTCTCCCATATCCGTCTTCTCTCTCGCTATCCCAAATGATATAGGACTCATCTGGAGCGATGAAAGGGTGAGCATTCCATTTGCCAGTATTTATTTCCTTAGCGAAGGGTTTCGGCGCTTCACGTTTTCCATCTACTAAACGTGAATAGCGAATAATGCCGTTTCCATTAGTACCTACTTCGTCAAAAACCAAGGTTCCTTTTAACGAAGCGGTAAGGCGCATGATTCTTATGTCTTCGAAAGCAGCTCCAATGCTTTTCATCTCAGACCAGCCAGTTTCGGTTCGCTCTATGTACTTATCTTTCGAGTACATAATATCGCTTGCCGAAGAATAAAAGTCGTATTTCTTCCAGACTCGACCTTCCTTGCGAAAGCTGATAACGTCAGGCCGAAAAGGTCCAGCAAGGGAGGAGATAAAGTAAAATTCATCCATGCCTGAACCGTGTAGTCCACCTAGCTCCCATCCCTCTGCAGACATGGCGTCTAATGCAAGAGGCATTGCTACCATGTCCGGAGGCGTTAGCCCAAAATAAAGGTCCTTAGAGGCTGAAACTGTATCTTGACCATAACTCCTGCTATTTATGAGTAGCACATGAAGTAGCAGAAGAGTTGAAATACAAATATGCTTCATAACTTATCCTTATTTAAATATTATTGAGAAATAAGTCAGTTTAATTGAACTGGTGTTAAAACTCCTGACGTTCTTATGACTTTTATATGATTTTGTTCTAGTAGGCTGTTGAAATTAGAAGAAGTTCGACGCCTGCTACCGGAATATGGATCTTCCTGCAAACTCGGCGACGCATAAGTCGTTGATTTTGGGAGAAAAGTGAAAATCATATTTTTCGCTTTTCGTGTTTTGAAACAGGCAGGATGTCTTTTTCAACAACCTTCTAGTAGCGATACTTAACTTATTAAGTATATATAACGCCTTGATTTGAGGCAGTTTGTAGTTGTGGGCATTGTGCAATTATGGCGTAGCCATGCACAAAAGGGCACAGCTACAAATTGTCCTAGCCAAGTAGTGGCGACCAACACCAACTTGTTAAGGACCAATCTTGGAACTAATTTTCCAGGTACGACCCAATCGCAGTTTCAAGCTCTCGGATTAACTCTGGGTCCATGTACTTGTATTCGTCAGGGATGTCTAAAACATAAATTGGCTTGTGATCTAGTATTCGAGTGAACTCCGCTTTAAGCCTGTTTTTATGCTTTTGTTCCATAACGAATATCATGTCAGCCCAACGGATTTCCGCTGGGCTGACACTCTTCTTAGCCCTAGGGCTAGTACCGGCAGACTTAGCATTGAAATCAGGGTGTTTTCGCCATATAGCTTCTGCCGTAGGACTACGCCACTGGTTTCGACTGCATATGAACAGGAGGTTCTTCATACTTTACTTATCCTGCAGTTGCGCAATATCCAGTGTTTGACGCACAGCCCTCCTAGGGTACTCAGCACCGAGCTGCCTAGCTCGACGTAGCTTTGCTGAGCGCGTATACATCATTTTCCAGTTTTTCTCCGAAATCCACGGCTTCTCAGTTTTCGCACTGTTCTTTCGGGATTTAGTTTTAGTCCTGGATCTTCTCCAAGCTCGGCCTCTTAGTTCATCCATTGTTTTATTCTCTATCAATTATCGGATTCAGCAGCCGCTAGGCTGTCCAGCCCCCAAAGAGCGATGTTGCCTAAACTTATTATGAGCACCTACGAAGTGCATCTTTTACGCGACCGAATCTTATCGGACCAAACGTTCTAAACACTTGATCCACCAACAGCGGCAACACGACAAAGATCACGAAAACCGATAGCCAGCTAAAGTAGAAGAACAAATAAAAGGGCGCTTCAGTTCCTATTGCTGATCCGAACATTCCTTCGATGAAATTTGCCCGCCATGGTCGCTGATAAATTGAGACACACTCCCCACACACATAATTGTTGCTATGAACCGGCACTCTCAGGCCCTTTTTTGAGCAGTTTGGGCATTTCCTTTTAAGCATGCTCGATTAGCCCGTAACACCGTGCTTTTGGGTTGCAAAGAACGCAGCGGATTGCCACCCCAAACAGCACCTTGTTATGCATTGCTATTGGCATGAAAGTTCGTCGCCAGCCGAAAGAACTCTGAAATTTTCAATGCTTAATTCCGGGATATTATGGGGCCAGCTTTCAAATACACCAGCTCCAGCCATCATAGGGCAACTGCTTGTGTAATGTCTTTTACCACTGTAATCGATCATGTATATGTCATATTTCACAGCTTGATCTAGCGTATTTGTGGCCGACAGCATCATCCCTGACGACATTTTTGATAATTCAAATGTAACGTTTCCTGAGGAATTATCCGGTGAAACACTTACGACATTACCGTTTTGGATATCGACCAGTACAGACACACTTTTATCAGGGAAAATCTCCACTGAGCCTATACCCAATGTCTCTGGCTTTATGCTTCCGGCATTGCACCCTAAGAGCGATCCTGTGAATATCAGTATTGTGAAATATTTCAACTGGATTTCATGTCCTTGTTTAATGCTGGAAACTAACGCCTCAATAACCGGCAGCTGGAACGGAGCGAACCGCAGTGTAAGCTGTCCGGCACCGAAGGCGCGAAGTTAATTGACTTGTTATGTTTTTTCACTCGCTAGGTCCTGTGCAACTAACAGCCTAACTTGGTTCATTCTACTGAGACCCTGCTTGTACTCTTCTAGTTCTATGCGCTCAAACATTGGAGGTGCGCCTGGGTTGATTCGATCTAGTTCGACACTAACCAAATAGGAGCCATTTATTAATATCATATATATGTCTTCGCCTTGATCTGGAGTCCAATGCAAAACATAAGCATTGTTAGTGTTGTGCCCCTTAGACTCAAGCGCATCAAGGAGCCTCGAAGGAGAAGAGAAAAGCTCATTTGATTTCTGCAGTTCCTCCCGAAAATCTCTCTCCATTTTGCTTCCGATTAGTTTCATCCACTCACGCTCTCATGAAACATAACAATTTATTAGGCGGAATTCCGTCTATACGGTCCAGTTCTTCGGTATTGGTCGAATGAAAAATCGATAAAAATCATAAGGTTACACCTTGGTAGTGGCCGCTCCCTGCCGCGGGAAACAAGCCTCGGTGCTCATGAGACCTCCGGGGGGGCTTTTATAGCATCCGCTATCTCTGCAAATATCCTATAAAATCAGTCAGATAGCCAATATAAATCGAGCTTTTTGAGCCTCGGGCATGTCGGTACTCATGAGGCTCACTACTGGGATATGGCGTTAACCTACGTTTTAAATAGATGCATATACAGTATTCCATGAGGTGAATTCGTGTCCCGATCTCCATTTCTTGAGTCAGTCTGCTGTGAGCTTCGCTCGCGTCACTACAGTCTGCGAACCGAAAAAACCTACTTCTACTTGGGGGTACTAGGGACATCCCCGCCGCAAATAATACTTCGGCCCGAAACCCAGGACTTGGCAAGGCTTTCAGGGGTACCTTACTTTTTATTTTTTGCGGCTTCACCGGTCAGCGGACTGAGAATCTCCGCCATATAGATCCTATTTGGCTCAAACATGAAGCTGTAGGTGCCATTGAGGTCCTTCATCGCCTCATTCAGGAGCGCTTTGATCGGCCTCAGGGGTTGATCTGCTGGAACAAGCGATTCCGACTGCACTGTTGTGAAAAGAGATTTCTGAATAACATCCAAACCGGGCACTGAACCGAAATCCTTTATGGGTTCTAGTTTTCCGTATTGTATCTAAGCCAATGTCCCCGGGCGACAAAATCAACATCCTGCTAGTGCGTAATTGTTCCGACACTTGCTTAGGCTACATCTGGTTAGATGTCAGTCTGCAACGCCTTGTTATATTTTATCCTTCTTACGGAGCTCCAATAGCTCTTTAAGTTTGATTGAAATTTTATCGTTTCTTGCCTTGAATTCTTCAACTGAACGCTGATTTTTTTCCTTCCATTTTTCGATGTATTCTTTTGTGGTTTTCAACATTGACTCATTTATACTTTCTAATTTTTTGAATACAGGGCGCTGATAAATTCTCCTTAACTCCAACAGCTCTTCGAGAGTTAGCAATGAAACCACATCAGCAATTAACGATTCTTCAAACGTATCTGAATCAAACTTAAAAACATTTGACGCGACTGCATCTATGTACAGTTGCTCTTGCATGGCAAGAATTTCTGGATGAGCTTCATTTATTCCATATGATGGCTCATATGACTCTAAGAAAATTTTTCTTTGATTTTCAAAGGTTTCGTTTAGAGTCGAAATTTCCTTCTTGGCATTATCATTAATAAATATTTCCCGAGCTATATCCTCTTTCGAATGAGAAAAAACAATGCTCGGCAAGATCGTAAAAACAAACAAAATACTTGTGGCAATTTTTCGCATTACTTTTTTACCAAATTTCCCATGCGGCATCTTGGGGCTTGCCAAATTTAACGCGGTTAGAATAGGCGCAGCTTGCTGCGTCCTGTTGCTAACCTTGTTATGCCTTCTCGTACAATGTTCTCAACTTTTCGTAAGAACCATCAATAAATAATGAAAGTGCCTCTCTAGCTTGATTCATAGAAAAGTCATTAGTATGTAAGTTAACTGTACCTTTCTTTTTCCCAAACCCTAGGAATATTGGGGACACCCCAAGAAAATAACATTCAGATACAAAACCTTCCACATGGATTTCACCCCAGGAAGAAACCCAAATCATATTTTTATTTCTCTCAAGTATTAATGATAATGTAGGTGAACATTTTTGGATCTCGTTCGCTTTCTTGACCTCGCCCTCCCAATCAAAGTCATCAAATGCCTTTAGTGCTTCCTGTAAATCGGAAATTGGCTTAGTTTCAGATTCGTCATGATCATTGTGAGCATACTGAAAATTTAGTTCCATCTCGAACACCTATAAGCATAACACCTCAATAACCGGTGCAGCTTAGCTGCATCTGGTGCCGTAGGCGCGAAGTTAACTGACTTGTTATGTGTTTTTAACCGTGATGCCATTTTCATTTATTCGGCAACACCATTTTACTGCCTTGCTCCACTCACTAATTATACTTAATTCGTTTAACTCTGCTACGCCATCTGCAAACAAAAATTCTTTGATGCCACCGTCGTAATGATTGAACTCATATACAGAAACCTCTAAGCCTTCCTTGAGAAGAAAGGAGTTGCCCGCTGAATCCGTAACTTCATCGGATTGTGACAACAAGACGACTTCATCTTGTACTATCTCGTTAAACTCGACTAGAACTCTTGGTTTATCCATATCTCTATGGCACATAACGGCTTATTGGGCGGAATTCCGTCTATAGCACCCATTTCGTCGGTATTGATCGAATGAAAAACCGATGAAAATCATAAGGTTACACCTTGGTAGTGGCCGCTCCCTGCAGCGGAAAACAAGCCTCGGTACTCATGAGAACTCCGGGGGGCTTCTATAGCATCCGTTATCTCTGCAAATATCCTATAAAATCAGTCAGATAGCCAATATCAATCGGGCTTTTTGAGCCTGGGGCATGTCGGTACTTATGAGGCCGGCTACTGGGATATGGCGTTAATTTATCTTTTGAGTGGATGTATATACAGTATTCAGCGAGATGAACTCGTGTCCCGATCTCCATTTCTTGACTCAGTCCGCTGTGAGCTTCGCTCGCGCCACTAAAACCTACCTCTATTGAGGGTGCTAGCAGGTTGTTGAAAAAGGCATCCTGCCTGTTTCAAAACGCGAAAAACGAAAAATGTGATTTTCACTTTTTTCGCTAAATCAACGACTTAGGCATCGGCGATTTTGCCGGAACATCCATATTCCGGTAGCAGGCGTCGAAATTCTTCGAATTTCAATAGCCTGCCAGTGCCGCCTTTTCTTTTTTTATTTTTTCTTATAGGGCCGGGCTCAGTCCAGGTAGCTCTCCAGGGGCGGGCAGGAACAGATAAGGTTGCGGTCGCCGTAGACATTGTCGATACGGTTTGATGCGGGCCACACCTTGTGCTCTTTCAGCCAGGGCGCCGGGCGGGCGGCGACGTCGCGGGAGTAGCTGTGGGGCCACTGGTCTGCCATCACGTCCTCGAGGGTGTGAGGGGCATTGTGCAGCGGGTTGTCCTCGGCGCTGTAGCTGCCGCTGACCACGTCCTCCACTTCCTGGCGGATGGTGGTCATGGCCAGGATAAAGCGGTCCAGCTCCTCCTTGGACTCGCTCTCGGTGGGCTCGATCATCAGGGTGCCGGCAACGGGGAAAGACATGGTGGGGGCATGAAAGCCAAAATCCATCAGGCGCTTGGCAATGTCTTCCTCGGTGATGCCGCTGATGTCCTTGAGGGGCCGCAGGTCCACCAGGCACTCGTGGGCAACAAAGCCGTTGGCGCCGGTATAGAGCAGGGAATAGTGTTCGGACAGGCGCCTGGCCACATAGTTGGCATTGAGAATCGCTATCTCGGTGGCGCGCCTCATGCCGCTCCGTCCCATCATCCTGATGTACATCCAGCTGATGGGAAGAATACTGGCGGAGCCCCAGGGCGCCGCCGAAATGGTGCCATTGCCGGGGTCGGTGCCCGCTATGCCGATGACCGGGTGGCTGGCGAGGAAGGGTTTTAGGTGTTCGCCGACGGCGATGGGGCCCATGCCGGGGCCGCCGCCGCCATGGGGAATACAGAAGGTTTTGTGCAGGTTGAGATGGGAGACATCGCCGCCGAACCTGCCGGGTGCGGCCACACCGATCAGGGCGTTCATGTTGGCGCCGTCTATGTAAACCTGGCCACCAGCACTGTGGATCAGGTCGCAGATGTCGCGAATTCCTTCTTCGAACACGCCGTGGGTGGAGGGGTAGGTGACCATCAGTGCGGCGATCCGGTCCCGGTGTTCGTCCACCTTGGCCTTGAGGTCGGCCATGTCCACGTTGCCTTTGTCATCGCAGGCGACCACCACCACTTTCATGCTCACCATCATGGCGGAGGCGGGGTTGGTGCCGTGGGCCGAGGCGGGGATCAGGCAGATATCGCGCTGGGTTTCGCCCCTGGCTGCAAAGTATTTCTTGATCGCGATCAGGCCGGCGTACTCGCCCTGGGAGCCGGCGTTGGGTTGCAGGCTGACGGCGTCGTAGCCGGTGCAGGCGGCGAGCATCCGCTGCAGCTGGGAGAACATTTCGGCGTAGCCCTGGGCCTGGTCGGCGGGCGCGAAGGGGTGCAGCTTGCCGAACTCGGGCCAGGTCACCGGGATCATTTCCGCGGTGGCGTTGAGCTTCATGGTGCAGGAGCCCAGCGGAATCATGGAGTGGTTGAGCGCTATATCCCGGCTTTCCAGGGTTTTGAGGTAGCGCAGCATTTCGGTTTCTGAGTGGTAGCTGTTGAACACCGGGTGGGTGAGGAAGTCGCTGCTGCGCACCAGGGCGGCGGGCACGCCCAGGGGGCCCTTGGTGGCAATTTCACTGTCCAGCGCCTGCAGGTCGAGCCCGTGCGCGGTGCCGGTAAAGGCGTCGAGAAGGTCGGAGACATCCTGCAGCGAGGCGGTTTCGTGCAGGCTGACTCCCAGTGCGTCGTCGCCCACTTTGCGCAGGTTGATCCGGGCCTCGAGGGCGCGCTGGTAGATTTCCGCCTGCTTGTCGCCCACGGTGATGTTCAAGGTGTCGAACCAGGTATCCTGGGCCAGGTTGAAGCCTTCCCTGGTGAGGCCGGTGGCGAGGATGTCGGTCAGGCGCTGGATGCGCGCGGCGATGGTCTTGAGCCCCTCCGGCCCGTGGTAGATGGCGTAACAGGCGCTCATTACTGCCAGCAGTACCTGGGAGGTGCAAATGTTGGAGTTGGCCTTTTCGCGCCGGATGTGCTGCTCGCGGGTCTGCATGGCCATACGCAGAGCGCGCCGGCCCTTGCTGTCCACCGACACGCCGATGATCCGCCCCGGCGCCGAACGCTTGAAGGCTTCGCGGAAGGCGAAGAAGCCGGCGTGGGGACCGCCGTAGCCCATGGGAATACCGAAGCGCTGATTGCAGCCGACCACCACGTCTGCGCCCATTTCACCGGGAGGCTTGAGCGCAACCAGGCCCATAAGGTCTGTGGCCACGGTGACCAGGCCGTTGGCCTGGTGCACTTTGGCGATGATGTCGGTCAGGTCGCGCACCTCTCCGGTGGAGCCGGGATACTGCAGCAAGGCGCCGAACAGTTCGGCCGGCAGGTCTGTGTCCACCGAGCCCACGACGACTTCAAAGCCAAAGTGTTCGGCGCGGGTCTGGACTATTGCGATGGTCTGCGGATGGCAGTCGGCATCGACAAAGAACACATTGCTCTTGTTGCGCTTTACCTGGCGCTTGCACATGGCCATGGCTTCCGCGGCGGCGGTGCCTTCATCCAGCATGGAGGCGTTGGCGAGTTCCATGCCGGTGAGATCCATGACCATCTGCTGGAAGTTCAGCAGCCCCTCCAGGCGGCCCTGGGCTATCTCCGGCTGGTATGGGGTATAGGCGGTGTACCAGCCGGGATTTTCCAGCAGATTGCGCAGTATGACATTGGGTGTAATGGTGTCGTGGTAGCCCATGCCGATAAAGGTGCGGTAAATTTTGTTGCGCTGCGCCAGGGAATGAAGCTCCGCCAGGGCCTCCTCTTCGCTGACCGGGTCGGCGAGATCCAGGTGGTCGTCGCGGATCGCGGCTGGAACGGTTTTCTCAAGCAGTTGGTCGAGGCTGGCCACGCCGAGGGTCTCCAGCATCTCTCTGACCTGCTGCTCGTCGGGGCCGATATGACGGTGGATGAAGGCGTCGTGCTGTTCCAACTGCTGAAGAGTTCGCTGGGTCATAAACTTCGGTTCCTGTAGTCGCAGGGATAAGTCGCTGGAATAGAGCCAACCGCCGCTGTCGAACGCCGGTAAAACCGATTGTGAAGGTAGCGGCGTGGCTCGCCCGGCCAGCGCTTCCCGCTCGGGGATGATGCTGGCTGGCCCCGGTGATCGGCGGGCGGACTCAGTCCTTCGAGGCCGGGTGCGGCGCAATAGCGGCGCTGGGACCTATTGTGGGCCGGCTCGGGCCGGGCGCATCTTAACAACCGGTTACAAGAGGGGCAATCTGTCGTGGATTGCGAAACAATGTGCTTTTAAGTGTCTGAATTTGTGACACTTATGCTGTTGTTTTCGGCGTGACGTAATTTTATTCTGGAAGAATGCCGGTCCGACGTTATACACACAGGTTTTTCGCGCAGCGCCTGTATCCCGGTGGCCGGCGGCGGCACTGGAATGCGCGACACGGGGCCCGCCGCCCCGGGGATGGCGGGGGCCTGCGAATGTACTTTTGGCGGCTGCTTTAGCAGTTTCGCCGGTAAAAATTGGAGGTGACGGATGCGGATGGAACCGGACCGTCGAAAGTTTAGCGGGGCCTGCAACAACGGGGCCGGAGTATTCAGGACGATGCGTTTATACAGTTTGCGGGTGAAGGCGACTATCTGTCTGCTACTGCTGGTGCTGGCGATTTGTCTTTTTCTGACCCTGATGGGGGTAGACAGCCTGAAATCGCTGGTGGAAAAGAACCGCACTGACCGCCACCTGGCCTACCAGCACCAGGTCGCGGGCCTGCGGCACAGGGCCCGCGAGGATCTCACCCGGCTCACTCAGTTGTTTGTTCTCTGGCACGGAGACAGGGCTGCGGATGCGGACAGTCTGCGCGGGATTTTTGATCGACAGTGGGACTATCTGCGCCATACCTGGAACCTGGCATCCCTGAGTCTCTACTCCGGCTCGGGCGGGCAATTGGTGTCCTGGGGAAGGCCCAGCCGCCGCCTGAGCGCGGCGCAGGTGCAGGAGGTGGTGATCGGTGGCCGGCCCCTCAGTAGTATTCACTGTGCGGACACCTGTGTGCAGAGCTTGGTGGTGCCGGTTGTGGCCGGTGACGGCACGGATCTGACCCTCCAGGTGGACCGCTCTCTGTCCAGCGAGTTGTCCGCCTTTCGGGAAACCACCGGATCCGATATCGGCATTCTGTCCGCCAGGCAGCCGCGGGAAAAGGTCGAGGGGGATCTGTACCTGCAGCAGTGGCATCGCCAGGTGCTTGCGCTCACCTCACAGGAGACGGTGTTGCCGCTCCTGCGCCGGTTTGCGGCCGGGCAAGCCGCTATGCCGGGGCCGCGCCTTTCCGGCAGTTATCCATTGGATGATGGCCGCAGTTACGACGTGCAGACCTTCCCGGTTATCGATGGGGACAGCGGCGGCGCCCGGTTTGTGATCGTCGACGATGTGACGGCGCAGATGGATCATATCGATGCATCGCTGCGCAAACTGGTGCTGCTTTCGGTGATCGGTACCCTGGTGTTTATTGGCGCCGTAATGATGATGTTGTGGCTGCCGATCCTGCGTTTGCGACGCCTGGCGGGAGCGCTTCCGCTGCTCAGCGACGGCAAATTCGAGGCGGTGCGCAATCTGGTGGAGCCGGTGAACAAATACCACAACCGCCTGGATGAAATAGAGGTGCTCGATTACATGGTGCTTTCGGTGTGCGACCAGCTGGAGGTGATGCAGCAAATTGTGTCGCAGAACACGGCCGAGCTGGAGCGCATGGCCATGCGCGATGCGCTCACCGGGCTCGCTAACCGCCACTGCATTATCGAAGAGTTAAATCAGTTTTTGCAGGATTGCGCCTACCAGCGGGGGGGTGGCTACCTCTTCTTTATCGACCTGGACGACTTTAAAAAGGTCAACGATTCCCTGGGGCACCAGGGGGGCGACGAACTGCTGCGCATCGTGGCCAGGCGCCTGTCTGGTGTGATGCGGGCGGACAGTGTGGTTGCCCGACTCGGGGGGGATGAATTCTGTGTCTTCGTTCGTGACCTGGGCAATGACGGCATCTACGTGGCGCTGGCGGAAAAGATGTTAAGCATCGTCGCCGAGCCCATTCGCATCGGCGAGAGTCTGGTGCAGGTTACCCTGAGCATCGGAGTGGTGGCTATTCCCGTCCACGGGGCGACCCTGGAGCAGGCGATGGACAATGCCGATATTGCCATGTACCACGCCAAGCGTGGCGGTAAAAACAGCTATCGGTTATTTTCACCGGAACTGGCGGAAGACGAAACCCCGCCGGATGGAAGCACCACGGCCGGCCGGCTGGAATTTGCCGCGGGCAGTGAGACGGGTTAGGGCCAACAGGCCCTAGCAGGCTGTTGAAATTCGCAGAATTTCGACGCCTGGTACCGGAATATGGATGTTCCGGCAAAATCGACGACGTCTAAGTCGTTGATTTTGGGAGAAAAGTGAAATTCACATTTTTCGCTTTTCGTGTTTTGAAACAGGCAGGATGCCTTTTTCAACAACCTGTTAGGTGTCGGTCGGGGCTGTTTCTTCCGGTGCTGCCGCCGCCGGTAGATACCCCATCGAAACGCTGAAGCCTGGCCCCCGGTTCCATAGCTTTATAGCTTTTTTAGAGCCCCTTCGATGGACCCTCGCCAGCTGGAATACCGCTCCTGAATCTTCCGCGTTCAGGCGCAATCGCGGGTTTTGCAGGTTGTAAAAAAGCCCCCCTGGTTTTTCTCAGCCCGGTTTGGGGATTTCTGTCAATCTTTATCGGCGGCGAAGTCGCGCAATCGGCGTCGCTGATCTAGTCTGAAAGGTACCCCCTGGAAACCGTGAAGGTTACCGGGGGGCAACAGAGACTAGGGGAAAGTTTCGTCATGGCGCAGAGGGTTTTTATCGCCAGTGACCAGCTGATGGTCAGCCACCTCCACAACCTGCTTGAAAAAGCGGGGATCTCGGCGATCACGCAAAAAAAATCGGCCCACGGCCAGGGGGAGCCGGACTGGTGCACGGAACTCTGGGTATTGGACGATCGCCAGTTCGATACGGCTTGGCGGCTGCTGCAGGAAATACTGCGTGAGGAGCCCCGGGACCTGACCCCTTCGGAACTGGTGGCCGGGCTGGTGACAATGACACCGGACCTCAGCACCACCAATATGCCCGAGACCTCCGGTTTTCCCCCCTCCGCCGATATCGCCTGAAAATGCTCTTCTGCGGGCCGGGCTAAGGCCCCGGTCGTTCTGCTACATCTGTTCCAGTACTTCTATACCCAGCAAGTCGAGACCTGTGGCCAGGGTGCGGGCGACCAGGTCGCACAGCCGCAGCCGGCTCTGGCGCAATTCCGCGGGGACACCCTCCTTGAGGACCGGGCAGACCTCGTAAAAAGCCATATAGACGCTGGCCAGTTCATAGAGGTAAGTGCAGAGCACATGGGGGAAAGTATCCCGGGCCACCTGCTGCAGGATTTCCCCAAATTGGCAGAGCCTGAGAGCCAGCGCCCTCTCTTCCGCTGTGCCCAGGATTATCCGGCCGCTCAGCTGATCCGGCTCCACAGCGGCGCGGCGGAAGATACTGCGCACCCGGGTATAGGCGTACTGGAGGTAGGGGGCCGTGTTGCCGTCGAAACTCAGCATCGCCTCCCAGTTGAACACATAGTCGTTGGTGCGGGTCTTGCTCAGGTCTGCGTACTTGACCGCACCTATACCGACCGCGCGGCCGATTTCCCTCCGGGCCCCACTGTCCAGGTCGGGATTTTTCTCCGCCACCAGTTTTTCCGCGCGCTCGACGGCTTCGTCCAGCAGCTCCGCCAGCTTGACGGTGCCGCCGGTGCGGGTTTTGAACGGCTTGCCGTCTGCGCCCATCATGGTGCCGAAGGCGCAGTGCTCCAGTGTTACCGATGGGGGCAGAAAATGCGCTTTGCGCGCAGCGGTGAACGCCTGTTGCAGGTGCAGTGACTGCCGGGCATCCACCACATAGAGAATCCGGTCCGCCTTGAGTTTGCCGGCGCGGTAGCGGATGGCCGCCAGGTCGGTGGTGGAATAGAGGTAGCCGCCACCGCGTTTCTGAATAATCATTGCGCTGGGGTTGCCCTCCTTGTCCGCCATCTCCTCCAGGAACACCACGATTGCGCCCTGGTCCTCCACTGCGATACCCGCATCCAGCAGTTGTTTCACCAGAACCGGCAGGTCGTCGTTGTAGCGGCTTTCACTGTAGATGTCGCCTCGTTTCAGGGTGACATTGAGCTTGCGGTAGATCTCCTCGCTGTGGCTGATGGAGATATCGATAAACTGTTGCCACAGTTTCCGGCACTCGGGGTCGCCGCCCTGCAGCTTGACCACATACTCCCGCGCCCGGTCGGCAAAGCCCTCCTCTTCATCAAAGCGGACCTTGGCCTCGCGGTAGAAAGTTTCCAGGTCGGCCAGGGCGACCTCGGCATCGCTGCTTTCCAGCTTGTCCGCCAGGTGGGCCAGCAGCATACCGAATTGGGTGCCCCAGTCACCCATATGGTTCTGGCGGATAACCCTGTGGCCCTGGAATTCCAGCAATCGCGCCAGGGCGTCACCAATAATCGTGGTGCGCAGGTGGCCGACGTGCATTTCCTTGGCCAGATTGGGGTGGGAGTAGTCGATGACGATGGTCTGCGGCTTGTCCTCCGGGGGGATGTTCAGGCGCTTGTCCGCCGCCGCTGCACCCAGGCTGTCCGCCAGCCAGGAATCACTCAGGTGGATATTGATAAACCCCGGGCCGGCGATCTCCACCCGGTCGATCATTTCCCCCTTATCCAGCTTCTCCACAATTCGGGTCGCCAGTTCGCGGGGGGCACAACCCATCCGCTTGGCGGCCGCCATGGCGCCGTTGGCCTGGTAATCGCCAAACTCAGGGCGCTTGGACGGTGCCACCGTCGGGTCGCACTCAGATGGAGCGCCGGCGGCCAACATGGCGGCGTGGAATTTGTCAGATAGGAGCTGGCGAATATTCATGGGAAACAGCGTTGCTTTGGTGTCTGGGAAGGCGCGATTTTAAGGGAGGGGCATGGCTTTGCAAGCCGGCGCCCCCGTGACCGCTCGAGTGCAGCGGTATCATAGGCTAAAAAAGGGGTGGCATTGAAGCGGGCAGGGTACTGTTATCGCCTGCTGATAAGCCTTCCGGGACCCTTCCAGGCCCGGGTTGGCGGCATAGGGGCGATCCCACGCGGGCAGGGCCTCCTGAAAGGAGTCGGGCAGGGAAGCACACCCAGGGCGGCCACCTGACTCCGGACAGCGCTCCGCTGGAGGTATTTTACCCCTATGACCAGAGCCGCAGCGAAACCCACCAAAGGGCTCTGCTCACGCAGCCGGGAGGCATGGATTCGACGATCCGGGCGTGTGGCTTAATACCCCTCGCGGGGAACTGCTTTACCCAGTATACGTTGGAGCTGCCGGATGCTCGTCAAAAATAGCAGCTGCAAGAGCACCTACCATATAGAGAGAGTGCAACCATATAGAGGTGTCGGCCATAAAGGAGCGGCGCTGGGTTATGGGCACAGCTTTACAAATGAAATGACCAAGTGAGACGAGGGGTTTTAATCATTATGACTGCTGGTTAAGCCCAGCGATTTATTTCACCAAATAATCATAAATGCAGAAGGCTAAACTCTGGGCTGGCTATTGGGATACTGGTCGGCATGATTATTCTCCTATATGGCGCATTAGTGCTAGTTTTATATATTTGCTTGATCCGCAGCGGCATTTTGATAGTTATGGCGCATAATTGCATTCGAGAGAACAATGAGCATAATAGTGATTGGTGTAACCACTATTCAAAGGTTGGGGATTCAGGGGGAAGAGTGAAGAGTACAGTTGCCGGCGTGTTGATCGGGCTAATTACTGCGTATCTTGGGGTTATACTAACTGGATACTCCGCAGCAATTGCTATACCCGAGACGATTGCAAATTTTATTTCTGGTCGTAGTTTTTTACTTTGGGATATTTTTGTCACGCAGCTCTTAGGGTATGGCGTACTTGTTTTCGTGCTCATACTGGCTGCAGCCAAGCTTTTAAAAGTTAATCCATGGATAACCTCTGTAGTTGCATTTATTACCTGCGAGTTCGCTTTGTACTCAGCGTATACCGCTGCACACACTATTTATATTCCACATATTATTGTATTTGCAGGGTGTGCATTATCGGCTGCGGCACTTGGGCGCCCACGAGAAGCTGTGTAAAGGTCGGCGATGCTGTAGCTTATGGGTTTTGGGTTATTGTTGCACTAACCTGCAGTGCGGGGTTCGGTTCAAAATTGTGTTTCAGATTTAGATCAATAATTAATAAATAAGGATCAGGCTTTAAGATCTTGTTTTTCATTGCGACGTTATTGGCTCAATTTATTTGGTATGAAAATTCAGTTAGAAGAATACAGTCATAAGTGGATTAATGCCTTCGAAAAGGAAAAATATTTTCTCGAAGAAAAAATTGGCCGATGGCTGATTGGTAAAATAGAGCATGTGGGGAGCACGGCTGTTCCAGGCATGTTGGCAAAACCAGTTATAGATATTATGTTTGGGGTAGAAGATCTCGTTAGCTCAAAAGAAGCCATCCCAGTACTTTCAAATAATGGCTACTGCTACTATCCTTATAAGCCCGAAATTATGCACTGGTTCTGCAAGCCTGCTCCGGATTACAGGACACACCATTTGCATCTTGTTCCGTATAAGAGTGATCTATGGATAGAGCGTATTAGATTTAGAAATATACTTAGGCGTAATAAAACTATTGCGGATGAGTATAGTGCCCTAAAGCGACAGCTTGCAAAGGATCTGGCATATGATAGGGAAGCATATACCGAAAAGAAATGGCCGTTTATTCAAAGAGTGCTATCAAGCGATTGCCAATAAAGCTAACGAGTCGAAGGTTTACTTTGTGCGCTTAATTTGCGATCTTCGCATTCTGCTTTCTGTTTCAAAAAACACAAATAACACTGAACTTAATTGCAATTTTAAATGTTTCATTTGTTTTTAATGATAGGCGTCTAGCTGCTGACAATGTGGACAGAAGTTTGGATAGAAAAATAGAGTGGATTTTATGCATGCTTCTGATTTTCGGATAAATGCCAGTATGAATATCAAAATATCTGACGAGATCATGCTTGAACCGCTATCCATAAGAGATGCAGGGGTTCTTTATTCGGTGATTGATGAAAATAGAACCTTTCTTGAGCAATCCTTATATTGGGTGGGAAAAGTAAAAGATAAGGAAACAGCTAAAAACTACATTATGAAACGTATAAATAGTGGTGAACCGGGAGCAAGTTGGTTTAAAATTAAACAAAAGCATGCAATTGTGGGGATCTTTGGGGTCAAGTCTACATGCTACCAGTTGTTGGAAGCCGAAATAGGATATTGGCTTACAGAAGCCGCGCGGGGGAATGGAATTATTTCTAAGGCTATAATCGCTGTAGGTAAAATACTTAAGGACCAGGGCCTTTCCAGTATAAAAATCATGTGTCTCGATGAAAATAAGGCAAGTATTGCGGTTGCTGAAAGGGCTGGAGCCAACCACATAAATTCAGTCCCAAACTATATGGAGATTAATGGTAAGCTTCAGAATCTAAATATTTATAGAGTTAAATTGTAGGCGAAAAATGTACCAGGCTAACTTGGTTCTTAGCTCTTCGCCTGGTATTAACAGTTATAGAATTAATCAGAGGTTTCCTAAGTTAAAAAATGTTTGACTGAAGAGTTTCTTTATCCAATACATAACTATGAAAATTCTGTTTGCTGAAAAAACCGATGTTGAGCAAATACTGCCTATATTCAGGGAGCTGGAGGAGTATTACTTTGGGGAAAAAGCCTCTGCGATTGCAGATATCAGGGAGTATTTCCAGGATCGTGTATTTTCCAGAATATCCGGGGTCCAGGTTCTCCTGGCCAAAACTGAGTTAGATCAAGTAGTCGGTTTTGCAACCATCTCCGTGTTGTATCCTGCGCCAAAACTAGCCGGGCAGATTTACCTGAAAGACCTGTTTGTTTCGGTATCTTCGCGAGGCCTTGGAGTTGGCAGGATGCTTATGAAATTTATCGCAAAATATGCTCTTAATAATGGTTGTAACCGACTTGATTGGACGGCGGAAACTTCAAACCCTGTGGCAGGCGAATTCTATGCTGCAATTGGCGCCGAGCAAATTATGGAAAAGCAGTATTTCAGGTTCGAGGGTTCCGCCCTTAGAAATTTCGCAGTCACTACCTAAAAATCAAAGTCGATCCGGAGCCCTACGCCTCTGCCGGGCTCGCCCTGCGGAGCGCCTCCTTTTGGGTGTTATTGTCTTGGCAAATAAATAGAGGGCTTTGTTAGTTACGGCTTTCTGTAACAAGTCAGCCCGGGCTTGTGGCGCTTGCCCGCGAAACCCCCGCACAAGCGGGCTATGGCTGGCTGGGCCTGCGGGCCTTCTGCGCTCGTGGAGCTGCCCGGCGGTTTTGCAAGCGGGTCGGGGACAGGGGCGGCTTACTCAAGTTGCACCAGGCCGGTATACTGACGGCCTGTGAGCGTGGGCGCACCTGATACCGCATGAAAGTCTGGCGCTGGCAGCTAACCAGTTCCCGGATCGCCATAAGAAATATACCGGCCTGGGGAGCAAACCGTTTACGGAAAAAACTGTGCATGGTTTTCTCAGTCCCGGCAGGCTGAAACAGAGTTTTAAACGGTCCCACTGACGGGTACTTTGTGATTGTCGGGCACGAATATAAAGCAGTCACAGGGGCTTGCAGTTCCAGTCTGGACTAAAAATGGGGAATCGATTTTGACGACATTGTTTTGGCACGACTACGAAACCTGGGGTACCGATCCCGCCGCGGACAAGCCGGCGCAGTTTGCGGGTATTCGTACCGATGAGGACCTGAATATTGTCGGTGAACCGCTGACCCTCTACTGCCGCCCCGCCAGCGATTGCCTGCCACAGCCCATGGCCAGTCTGGTGACCGGGATCAGCCCGCAACGGGCGCTCGCGGAAGGGGTGGCGGAAATTGACTTTATCCGCCGTATTCTGGACGAGTTGGGGGCTCCCGGTACCTGTGGTGTGGGTTACAACAGCCTGCGCTTCGATGACGAGGTCACGCGCTACACCCTCTACCGAAATCTGCTGGACCCCTACGAACGCGAATGGCGCGGTGGCAACGGACGCTGGGACATCATCGATATGGTGCGCCTGACTTACGCTCTGCGACCGGAGGGTATCCACTGGCCGCAACGGGAGGATGGGCAGCCGTCCTTTCGCCTGGAGGCCCTGACCCAGGCCAACGACATTGCCCACGAGGGCGCACACGACGCACTCTCCGATGTGCGGGCCACCATCGGGCTGGCACAGTTGATTCGCAGCCGACAGCCGCAGCTCTACGACTACGTATACCGAATGCGGGACAAGCGGGAGGCAGCCAGACGGATCGATCTACCCAGCCGCAAGCCGCTGCTGCATGTGTCCGGCAAGGTCTCCGCCAGCCAGGGGCACCTCACCTATGTGCTGCCGCTGGCGGCACACCCGGTGAATCGCAACGCTGTTATTGTCGCCAACCTGGCCATGGACCCCCAGCCGTTGCTGGACCTGGACGCGGACGACCTGCGGGAAAGGCTGTATAAGCCCCGCGACCAGTTGCGGGAAGGGGAGCTGCCGGTGGGGCTGAAACTGGTGCATTTAAACAAGTGTCCGGTATTAGTGCCCGCGAAAATGCTCGACCAGCGACGCGCCGCTGAATTGGGTATCGACAGGGCCGCCTGCGAGGCGAACTGGCAACGTCTCAGGAGCCTGGATCTTGCGGACAAACTGGAGCGGGTCTTTCTCGACCGGGAGTTTCCGCCCCGGGATGTGGAGGCCAGCCTTTACGAGGGTTTTCTCAGCGATGCGGACCGGGACCTGTGCCGTCACCTGCACCGGGAGCTGGAACAGCGCGGCGGCGAGGCCTTGGCGGAGGCGGTGCCCTTCGCGGATCAGCGATTGCCGGAGCTGTTGTTTCGTTTAAGGGCGCGCAATTTCCCCACCACTCTGTCTGCCGCAGAGCGGGAGCGCTGGGAGGCCTGGCGCTACCGGCGCCTGACCGACCCGGCCGCCGGTGCCAGTATCACCCTGGAGCCCTATTTCGAGCTGCTGACGCAGCTGCGCCAGCAGTTTCCCGACCGGTCGGCGCTGCTGGACCAACTCGAGGCCTGGGGTGATAGTTTGCTAGGGCCTGTTGACACTAACTGAGTTGGCCCTGTTGTGACAGAAAAGGTGCCAATCGAGGCAAGAGGAGCGCGGTTTGGTTGTTCCAAATGAGCGACGAGCAACAAAGAGTGGCGCCTTTTCCGGCACAACCCGAAGGGCTGCCCCTGGTTTCGCGCCCTGCGGCGTTAGAAATTGCTTATGTGGACCCACCACACTCCGCAATTCCTGCCTTGCAGGCCACAAAACCAGTAGCAGCAGGGCTATCTCAGTTAGTGTCAACAGGCCCTAGACCCCCGAACAGAGTGTTCACGGCCGCTATTCTCCCGGCCGGGGCAGGCGTAGAATAGCGCATCAGTGAGAAAGGGCGCCGCTGTGGCGTCTACAGATGGAGTAGTGATGGATTTTGTCGGAGCCAATATTCTCTCTGTGTGCCAGTTTGAGCGCGGGGATATCGATCGCGTGTTCGCGGTGGCGGATGCCATGGCGCCCTATGCGCAGCGGCGCAAGGTTACCCGGGTGCTGGAGGGGGCCATTCTCAGCAATATGTTTCTGGAGCCGAGTACCAGAACCCGCCTGAGTTTTGGTGTCGCCTTCAACCTGTTGGGGGGGACGGTGCGCGAAACCGTCGGTATCACCGCCAGCGCCATGGCCAAGGGGGAATCCCTCTACGATACGGCGCGGGTGCTGTCCGGTTACAGCGACGTTATCTGCATGCGCCACCCGCAAGAGGGCTCGGTGGCTGAGTTCGCGGCCGCCAGCCGGGTGCCGGTGGTCAACGGCGGTGACGGCGCCAATGAGCATCCCACACAGGCGCTGCTGGATCTCTATACCATCCGCAAGGAACTCCTGGCCAATGGTCGCACCCTGGACGATTTCCGTATCTCTGTAATCGGCGATCTCAAATACGGGCGCACCGTGCACTCCCTGTGCAAGCTTCTGTGTCTGTTCGACAAGGTACAGCTGACCTTCGTCTCCCCACCGGAGCTGGCGATGCCGGAAGCGGTGGTGGAAAAACTCCGCGCAGCGGGGCACAAGGTGGTCATCACCGATCAGTTGGAGGCATCGATTTCCCATGTGGATATCGTCTACTCCACACGCATTCAGGAGGAGCGCTTTGCCTCTCCGGAGGAGGCCAACCAGTACCGCGGGCGCTTTCGCCTCAACCGGGAAATCTTCACCCGTCACTGTGAACCCAACACCGTTATCATGCACCCGCTGCCGCGGGACTCCCGCGCCGAGGCCAATGAGCTGGATACGGATCTCAACGAGCATCCCGGCCTGGCGATATTCAGGCAAACCGACAATGGCTTGTTGGTGCGCATGGCGCTGTTCGCCATGCTGCTGGGTGTTGAAGAACTGGTGGACGACTACGCCTGTCCGGTGCGCTGGCACAGTCGCCGCTCGCCGGTGTGACGGCGGCTGTCTTCTTCGCCGGGGTTTGCAACCTGGATCGAAATTAAAGCAATAAAGAGGGGGAAGTCTGTGCGCTTTATCTGCTTGTTTTTTATGTCGTTTTGGTTCGCCGCTGCCACGCTTGCGGGGGAGCGGGGCGACCGGGCGGCGGTGGCCATGCCGGATAGTTTCAGTGCGCAAGTGGCCAGCGACGTATTGGCCAGCGGCGGCAATGCCGTCGACGCCGCCATTGCCGCGCAGTTTGTGCTGGCGGTAACTTTGCCGGAAGCCGGCAATATCGGCGGTGGTGGATTTATGCTGATCCACAAGGATGGCGGCCAGTATTTTCTCGACTACCGGGAAACGGCCCCGGGCGCCGCCAGCCGGGATATGTTCCTGGACCGGGATGGTGCGGTGGTTCCAGACCTGTCCCTCTACGGCGTCCTGGCCTCTGGTGTGCCGGGTACTGTGGCGGGTATGTGGCAGGCCCACCAGCGTCATGGCAGCATGCGCTGGGCGGACCTGGTACAGCCGGCCGTGGAACTCGCGGAAAAGGGTTTTGTGGTGCCGGACCAGCTTGCGCGGGAGGTGGCGGATTACGCGCAGGCAGTGGGCAAAACCCACCCTTCGGTCAATTTCCCCCAGTATTTTGGCCGTATGAGGGCCGGCGAGGTGTTTCGCCAGCCGGAACTTGCGGCGACCCTGCGCCGTATCCGCGAAGAGGGAATGGACGGGTTTTACCGCGGTGAGACGGCGGCGCTGATCGCCCGTTTTATGCGCGAGGAGGGCGGCCTGATTACCGAAGCGGATCTCGCCGCCTACAAGGCCAAGTGGCGCCAGCCGATTGTCGCCCGCTGGCGGGGTCGGGAGATTGTGGCGGCACCGCCACCCAGTTCCGGCGGTATCGCGGTGTTGCAGTGGCTGAAAATGTATGACCGGGCCACCCGCGGCGGGCAATCTCCGGCACATAACAGCCCTGAATACGCGCACCTGCTGGCTGAGATCGGCAAACGCGTATTCGCCGACCGGGCGGAATATTTGGGGGATCCGGATTTCTACGCTGTGCCGGTAGATGCCCTACTGGCGGAAGGGTATATCCGCAAACGCAGCGCCGAACTCAACCTGGCGGAGATCTCCCCAACACCGGCGGTGCGGCCCGGCCTGAAGGAGAGTGAGGACACGACCCACTTTTCCATCCTGGACCGATGGGGCAATGCGGTGTCCAACACCACCACCATTAATCTCAGTTTTGGCAGCGGGGTTGTGGTCCGGGGGGCAGGGTTTCTGCTCAACGATGAAATGGATGATTTCAGCGTCAAGCCGGGGGTGGCGAATGTGTTCGGCGCCCTGGGCGGCAAGGCCAATGAAATACAACCCCACAAGCGTATGCTGTCCTCGATGAGTCCGACCATTGTGCTCAGGGAAGGGGAGGTGGAGATGGTGACCGGGTCACCCGGCGGTACTACCATTATCACCAGTGTTTACCAGTCGATCCTGAATGCGCTGGCGTTTGACATGAGCGCCCAGCAGGTGGTCGATTCACCGCGGTTTCACCACCAGCTGTGGCCGCGGGATACGATTCGCCATCACGGGCATTTGGATGCCTCTGTCCTGGGGGATCTCAGCGGTATGGGCTATCAGCTGGACCCCCGCGGCTTCGGGGATCTGCAGGTGATACTGCAGCGTGGCGGAAAGCTTGATGCCGCCTCCCAATCCAGTGGCCGCGGCGATTCACGGGTAATATTTTTCGACTGACATCAGTTACAGGCCCTAAGCGCTACCATCACTGGAGATTTCTGTTACTCTGGGTTCACCGCCACACTCGCATCCAGGATTGGTGCCATGCTGAACCGATTTGCAGGGGTTTCAAGGGGGTTGTTTCTGTGCGCCGCACTGCTGTTTTTTGGGGTGGCGATGCTTGCGGCAGGGCAGGCAACAGAGCAGGCGGAGGCACGCGCTCATGTGGCGCTGTTCACAATCAAGGGCGCCATAGGACCGGCGACCACTGATTACCTGCTCCGGGCTATGGAAGAGTCCGAGGACAATGGCGGTCAGCTGTTTGTTATCGAAATGGACACTCCCGGCGGTCTGGACGCCGCCACCCGGGACATTATCAAGCATATCCTTGCGGCCCGGATTCCCGTCGTAACTTACGTTTATCCTTCCGGCGCCCGCGCTGCCAGCGCGGGCACTTATATTCTCTATGCCAGCCATATAGCGGCGATGGCGCCCGCCACCACGCTGGGAGCCGCCACACCCGTGCAGATGGGGGGTATGCCGGGGCAGCCGCAACCCGGGTCGCAACCGGGCAGTGACGATTCGGGCGACTCCGGCGGTAAGGAAGATGCCGATGCGGAGAAAAAAAACGGAGATGAGGCCACCGCAAAAGCGAGTGGCAGCACGGCGATGGAGCGCAAGGTTACCAACGATGCTGTGGCGTTTATCCGCGGGCTTGCCAACCGCCACGGCCGCAACGCCGAGTGGGCCGAAAAGGCTGTGCGCGATGCGGCAACACTGACCGCCAAAGAGGCGCTGCGGGACAATGTCATCGACATAGTGGCGAAGGACCCCACGGACCTGTTACAGCAGATTGCCGGTCGCAAAGTCGTGCTGGAGTCGGGAGAGGTGACGATCGCCGAGGACGTCGCCGAACTTCCGGTGCAGCGCTACGAGCCGGACTGGCGCAATGAACTGCTGGCGCTGATCACCAATCCCCAGGTGGCCTATATTCTGCTGCTGATCGGTATCTACGGCTTGATTTTCGAAGGCTACAACCCGGGCGCACTGGTGCCCGGCATCGTCGGTATTATCTGCCTGCTGCTGGCCTTTTACGCACTGCAGGTGCTGCCGATCAACTACGCTGGGCTGGCGCTGATTATTCTCGGTGCACTGCTGATTGTGGCGGAAGTGTTTATGCCGAGTTTTGGCGCGCTCGGCATAGGCGGCGTGATAGCGCTGGTGATAGGGTCGGTGATGCTGATCGACAGCGATGTGCCGGGTATGCAGGTGTCGCGAAAACTGATCGGCGCTATCGCCGGTGTCAGTGGACTCTTGCTGCTGGCGTTGTTGACGGCGGCGGGGCGCAGTCTGCGCAAGCCCCGCCCGGTGGTGGAGCAGGCTCTGGTGGGGCGCCAGGCGGTGGTGATGGAAATACAGGGCGGCGACATTCTGGTCCATGTGGGTGGGGAAATCTGGAGTGCCAGCTGCGAGCAGCCACTGGTGCCCGGGCAGCAGGTGACCATTGTGGAGCAACACGGACTGACCCTGAGCGTAAAACCCGAATAAAGCACTGAGAGAAGGAACTGAAACAGGAGGACCGATATGGTCAGCTATTTTTTGGGGCTTCTAGTCGCGGCGATCGTGCTGATCGTCATGTACGCCATCCGCATCCTGCGCGAGTACGAGCGGGCGGTGGTGTTTTTTCTCGGCCGCTTCCAGGCGGTGAAGGGTCCGGGGCTGATCATCATCATCCCCATCATCCAGACTATGGAGCGGGTGGATTTGCGCACGGTGGTGATGGATGTGCCAACCCAGGACGTTATCAGCCGCGACAACGTATCGGTCAAGGTGAATGCGGTGGTTTATTACCGGGTTGTGAATCCGCAATCGGCCATCATCAATGTGGAGAATTACCACGAGGCGGTGAGTCAGCTGTCGCAAACGACACTGCGTTCGGTGCTCGGCAAGCACGAACTGGATGAGATGCTGTCGGAAAGGGACAAGCTCAATATCGACATCCAGCAGATTCTCGACGAGCAAACGGATGCCTGGGGCGTCAAGGTCACCAATGTGGAAATCAAGCATATCGACCTGGACGAAAGCATGATTCGCGCCATCGCCCGGCAGGCGGAGGCAGAGCGTTCCCGCCGGGCCAAGGTGATTCACGCGGAGGGCGAGGCCCAGGCCGCGCTGAAACTGACCGAGGCGGCGGACCAGCTGTCGAAAAATACCAACGCCATGACGCTGCGCTATATGCAGACGCTGATCGACATCGCCGGCGAGAAGAATTCCACCATCGTATTCCCACTGCCACTGGACCTGATCCAGCCGATGCTGAAACAGTTCAACGGGGACAGGAGTCCGGTTAGGGATTAATCCCACGGGTGGCAGTGTGCCGGTCAGAAGAGGCGCTTGAGCAGCTCGCGGGTCGATCCATCCCAGTCCTCCGGCGCCTCCGCCCCCGCGGCTGCATAGACCCTGGCTCCCAGCTCTTTGCCCAATTCCACTCCCCACTGGTCAAAGGGATTGATGCCCAGCAGGCAGCCGCCCACAAATACCTTGTGCTCATACAGGGCCAGCAGTGCGCCGAGATTGAAAGGGTCGAGTTTCTCGACGATCAGCGTGTTGCTGGGCCGGTTGCCGGGTACCATCTTGTGCGGCGCCAGGGCGTGGGCCTCGCGGTGGGTATAGCCCTGATCCTCCAGTTCCCGGTGCGCCTCGCGCAGGCTTTTGCCCTGCAGCAGCGCCTGGCTCTGGCTGAGGCAGCAGGACAGCAGCCACCTGTGTTGTTCATGCAGCTCTGAGGTGGGTTCCCGGATGGTGATAAAATCCGCCGGAATCAGGTCGGTACCCTGATGCAGCAGCTGGTGGAAGGAGTGCTGGCCGTTGCTGCCCTCGGTCCCCCAGATAACACTGCCACTGGGGTAGTGGAGCGGCTGCCCCTGCCGGTCCACGCTTTTGCCGAGACTCTCCATATCCAGTTGTTGTAACCAGGCGGGGAATTTCGCCAGCCGCTGTGCATAGGGCAGTACCACCTGGCTGGTGGCGCCCCAGCACTGGCGGTACCAGAAGTGGATCAGCGCCATCAGGATAGGCAGGTTTTCACTCGCTGGAGTATCGGCGAAGTGCCGGTCCATTGCATGGGCACCGGCGAGCAGCTGCTGATAGACGTCAAAACCACAGGCCAGGGCAATGGGAAGTCCTATGGCGGACCAGAGGGAGTAGCGCCCCCCCACCCAGCTCCACATGGGGAAAATATTGTCGGCGGAGATACCGAAATCCTGTGCCGCGACGATATTGCTGCTCACTGCCACGAAGTGTTGCGCCAGCTGTGTCTCGGCGCAGCCGGCCCCTAGCATCCAGGCGCGGGCGGACAGCCCATTGTGCCTGGTTTCCAGCGTGGAAAAGGATTTGGAGGCGATGATAAACAGGGTTTCCTCGGGGCACAGTGTCTCCAGAGTGTCACTCAAGTCGGCACCATCGATATTGGCGACAAAGTGCACTGCAATACCGGTGCGGTGCCAGGGTCGCAGCGCCTCGACCACCATGCGCGGTCCCAGGTCGGAACCGCCGATGCCGATATTCACGATATGGCGGATGGGTTTGCCGGAAAATCCCCGCCATTGGCCCTCGTATACCCGCTCTGCGAAGTCGCGCATCTGCGCGCGGCAGTCCGCCACCGCAAGCTCGTGTTCGTTGCGGGGCTCACCCTGAAACCGCAGCGCCGTATGCAGTGCCGGGCGGTGTTCGGTGTTATTGATGTTGCCGCCGGACAGCAGTTCGTCTATCTGGCTGCGCAGCGAGATTTGCTGTGCATAGTCGAGGAGAAGCTGCAGGGTCTCTTCCCGCAGATGGTTCTTGCTGTAGTCCAGGTAGAGTCCGTTCGCCGTTGCGCTATAACGCTGTGCCCGCCCCCCATCACTGGCAAACAGGTCGCGCAGGGACCATTGGTTTTGCTGTCGGTGGGATTTGAGTCGGGCGATAGCGGCAAAGCGACTGTTGGCCGAGTTTTCGCTGGTCATGTCGATTTATGTTGTTGCTCTTGATTCACGGGAGGCCGTGCGGGATTGTCGTCCCAGGAACCGGGGCGGGATCGCGGAGCGCCCGGGTTGGCCGAATGGACGCACAATGCTATCCGCAAACCGCGAATCTAGCCAGGACTAAGGAGTTGAAAATAACTGCAGCGGGCTTCGCCGCGGAAGGGCATCTGTGGGAATTCGGGCAAACCGCTGGCTGAAAAAACGCCTCCGCAGTGGCCACCCATTGCATTCACGCGGCAACCGCAAAGGTTGTCGGCTCAATGAGGCACAGGGAAGCGCCGCTGGGGGCCATTTGAAATAGCGACGGTTACGCGTGTTTGCGCAGGATTTCAACGGCGACAATCCGATAGATGAAAAGCCATCTACTCGATTGCCGGGTTAATGGTGTGAACAGGACCCGGTATGTATCACCATACTGGGCCTGTTCGACGGTGATCTCACTTGACCACTTTCATGCACCGAACCTGATCCGAAGCCATCCAACAATCCGCGTCCGCAGGACAGGCCATGGACATAGGAATCTGTTCAGCGCCTGGAGGGCAAGCAACGGGCGCGGGAGGCGCTGCGCAACAGCCGGCTAGAATCAGTGCACCGATAATTCCCAGTAAGTACTTGGCTGGAGTGAAATTCATCCCCTAACTCCTTTCCGTTGATGTTAGCCATTAGCATAGCCAATAAAACGTCATCCGTTCGGCCGGCTTTGCAAAAATATTTTCTACAAAGGAACCGCCCAATGGAGTGTAATAGGCGTACTGTTTAAATAGCTGCCACCGATGAAGTTGGGGTGTTTATGGTGCCAGTTTGGCGCACGGAAACACCTTAATTTAAAGGTTTTTCTGTCACCCGCCCCTGCCGACGGTCCCTGGTCCGGGAAAATATTTTTTGTGGGGATGAAATGCCGCGCCACTGTTTTTTTTCCAAAACGCAGCGCCTTTCGCCATGCTTTTACCTGGCCGGTTCACAAGTGCCGCCGCAGGGGTGGCTCCATCGGGCGCCTTTACACAAACTGTGAGAAGTGTGCGGTCGGCGCGCATCAGCCAGGGATCAACCTCGCTGGCTTTTGAAAAAAGCCAGGGAAGGCTTTTCAACAAGTCATTAAGACGATTTCGATGCCATCTGGCTATCGGGTTCCAGTGCCGGCTCTGAAGCTTCCGATGGCAGTGGCATTTGCTTGAAGTGAAGCCAGCCGTAGGTGATTGCCATCAGCGGGCAGAGGATGTTGAACAGCGCAAAGGGCGCGTAGGCAAAGGTGGCGATGCCAAGGGTGGCGCTCATATAGGCGCCGCAGGTGTTCCAGGGAATCAGCACGGAGGTGATGGTGCCCGAGTCTTCCAGTGTGCGCGACAGGTTCAGGCCGTGCAGGCCCTTTTCCGCAAAGGCGTCGCGAAACATACGGCCGGGGATGATGATGGCCATATACTGGTCGCCGGCGGCGGCGTTCATGCCGAAGCAGGTGAGCACCGTCGAGGTGATAAGGCCGCCCACGGTGCGCACCCGGGACAGGGCCCAGTGGACTATCCGCTCGAGGAATCCGGCCCGCTCCATGGCGCCGCCAAATGCCATGGCGGAAATAATCAGCCAGATGGTGTTGAGCATGCTGCTCATGCCGCCCTTGGACAGCAGCTCGGCAACATTCTCATTGCTGGAGGAGGATTTGTAGCCGTCGAAAAGGCTGTGCCAGGCGCCTTTGAGACCCGCCAGGGAGCCCTCACCACCCCCCAGCCGGCGCGCCGTCTCCGGTTCGAAGATGAGTGCGATGACGCAGCCCACCAGGGCGCCGATGATGAGGGTGGGGTAGGCGGGGATCTTACGCCAGGCCATAAACAGCAGCAGCACCAGTGGCAGCAGGCTGACGCTGGAGATATTGAACTCCTCCTGCAGCGCACCCAGCAGCAATTGGATATCCGCCGAGGAGGTGCTGGCGGTTTCCGCTGACAGGCCGATTACCGCGAAGATCACCAGGGCGATGACAAACGCCGGCATGGTGGTCCAGAGCATGTGGCGGATGTGCAGGAAAAGGTCGTTGGAGGTCACCGCCGCGGCGACATTGGTGGTGTCGGACAGGGGGGACATCTTGTCGCCGAAATAGGCGCCGGAAATTACTGCCCCGGCGGTTATTGCCGGGGACAGGCCCAGGGCGGCGGCAATCCCCATCAGTGCCACACCCAGGGTGCCGGCGGTGGTCCAGCTGGAACCGATGCTGAGGCCCACTATGGCGCAGATGACACAGCTGGCGGCGTAGAACCACTGCGGCGACAGTATCTGTACCCCGTAGTAAATCATCGACGGGACCGTACCCGCCAGAATCCAGCTGCCGATCAGGGCACCCACCGCCAGCAGTATCAGTATGGCGCCGAACACCAGCCCTATGCCTTTCAGCATGCCGTCTTCCATATCGCGCCAGCTGCGACCGTTCTTCATGCCCATCAGCGCCGCGACGCCGGCGCACAACAGCAGCGCTATCTGATTGGGCCCATAGGAGGAGTCGGAGCCGTAGAGGTAGACCGACAGTGACAGCAGGGCGATCAGGATACCCAGCGGGAGCAGGGAGTCCCCGAGGCTGGGGGTGCGGGGGGTGGAACTGGTATCTGGCTGGTTCAAGCTGGACTCCTGGTTTGCTGCGAGGCTCTTGGGAAGCCACTGGGTGTCGTTTTATCGTTGTTGTGGATCATCGCAAGCCTTGATCAGCGGGCTATTCTGGCGACTGCACCTCCAACTGTCCATAGGGGCCGGTCGCTTTTGCGCTGGCAGTTCGCCGGTGCTTCCGGTATGTTCTGCGCCGGCACGACCGGGCTACCCGGCCCCAGCGAACGGCCGGCGGCACCTTTATAGTGCCGCGGTTTCCCGGCAATATGGTGCGCCGGGTTCACGGCCGCGGGTCTGGGGCGTGACGGAAGGTGGCATGGCGTCCACAGGCAGGTTTAGGTGATGATTGCATGACAGCAGGTGATTGGGATAGCTCCCGGTTTGACGAAATCCGCCCCTATCGCGACGAGGAGGTGCGCGATGTGCTGGATCGCCTGATCGCCGATCCGGAAATGTCCCACGCGGCAGCACACTTGTTGGTGCCGAAACTGGCCAGGCTGGAGGGGCCTGTGGCCTGGCTGGTACGGCAGTTTGTGCGCTTTGAGTTCCGCGGCGTGAAGGATGTGCGCGGTGTGCAGAAGGTGGTGTCCCGGTACCTGGACATGGTGGTGAACCGCACCAGCAGCGGCCTGACTATCTCCGGGCTCGACACACTGCCGCGGGACCGCGCCTGTCTGTTCGTGAGCAACCACCGGGATATCGCCATGGATCCGGCGCTGTCGATTCTGGCCATGTACAAGGAAGGGCACGAAACAGCCCGTATCGCCATTGGCGACAATCTGCTTTCGAAGCAGTTTGCCACCGATATCATGAAGCTGAACAAGTGTTTTACCGTGAGGCGCGAGTCCAGCAACCGCCGCGAGAAGCTGCAGGCGGCCACTGAGCTGTCAAATTATATTTACCATTCAATCGTGCACGACAATGAGCATGTGTGGATCGCCCAGATGTCCGGGCGCGCCAAGGATGGAATGGACCGTACCAATCCGGCACTGGCGGCCATGTTTGCGATGACCAAGGACCGGGAGACCTCCTTCGCCGATTTTTGGCGCCAGCTGCACATAGTGCCCCTGGCGATCTCCTATGAGTGGGATCCCTGTGACCGTAGGAAAGCCAAAGAGCTGTACGTCAAAGAGCACCGGGAGGCCTATCGCAAGGCCGAACACGAGGACTTGGGCGCTATCGCCAAGGGCGTGGTTGGTCACAAAGGGCATGTCCACGCGGCTTTCGGCACCCCCATTGAGGGGGATTGCGCCGATGTCAGCAGCCTTGCGGAAGAGATAGACCGGCAGGTTATTGGCAACTATGTGCTGCACCCCACCAACCTGATCGCCTACGAGATGCTCTACGGGGAGACCCCGGACCTGCCGGTGTCCTGGCCACAGAGGCCCTGGAGTGCCGATGCAGACGGGGATATCCGGCGGCAGTTCGAGCAGCGTATGCAGCATATCGACCAGCGCTGGCGCCCCAAGGCCCTGCAGGCCTACGCCAACCCGGTGGTGTCCAAACTGGCTTACCGGTAATGACTGGAGGGTGCCGGGTGGTTCGTGGATAATGCCGCCCAGTATCCAGACAAACCTCTTGCCCACTATTCCCAAGTGCTGAAAGATCCGCAAAAGAAGGCCATTCAGGCCGCCTACAGCCAGTTTTTAAACGGCCGTGAGTTGAAAGCCCGCTACGGCCAGAAGCTGATGGTAGCGGCCATCGCCCGCACGCTCGGCGGTATCGCCCAGGACAGCAGCGGAGCGCGGGACGCGGAAAAAACCGATGGCGAGCATATCTGTGTGGTGGAGGGCGGCACCGGCACCGGCAAGACGGTTGCCTATTTGCTGGCCGCCATCCCGCTGGCGGAGGCCAGTGACAAAACCCTGGTGGTGTCCACCGCGACGGTGGCGCTCCAGGAGCAACTGGTACACAAGGACCTGCCCGAGGTGGCCCAGTACAGCGGCCTGCAGTTCGATATCAGCCTCGCCAAGGGGCGGGGACGCTATCTCTGCCTGAGCAAACTGGACCAGTTGCTGTCGAGTTTCTCGCCGGATACACAGGCGTTCAATATGGGCCTCTACCCGGACGAGCAGCCCCAGCAGCCGGATGAGGCCGGCGTCAAGCTCTATCGCAGCATGGCCGACCAGCTGGCCTCCGGCGCCTGGGACGGGGATAGGGACAACTGGCCCGACACCATTGCGGCGGCCGACTGGAGCCACATTACTACCGATCACCGCCAGTGCAGCGGCCGGCGCTGCCAGCATGTGAGCAAGTGCAGCTTCTTTCGCGCCCGGGAGAGCCTGGGTAAAGCCCGGGTGATAGTGGCGAATCACGATCTGTTGATGGCGGATCTGGCCCTTGGGGGAGGAGCCATTCTGCCACCCCCGGAAGAGAGCATCTATGTGCTGGACGAGGCGCACCACCTGCCGGAAAAGGCCTTGAGCCACTTTTCCCACCACAGTCGCATCGGTGCCTCCAGCGGCTGGCTGGACCAGGCCAACAAGAATCTCGCGCAGATGCTGGCTGAGATTGGCGATGGCGGCGATCTGGATCGGTGCGGGGAGCAGCTGCCGGCGGCAATGGCGTCCGCGAAGCAGGGCCTGGAGCAAATGTGGCCGCTGATTGAGCAGATTTGTGAGTTCGAGGATCAAAGGGCCCGCGGTGCCAGCGCGAGGTATCGCTTTGACGGCGGTGTGGTGCCGGAGCCTTTGATGCAGCTGGCGGAAAAGTTGCGCGAGGAGTTTGACCAGCTGCACGACCTGCTGGGCAAAATGCTGCAGACTGTCCAGCGACTGCTGGAGGATCCCTACAGCCCGGTGCCGGAGGTGGATTTACAGCGATGGTATCCAGTGCTTGGCAGCTGGCACGGTCGGGGCGAGGCCAACCTGCTGCTGTGGGCCAGCTACGCGCGGGCGGATGAAGCCGGGTCCGTGCCCCGGGCGCGCTGGGTAACGCTGGTGGAACGGAGTGGCGGCATAGACTTTGAGGTATGTTGCTCGCCGATTCTCGCGGGCGATACACTGAACCACAGCCTCTGGCGCCGCTGCTATGGCGCCGTGCTCACCTCCGCGACACTGACCGCCCTGGGGCGTTTCGACCGCCTGAAAATGCGTGCGGGCACCCCCGACAGCGCCACTTATCTGGTGGTGCCCAGCCCATTCGATTTCTCCCGCGCGACTTTACAGGTGCCGGCCAGTGCCGTGGATGCGGGTGACAGTGACCGCCACACGGATGCGGTGGTGCGGGCTCTGCCGCAAATTCTGGAGGAGTCGGCGGGAGCACTGGTGCTGTTTTCGTCACGGCGACAGATGGAAACGGTGTGCGAGGCTCTGCCCGATGACTGGCGTCAGCGAATACTGATGCAGGGACAAAAGTCCCGTCGGCAGCTGCTGGAAATGCACCGGGAG
The DNA here is from genome assembly GCF_040932045.1 of Microbulbifer sp. TYP-18. Lineage (NCBI taxonomy): Bacteria > Pseudomonadati > Pseudomonadota > Gammaproteobacteria > Cellvibrionales > Microbulbiferaceae > Microbulbifer > Microbulbifer sp. TYP-18. Next base: position 344,642 of record NZ_JBFRBC010000001.1, read on the forward strand.
GTGGTGGACAGCGGCGGCCACAGTGTCCTGTTTGGGCTCGCCAGCTTCGCCGAGGGGCTGGACCTGCCGGGCGCTTATTGCCGGCATGTGGTGGTGGCCAAGCTGCCATTTTCAGTGCCTGATGATCCGATCGATGCGGCATTGGCGGAGTGGGTCCAGACCCGTGGAGGCAACCCTTTCATGCAGATTACAGTGCCGGATGCAGCGTTGAAGCTGGTCCAGGCCTGTGGACGCCTGTTGCGTACCGAGGTGGACAGCGGCACTGTGACCCTGCTGGACAGACGTGTTGTCAGCCGGCGCTACGGGCGCGCGATGCTCGATTCGCTGCCCCCTTTCAGCCGTCATATCGAGTAGCGGGACGGCTCACTCCGGGGGCGCTGTGAACCGTTAACCCTAGCAGGGATCGTCGAATTGATTGTGAACAGGCTGCGGGAATACCCTGATGGATGAAATCTATATGGAGCTGGCCGATCAGCTGTTGCGGCTGGAGGCGGAGCTGCGACGGCTGAAGCTGTGGTCATTGGAAAGGCCCACGGCGGAGGCGCTCGCAAGCACCGAACCCTTTTGCCTGGACACTCTGACGCTGCCGCAGTGGCTGCAATTTGTGTTCCTGCCCCGTATGCGCCAACTGGTGGAGTCGGGACAACCGCTGCCCCAGCGGTGCGGTATCGCACCTGTGGCGGAGGAGTTTTTCGAAAACAGCGGTCGTTTTCACGCCCTGATCGAGCAGCTGCGGGAAATAGACCGGCGCCTGGAGCGCGGCCCGGGAACTGTTTGAGCCATGGTTTGTGATCAACGTCATAGATCCCGTCAAAGAGGGAGTGCCATCTTCGATTGTCCGTAGCGCCGGCTATGGAGGGCGGCTGTTCAGCTGAGGGTCCGATGCGGTAACATCGGCCCCCTGTCCAGATCGGAGCAGGGCATTCCCCCAAGATGACCAACAGGGAGAGGCCGGATTGCGATCCAAGCGCAAGGATGGTCACAATAATCGGTCGTTAAGGTAGTAGGTAAGAATGCGAAACTTTTCTCATCTGTGGTTGGTGCTGGCTGCCCAGTTGCTGGCTGGCTGTGAATCGCTGCATATGCCCTGGCAGCAGCCCGCTCCCGCATCCTCTGCCAGCGCGGTAGCGGGTGAGCCCGGCCGGACTTCTGCCCCGGGTGTGCAGTGCCCGGCCCAGGAGCCGGTGGTCTGTGCCGAGCCGGAAGTGAAAGTGGTCGAGCGGGTGATCGAACGAACCCACGAAAAAATAGTCGAAGTGCCCGTCGCCAAAGACAAACTGGTGTTGGGTGCGGTTGAGCGCTTCGCAATCGAACCCGGCGGGGTGATTCTCGATTCGCTGATCGACACAGGGGCTGCGACCTCTTCGCTGAACGCCCAGGAACTTACCCACTTTGAGCGGGATGGCAAGGAGTGGGTGAGGTTTTTACTGCCGCCCGGCGGCGGTGGGGAAAATCGGGTTGTGTCCATCGAGTTGCCGGTCAAACGCTATGTCCGCGTGGCCCGCCCCGGCTTTGATCGTCAGCGCCGCCCCATAGTGGACTTGAGCCTGAATGTCGGCCAGGTGACCCATATGGTGGAGGTGAACCTGACTGACCGCAGCGACGCCAACTACCCATTGCTGGTGGGACGCAATTTTCTCAAGGATTCTGCGGTGGTGGATGTCAGCCGGCGCCATGTGCAGGGCACGCCACAATTGCCGGAGAGCAAATAACACTGAATGAGTTTTGGAGGGCCGCAATATGACGGGGTCCTCTCACTGTTGGGGAATGGCGAATGTCGCCGCGCGCACAAGTATATGTTCTCGCTGCTCTGCTGGCGCTCATGGGGGCCGGCCTCACCATCTACAAAAATCGCCAACTGGGTTTTCCGTTACTGCCGGGAGAGTACCGCACCGTATGGACCATAGAGGCCAAGGTGCGTTTCACCGCCGAGGGCGGCCCGGTAAAGGCGGCGCTGACCCTGCCGCGGGCTCAGCGCAATATGGAGGTGCTGGCGGAAACCTTCAGCTCCTCCGGCTTCGGCTTTAACGTTATCCGCGACAACGATGAGTACCGGGCCGTGTGGTCCCGCCGGCAGGCCTCCGGCAGCCAGTCCCTGTTCTACCAGCTGGACGTGTACCAGACCCCGGGAGTAGCACTGGATCAGCCACTGGACCTGAGTACCGAGGTGGACCGGCCTTTCCTCGGTGCGCGCGAACAGGAGGCGGTGCGCCAGGCAATTTATTCGCTGGTGGACACAGCGCGGGAGCGGTCCGCGGATACCGAGACCTTTACCACCCAGCTGCTCACCGATTTGGCTGATACCGGCAACCAGGATCGCAATATGATCTTTGGTTTCTATAAAAACCGCTCACTGGTGGATGTGGCCCTCCTGGTACTGGCCGCAGCGGATATTCCCGCGCACCGAATCCGCGGTCTTTATCTGGAAGATGATCGTCGCCGTCTCGACCCGCAGGATTTACTGGAGGTTTACGACGGCGAGCGCTGGGTGGTGTTCGAACCCATCACCGGTTCACCCGGTTTGCCGAAAAATTTCTTTATCTGGCAACGCGGTGGCAAAAGCCTGCTGGACGTCGAGGGCGGCCGGAACTCCCGCGTGACATTCTCGGTAATCGCCAACGACGTGCCGGCCCGCGATGTGGCCATGCTGGGTACCAGTCGGGAGCGGGAAGCACTGGTGGACTTCTCCATTTACAGCCTGCCGATCGAGCAGCAGAGTATTTTCAAACTGATACTACTGGTTCCGGTGGGGGCGCTGGTGGTGGTGTTACTGCGGGTGTTTGTCGGCTTGCGCACTTCCGGGACCTTTATGCCGGTGCTGTTGGCAATTGCTTTCATCGAAACCCGCCTGGTGACCGGCCTTAGTATTTTTACCCTCATCCTGATGTTGGGGCTGTGGGTCCGTTTTTATCTCAGCCGCCTCAATCTGTTGCTGGTGGCGAGGATCGCCGCGGTGGTGGTTACGGTAGTGATACTGATGGGGGCTATCAGTGTGGTGAGCTACAAGCTGGGTATAGAACAGGCGCTGACAGTCACCTTCTTCCCGATGATTATTCTGGCGTGGACAATCGAACGCATGTCGATCGTCTGGGAGGAAGACGGTCCCTACGAAGTGGTGGTACAGGCAGGTGGCAGTCTGCTGGTGGCGGTCTTGGCTTACTGGGTAATGACCAACCGGCTGGTGGAACACCTGACTTTCAATTTCCCCGAGCTGCTCCTGGTGCTGCTGGCGATGATTCTGGTGATTGGCAACTACACCGGGTTCCGCCTCGGCGAGTTGGTGCGTTTTCGCCAGCTGGTGCGGTAAATGCGCGGCTTCTCCCTCAGGCACCTGCTGGTCAAGGCCCGCGGTGGCATGGTTTCGCCCCAGGCGCTGCAGCGCCTGGGCGTGCTCGGCATGAATGCGCGCAATGTGGACTATATCGCCCGCTATAACGACCGGGACAAGTATCCCATCGTCGACGATAAGCTCAATACCAAGCGCGCCGCCAAAAGGGCGGGGATTCCGGTACCGGAGCTGATTGATGCATTTGAGGTGCAGCCGAGCCGCTCGCGGGTAATGGCGGTGATAGAGCCCCTGTGGCAGTTTGTGATCAAGCCGGCGCGGGGCTCCGGCGGCAAGGGAATTCTGGTGATCGTCGGCCGCGAGGGAGACAAGTACCTCAAACCGTCCGGGGCCCAGGTCAGCGCTCTGGATATTCTCCGACACGTCAGCAATATCCACAGCGGACTCTACAGCCTGGGCGGAAAGCCGGACCGGGTTATGATTGAGGCACTGGTGGATTTCGACCCGGTGTTCGACAATTATTCCGTTGAAGGCGTCCCGGATATCCGCGTGATTGTCTTCCGGGGCTTTCCAGTCATGGCGATGCTGCGCTGCTCCACACACGATTCCGACGGCAAGGCCAACCTCCACCAGGGTGCGGTGGGGGTGGGAATTGACCTCGCCACCGGGCGGAGCTGCCACGCGGTGCAGCGCGGTTTGCGCATCAGCAAACATCCGGATACGGAAATGCGGTTCGATGCACTGCAGGTACCCGGCTGGCGCGATTTGGTGCGCCTTGCCGCCAGTTGTTACGAAATGACAGGGCTCGGCTATCTGGGTTGCGACATTGTGCTGGATCGCAAACGCGGGCCTCTGCTGCTGGAGGCGAATGCGCGACCGGGCCTCGCCATTCAAATCGCCAATGGCGCCGGACTGCGCACCCGCCTGGGCCTGATCGAGGCCATGGAGCTGGAGCAGCTGGAAAAAAATGTGGACGAGCGCGTCATCTATGCCATGCACCAATTCGCGGGCGCCGGAGAGAGCTGATCACCCGGTTTGCGGTCGCGCGCCCCGATAGCCACACAAATAAAGTAACGCCGTCTTCTGGATTCTGATATGGGGTTAAAACTTTCACCGCTGGCCCGCCGTCCTCTTGCCCTGCTGTTGCTGCCCCTGGCGGTACCGGTGTGCGCCGATTATCCGGCCCCGGAGCTGGTCACAGTGACTGCCAGCCGCGAGCCGCGCCCCCTGGGTGAGCTTGCCGCCAGCCTCTCGGTTGTTTCCGGGGAAGAGCTGCTGCAGTCCGCGGCGGTGCATGTCAGTGAGGCACTGGCTGGGCAGGCCGGAGTCTGGATCAATCGCGGCAATGGCCAGGAACATCTGACGGCCATCCGCTCCCCCGTTTTGACCGGCGCGGGCAGTTGTGGAGCCTTCGCGGTGGTGGAGGACGGTGTGCCGGTACGGGCGACGGGCTTCTGTAACGTCAATCAACTGTTCGATGTCAATACCGAGCAGGCGGCGCGCATTGAAGTACTGAAGGGGCCGGCCCCCGTTCTTTACGGTTCCGATGCCCAGCATGGTGTGATCAATGTGCTGAGCGGCGATCCACTGGCTAACACCGGCGATCTGACCTTTGAATTGGGCCCCAGTGACTATCGCAGGGTCAAACTGAACCAGGGCGCTGTTAATGGTAGCCACGCCTTTGGCATTGCAGTCAATGGGACAGGTGATGGTGGTTTTAAGCGGGACTCCGGTTTCGACCAGCAGAAAATGACCGGCCGCCATGACTATGTGGGTGCGGATATCAGCGTGCGCACTTTGTTGAGCGTCAATAACCTCAACCAGGAGACAGCCGGCTATGTCTACGGACGGGACGCCTATAAAGACGCGGCCCGCAAACGGGAAAATCCCAACCCGGAAGCCTTTCGCGACAGTCGTTCGGTGCGGCTGCAAAGCCGGTTCGAATTGTCCGGGGAGGGCGGTGACCTTTGGGTGCTGACGCCCTACGCCCGCTACACCGATATGGCTTTTCTGATGCACTTTCTGCCCGGTACGCCACTGGAAGAGAACGGACAGCGAAGCTTGGGATTGCAGAGCGCTTATGTGGGCGATCTCTCAAATGCGCTGACAGCCACCCTCGGTTTTGATCTTGAGGCTACCGATGCCTGGTTGCGGCAGTCCCAAGAAGAGGGGTTTTCCGTCTTTCCCGCGGGCAGGCAGTATGATTATCGGGTCAGTGCTTTGGTTGCCGCCCTGTTCGGCAGCTTCGACTATGAGTTGTCCGATGTTTCCCGCGCGACATTCGGGGCCCGCCACCAGATATTGCGCTACCGCTATGACAACCGTATGCAGGACGGCGATACCGGCGAAGACGGATCCGTTTGCATCAGCAGTTTTACCGGTGCGGAAGGTTGTCGCTACTCGCGGCCCGCAGACCGGCGGGATCTGTTTGAAAATACCTCCGTGGAGTTTGGTCTGGTGCATGAGTTCAGCCCCGTGCTAGCGGGTGTTGCCAAGATGGCGCGGGGTTACCGGGCACCCCAGGCGACGGAACTGTACCGGTTGCAAAATGGGCAGAGGCGCGCGGACCTGGATGCCGAGTCCATCGATAGTGTGGAGTTTGGGCTGAGAGGGGGCGGCGACACACTGCAGTTCCATCTGGTAACTTTTTACCAGGAGAAGAAAGATGTGGTTTTCCAGTCGTCGGACCGGTTGAATCTCAGTGATGGCGCCACCCGGCACTATGGATTCGAATACGATCTGCGCTGGCAGCTGCCGCGCAACTGGCGGCTCGCTTTCACCGGAACTCTCGCCCGCCACCGGTACACGGCCGATGTGACGACGCCCGGCAGTAACGACCTGATCGAAACTGCGGGCAACGACATAGATACCGCGCCGCGGCGACTGTTTGCCGTCCGCCTGGGTTGGGAGCCGTCACAGTCGACACAGGCGGAGTTGGCCTGGGATCATACGGGCGCCTATTTTACCGATATTGAGAATCGGTACCGCTACGATGGTCACGAGCTGCTCACTCTGCGCTTACGCCAACAGTTGTCCGAGCGCGCAACCGTCGGTGTGCGGGTGCGCAATCTGGCGAATGTGGATTACGCGGAAAGGGCAGACTTTTCGCGCCTGGGGGGTGGGGAGCGCTACTTTATTGGCGAGCCACGCAGCGTCTATGTGGACTTGAGTCTGGCACTGTGAAAGTTGCGGCGGTTGTGCGCAGTGCCTGTGTCGCTTTCTTCAGTAGCCCCGGCGGCATTGGCTGCCGCACGGGAGTATGATCGAGGGACAAGAAAGCACGGGGCCAAGAGCGGTCCCGCCTGCCGGCACGGATTAAAGGGTCAGCTTCCGGAGAGGGCTGAGGGACATAGGTGAAACTGTTCAATCATGATATTGAGGCGCTTGCGCTGCATTTTCAGGCTGTATTCCAGTTCTTTGACCCGGGTACGAATCGCGGCGGTTTCCCACTTGGCCAGCAGGCGTTCGCGGGCGTTTTCGTAGCGGCGGGACTGTAGCTGTTTCCACTCGGACAGTGCGGCTGAAAACTGCTGAGCCTCTTTTTCCAACAATTCACGCCAGCTCTCTTTATGGTTCGATTGCTGCAGTTTACGTTCCGCCCGCTTGAACTGCATGGACAGCATGGCCCGCTGGACGCGCATCGCCGGTATGGTCTTAAGGTTGCGTGCCAGTCCCAGCCAGCTGGCGGTTTTGATCAGCCATTTGGTGGGATCCCACTGATACCAGCGCACACCGTTGCGGTAATCGGTTTGAAAAATATGGTGGTAGTTGTGGTAGCCCTCACCAAAGGTAAAAAAAGCCAGAACGCCGTTATCCCGCGCACTGTTTTCATCGGTGTAAGGGCGCTGTCCCCACATATGGGCCAGGGAATTGATAAAGAAAGTGGTGTGATGGTTCACAACAATGCGCAATACACCCGCCAGCAGCATCATGCCGACAATATCACCGGTGGCCCAGCCCAACAGCAGTGTGAGACCCACATTCATAACCAGGGTGATGGGGATATAGTGATTGTGTTGCCACATAACAATCTTATCCCGTTGCAGGTCCTTGACGTTGTCAAAGTCCACTTTACCGCTGGGATATTGCCGCAACATCCAGCCGATATGAGAGAACCAGAAGCCGCGACTGGCGGAGTAGGGGTCGAGACCATCGTCATCCACATGGCGGTGATGGCGGCGGTGGTCGGAACTCCAGATCAGGACGCTGTTCTGCAGTGCGGCGGCTCCAAACAGGGCGTACAGCAGGCGCAGAGACCAGTGGGCATCATAGGTGCGGTGTGACCAGAGGCGATGGTAGCCAGCGGTAATGCTAAATCCGCACAGTGCCCCGTAAACCGCAAAAGCCAGCCACTGATACCAGTGGTAGCCCACCATTACACCATACAGGGGCACCAGGATCAGCGCCGCCAGAGCGGTGCCGGCAAAAAGAATGGTTGTGACCCAGATGCGGGGTGCCTCAGTGAAAGCGTTCATGCAGTAACCTTGTTTTTAATACTCTGGTAACACCTGTCGTCCCGTATTCCGGTTGCGCCACTGATATTTCAAAGCACTGTTGTGCGTGGACGACGGGTCGGAAATATTTCGCTTGTGGAGACAGTTGACCCCTGGGCGGAATCCTAACCCATCCCCGAAGCCAGCACATCCCCGCGCTGCGGAAATTTGAACTTGAGTACCACCTACTCCCATGCCTGGGCAGAGCTGAAATGGGCATGACTATTTGGTCGGGTTTGTGCACCGAAATTTGCAGGTAAAGTACCCGCGTATAGTTGTGAAAATATCCACCCTATTCAGTCGTCGGCTCAATGCCCATAAGTTGGCGCCAAATCCCAAGTGAGCCGCCAGCGCCTGCAAATACTGACCGGAAAGTCTGTTGCTGGCCTTGATGGCGGCTTCTACTGCTGACTGGGACTTTTGTTTTAATGCGAATAGTGCTTCACTTGGAGGCACAAAAAGCAAAAAAAGCGCACCCTCCACTGTGTCCAGACAAGCTCCCCCAACACAAGCTCGCGACCTCTTTGCGCTGGCTTCAGGTAATGAGGCACCTGATTCGCCCGCCCTACAACTGGATCGACTGTGCCGGCTGTTGGACGATGGCAATTGCGGGGTTTGGGAATGGAGACCCAAAACCGGGCAGGTCAACACCAGTGGGCATCTGTGGTCCAGTTTGGCGGAGAGGGGACTGGCGGGTATCGAGAGCCTGTGGAGCGAAACGCCTCCCCGCTGGGTCGGGGTCGAATACCGCCAGAAACTGCAGACATTTTTCCGCCGTCTGGGCGCGGGGGGGAACGTCGCGGCTTTATCGTTTTGCGCCGGTGACCCGCGGAATGGCGAGCATTGGCTGCGTATCTGGGGGACCAGCCTCGGGAGTGACGGCACCTATGTAGTGGGTGGCTTCAGCGATCTCACGGCGGTTTGGTCCCAGTGCCGTGGCCCCGCTGTGGCGCAGGAATCTGCGCTGCAGACACTCACAGGTGTCGGCGACGGAATCTGGGAATGGGATCTGAGCGCCGACCAGATCCTGCTGGATGCCCGCGGCTGGGCCATAGTGGGTTATGACAGTGCCAACCTGGCCACGGATGCCTGCTCCCGGTCCGGTCTGTGGAAGCGCAGTATATTGCCCGACGATCTCCCCTTGGTGGAACAGGGGTTGCTCAGCCACCTGCAGGAGAAAGCGCCGCTGGACCTGGAGTTCCGCATGTGGCACCGGGACGGAAGTATTGTCTGGGTACGATGCCGGGGCCGGGTGCAGGGGGATGGAGATGAGGGGCCGGAGCGTGTGGTGGGCCTGGTGCAGGATGTTACGGCGAAGCGTGTGGCACTGGAGCGCGCTGAACGGGACCTGCAGCGCCAGCGGGAATTGAGCAAAAATACCTCTGAGCTGATGGTCAGCCTGGGGCACGAACTGCGCACGCCCCTAAACGCGATTCTCGGCTACAGCAAGGTGGTCGAGCAGGACCAGAGCCTCAACCCGGATCAGCGCCAGCGGCTGACAGAAATCCGCCGCGCCGGCCAACATCTGTTGCATCTGGTAGGGGACGTTATGGAGTTGGCGCGGATCGACAGTCAGCGCCTGGCGCCGTCTATGGAGCCTATCCAGCCGGTGCCCCTGGTGGCCGACTGTATGCGGCTGTTGGAACCACTGGCGGAAACGCGCCGGGTGAATCTGATTTTTGAGCCCCTCGGCTGGGAGCGGGCCCACATTTGTGCCGATCCGGTTCGCTTCAAGCAGGTGGTCCTGAATCTCGCCGGCAATGCGGTGAAATACAATCGCGAAAATGGCCGGGTGGTGATCAACTTCGTCCCCCAAGCGGAGGGTTGGTTGAGACTGAGCATCCTGGACACCGGCCGCGGTATCCCCAAGCATAAGCGCAGCGAGGTATTTGAGCCTTTCAACCGGTTGGGGGCCGAGAAAGGTCATATCGAGGGCACTGGCGTCGGACTGGCGATTGCCAAGCGCCTTACTGAGGCCATGGGTGGGCGTATCGACTTCGAAAGCCTCGAAGACCAGGGTTCCATTTTTTGGATAGAGTTCCCACTGATCGGCGCTCCGGCGGAAACAATCAAAATACCCCCGACGCCGGTGGAAGTGGAAGTGCCGCCCTCCTGTCGTATCCTACAGGTGGAGAACCGCCCGCGGGAAACCGAGCGTTTGCAAAAAATGCTGGCGGGCTTTTCCCATGTCCAGCATTTGGTGGCCGGGGATGCCGTGGAGGCAATATTTGTGGCGCGCACCCGCCGGCCCGATGTGGTTTTGTTGGACATGGCGATGCCGGGACTGTCGGCGCAGGAGATAGCGCGCATTCTCAGCAATGATCCGGCCACAACCGATATTCGTTGCGTCGCCGTCGGGGACTATTCAGGTGGGGACTGTGTCGCCTGGCTGCCCCAGAACTTTCCCCTGGCGCAGCTGTGCAAAGTGCTGGAGACCAGTATCGCCTCCGGGGAATGTTGATTTGGGCCAGCACCGCAAGGTCCACCGCGAGGTCTCCAATGGGCTGCGGAGGTCCGGAGCGGTGGACGGTTATCAATTTTACGGGCTTCACTGGTCCGGCAACTCGCCCGGTTAGCGAACCCCGTTCAGGTGTTTGCCGACGATCTGCAGCAGCGGCTTGAATACCCTGGGCGTACCGCACACCAGGTGGCCCGAGTCCAGGTAACTCTCACCACCGTGGAAATCACTGATCAGTCCGCCCGCTTCTTTCACCAGCAGCGCGCCGGCGGCGATATCCCAGGTGTTCAGGTGCATCTCCCAAAAACCGTCGAAGCGTCCGGCCGCCACATAGGCCAGGTCCAGTGCCGCTGCACCGGGCCTGCGGATGCCGGCGGTCTGCCGGGCAATTTCCTTCAGGGCGGTCAAATAGGGGTCGACGTTTTCCAGCGCCGGGCCGCTAAACGGAATTCCAGTGCCGATCAGACCACCGCGCAAACCCTGGCGGCCGGAAACGCGGATACGGCGGCCATTCAGTGCCGCCCCCCGACCGCGGCTGGCGGTGAATTCCTCGCGCTTTATCGGGTCGAGCACGACCGCGTGTTCGATTCTGCCGCGGTAGCGGCAGGCGATAGATACGCAGAATTGCGGCACGCCGTGGATAAAGTTGGTGGTCCCGTCCAGGGGATCAATGATCCACTCGTATTCGGGTTCGGCGCCCTCGTGCAGACCGCTTTCCTCCGCGCGTATGCTGTGTTTGGGGTAGGCCTTGCGCAGGTGGTAGATAATCTCCCGCTCACTGGCCCGGTCCACATCGGTGACGAAATCGTTGCGACCCTTCTCCTCCAACTGGGTCAGGTCGCTGCGCTCCCAGGCCCGTTCAATCAATTCTCCGGCTTTGCGTGCCGCGCGCAGGGCGATATTCAGCATGGGTTCCATAACTCTTCCGCACTCAGTGGTTGATGGGGTTAAAAAGCGGGAGATTGCCAGGGGTGGCCTCCGGCCCCGGGCCAGCCGGGGTGCGTGGATTGTAGGGATTCTCGTGTATATTTGCTACACTCGCGCGCCCGCAAACCCCATTAATTGGTCTCTGTACCCTGTCCACGCCTTATGGTTAAGTCCGCTCCCGATAGTATTCGCTTCGTGTTGGTCAACAGTGCTCACCCCGGCAACATAGGTGGCGCCGCCCGCGCGCTCAAGAATATGGGCCTGAAGCAGCTGTATCTGGTTGCGCCGCGGGAGTTTCCCGCCGCGAATGCGATCTGGCGCGCCGCCGGTGCCGCGGATCTTCTGGATACCGCGGTGGTTGTGGAGACACTGGAGGAGGCGGTGGCCGACTGTGGCCTGGTGGTGGCCACCAGCGCGCGCGAGCGACGTATCCCCTGGCCCATGCTGACGCCGCGGGAATGCGGTGCCCGGGCAGTGGCGGAGGCGGTGGTGCACCCGGTGGCAGTGGTGTTCGGCCGCGAGGACCGGGGGCTCACCAATGAGGAACTGCAGCTGTGTAATTTCCACGTGCATATTCCTTCGAATCCGGATTACAGCTCCCTGAATCTCGCCGCGGCGGTACAGGTGCTGGCCTACGAGGTGCGCATGGCCGCGCTGGAGAAAGAGCAGGGTGGCCAGCTCAGCTACGCGGAATGGGACAGGCCGCCGGCCAAATCCAGCGACATGGAACTCTATTTCGACCATTTGCAGCGGGCTTTGACGGAACTGGGTTTTATCGATCCGGACAATCCGCGCCAGACAATGGCCCGCTTGCGTCGACTGTTCAGTCGCGTGCGTCCCGACGATATGGAGCTGGGCATACTGCGCGGGATGCTGACGGCCATCCAGAACCATATCCATCGCAGCGGCGGGCGGGGCAGGCCCGGGGGGGATGCTGTCGACGGATAGTGCGCCACCAGTTCCAGAAACACTGCAGTCAATACCTGACTGATTTGCCCGGTTATATACTTGACTGCGGTAGTGGGTTATTCCATACTCGCATCCAATTCAAAGGGCCGTCAATCAGTCGGGAGTGCGAATGCGTTTGACAACCAAAGGCCGTTACGCGGTCACGGCGATGCTGGACCTGGCGCTGCACATGGATCGGGGGCCTATCAGCCTGGCGGATATTTCCAAGCGCCAGGGTATTTCCCTGTCTTATCTGGAACAGCTGTTTTCCCGCCTGCGCCAATCCGGGCTGGTGTCCAGCGTACGCGGTCCCGGTGGCGGTTACCGGCTCGCAAGGGATGCCAAAGAGGTTTTTGTGGCGCAGATTGTCGATGCAGTCAACGAGTCCGTGGATGCCACCAACTGCCGTGGTAACAATGACTGTGCCGCGGGAGAGCAGTGCCTGACGCACTATCTCTGGTTTGATCTGAGCGAGCAGATCCACAGTTTCCTCAGTGGTATCAGCCTCGCGGACCTGGTGGCCCGCTCCGACGTGCAGGAAGTTGCGCGCCGGCAGGACAAGCGCGATGAGACGCCGGAAGAAAGGGTGGCGGTGATTGGCAGTCTGCAGTAAGTTGCGCGCCGGCCCCGCGTTGAAAGTTTGCAATCGAGAGCACATTGAAACCGCCGCTAAAGTGCGCGGAGAGAGATATCTATGAAGCTTCCCATCTATCTGGATTATTCCTCCACCTGTCCCGTGGACCCCCGGGTCGCCCAAAAGATGGCGCAACAGCTCACTATGGAAGGTAACTTCGGCAACCCCGCTTCCCGCTCGCATATTTATGGCTGGAAAGCCGAAGAGGCGGTGGAGGACGCGCGCCGCCATGTGGCCGAGCTGATCAACGCCGACCCCCGCGAGATCGTCTGGACCAGCGGCGCCACCGAGGCGGACAATCTGGCGATCAAGGGAGCCGCCCATTTTTACCAGGGCAGGGGCAAGCACATCATTACCTCCAAGGTCGAGCACAAGGCGGTGCTGGATACCTGTCGGCAACTGGAGCGGGAGGGGTTCGAAGTCGATTACCTGAGCCCGCGCGCCGACGGCATAGTCCACCCGGAGCAGGTCGAGGCGGCGCTGCGCGAAGACACCATTCTGGTGAGCCTGATGCATGTCAACAACGAAATCGGGGTCATCAACGACATAGCCGCAATCGGGGAAATCTGCCGGGCGCGCAAGGTCGTGTTTCATGTGGATGCGGCCCAGAGTGCCGGTAAGGTGCCGATTGATCTGGCTACAATGCCAGTGGACCTGATGTCATTTTCCGCGCACAAGATATACGGCCCCAAAGGTATCGGTGCTCTCTATGTGCGCCGCAAGCCGCGGGTGCGTCTCGAAGCGCAGATGCACGGTGGAGGGCACGAGCGGGGGATGCGTTCAGGTACCCTGCCCACGCACCAGATTGTCGGTATGGGCGAGGCATTCCGCATCGCCAAAGAGGAGATGGTGCAAGAGCGTGAGCGTTTGCTGCGCCTGCGCGGCCGCTTCTGGGATCAGATCAAGGATATGGAAGAGGTGCATGTAAACGGCTCCCTGCAGCAGCGCGTAGCCGGCAACCTGAATGTGAGTTTCGCCTTCGTGGAAGGCGAAAGTCTGATCATGTCCCTGAAGGATCTGGCTGTCTCCTCGGGTTCCGCCTGTACGTCTGCCAGTCTGGAGCCCAGTTACGTTCTGCGGGCTCTGGGTGTTGATGATGAATTGGCCCACAGCTCACTGCGCTTCAGTTTCGGACGTTTTACCAGTGAGCAGGATGTGGATACCGCGGCTGCGGAAGTGCGCAAGGCAGTGGAGAAACTGCGCGAGCTGTCGCCGCTTTGGGATATGTACAAAGATGGTGTCGATCTGAGTACCATTGAATGGGCGGCGCACTAAACGCGTAGAGATTTTGGAGAAAAGCCATGGCATACAGCGATAAAGTAATCGATCACTATGAGCATCCGCGCAACGTCGGCCGCCTGGATGACCAAGCGGACAATGTGGGTACCGGTATGGTGGGTGCCCCCGCCTGTGGGGACGTCATGCGGCTGCAGATTCAGGTAAGCGAAGACGGCATTATCGAGGATGCCAAGTTCAAGACATACGGTTGTGGTTCCGCGATCGCCTCCAGCTCACTGCTCACCGAGTGGGTAAAAGGCAAGAGTATCGACGAGGCCGAGCAGATCAAGAACACGGCCATTGCCGAGGAGCTGGCGTTGCCGCCGGTGAAAATTCACTGTTCGGTACTGGCAGAGGATGCGATCAAGGCGGCGGTGCGGGATGTGCGCGAAAAGCGCGACACCAAGACAAAGCAGTCCGCAGCCGGTTAAGCAAGGCGCACCATGGCAGTGACTATGACGGAGGCGGCGCGGGTGCATATCCAGCGCCAGCTCAGCAAACGCGGCAGAGGTATCGGAATTCGCGTCGGGGTAAAAACCGCCGGGTGCTCCGGGCTCGCCTATGTGCTCGAATTTGTGGACGAGACCAACAGCGAAGATGTGATCTTTGAGCAGGAGGGGGTGCAGCTGATTGTGGACCCCAAAAGCCTCGCTTATATCGACGGCACCGAGCTGGATTTTGTCAAAGAGGGTTTGAACGAGGGTTTTACCTTCTCCAATCCAAACGTGAAAAATGAGTGCGGATGCGGCGAGAGTTTCCACGTGTGAAACTCGATGTTCCAGGTTGCCGGGCCGGGTGCGAGGGAGCATGCCGGCCTTTTTTGTACGGTGCACCGACGCGGTAAAAGTCGTCTGGGGCGGGGTTTTGACCAGCACTTGGATGGGTGGACTGATGGGCCTTCAACAGAATTTTTTCGAGATATTTGGTCTGCGGCCGGGCTTTGCGGTGGACCGCTCGAGGCTCGCTGCACGTTACCGGGAACTTCAGCGACAATTCCATCCGGACAAGTATGCGGCGCACTCGGACCGGGAACAAATGCTGGCTATGCAATATGCGGCGCGGATCAACGAGGCCCACAACACGTTGCGCGATCCCGTGGCGCGCGCCGCCTATCTGCTGCAACTGGCGGGGGTGGAGATGGGGCCCGATCAGACCACTTCAGATGCCGCTTTTCTGATGCAGCAAATGGCGCTGCGGGAGCGGCTCGAAGAGATACCTGCGGCACCCGACCCCACAGCTGCGCTGCGGGCACTGGAGCAAGAGGTGCAAGCACTGCGCGCAGCGGATGAGGAGTGCTTTGCCCGGGGATACAGTGGCGGTGACTTGCCGGCGGCGAGGGACTCCCTGCTGCGATTGCAGTTTCTCGCCAAGCTGCAGCGGCAGGTGGAGGAGTTGGAAGAGGATTTACTGGATTGACGATGGCACTACTGCAGATTTCCGAGCCCGGCCAGACCCCGGAACCCCACCAGCACAAGCGCGCGGTCGGCATTGACCTGGGCACCACCAATTCGCTGGTGGCGACAGTGCGCAATGGCGATGCCGAGGCCATTGCGGCCACCGATGGCAGTGTCATTCTGCCGTCCGCAGTGCACTACGCCGGCGACGGCACCACCACAGTGGGCGCGTCGGCGCGCCGGGGCGCGGCCAGCGATCCCCGCAACACCCTGCTGTCGGTCAAGCGATTGATGGGGCGTGGCCGGGAGGACCTGCAGAGCCTCGGCGACCGGTCGCCCTATCAATTGGCGGATACAGAGGGCGGTATGGTGGCGATCGAGACCGCCTCCGGCACCGTCAACCCGGTGCAGGTTTCCGCGGAAATTCTGCGTGTGCTGGCAGCCCGCGGCAGCGAGGCGCTGGGTGGCGCCCTGGATGGCGCTGTGATCACTGTCCCGGCCTATTTTGATGACGCCCAGCGCCAGGCCACCAAGGATGCGGCGCAGCTGGCGGGGTTGCATGTGCTGCGCCTGCTGAACGAGCCCACCGCCGCCGCGGTCGCCTACGGTCTGGACAAAGGGCAGGAGGGGGTGATCGCGGTGTACGACCTGGGCGGTGGCACTTTTGACATCTCCGTCCTGCGCCTTTCCCGCGGCATTTTCGAGGTGCTGGCCACCGGTGGTGACACCGCCCTTGGGGGCGACGATTTTGACCGCACCATCGCCGACTGGATTGCCGGGCAGGCCGGTCTGCAAGCGGATTGCGACGCTCTCGCCCAACGGGCACTGCTGGACTGTGCCTGTGCCGCCAAAGAGGCACTGGCCCAGTGCGAGCAGGTGGAGATCGACTATGGCCAGTGGCGCGGTGTCCTGAACCGCAGTGAACTGGCGGCAATGCTGGACCCCATGATCGACCGGACACTGCGCGCCTGCAAGCGCGCGCTCCGCGACGCCGGGATCGGGCCCGGTGCAGTACAGGAGGTGGTGCTGGTGGGAGGGTCCACCCGCACTCTGAGAGTACGCGAGCGGGTGGAGGAGTTCTTTGGCCGCGCCCCACACCTGGATATTGACCCGGACCGGGTTGTGGCCATCGGCGCCGCACTGCAGGCGGATGTGCTGGTGGGCAATAAATCCAACGACGATCTGTTGCTGCTGGATGTTATCCCGCTGGCCCTGGGCATAGAGACCATGGGTGGCCTGACGGAAAAGCTGATCCCCCGCAATACCACTATCCCGGTGGCCAAAGCGCAGGAATTCACCACCTTCAGGGACGGCCAGACCGCCATGTCCATTCATGTGGTGCAGGGCGAGCGCGAACTGGTGGAGGACTGCCGTTCACTGGCGCGGTTCGAGTTGCGGGGAATTCCGCCCATGGTAGCCGGTGCGGCCCATGTCCGCGTGACCTACCAGGTGGACGCCGACGGTCTCCTGTCCGTCACCGCTGTGGAAAAGAGCAGTGGGGTCAGCGCCGATATTGCGGTCAAGCCGTCCTATGGTCTGCAGGACGCCGACATTTCCCGCATGTTGCGGGACTCCTACCGGCATGCCCAGGAGGATGTGGCGGAGCGGGCCCTGCGCGAGGCGCGAGTGGAGGCGGAGCGGGCCCTGGAGGCCCTGCTGGCGGCGCTGCGGGAAAACGGCGCCGAACTGCTTCAGGAGGAGGAGATAGGGCGCCTCGAGCGGGATATGGAAGCCCTGCGGCTGGCTCACCGGGGCAGCGATGCGGAGGAGATCCGCCGGCGCATTGAGGCGCTGAATCAGGTGTCTGAAGTCTTCGCGGCGCGGCGTATGGACACATCGATCAAGCGCGCCATGCGGGGCCATACGCTGGATGAATTTGACCAATAAGTGGTGCGGAGCCCGCCTCCGCAGAGTGACCTGAGAGAGTCGGAAGCCTATGCCGAAGATAGTGTTTTTGCCCCATGCGGAGATCTGCCCAGAGGGCAAGGTGATCGAGGTGGACAGTGGCGTGAGTATCTGTGATGCCGCCCTGGCCAATGGGATAGAGATTGAGCACGCCTGTGAGAAGTCCTGTGCCTGCACCACCTGCCATGTGATAGTGCGCGAGGGATTCGATTCCATGGAAGAGCCGGACGAGTTGGAGGAGGATCTGCTGGACAAAGCCTGGGGATTGGAGCCGGATTCGCGTCTTTCCTGCCAGGCCATAGTGGAAGGAGAGGACCTGGTGGTGGAGATTCCCAAGTACACGATCAACCAGGTGTCGGAAAAACATTGAGTGACAGGCTGCCGGAACTGCCGAGGAGTTCACGATGAAATGGACAGATATCAACGAAATCGCCATAGAGCTGGTGGAGACCCGTCCGGACACAGATCCGCTGGCGGTCAATTTCGTTGACCTGCGCGCCTGGGTCATGGCCCTGCCCGGATTCGATGATGACCCCGACCGCTGTGGTGAGAAGATCCTCGAAGCGATCCAGGCGGCCTGGATCGAGGAGGCCGAGTAAGCTGCTCTTCCGCCTTGTGCCGTTAATCTGGGGGGGGCAGTGCGCACCCCCGGCGCTCAAGTGACGGCCCCATTGTTTCACCGGCCCCCGCGGGGCAATAGTACAAACTTCGTGCACTAGGGCGTATAATCCGCCGTCCGTAACTGGCGGCGGACTGTCCCCGGTACCAAACCGGACGGTTCAATGCGCACACAGAATTCCAACGAGAGCAACTGCGGTTGCTCTTTTTGTACTTGCAACCTATTAATCGGAGATCAACATGGCCCTGCAACGCACTCTTTCCATCATCAAGCCCGATGCGGTCGCCAAGAACGTAATTGGTGAGATTGAAAGCCGCTTTGAAAAGGCGGGCCTGCGAATCGTCGCCATGAAAATGCTGCATCTGTCGCGGGAGAAGGCTGAGGGCTTTTACGCTGAGCACAAGGAGCGCCCCTTTTTCGGGGATCTGGTGGACTTTATGACTTCCGGACCGGTGGTGGTCCAGGTTCTGGAAGGTGAGAATGCGATTGCGGCAAACCGCGACCTGATGGGCGCGACCAACCCCAAAGAAGCTGCGCCGGGCACCATCCGCGCCGACTTTGCCCAGAGCATTGACGCCAACGCAGTGCACGGCTCCGATTCCGCCGAGTCGGCGGCGCGGGAGGTGAGCTATTTTTTCGCCGCCGATGAGGTTTGCCCGCGCGGCTAGAGGCGCCTGAGCACCGGCTTGTCTGAGCCGGTGCGATTCGCCCCCGAGGTGACTGCATGAACGAAGCACAAGCGGAAAGAACCAATTTGCTGGGCCTGTCGCTGGATAAGCTGGCAGAATTTTGCGTGTCCCTGGGGGAAAAGCGCTTCCGCGCTGTACAGCTGCTGAAGTGGATGCACCAGAGTGGCGTCGACGACTTTGCCGAGATGACCAATGTCAGCAAAGCCTTGCGTCACAGGCTGGCCCAGGTGGCCGAAATTCGCGCGCCCGAAGTATTGGGGCAGTGGGATTCCGCCGATGGCACGCGCAAGTGGCTGATCGGGGTTGAGGGTGGCAATGCGGTGGAGACCGTCTATATCCCCGACGGTGACCGCGGCACGCTTTGCGTTTCCTCGCAGGTGGGCTGCGCGCTGGACTGCAGCTTCTGCGCCACTGGCAAGCAGGGTTTCAACCGCGACCTGAGTGCGGCGGAGATCATCGGTCAGGTGTGGATCGCCTGTAAATCCTTCGGCCAGTTGCAGCCCGGCGGGCCGCGCAAGGTGACCAATGTGGTGATGATGGGCATGGGTGAGCCACTGCTCAATTTCGACAATGTGGTCGACGCCATGAACCTGATGATGGAGGACAATGCCTACGGGATTTCCAAGCGCCGTGTGACCCTGAGTACCTCCGGGGTGGTGCCGGCGCTGGATAAACTGGCGGATGTCACCGATGTGAGTCTGGCCATCTCCCTGCACGCGCCCAACGATGCACTGCGCGATCAACTGGTGCCCATCAATCGCAGATATCCCATAGCCATGCTGTTGGACAGCGCCAAGCGCTACATTGAGCGCATGCCCGACACCCATCGCAAAATGACCATCGAATACACGCTGATGCGGGAGGTCAACGACCGCCCCGAGCACGCCCAGCAGCTGGCGGAGCTGTTGCGAGATGTGCCCGTCAAGATAAATCTGATACCCTTCAATCCATTCGAGCTGTCCGACTACCAGCGGGTCGGGAATAACGCTTTGCGACGCTTTCAACAGATTTTGCTGGACAAAGGTTATACCGTAACTGTGCGCACCACCCGCGGTGACGACATAGCGGCGGCCTGTGGCCAGTTGGCCGGCAATGTGAACGACCGCACGCGCCGCTCAGAGCGCTACCGCAACACTGAGCAACCGGTCCGTATCCTGGGCTAGGACTGGGGCAATACCGGAGGGAGCCGGTCTCTGCACCCGGCAGAGGCCGTAGAGTCAGTGTAGTGCTAGGGCCTGTTCACACTAACGGAGTTGGCCCTGTTGTGACAGAAAAGGTGCCAATCGAGGCAAGAGGAGCGCGGTTTGGTTGTTCCAAATGAGCGACGAGCAACGAAGAGTGGCGCCTTTTCCGGTACAACCCGAAGGGCTGCCCCTGGTTTCGCGCCCTGCGGTGTTAGAAATTGCTTATGTGGACCCACCACACTGCGCAATTCCTGCCTTGCAGGCCACAAAACCTGAAGCAGCAGGGCTATCTCAGTTAGTGTGAACAGGCCCTAGTGTCGCCGCCGCGAATGCCGAATAATGCGGGCATGCTGTGCCGCTATACAACAACACCAATCAAACAGAACAGGGACAGGCTGTTTGGTCGCCGGATTAATAATTAAGGTGATGCAGCAGTGTTAGCCAAGATCTGTTCCCCCGCCCTGATATTAGTATTGCTCAGTGCCTACCTGGGTGGCTGTGTGACCACCGGGCTGCCGGAGCGCGAAGTGGACCTGGACAAGGCCCTGAAAACCCATGTGCAGTTGGGTTTGCGCTATCTGCAAAGTGGCGATAACCGTGAAGTCGCCCGCTATCATTTCAACAAGGCCCTGGAGTTGGGCAAACGCAATCCCCAGGCGCACCACGGCCTGGCGCTGCTGTATCAGGCCGACGGCGAACTGGCGGTGGCCGAGTCCCATTTCAAGAAAGCCCTGCGCTACGACTCGCACTTTTCCATGGCGCGGACCAACTACGGGGTGTTTCTCTATCAGCAGGGGCGCTTTCGCGAAGCCCGCGAGCAGTTTCAGATAGCCTCTGAGGATCTCACCTACAACCGGCGCTCCTACGCACTGACCAATCTCGGTCGCGCGTCGCTGAGCCTCGGCGATGTGGTGGCGGCCGAATCGGCGTTTTCCCGCGCGCTGGGACTGGATCCGGATCTGCCCCAGGCGCTGCTGGAACTGGCAGAACTCAGGTTTGACAGCGGCAACTACCCCGAGGCCAAGAAGTTTCTGGACCGCTACAGTGCCCACCATCGCCAGGTGCCCCAGTCTCTGTGGTTGGGCGTGCGTATCGAAAAAATCTTCGGCAACAGGGACAAAGAGCGGAGTTACGCGCTGGCGTTGAAAAACCTCTATCCCTATTCTGCGGAGGCGCTGGAATACCAGAAGATGACCGCCAATGACGGATAAGATTGCAGATACAGAGCAAAGTCAGGCCGCCAGCGGCACCACACCCACGCTGGACAATTCCCCCGGCAGCCAGTTGCGCCGCGCGCGCGAGCAGGCGGGGATAAGCCTGCCGGAGCTGGCCCGCTGCCTGTGCATGACCTGTGACAAACTGGAGTGGCTAGAGCGGGATGAGTATGAGCTGTTGCCCGCGCCCATCTATGTGCGCGGCTATATCCGCAATGCCTCCAAGGAGCTGGGTATCGATCCCGGGCCGGTCTTGCAGGCCTACTCCGGTTATAGCGCCGCCGAGCAGCAGAGTCGTGCAATCGTCGAGCACGTGCGGCGCGGGCCGGTGGTGGAGACGCGCAAGAGCCACCTAACCTGGTTGCCGCTGCTATTGGTAGCGGGTGCCATTTACTGGTTTTACGGCCGCGATATGGCACCGGATGCCGGTTACGCTGTGGAGGCCGTCAGCGACCTGCAGGGGGAGTTCGGCGCCGCGCCGGCGGAACCCGGCCCATCGGCGACTCTCCCCCAACGCGACAGCCCTGAAGCCTCTACAGCGGTTGTGGCATCAACAGACAGACCCTTGGCGGAGCCGGATACTGGGACTGTGCCCGGCGGGCAGGCGCAGCCGCCGCTGCCGGACGAGCCGGAGAGTGCCGTTTTGCCGGTGACATCCACGTCCGCCGAAGACTTGCCGGCGCCGGCGTCCACAGAGGCGCGGTTAGCTCCGCCTGCCGGGGCGGAATCGGGGGAGGTCGGACCCCTGCAGTTGAGATTTGCCGAAGAGGCGTGGATAGAGGTCAGGGACGCCACCGGTGCCGTGCTGCTGGCAAAGTTGCAGGCCGCCGGTTCCCGCTTGAGCCTCCAGGGCACGCCGCCGTTCCAACTGATGCTGGGCAATGCCGCCGCCACCGAGGTGCGCTACCTCGGTGAGCTGATTGCCAGTGACCCCATCGGCGGCCGTCGTACCCGCCGGCTGACTGTAGGGGAGTAGCTGGTCCCCTGTCGCCTGGGCACAGGCCGCCAGCCGCTGCCACCGGTGGCGGCGGCCATCGAATTTCATGCCGACAGGCCCTATAATTCCCCCCGCAAAAATCCAGTCCGTAAACCGCCGGGTGAAAAGCCTATGCAATTTGAGTCACCTATTGTCCGCCGCGTGTCGAGCCAGATAATGGTGGGCAAGGTGCCCGTTGGCGGCGGCGCCCCCATATCGGTGCAGAGCATGACCAACACAGATACCTGTGATGTGGCTGCCACTGTGGGACAGATTCAGCGTCTGGAGCAGGCGGGAGCGGATATAGTCCGCGTATCCGTGCCGACCATGGATGCCGCTGAGGCCTTTGGTGCAATCAAGCGGCAGGTGGAAGTTCCGCTGGTGGCGGATATCCACTTCGATTACCGTATCGCCCTGCGGGTGGCCGACCTGGGGGTCGACTGTCTGCGCATCAACCCCGGCAATATCGGCCGCGAGAGGCGGATCCGCGCTGTGGTGGACAAGGCCCGGGACCTGAATATCCCGATCCGGATCGGCGTCAATGCCGGGTCGCTGGAAAAGGATCTGCAGAAAAAATACCGTGAACCCACCCCGGATGCGCTGGTGGAGTCAGCCCTG
Source organism: Microbulbifer sp. TYP-18 (assembly GCF_040932045.1). Taxonomy (NCBI): domain Bacteria; kingdom Pseudomonadati; phylum Pseudomonadota; class Gammaproteobacteria; order Cellvibrionales; family Microbulbiferaceae; genus Microbulbifer; species Microbulbifer sp. TYP-18. Next base: position 367,265 of record NZ_JBFRBC010000001.1, read on the forward strand.
CGGCATGTGGAGATTCTCAACAGCCTGGATTTCCACAATTTCAAAGTCAGCGTCAAGGCTTCGGATATCTTTATGGCCACGGCTGCCTACCGGGCTTTGGCCCAGCAGATAGAACAGCCGTTGCACCTGGGTATCACCGAGGCTGGCGGTCTGCGCTCCGGCACCGTCAAGTCGGCAATCGGCCTGGGGGCACTGTTGCTGGACGGCATCGGGGACACCCTGCGGGTGTCGCTGGCGGCGGATCCGGTGGAGGAAGTCAAGGTGGGCTGGGACTTGCTGAAGAGTCTGCGCCTGCGCACCAGGGGTATCAACTTCATCGCCTGCCCCAGTTGTTCGCGCCAGAATTTTGATGTGGTGCAAACGGTCAACCAGTTGGAAACGCGACTGGAGGACATAACCGCGCCCCTGGACGTGGCGGTGATCGGCTGCATCGTTAACGGTCCCGGCGAAGCCAGAGAGGCCGATATCGGTTTGGCCGGCGGCGCTCCCAGTCACGCTGTCTACGTCGACGGCCAGCCCAGCCGGAAATTTAACAACGATGACCTGGTGGACGATCTGGAGCGCCTGATCCGCGAAAAAGCCGCGGCCAAGGCCGAGCGGGAAGCGGACATTATCGCCAAGGCCTAAAGACACTGGCCAAGCGCCGGTGGCATGGTACTCACTAACCCGGTAATCAAGGTTGCCGGGTTAATCGTTTGGCCCCGGCGACCGGATTTATTGCAACATAAGAATTGGGAAACACCGTTGAAACAGCTTCGCGCAATCCGCGGCATGAACGACCTGCTGCCAGACCAGTCACCGGTGTGGCAGTATGTGGAAACCACCCTCAGCGAACTCTTTGGCCGCTACGGCTACAGCGAAATTCGTACCCCTTATCTGGAGGCCACGCAGCTGTTCAGTCGCGCGGTGGGGGAGGCGACGGATATCGTTGAAAAGGAAATGTACACCTTCGATGACAAGAGCGGCGACAGTGTCACTCTGCGCCCGGAGGGTACTGCCGGCACAGTGCGTGCGGCGATCCAGAACAATCTGCTGAATCAACCCCAGCGACTCTGGTACTTTGGTCCCATGTTTCGCTACGAGCGCCCCCAGAAGGGCCGCTTGCGCCAGTTCCACCAGTTTGGCATTGAAGTCTTCGGCATTGCAGGCCCGGATATCGATGCTGAAATTCTGATCATGACCGCGCGCCTCTGGCGCCAACTGGGCATCGCCGACAACCTCAGGCTACAACTCAATTCACTCGGCGACAGCGCCAGTCGCGCGGCCTATCGCGCAGCGTTGGTAGACTATCTCAGCGAACGCCGGGAGCAGTTGGACGAGGACAGCCAGCGGCGGCTGGAGCGCAATCCACTGCGAATCCTCGACAGCAAAAATGACCGGACCCAGGAACTGCTGCAAGCTGCCCCCTGTCTACTGGATTTTCTCGACCGGGAATCTGCGGCGCATTTTGACGACCTGCGCCGGTTGCTGGACGCCGCCGGCGTCGAGTATGAGATCAACCCGCGCCTGGTGCGCGGTCTCGACTACTACGGCAAGACGGTATTCGAGTGGGTCACAGACTGCCTGGGTGCGCAGGGCACTGTCTGCGCCGGCGGCCGCTACGATGGCCTGGTGGAGCAGATGGGCGGCAAGCCGGTTGCTGCGGTGGGCTTTGGCCTGGGCGTCGAGCGTCTGGTGCTGATGCTGGAAACCCTGCAGGCACTGCCCGAATCCCTGCACCAGCAGGTAGACGCCTACCTTGTGGTCGCAGGTGAGGTACAATCAGCCGCCCTGGCGGCGGCGGAAAAGCTGCGCGACGAGCTGCCGTGGCTGCGTCTGCAGACCCATTGCGGTGGCGGCAGCCTGAAAAGCCAGATGAAGAAGGCCGACAAAAGCGGTGCTGACTATGCACTGATTATCGGCCAGGACGAGGCTGCGACGGGGCGGGTGACGGTGAAGGACTTACGCTCCGGCGAACCGCAGCAGACGCTGGCACTGGCGGAACTGCCGGCACTGCTACAGAGTTAGCGGGCCGCCAGACACTGCCGATAAGTATGAGCGGCTGCGGCCGCCTCATTTGCATGAATTTACAATTACCGGAAGGGCGATTTACCCAATGGCTGACCATCTTACCGAAGAAGAACAAATAGAAACGCTGAAGCGCTGGTGGGCGGAAAACGGCAGAGGCATTGTGACCGGCATAACGCTGGCGCTAGCCGGTTATTTCGGCTACCAGTGGTGGCAGAACTCCGAGCGCAGCTCGGCGGAAGGCGCCTCCAATTTATACCAGAGCTTTGTGGAGGCGGTGACTGCCAACGAGAGTCAGCCGGACGACAAGCAGATGACAACAGCCAGGAGTCTCGCGCAACAGCTGAAGGACGAGTACGGCAGCCGCATTTACGCCAGTCAGGCAGCCCTGCGTGTCGCGGCCCTGGCGGCGGCTGACAATGACCTGGAGGCTGCGACGGAGCAGTTGCAGTGGGTACTGGCCAACACTGGAGAGGATACCCTGAAATTACTCGCGACCCGCCGCCTGGCCGCGGTTGTGGCCGCGCGGGGTCAGCCCGATGAGGCACTGGCAATGCTGGGTGGCGATATCCCCGATGCCTTTGCCGCACTCTATGCGGAAACCCGCGGTGATATTCTGTTGCAACAGGGCGATGAAGAGGCGGCCAGGCTGGCCTATGAGCAGGCGATCGACGAGCTGCTGCCGGAGCAGGCCGCCAGCGCCCAGCTGTTGCGCCTCAAGGCGGACAGTATCGCCGCTGCGTCTGAGGACGCCGCAGAGGAATCCCCGGCTGGGAACCTTGAGCCTGCAGAGGCTTCTGAAATGGAGGCGGGTCAGCCGCAGCAGGAGAGTGACGAGCAATGAAATCCCTAACCCGCGCCATCTATGGCGCCGTCGCTTTGGTGATGGCCTTGGTAGTGGCTGCCTGTGCGTCGAACGAGGAAAAGGAAGACACGGACCCGGTGGAACTGGTTGATATCTCCGCGAGTGTCCAGCTGCGGGAAGTCTGGTCCGCCAATATCGGTGATATCGACAGCAAGCTCTACGCAATGCTCACGCCGGGCATCGGCAGCGGCATGATTGTCGCCACCAACAGCGACGGCGATGTCACCGCCCTGGATCGCAACAGCGGCAAGCGCCGCTGGAGAACCGAACTGGATGTGCCCATCAGTGGCGGGGTTGGTGTCGGCCAGGGGCTGGCGGTGGTGTCGGACTACCGCGGACGGGTCATTGCGCTGAACCTGGACGACGGGTCCGAGCGCTGGTCCCACCAGGTTTCCGCCGAAGTGGTGTCCACCCCGGCGGTCGGTGCCGGTGTAGTCGTGGTGCAGACCGTGGATGGCAAACTGATCGGTCTCGACGGTGACAGCGGCAGTGAGCGCTGGAGCCACAGCACGGTATTGCCGGTATTGACGCTGCGCGGTACTGCGGCACCGGTGATTTCCGCCGGTATCGTATTTGCGGGTCTGGACAATGGCAAAGTAATCGCACTGGATGCCGCGGACGGCATAGCGCGCTGGGAGCAGCGTGTGGCGATTCCACAGGGAGCGGCGGAGTTGGAGCGGGTGGTGGATATTGACGGCGCGCCAGTGGTGCGCGGTGATCTGGTATTTGCCGCCAGTTACCAGGGCCGTGTAGCGGCACTATCCCGCGACGAGGGTCGCGGCCTGTGGGCGCGGGATGCCTCCACTTATCACAGCGTCGCGGTGGGGGGAGGCAATGTATACTTGAGCGATGCCGGCGGTAGCGTCTACGCCTACGACGTGGGTTCCGGACAGATCCAGTGGAACAATGGCGACCTGTTGCGCCGCGAATTGAGCGGCCCGGCCTATTTTGCCAACAGCGTGGTGGTGGGCGACCTGGAGGGATACCTGCATGTGCTGGATCCGGCCACCGGGGCCATTATCGGCCGGGAGCGCATAGACGGGGACCGGATACGCATTCCCATGCTGGTGGATGGGGACCTGTTGTTTGCCCTGTCCGACGGCGGTGAGCTGGCTGCCTTGCGCCTGGAGCGCATCCAGTAATACCCAGTAACGGGCGGCGGATTTTTGCAGTATCCGCGCCCACCGGTTTCAGCGCCCGCACCCCGCGGGCGTTGGCGTTTTAGCCGCGGGTCCGGGTTCTCCGCCGCGATAGAGAAAGTGGCGGCCCAAGTCGGCCATCGAGAGTACCAAACAATTCCATGTTGCCTGTAATAGCCCTGGTCGGACGCCCCAATGTAGGCAAATCCACCCTGTTCAACCGGCTCACCAAGAGTCGCGATGCGCTGGTGGCCAACTATGCCGGCCTCACCCGCGACCGCAAGTACGGTGAAGCGGAAATCGACGGCCGCAAGGTGATCCTAGTGGACACCGGCGGCATCAGCGGCGATGAGGAAGGCATAGATGTGGCCATGGCGGAGCAATCCCTGCAGGCCATTGAAGAGGCGGACCTGGTGCTGTTTCTGGTGGATTGTCGCGCGGGGTTGACGCCGGCGGATGAAATCATCGCCCGGCGTCTGCGCACCGGCTCCAAAACCACATTGCTGGTGGCCAACAAAGTGGATGGCGTCAATCCCGATATCGCCCTGGCACCCTTTTACGAGCTGGGTATCGGCGACCTGTTCCCGATCACCGCCACCCACGGCCGGGGCGTGCGCACGCTGCTGGAGCGTGTGGTCGCGGATCTGCCTGCGGCAGAGGCGCCGGAGCAGGAAGAGCTGGCGACCGGGATCAAGATCGCCATCGTCGGGCGCCCCAATGTGGGCAAGTCCACGCTGGTAAACCGCCTCCTGGGTGAAGACCGGGTGGTGGTCTACGATCAGCCCGGCACCACGCGGGACAGCATCTACATCAATTATCAGCGGGACGAAAAGCCCTATACACTGATTGACACCGCGGGAATCCGCCGGCGCAAGAATATCAAGGAGTCGGTGGAAAAGTTCTCCATCGTCAAAACCCTGCAGGCAGTGGAAGACGCCAATGTGGTGGTGCTGGTAATCGACGCGCGCGAGGGGCTGGTGGATCAGGACCTGCACCTGATGGGCAGCGTGATCCAGGCTGGGCGCGCACTGGTGGTGGCGCTCAATAAGTGGGACGGCCTGGAGGCGGACCACCGGGATTTTGTCAAAGCGGAACTGGAGCGGCGCCTGCGCTTTGTGGACTTTGCTGATGTTCACTTTATTTCCGCTCTGCACGGTACCGGCGTGGGGCATTTATACCAATCCATCGAAGCGGCCTACCGGGCGGCGACGGACAAACTGTCCACCAGCCACCTGACACGTATTCTGCAGTGGGCGGTGAGCGAACATCAGCCGCCACTGGTCCGCGGCCACCGCATCAAGTTGCGCTACGCCCACGCCGGCGGGCAGAATCCCCCGGTGGTGGTGATTCACGGCAACCAGACGGACCAGGTACCGGCGCACTATGTGCGCTATCTGGAAAAAACCTTTCGCAACGCATTGGAGTTGCACGGAACACCGGTGAAAATTGAATTCCGCTCAGGTGAAAACCCCTACGCCGGAAAGAAAAACAAACTGACGGACCGTCAGAAGGCGAAGAAGCGCCGCTTGATGAAATTTGTAAAAAAGAAGAAGTAAAGTCGTCATCGGCTGGCATCGCGCCCGGTCGGTGCGTAGGTCCCGGACAAGGCCAGACACGAGGAGAAAGTCATGTTGGAATTGAGTAAACCTGCACTGTTGCGCACACAATCCTTTGTCAATGGGCGGTGGATCGACGCCGATTCCGGAGCCACACTGGACGTTGCCAATCCGGCCACCGGGGAGCTGGTGGCAACCATCGCGAGTTGCGGTGCCGCGGAAACCCGTCGCGCCATAGAAGCTGCGGACGCGGCCTGGCCCGCATGGCGTGCTGCCACGGTCAAAGAGCGGGCAAAAATCCTGCGCCGCTGGTACGACCTGGTGATCGAAAACCTGGACGACCTGGCGAAGATCCTCACGGCGGAGCAGGGCAAGCCCCTGGCGGAGGCCAGGACTGAAATTATTTATGGCGCCAACTATATCGAATGGTTTTCCGAGGAGGCCAAGCGCGCTTACGGTGATGTGGTGGCACCGCCCTCCAACGACAAGCGCATTTTAGTGATCAAACAACCCGTCGGGGTTACCTGCTCGGTGACGCCGTGGAATTTCCCCAGCGCCATGATCGCCCGCAAGATGGCACCGGCGCTGGCAGCCGGCTGTCCTTTTGTCAGCAAGCCCGCCTCGGAGACGCCGCTGTCGGCGCTGGCACTGGCGGTACTGGCGGAAGAGGCCGGTATTCCCGCCGGTGTGTTCAACGTGGTAGCCGGCAGCAGTGCCCGCGAGATTGGCGAGGAGATGACTTCCAATCCGCTGGTGCGCAAGTTTACTTTTACCGGCTCCACCGCAGTGGGCAAGAAGTTACAGGCCCAGTGTGCCGAAACCATCAAGAAAACCTCCATGGAGCTGGGTGGCAATGCGCCCTTCATTGTCTTTGACGACGCCGACGTGGATGCGGCAGTCAAAGGCGCCATCATCTGTAAATACCGCAATGCCGGCCAGACCTGCGTGTGCGCCAACCGCATATTTGTGCAGGAAGGCGTATACGACGAATTCGCGCGCAAATTCAGTTTGGCGGTGCAGGCGCTGACCCTGGGCAACGGCGCAGAGGCGGGTGTCGAAGTGGGGCCCATGATCAACGCCAAGGCGGTGAAGGACGTACAGGCGCTGGTGGAGGACGCGCTGGCCAAGGGTGCCAAGGCCCCGGTGACCGGTGGCCCCAGTGAGATGGGCGGCTGCTTCTATGCACCCGCGGTGCTCACCGGCGTCGACAATACAATGCGACTCTTCCGCGAGGAGATTTTCGGTCCGGTGGCGCCACTCTATAAATTCTCCACCGAGGAGGAGGTGATTCAGCTGGCCAACGATACCGAATACGGACTGGCCTCCTATTTCTACTCCCGCGACATAGGGCGCATCTGGCGTGTCGGCGAAAAGCTGGAATACGGCATGGTAGGAGTCAACGAAGGTATCATCTCCAACGAGATGGCGCCCTTCGGTGGGGTAAAGGAATCGGGTATCGGCCGCGAGGGCTCCAAATACGGCCTTGATGATTATCTGGAGATCAAATACCTCTGTCTGGGGGGGATCGATCGCTAGCCGCATTGGCGACTGCTGCAGAGGATGAACCTCGAGCCCATTGCCCAAGTGCACTCCTGCTTCGGGGAGAAGTTCGGGGTGCCGCGCCAGTCGTTGCTGGCGGATGCCAGCCGGGCGGCCATAGAACTGTTGCCGCCACTGAACGTGAGCGACGCGGTGGCCGGGCTGGAGGCGCACTCCCATCTATGGGTTATCTTCCAGTTTCACCAGGCGGCCGGACAATGGTCGACAAAGGTGCGCCCACCGCGCCTCGGCGGTAACAGGAAGCTGGGGGTGCTGGCCACCCGCTCCCCCTTTCGCCCCAACAACATCGGCCTGTCGGTGGTGCGCCTGTTGCAGGTGCGAACCTCGCCGAAGGTGATGTTGATCGTCGGTGGTATCGATCTGGTGGACGGCACCCCGGTGCTGGATATCAAACCCTATATTCCCTATGCCGATGCGCTGGAGGGGGCGCACAGCGCTTTTGCGGACAGGGCGCCCGCAGTGGTCGATGTGGACATTCCTGCGGAAGTACGTGCAAAGGCTGCCGCCTATCGAGACGACTGGGGCACCGACCTGCCCCGGCTCATTGAACAGGTGCTGGCCCAAAATCCCAAGCCCGCCTACCAGCAGCCGGAACCAGAGCGTATCTACGGTATGCGGTTATGCGGGTTTAATCTGCAGTGGCGCTATACGGACAGGGACACAGTGAAGGTGGTTTCCCTGCAGTAAAGACGGCGCTCAACCGGGTTTGAAAACTTCACTGTGTCGCGTTGGCTATAACTGGGTGTGATTCCCTCCCTCATTTTTGAGGGGAAGAACGGAGCGGATTGATGCTTGGTAAATTGTTGAAAAAGCTTTCCCTGGATTTCTTCTACCTGGGTTTGCGGAGCATGTCCGTAAACCCTCCACGGCAAATCAAGCAGTTATATGCTTGATTTTCGGCCTGATCATCCCTGTTCAGGACAGCAGGCTGTAGAAAAATACTTTTTCAACAACCTGTTAACGACTCAACTTAACATATTCCAGTTCACAGGGGTCTGTCCCCTCTATTACCCTCAATTGAATCTCTTCCTGGCTGATATATGCCGCGAGAAGCGTTGAATATACGGCCTCAAAATTGGGCTGACTTTTTTGCAATGTAAAATAAACATCGTTATGAGCAGAGCAATTGGCAAGGGTTTCATCTCCGGGAGTCCCGATGTAAACGGGACCATCAGTTTTTGTGAATAGGGTACTAATGATGTCAAGGCAGCCCGTAGTGCTACAACTATTGGAAAAAGCGATTGGTGAAAAAAACGTCAGGGAGGCTAGAAATAGAAAGCGTTTCATAAAATCAGTTTTCCTGTGTTGATTTTTAGGCTGCTAAAGCTTCGCTTGTTTTAAACCCTAATGCAACGATCAGAGACCGGGCTGCTACAATTGTCATGGAGTGCCGGACAGGTCCTATGAGTGAATAAATGCACTTTTTTCGGAAATTTGCCACTTGTGAGACAGAAGTCCAAATTGAAAGTGGTTGTGAGAATTTTCTCTTGTGCCGGCAACAAGGCCACTTCGAATCCTTCGGGAGGGCGCAATGGGGCTGACAGTGGTGTTACTTTTTTAACTTGACTTTTGGGAACCTCGACGGACCATGACCTATGCACTGGACCCCAGGCAGACGCTGATCGTTTCGATTCTGGTCTTGTTCCTGGGTAAGTATTTAAATTCCAAAGCGGCCTTTCTGCGCCGTTACAATATTCCCGAGCCGGTGACCGGCGGAGTACTGGCGTCGCTCCTGATCAGTGTTCTTTATTTCACCGCGGACCGGACCCTTGTGTTCGACCTGCACGGACGGGACACTTTCCTCACGGTTTTCTTTACCTGTATCGGCTTGTCTTCGCGCATCAGCAGTCTGCTTGCGGGTGGCAGAACCCTGTTCAAACTGCTGTTGCTGGCAGTGGGCATGTTGTTTCTGCAAAATTTGATCGGTGTCATTATTGCCAGGTTCAGCGGTCTGGAGCCGGCTGTCGGTATCCTGGGCGGCAGTATTTCCCTCAGCGGCGGCCACGGTACGGCAATTGCGTGGGCGCCTATCCTGAAGGAGCATTACGGTGTCGCCGGGGCGCTGGAAATCGGGGTCGCCTGCGCGACCTTTGGCCTGGTGCTCGGCGGTGTTATCGGCGGCCCTATCGCCAGATTCCTGATAGCCCGACACCAGTTGAGTTCCACCAGCGAAGAGTATCTCGCAGTGGGTATTCCCCAGGGGGACACGGATGAGCAGATCTCGGTGGATTCGGTGCTCAATGCGCTGCTGGTCATCTGTATCGCGCTGGGTATGGGGCTGCAGTTTCACGCACTGCTGGGACGCCTCGACATCAATATGCCGTTGTTTGTGAGCTGCCTGTTCGCCGGTATCCTGCTGACCAATACGGTTCCAGTGCTGTTCAAACAGCTGAACTGGCCCAGCGGCACGCCCATATTGGCGCTGATTTCCGATTTGAGTCTGGGCCTGTTTCTGGCCATGTCGCTGATGAGCCTGCAGTTGTGGACCATTCTGGATCTCGCCGGCCCCATAGTGATGCTGCTGGTGGGCCAGGTGCTGGCGATTACCCTTTACGTAGTGCTGGTGCTGTTTCCGGTTATGGGGCGTAGCTACGATGCGGCGGTGATGTCGTCCGGCTATGTGGGCCTGGGGTTGGGCGCAACGCCCACCGCCCTGGCCAATATGACGGCGGTCACGGCGCGACACGGCCCGGCGCCCCAGGCTTTCCTGGTGGTGCCGCTGGTGGGTGCTTTTTTTATCGATATTGCCAATGCGTTCGTGGTCAACCTGATGCTGGAGTTATTTGGCTGAAGATATTTTGCGCGGAACCGCGGCAGCAATGGTGGATGCAAGGGGATCCGGAGAGCGTTGCGGCAGGTTGAAAGCAACCCCCGCAAAGCCTCGCGCGGGGGTTGACACAGGTTTACATTCGAAATGCCGGTCAGTCGATGGAGCAGATCAGAGTCCAGCTGCCGTCGGCGGTTCCCGGCACCGAGTTGGTCCACCAGTTGGCCTGGTATACGCTGCCGTCGTGGACGATCCGGTCACCGCCATTGGCGTGGTCGCCCGCCGGCCAAACCGGATAGGTGACCAGGCCGCTGGTATCTACACCCAGATCGTCGCAATTATCGCCGTTGCCACCGCCCCCCGGGCCGCTGTCCACGGAACCCAGCGGCAGTTCCGGATACTCAAACGCGAGGGCGTAACTGGAGCCGTTGATGGTGGCGGTATAGGCCTGGGGGCCCGACACCGGCAGATAGTAGTTGAGTGTCATGTCCCAGGTCTGACCGGGGGCCAGGTTCAGCCACCCGGGCAAAGCAAAGCGCACCCGGTGAAACTCGTTTTCCAGCCCCCCCACATTGCCGCCACCGGCATTGGCACCATTCTCGATCACCGCAAGGCCGGCTCCGCTCTGGTCGGAGATGAGATTGGAGGTAGAGGTGGGCATATCGAACTCGAATACAGTACCGCCGGGCAGTGTTTCGCCGGTGTTGTTGGTGACGTAGAGCTTGGGGTTCAGCGGGTAGTTCTGATCGCCGACCTTGAAGCCGGTAACTTCCATGGCGATATCCAGCGCTTCGGCCGGCAGCGGGCGCTCGCTGCGCTGTTGGCGATAGGGCGCGGCCGTGCGGAATGTGTCATAGGCCAGGCTGGTCAAGGTGGAGCCCATGGTGTATTCGCCTTTGCCCGCATCCCAGTCGTAGTCCCCCGCCAGCTCCCAGAACATGATACCGCCCAGTCCCTGGTCGCTGACATATTGCACCTTGGCGGCCATGGACTGGTTATCTTCGGTGGAGAGAAAAACCTTCTTGGTCTGGTTCCACAGCCAGGGTGACCGGGACACGCTGTCGTAGTTGCGCGCGTAAACCCCCACCAGAGCATCATCCGGATCCCCCGCCGGATCCAGACCATAGGCGGCGAGGTAGGAACCCAGGATGCCGTTTTCCAGATTCTTGGCGTGCCACATGGGGTTGGACCCGGCTCCCACCTCGCCGCCGTTTTCATCCAGGTCGTGCCACATATTGTCGATGCCAATGGCGCCGTAGCCGCACTTGGCCCAGCCGCCGGTACCCACGGGGCACTGTGTCTGGTCCGGCAGTGGGGCAGTGCCGCCGAGACCCTGGTTGCCGCCGGTGACGCCCTGCCAGCCGCGGGTGTAGTAGGGGATGCCGATATTGATCCGGCCCGGGGGCAGGCTGCCGCGGAAGTACTTCACCGCCCAGTCGATATTGAGGTAACCGAGTCCGCCGTACTGGGACGTACTGTATATGCCCGCCGCCGCCAGCTCCGGGTCGGCACCATTGTCGAACAGGGCTGAATTGTGGCCCACATACTCATTCCAGGCGCCGTGGAGGTCATAGGTCATGACGTTGACGTAATCCAGGTAGCGGGTGATTTGCATGGTTTCCATACCGCGCAGCAGGTATCCGGACGAAGGCGAGGCGATAGTGAGCAGGTAGTGGGTGTTGTCCTGTGCCCCGGCGATGTCCAGCTTTTCCCGCAGCACCCGCATCAGCTCCACATAGGAATTCATCAGCGCGGCGCGGAGCGGATTGGCGACGCCGAAATCGAGCGGGTTGCCGGCATCGTTCATCGAGGTGGGATATTCGTAGTCTATGTCGACACCGTCGAAGCCGTAGCGGCGGATAAATGCCACGGCGGAATCGGCAAAAGTTTCGATGCCGACGCGGTTGATACTGCCGTCGCCGTTGGTGGTCATGGTGTAAAAACCACCGTTGGCGACGCGATCACCGGACTCATTGAAGTAGCCGCCGGTCTCGGCCCAGCCGCCGACGGAGATCAGTGTCTTGACCTGTGGAAACTGCTTTTTGAACTTGCTCAGCAGATTGAAATGGCCCTGATAGGAAAATTCATCATCCATTTCCGCGCCGGGGATGGCGGGCCAGGTCATACCGGTGGCGGGGTTGTCCGGATCCGCGGTATTGCCCACCGACAGCCGGTTGTCGTCGCCGATATGTGTGAAGGCGTAGTTGATATGGGTGACCTTGCTCCAGGGGATGTCCTTGACCAGATAGCTGGGCTGGCCGTTGGCACCGTTGCGCCAACTGGTGAAATAGCCGATCACCCGACGCGGATGGTCGGCTCCCATTTGCTCCCGGCCCTGGGCGGTATAAATGGCACAGTAGTTGGGTGCGGTTCCGCTGGTGGTAAACAGCCCATCGGGTCGGCACGGGTGTTCCGATACCACCGGATCGTCATCCTCAACCGCGATGGAAACGCTGTCTTCCGCGGTCAGGCCATCGTTGTCGATTGCCCTGGCAGTCAGGGTGTGATTGCCGGCAGTGGCGGTCCAGCTGGCGGTGAAGGGTGCGTTGCTGTCGCTGCCGATATTGCCGCCGTCCACAAAAAACTCCACCGTCGCAATGGTGCCATCCGCATCAGTTGCGGAGGCGCTGAGCTGCACAGTATCGCCTGTGGAGAAGGTGGCATTTGCACCGGGGCTATCCAGGCTGAGTTGCGGCGGCTGGGCGCTGCCGTCACCCACATTGATCTGAATCTCGCTCACCAGGGTCACCTGGCCGGCGGTGTCCACAATTCTTGCCCCCAGGGTTGGCGAGCCGGCTGAGGCGATCCAGGTAATGGAAAAAGGGGCACTGCTGTCGGTTCCAATAGAGGCGCCGCCGATGAAAAACTCCACTGAGGCTACACCATTGTCGTCACTGGCATTGACGGAGATGATAACGCTGTCATTCTGATTGAAAGAAGCTCCATTGGCAGGGCTGGTAAAATTCCCCTGAGGTGGGAGATCCTGGCTGCCGCCATCGCAGTTGCCCAGTAGTGTCCACTCCTGATACTGGCCGGAGTACTGTTCGGGATCCTGGTTTTGTGTCCACCAGTTGGCTTGATAGGCGTTGGCATTGTGCTGTACCTGGGCGCCGCCGGTATAGGCGGTCGCAGCGTCCCAGTTCGGCAGTGGCGTACAATCCACTCCGTAGGCAGAGGTGGCGGCGATCATGCCCGCCAGTAGCGCGCCGAGCGCAATCGGTTTGTTCATAGTTTTCACCTTGCAGTCGTTATTTTTATCGGTGTTTGGCGTAGCGGTATTTTATTCTTCCGGCAATGCAATAAGTTGCCGGGTAAATGCGGTACAAGGATGCGCCGCCACCGGGTGGAAGCCGGCACAAGCCCTTGAAAAGCAGACGACACCACGTAATTGCCCGGTTTCTAAAGGCCGCCGTCCAATCGATGAGGGATCATCAATTGGATTGCGGGGTTAAATACCGCCGGCTCGAAAATGACACCGTTGTCAAAATAGCAGCCCGCTGTTACACGAACAATCTGGCACTTTGAATGACGTGCCATAAGAGACTTTATTGCGTTGTATTAAATGCCAACCTAAATATGATGTGATCGGGTTCACAAAGTTTGAGAGGTTTGAGCGAAGCCGTTCAGTAGGAAGTCCCAAGTCTGGTAACAATAGATCGGTAAGTCTCCCTTGGGATAAATATTCTATTTAGGTGCGAAACGCTTTTAATTTTTGAAAGTAATCCCCCGAACAATCCGCCATTTTGCATGACATGCCTTAAAGAACTTTATTGCGTTGTATTGTGCGCCAAACTGAAGTTAGTATGATGCAGTTCGCAAAGTTTTAAAGCTTTGCGCGAAGCTATTCAGTAAGCAGTCCCAAGTCCGGTAACAGTAGATCGGCAAATTCCTCATGAGAGAAATGTTTCACTTGGGCGCTCAATTCTTTTTATTTTTTGGAAACAATTTTTAGGGGGCAAGGTTGCAGAATTTCTGGCAAGATTGCTGCTGCGAATATAGCCCGTTAGGGATTTAAAGCGGGTGCGAGCCTAGTCAGGTTGATCATCCGGCACATTTAAGAGATAACAATAAAGGAAACAGGACGTATGCAAATCAAAGTAAAAAAAATGAGCCCCAGCTTGCTGGCCGTGGCGGTCGCTGTTGCGGCGGGTTCCACCACTGCGCAAGAGGAGATTATCGAAGAGGTCATTACCATCGGCACCCGGGTGGAGGGGCGCTCCGCGTCGGACTCAGCCGCGCCGGTGGATGTGATTTCCGCAGAGGAGTTCGTCAATCAGGGCGATGGCGACATGTCCAATCTGCTGCGCAACGTGGTCCCCTCCTACAACGTCAATGCCCAGCCCATCAGCGACGCGGCGACCATAGCCAGGCCGGCCAACCTGCGTGGCCTGTCTTCGGACCACACGCTGGTGCTGGTGAACGGAAAGCGCCGCCACCGCTCGGCGGTAATCTCTTTTCTCGGCGGCGGCCTGGCAGATGGTGCCCAGGGTCCGGATATCTCTGTGATTCCCGCCATAGCCCTCAAGCAGGTGGAGGTTCTGCGCGACGGTGCGGCGGCCCAGTATGGCTCCGACGCCATTGCCGGGGTGGTTAACTTCCAGCTGAAGGATGCCAGTGACGGCGGCAGCATCGAGACCAAGTGGGGCACCACCGCCGAGGGCGACGGTGACCAGTATATGGTATCCGGCAATATCGGCCTGCCGCTGACCGCTGCCGGCTTTGCCAATTTCAGCTATGAATACCGCCAACAGGACGCCACCAGCCGCAGTGTGCAGCGCGATGACGCCGCGGGCCTGATTGCCGCTGGCAACACTGCCGTGGCCGATCCGGCGCAGGTCTGGGGCCAGCCGGAGGTGAAGGATGATGTAAAAGTATTCGCCAACCTCGGTCTGGAACTGGGCGATGGCGCCGAAGCCTACGCTTTTGGTAACTACGCCACCAAGACGGTGGACGGCGGTTTCTATTTCCGTAACCCGGACAACCGCCCGGCAGTATTTGCGATAGATACCGATGACGACGGCGACGTTGATACGCCACTGGTCGGTGACGAGGATCCCAGCAATGGGCTCGACGACTGTATCGGCTTCAGTCATGCGGACGCCGCCAGCAGCGATGAGTGTTTCTCCTTTACGGAAATTTTTCCCGGAGGCTTCACCCCGCGCTTCGGCGGCGATGTGGTGGACCTTGCCGGCGTGGCCGGCGTGCGCGGGGAGATGGACAATGGCTGGGGCTACGATGTAAGCCTGGGGGTGGGCCGGAGTGAGGTGGAGTTCTTTATCTACAACACCGTCAATGCCTCCCTGGGTTCCGCCTCCCCCACCAGTTTTAATCCCGGCACCTATATCCAGATGGAACAAAACTTCAACCTGGACCTGAACCGGCAGCTGGACCTGAGCGGCACCACCGTTTACTTCGCTACCGGTTTCGAGTGGCGGGAAGAACAGTTTGAAGCGCAGATTGGGGATCAGGCTTCCTGGGAAGTGGGCCCCCTGGTGGACCAGGGTTTCTCCATTGGCTCCAACGGTTTTCCCGGCTTCGGCCCGCAGGTGGCCGGCACCTTCGATCGCCAGAATGTCGCTCTCTACTCCGATGTGGAAGCGGAACTCACCGACAGTCTGTTGCTGGGGGCGGCTTTGCGCTGGGAGGATTTCAGTGACTTTGGTTCCACCAGCAACTATAAGCTCTCCGCCCACTACCAGGTTGTCGACAGCCTGGCGCTGCGCGCCACCACCTCTACAGGCTTCCGCGCACCCACTCCAGGCCAGTCCAATATCAACGCGGTCTCCACTGTTTTTGTGGAAGGAGAATTGGTGAACCAGGGCACCATCCCGCCCACCAGTCCGGTGGCGTTGGTCTACGGGGGCCGGCAGCTGGAGCCTGAAGAGTCCACCAACTACACCTTCGGCGCCGTGTTCAATATCGGTGACCTGGACGTGACACTGGATTACTTCAATATCGATGTCGAGGGCCGGTTGTCGCAGTCGGCGGATCGGGAATTGAGCGACGAGGAGCGCGCGGAGCTGGTGGCCGCCGGCATTACCGGGGCGGAATCACTGGACTCGTTCAAGTTTTATACCAACGACTTCGATACCAACACCCGGGGGCTCGATCTGGTGGCAACCTATCCGCTGGACCTGATGGGCGGTAGCACTGACCTGAGTCTGGCCTTCAACTGGACCGAGACCGAGGTTGAGGATTTCAATCCCGAGACCATGAGTAACCTGCGGATTCGCCAGATTGAGGACAATTTGCCAAATACCCGTGGCAACATCTCCCTGAGGCATGCGGAGGACAATTGGCGTGCCCTGGCACGGGTCAACTACTTCGGTGCCTTCTGGGAGCCGCACCTGGAGGATGACACACTGCCGATCGACGCGCCGTCCGAGGTGACACTGGATGTGGAGGTAGGTTACAACTTCACCGACCAGCTCTCCCTTATCGCCGGTGCCGAGAACATACTGGATAATTACCCGACGGAGCACGAGTGGAGTGGCATTGCCGGTTCCAGATACCCGGCTACCTCGCCGATGGGTTTTAATGGCGCCTTCTACTATATGCGCGCGCGGTATGATTTTGACTGAGGGTACTAAATGAAAAAACCGGCAACCAAATAGGTTGCCGGTTTTTTTTCAGCCTTAGGCCTCAAGTCCTGTCCGACTCGCTTCCAGCGACAACTGAGATTCTCCTTGGGCGGGTTTCCTGCCCGGATCTACTTTCTTCCGCCTTTATATAGCCACAAAGCCCGGAGCAGTAGCCGGGGTGTTTTACAGGGCGTCCGCTGTTTGTGTTTTTTCCCCTTTTTTATCGGCAACCTCATCCAACTGAGCCGGCCCGGAATTTTGCGGCACTTTTTTACGGCCAAAAATCTGCTGCACCACGACGAAAAACAGTGGGATAAAGAAGATGCCCAGCAGGGTTCCCACCACCATGCCGCCCAGTACCCCGGTGCCGATGGCGCGCTGGGCGCCGGATCCCGCTCCAGTGGATATCGCCAGTGGCAGCACGCCGAGGCCGAACGCCAGTGAGGTCATCAGAATCGGGCGCAAGCGGTCGCGCACTGCGCGCATAGTGGCTTCCACCACCGCCATGCCGTTTTCCAGGTTCTGCTTGGCAAACTCCACGATCAGGATGGCGTTTTTACTGGTCAGGCCAACAGTGGTGAGCATGGCCACCTGAAAATAAACATCGCGCTCCATGCCCCGCAAAGTGTTGGCAAGCACCGCGCCCAATACCCCCAGGGGCGCCATCAGCAGCACCGCCGTGGGTACTGTCCAACTCTCATAGAGTGCGGCCAGGCACAGGAATACAATCAGCAGCGACAAGGTGTAGAGCAGCGGTGCCTGGGCGCCGGCGGCGCGCTCCTGATACGACAGGCCACTCCACTCCATTCCGATGCCTGCCGGCAGCTGCGCGACCAGTTTTTCCACCTCCTGCATGGCCTCCCCGGAGCTGACGCCGGGTGCCGCCTGGCCATTGATCTGCATGGCGGGTACACCGTTGTATCGCTCCAGGCGCGGCGAACCGTAGTCCCAGGAGAAGCTGGCGAAGGAGGACAGCGGCACCATGTCGCCCTTGTTGTTGCGTACAGACCACAGCTGGAAATCTTCCGGCACCATACGATAGGGCGCATCCGCCTGCAGATAAACCCGCTTGACCCGGCCGCGATCGATAAAGTCATCGATGTAGGCGCTGCCCCAGGCGGTACTCAGAGTGCTGTTGATGTCGGCGATGGACAATCCCAGCGCCGCCGCCCTGGCAGTATCTATCTCGACGCGAAACTGCGGCGTGTCCTCCTGGCCGTTGGGACGGACATTGGCGAGCAATGGGTTCTGCCCGGCCATGCCCAGAAACTGGTTCCGGGCCGCGGTCAGCGCCTCGTGGCCCAGGTTGCCGTTGTCCTTCAGGTAAAAGTCAAAGCCGCCGGAAGTGCCCAATTCGGGTAGTGGCGGCGGGGCGAAGGCGAAAGCCAAGGCGTCCTTGATCTGCGTGAAGGCGCCCATGGCCCGCATGGCCACTGAGCTGACACTTTGTGCCGGCTGCTCGCGCTGGGACCAATCCTCCATATTGATAAAGGCGATCCCCGTATTCTGGCCGCTGCCGGCGAAGCTGAAGCCCTGCACCGCGAACACGGATTTTACCGTGCCCTGTTCCTGGTCCAGAAACTGGTCCTCCACCTTGCGGATAGAGGCCATGGTGCGTTCCTGAGTGGCGCCCACCGGTGCCTGCACCATGGCGAACAGAATTCCCTGGTCCTCATCGGGGAGGAAGGAGGTGGGCAGGCGCAGGAACAGCAGTGCCATCACCGCGGAGAGCCCCACAAAAAGCAGCATAAAGCGGCCGCTGCGGGCCAGGATCGCACTCACCCCGGTTTGGTACTTTTGATTGCCGCGCTCGAAATTGCGATTGAACCAGCCGAAGAAGCCCTTCTCTCCGTGGCTGCCGCCCTTGGGTAAAGGTTTCAGCAGGGTGGCACAGAGGGCCGGGGTCAGAATAATCGCCACCAGCACCGACAGGGCCATAGCGGCGACAATGGTTGCGGAGAACTGCCGGTAAATTACCCCGGTGGCCCCATCCAGGAACGCCATAGGCACGAACACCGCCGACAGCACCACGCCAATACCCACCAGGGCCGCGGTTATCTGTCGCATGGATTTTCTCGTCGCCTCCCGGGGCGGCAACCCCTCTTCGCTCATCACCCGTTCGACGTTTTCCACCACCACAATGGCGTCGTCCACCAGCAGGCCGATAGCCAGAACCATGGCGAACATGGTGAGCATATTCACCGAGAAACCCAGTGCGGCGAGTACGGCGAAGGTCCCCAGCAGTACCACCGGTACTGCGATGGTGGGAATCAGGGTCGCGCGGAAATTCTGCAGGAACAGGTACATCACCAGAAAAACCAGGATGACCGCTTCGATCAGGGTGCTGATAACCCCTTTAATGGAAACCTTGACAAAGGGCGTGGTATCGAAGGGCACCACTGTCTCCAGGCCCCGGGGAAAGAAGGGCTCCAGCTCTTTCAGTTTCGCCTTGACCGCCTCTGCAGTGTCCAGCGCATTGGCGCCGGTGGCCAGGTTGATTGCGATACCGGTCGCCGGCTGGCGGTTGTAACGGGAGATAAACTCGTAGTTTTCGGCCCCCAGTTCCACCCGCGCAATGTCGCCGAGACGCAGCAGGGAGCCGTCGTCATTGGCCCGTACTACGATCTGGCGAAACTGCTCCGGCGTCTGCAGACGACCCTGGGAGGTGATGGAAGCGTTGAGTTGCTGTCCCGGTACCGAGGGTGCACCACCCAGGTCGCCCACTGCGACCTGGGCATTCTGGGCCCGCACTGCCGCCGCCACATCCGCTGGCGACAGTCGGTAGGTGAGCAGCTTGTTCGGATCCAGCCAGATACGCATGGCGTACTTGGATCCGAACACCTGTACATTGCCCACGCCGGGTACCCGGCTGATTGGGTCCACCACCGCTGAGTTGATATAGTCGGCGATATCGTTGCGGTTCATGCTGCCGTCTTCCGACACGAAGCCGGCGACCATCAGGAAGCCCGAGCGGGATTTGCTGACGCTCACCCCCTGGGTCTGGACTTCCTGCGGCAGCAGTGGCAACGCCAGCTGCATCTTGTTCTGCACCTGCACCTGGGCGGTATCCGGGTCGGTGCCGTTTGCAAACGTCAGGGAGAGGGAGGCACTGCCATTGGACTGGCTGGTAGCAGACATATAAATCAGGCCATCCAGGCCTTTCATGCTCTGCTCAAGAATCTGGGTGACCGAGTCCTCCACCACCTTGGCCGAGGCGCCGGGGTAATTCGCGCTGATATTCACCGCGGGCGGTGCAATATTCGGGTAGCGCTCCACCGCCAGTTTGCTGATGGACAGAGCCCCTGCCAACATGGTGATGATGGCCAGAACCCAGGCGAAGATTGGGCGGTCAATAAAAAAACTTGCCATAACCCTTTCCTTAAACCCCCGGCTCGGTGGCCTGGGTATCCCCCGTCGCAGCAGGCTGTTGTTCATCGGTAGCTTCAGTGGGATGCACTGGCGCACCCGGGCGGACCTTTTGCAGACCGGCCACTACCACCCGATCCCCGGCCTGCAGGCCGTCTTCCACCAGCCAGCGGCTGCCCACTGTGCGGCTCACTTGCACGGAACGCTGTGCCACTACATTTTCCGGGGTTACTACCATTGCCGATGTGTTGCCTTTGGGATCCCGGGCTATACCCTGCTGAGGTACCAGAATAGCGTTATCGCGCACGCCGCTGCCCACCACCGCGCGCACATACATGCCCGGCAGCAGCATATGGTCCGGGTTGGGCACCACTACCCGCAGCAACACACTGCCGGTGGAGGGGTCCACACTGGCATCGGCAAATTCCAGTTTGCCCGGGTGCGCGAACTCACTGCCATCTTCCAGCAGAATCTTTACCGGCAGGTGGCTGGCTTCAGCCAGGGCACCCGCATCCAGGGCCCTGCGCAGACTCAGCAGTTCCGCGGCGGACTGGGTGACGTCTACATAAATGGGGTCCAGTTGCTGCACCGTTGCCAGCGCCGCACTCTGGTTGGCGGTGACCAGCGCACCCTGGGTCACCGCAGACTTACCGATGCGGCCGCTGATGGGCGATGTAATCCGGGCATAGTCCAGCTGAATCCTGGCCCTTTGCAGCTCTGCTTTGGCCGCCGCCACATTGGCTCTGGCTTCCTGCAGGTCCGCTTCGGCGGAGTCGTTCTCCTGCTCGCTTACCGCGCCGTTGCCAATTAGATCCTTGGTGCGCTCGGCCTTCAGGCGGGCGATATTCATGGCGGCTTCGGCGCGCTGCAGATTCGCCTGGGCACTGTCCCGGTCCGCGCGGTAGATGGCGTCATCCAGTTGGTAGAGCGGCTGGTTGCTATCGACCTGGCCACCCTCGCGAAACAGCTGTTGCTTTACGATGCCGTTAACCTGCGGGCGGACTTCCGCCACCTTGAAGGGTGCCGTGCGTCCGGGCAGCTCCCGGGTGAGAGTGACCGGTTCGGACTTGAGGGTGACCACCGTCACCTGAGGTGTCATTCCCGGGGGCACCGCGCTCTCTTCGCTACAGGCCGAGAGCAGTGAGGATACGGCCAGAAGACCGGCGAGAATTTTCCTGTTGAGCATGACTACCTCGATAAGTGCCGACTGTGCGGGTACTGTAATCGAACACGGGGAATATTGAAGTGGCGGGGAGGCCGATTCCATTCATGGTGTATTTTATGTGATTGCGTGATTTTCGATCAACCACTTAATGGGGGTGGGTTTGCGGCTTGCGGAAGGCTTTAACCAATGTGGTCAAGGGCTTGGGTGTACTCCGGCCAGATTCCCCTGCGGCGAAGTGTTGTAATTCCGCGCCCAGACGAGAGGGGAGTTAGCGGGGGAAGGGCTTGATTGTCTCGATCACAGCGAAAAAGCAGCCGGTTCAGGTTGCACCTATTGCGGCTTAAGGCTGCGGGGCAGGGCAGTCGCCGGCTGCCAAAGTTGCCCGGATGTGGACACCGTCGGCGTATTGGCTGTGGCTGTAAGTGGTCAGATTACTTTAGGCGCAGATACTGGCCGGGCACGGGAGTTTGTTGTCCCCCTGAATTTCGCGGGGTTTTAGGGAAAAGGTGAGTGGGAAAATTCGTCGATTTCAGTGCGCACTTGCAGGTGTCAAATCAACTGTGCAGATACAGGTTCTGTGCGGTAAAAGCCAGGTATATGGCTGACACAGATATTCAAGTGAAGGTCTATCGGCGAAAATAAAACTCCAGCCATTGAAATCGCTTCGCTAAGTCCCGGTATAACTCCTGTATTCCATGTTCTGTTTTTGATGCCATTAATGATTATATGTCGGTAAATACTGTTGGGACCAAGAGAACATAAGTGGTCTTTGTGTTTTTGTGTGGGTGAGGGGCGCCAAATTTTTGTTATTCCTGTAGCCGGAACCACCGAGAATTTCGGTATTATTTATCCAGCTCGCACAGTAAGTCATCGTTAGGGGTGTAAGGTGAAAGTGTCAAAAAAACTTATGGTAAATGTGAGCCATACCTCATTTTGTCTGGTGAATTATAACGCTGAATATTGCGGTTTTTCCGCTAAAAAATAGGGTAAATAAGTTTGTTGGCGATATTTTGATTTGAGTCTGGCAAGAATTTTACCTCTGTGTATAAAACTACTATGCGGAGGGCTGCCGGCCGTCGATTTTTTGGATTTTTGGGTGGATGGTTCATGCGCCAATATATTATTATTGCGGCCCCTAAGGTTGACAGAGGTATAAGAAAAACTCGATCTTATGCGGGCTTCATTTGAAGTAAAACAATAATCAACAATAAATGCTAAGGAATTATTCTATGCAGCTTTCTTTGCGAACCAATCTCATTGGTAAGGCTTTGGCCTTTTGTGTGCTCGCAACCCCTATGGCTGCCAGTGCGCAAAGTGACAGTGCATTCGGGCATGCCAGCGACAACGCCAACTTTCTCCGCTGTGGTACCAAGCACCCAACGGATAAAGAGGCCGCTTTGAGGGAGGAGCATCTCAAGAATATGCGGGTCAGAGCGTCGGGTTCCGACGCCAGCGCCGCCTATGCCGAGCGCTCCGCGGGGTCTGTCAGTGTCGATGTGCACTTTCACGTGATCACCGATAGCAGCAATAACGGCGCGGTTTCAAATTCTGTTATCAACAATCAGATGAACGTCCTGAATGCCGCCTTTGCGGATACGCCCTTCACATTCAATCTGGTATCCACCACCAGCACCGCCAACAATGCCTGGTACAACGTAAGCCCTGACTCCCCGGCGGAAGCCGCCATGAAGTCGGCTCTGCGCGTGGGTGATGCCAGTGATCTGAACATTTACGTGGCCAACATAGGTAACGGGCTGCTGGGCTGGGCGACTTTTCCCAGCTGGTATGCCGGTAACCCCATTGACGATGGTGTGGTGGTGCTGACCGGTTCACTGCCCGGTGGTAGCGCTGCGCCCTATAACGAAGGGGATACTATGACCCACGAGGTAGGGCACTGGCTGGGTCTCTACCATACTTTCCAGGGTGGTTGCCGGGGCAGCGGTGACTATGTTGCCGATACGCCGGCAGAGAGATCTCCGGCGAGTGGTTGCCCGATAGGTCGCGATTCCTGTAAAGGCAAGAGTTCACCGGGTGTAGACCCGATCCATAATTTTATGGACTACAGCTATGACTCCTGCATGTTTGAGTTTACCGCCGGGCAGTCCAGCCGCGCGGACGAACTGAGCAGCGTTTATCGCGGTCTCTAACAGGTTGCTGAAAAAGCCTTTTTCAGGCTTTTTTCAACCGGGGTTTGCGGCACATGTCCGCAAACCCTCCACGGCAAACCAGGCAGTTATCCCTCTAATTTGCCACCCGCACATCCCTGTTTCAACAGCCTGCTAGGGCCTGTTCACACTAACTGAGATAGCCCTGCTGCTACTGGTTTAGTGGCCTGCAAGGCAGGAATTGTGGCCCACATGAGCAATTTTTAACGCCGCAGGGCGCTAAACCAGGGGCAGCCCTTCGGGTTGTACCGGAAAAGGCGCCACTCTTCGTTGCTCGTCGCTCATTTGGAACAACCAAACCGCGCTCCTCTTGCCTCGATTGGCACCTTTTCTGGCACAACAGGGCCGACTCAGTTAGTGTGAACAGGCCCTAAGACCGGGGGTAGGGCGTATTCCACAACTGGTGCTTGATTGCTCTATGCGATATTCGGATTGTGCAGATAATAGCGGCCATTGTGGGGCAGTCCCTTATCCGGTTGTGCCGTGACCTATCCGCGAATTCCCAGTGGTCCGCTGGGCACAAACAGCGTGTCCTTCTGCCCTGTTTCGGCCCGCTTCACTTCGATAGCCACGTTTTTTCCCGGGGGCACCTTGTAGATTTCCCGGCGCAGGTCGCCCATGTGGAAGACCCTTTGTCCGTTATAGGAAACGATTCTGTCACCAGGCTGCAATCCCGCTGCCGCCGCCGGCGTGTCGATAACCACCTTGCGTACTTGCATATCGGCGGGCCCGCCGATCACCTGCAGATACGCTTCAAACTCCGCATCCGTCAGTTCGTCTGCCAGTGCCCGGCGGGGATTTCTGTAGTGTTCCATTTGTTCCCGCAGTGCCAGAGCTTCTGCGGAGCCCTTGTCCGCCAGATGATGGTAGCTGTGGGACAAAGACATATGTTCATAGTTGAAGCGCTCCTGTCTGCGCAGCACTAATTCAGCCCGGTCCCGATGCATGCCCGCACGCAGCAGTTGCTGCAGCTGGTGGTCGCGCAAACGCTGCTGGCTGTCGCGCCTCGATCGAGGCTGACTTGCCGAGGTCTGACGGTCGGGGGCGGCCGGGTCGGCGTGGTCGGCAGTGGGGGTGCCATCGGCCTGGGCCTGGATATCACCCACCAGTTCCAGCAGGCGGCCCTGGATGTCGTTGATGCGCTGCAGGGAGGACTCAAGGCGCGCTACGCGGAGTTCGAGGCTGGCGGTGTCGGTAGCCGCCGGAGCGGGATTTGCTGAAGCTTCACCGGTTAGTTCGGCAGCGATATAGGCGGCAGGAACCAGTGCGAGAACACCGGCGGCGGCGATGAGTATTTCACTTCTCATTGTGAATCGACTCTCTATATCTGTTCTGGCACTTGGGGGTTGATCCCAGGTACCGGGTTAAATAGTAGTGTACGAAAATTTAGCCGTTTCTGCCGACGACCTTCGCCTAATCAATCCGGTGCGGTATTGTCGGGGGTTTTGGGGTGGTGTTGTCGTACCAGTGGCGGGGCTGATGCCGGTCCTATTGCGACTGGGGTCTGCACTGGGATTGCCTGCTGCTTCTTGTGTCCGGCCAAGGGTTGTAGCAGTAGCAGGCGACGATATAATCCCGGCGCACAATGCTGCTGTTCCTAGGCCTGTAATAGCCAGGGCGTTCTGTCTGGGCCTGGATTCCGTCAACACCGGGGTGTTCTACTCTAATGGCATTAAAAGCAACCATCTTCAAAGTCCGGCTCCAGGTGGCGGATATGGATCGGGAGTATTATGGGGAACACCAGTTGACTCTGGCGCGCCACCCTTCCGAAACCGATGAGCGGATGATGGTGCGGTTGTTGGCTTTTGCCCACAATGCGTCGCCACAGCTTGAATTTACCCGGGGGCTTTCGTCGGGAGACGAAGCGGACCTTTGGCAGTTGGGGTTGAGTGGAGCCATCGAACTCTGGGTCGAAGTGGGGCTGCCGGGGCCCGAGCGGTTGCGCAAGGCCTGCAATCGCGCAGATCGGGTTCTGGTATACAGCTATGGGCGGCGCACGGCGCAGGTCTGGTGGCAAAAACAGGGGCAGGCTCTGGGTCGCCACGAAAACCTGTGTGTCTACCACCTGGATGCCGATGCCTGTGCGCAACTTGCAACCATGGCGGAGCGCAATATGGACCTGCATGTCACTGTGCAGGACGGGCGTATCTGGATTGGATCGGGAAACCGCAGTGCGGAGCTGGTGGCGGAGATCCGAAAACCCTGAGTCACAGACTCAAAACACGCGGGGCCGGGCGGATTGGCTCAACCCGAAGGGCGCCCATTTGGCCTGTGAGTTACGCGAGCTACACAACAAGGAGATAGCAATGCCTTCATTTGACATAGTGTCCGAAGTGGACAAGCACCAGTTGACCAATGCGGTGGATCAGGTAAACCGCACCGTGGCCAACCGCTTCGATTTTAAGGGTGTGGATGCGGAAGTGGAGTTAAATGAATTCTCCCTGGTAGTGCGCGCCGAGGCGGATATCCAGCTGGATCAGATGTTGGATATGCTGCGTGCGGCGCTGGTCAAATGTCAGATAGATCCCCTGGCGATGGAGGTGGGGGAAAAGGAACAGTCCGGCAAACAGCTCAGGGCCTCGGTGACGATGAAAAACGGCCTGGAAAAAGATCTGTCAAAGAAGATCGTCAAGTTGATCAAGGATGAAAAGCTGAAAGTGCAGGCGGCCATTCAGGGCGACCAGGTGCGGGTCACCGGCAAGAAGCGCGACGACCTGCAGCAGGTAATGGCCATGCTGCGCGACAGGGAGCTGGAGCAGCCGCTGCAGTTCAGCAATTTTCGCGATTGAGTATCTGCCACTGTCATGAGCGAATTGATTTCCCTGTTGCAGGAGGTACGCGCCTGCCGCCTGTGTGAAGCGCTGCTGCCTTTGGGGCCGAATCCCGTCGTGCGCGCCGGGGAATCCGCCCGTTTACTGATTGTCGGCCAGGCGCCCGGAACCCGCGTGCATGAGACGGGTATCCCCTGGAATGACCCTTCCGGGGATCGCCTGCGGCGCTGGCTCGATATTGAGCGGGACGCTTTCTACGATGACTCTAGGATCGCCATAATCCCGATGGGATTCTGTTACCCCGGCCGCGGTGCGGGCGGCGATCTGCCACCGAGGCCGGAGTGCGCACCGGCCTGGCACGCCCGGTTGTTGCAGCAGCTGCCACAGCTGCGACTCACACTGTTGATCGGCCAGTATGCGCAGCGCTATTACCTGCCGCACTGGTATGGCAGCATTACTGAAAATGTGCGGCACTTCCGCGACGCTGTGCCGGCGGGTTATTTTCCCCTGCCGCACCCCAGCCCGCGCAATACCCTCTGGCTGCGCCAGCGTCCCTGGTTCGAGGCGGAAGTCGTGCCGGGATTGCGGCGTCAAGTAGCGAAAATTCTTAGCTAATGACTATGGATACAGAGCATAAAATCAAGATTCACCCCTCCTGGCTCAAAGTGTTGGAGGACGAATTTCACAAACCTTATATGGCTGAACTGCGGGAATTCCTGCGGTTGGAAAAGCAGGCGGGCAAGCGGATCTATCCCCCCGGCCCGCAGATTTTTAACGCCTTCAATTCAACCCCCTTCAACCGGGTTAAGGTAGTTATTCTGGGGCAGGATCCCTACCACGGGGCGGGGCAGGCCCACGGGCTCTGTTTTTCCGTGATGCCGGGGGTGCGGATTCCGCCGTCGCTGCAAAATATCTACAAGGAGCTGCACTCGGATCTGGGTATAGCGCCGGCGCGCCACGGCTGTTTACAGCCGTGGGCAGAGCAGGGGGTGTTGCTGCTGAATGCGACCCTGACCGTCGAGGATTCCAGAGCCGGCGCACATCAGGGGCGCGGTTGGGAACAGTTCACCGACGCGGCTATAGGCGCTCTGGCGGAACAGCGGGAAGGACTGGTATTTATTCTCTGGGGCAGTTATGCACAGAAAAAGGGCGCGGTTATCGATCGCAGCCGCCATCTGGTACTGAGCGCCCCGCACCCTTCGCCCCTGTCGGCAAATCGGGGTTTTTTCGGCACCCGGCCTTTTTCCTCCGCCAATGACTGGCTGTTGCAGCACGGCCAGCAGGCGATCGAGTGGGCCCTGCCGGAGGCCGCTGCACTGCGTCGGGTGGCGGTGGAGGTGTAGTCGCCTGTCCGCGTCAGGGCTCTGCTAGTGGATCGGCGTCCGCATCATAGGGCAGATCCAGCAGTTTCAGGGCGCGGCCATCGTCGAGACAGAGGGGATCTTCCACCGCCACCAGGGCATTGTTGAGTACCGCCAGCAGTTCAATGCCGCCCGCAACGGGCGCGGCGGTCAGTACTTCACCTGCGGGCCTGTGCTCGCCAATGCGGATGTCCGTACCCGGAGTCGGCAAAGGGCCGGGTTCGCAACGGGCGCGAAACATGCGACGTTTGGTGGCGCCCCGGTATTGCAGCCGGGCCACCACCTCCTGACCCGTATAACAGCCCTTTTTGAAACTTACGCCATCCAAGACATGCAGGTTCAACATCTGTGGAATAAACGCCTCGCTGGTGTCTGTATGCAGTTGCGGTATGCCGGCGGCGATCTGTTGACCCAGCCAGTTGCCGTAGCTGGCAGCTTGTGCGTGGCTTTCCAGCC
The DNA here is from genome assembly GCF_040932045.1 of Microbulbifer sp. TYP-18. NCBI lineage: Bacteria > Pseudomonadati > Pseudomonadota > Gammaproteobacteria > Cellvibrionales > Microbulbiferaceae > Microbulbifer > Microbulbifer sp. TYP-18. The sequence goes on from NZ_JBFRBC010000001.1 coordinate 395,024, forward strand.
GCTGCCAGAGTTCCTCCGCTTGTGCCCGCGGTACCAGGATCGCAACCTGCTGAGGGGATACCGCAAACGCCAGTGCACGGCTGCTGTCGATCTCAAAGGGCACTACTGTGCCGCTGTCGAGGCCTTCCAGGCCCAGTAGCTCAGCCGCATGCCGGACCGCTTCCGCACCCTGCAGGCCCAGCCACTGGTGGTCAGCGCTGATATCACACAGGTCCGCCTTGAAGAAGACCGAGTATCTGGCCAGCGCCGCTGTCGCCACCGCTGCCAGATCCCGTGGCATACAGAGTACAAAATCGTCTCTGGCAACTTTTAGGGCGAAGAAGGCACTGATCACCCGGCCTTTGGGATTGCAGTGGGCTCCAAGGGTTGTGTGGTGGTCGGGTAGGTTGACCAGGTCGCAGGTGAACTGCCCCTGCAGGAACTTCTGGCTGTCCGCCCCGGTGACCGATACCGCGCCCATAGGGCTCAAGTCAATCAGTTGCAGCTCCCCACCTGTGTCTGCGAAGTGGGCCTGGTCCCGGTCCCAGGTGGCGCCCCTCCCGCTTAGAAAATCCCGCCACTGCTGTAACTCCATAATCGCCGCCCGTATTTGAATTTGCCTACCGGCACTACCTTAGGGTGGCGCAATGTTTTTTCAACCCGTGGACAGTGGTTGAGGAGGGGATATGCCGGCGGTTCCGGCCACGGTTTACGGTATACTGCGCGAAACTCACCGCTGTTGGATTGAAGTGTGGATCGCAACCGCCTTTTTTGGGCCAGTCGCCGGGGAATGCTGGAGCTGGATCTGGTGCTGCTGCCGTTTCTGGAGCAGGTTTACGACACCCTGCCGGAGGGGGACAGGCAGCGCTATATCCAATTGCTGGATAGCGAAGACCAGGACCTGTTTGCCTGGCTGCTGAATCGCGACGACCCGGACGACCCGGAATTGCTGCGCATAGTGCAGATCATCCGTGACAATACCGGCCTGCAGGAATAATTTTAGCGCGGCAAATTTTGAGCGCAGCGCCCGGCTGCAATGCTCTGTGGTACCGTCGCGCCTCCTGGCCGCGATCCTGTTGGGAATCGGGCTCCAGTCCCTGGCACTGGTCTGGCTGAGCCGGCTCTGGTGGCCGGTCAGCCTGTTGGCGTCCGCACTGGTGATTGCCATTTGCTGGGTGGAGTGGAGGCGGATCAGAGCTGGCTGCGGAGTTTTGTCGACCCGGGAGCGGCGCTGGTTTTGGCGCACGGAAACGGCCGGGGAGCGCGAGTTTGCCTTTGAGGGCGAATTGGTGCTCTGGTTCTGGCTGATAGTGATCAACGGTCGCGACACCAAAGACCGGCGCCTGCGGCTGGTCTTTGCGCGGGACAGCCTCGGTCGCGATCACTGGCGGCGTCTGCAGATGGCATTGCGATACTCCCGCTGACCGGAACAGGCCCTGGCAGGTTGTTGAAAAAGGCGTCCTGCCTGTTTCAAAACACGAAAAGTGAAAAATGTGATTTTCACTTTTCTCCCAAAATCAACGACTTAGGCGTCGCCGATTTTGCCGGAACATCCATATTCCGGTAGCAGGCGTCGAAATTCTTTGAATTTCAACAGCCTGCTAGACAAACTGGCGCTGGTTGGCGAAATTTTCCGGTACCAGCACTGTGTCCATCGCCAGTTCCCGCAGCTCCGGGTAGTCCAGCGAATAGTGCAGTCCACGGCTCTCGCGCCGCTCCAGGGCGGAGCGGATGATCAGCTCCGAAACCAGTGCCAGGTTGCGCAGTTCGATCAGGTCGCTGGTGATTTTGTAATTGGCGTAAAACTCGCGAATTTCCCCCTGTAACATCCTCACCCGGTGCTCCGCCCGCAGCAGGCGCTTGCGGGTGCGGACTATGCCGACGTAATCCCACATAAACCGCCGCAATTCGTCCCAGTTGTGTGAGATGACAACATCCTCATCGGAGTCGGTGACCCGGGAGGCATCCCAGGCGGGGGCGGTGCGCGGCGGGGCTACTCCATCCAGGGTGGCCTCTATATCCATGGCGGCGGCGCGCGCATAGACCAGACACTCCAGCAGTGAATTGCTGGCCAGCCGGTTTGCTCCGTGCAGCCCCGTGAATGTGGTTTCCCCCACCGCATACAGCTGATCCAGGTCGGTGCGGCCATGCCGGTCGACCACAACGCCGCCACAGGTGTAGTGGGCTGCGGGTACCACCGGGATAGGTTCACTGGTGATGTCGATTCCGTACTGGCGGCAGTTGTTGTACACGGTGGGGAAACGGTTGCGGACAAAGTCCGCGTCCTGGTGAGAGATATCCAGATACAGGCAGTCAGCGCCGAGGCGTTTCATCTCATGGTCGATGGCGCGGGCAACTATGTCGCGCGGCGCCAGCTCACCGCGATCGTCGAAGCGGTGCATAAAGCGGCTGCCATCCGGCAGCTTCAGTCGGGCGCCTTCGCCCCGCAGCGCCTCGGTTACCAGCAGCGCCTTGGCCTCCGGGTGGTACAGGCAGGTGGGGTGAAACTGGTTGAATTCCATATTCGCCACCCGGCAGCCGGCGCGCCAGGCCATGGCGATGCCGTCGCCACTGGCGCCATCCGGATTGCTGGTGTACAGGTAGGCCTTGCTGGCGCCGCCGGTGGCCAGCACAACGGCCCGGCCCTGAAACAGCTCGACCTGTTCGGAGTGCCTGTCGAGTACATAGACGCCGGCACAGCGGAAGCGACCCCTGGAGGGATCGGGCTGGCGCACCAGGTCGAGGGCGATATGGTGCTCGAAACAGTGGATATTTTCCGCCTCGCGCACCCTCTCCAACAGGGAACTGTGCACGGCACGGCCGGTGGCGTCGGCGCTGTGCACTATGCGGCGGTGGCTGTGCCCGCCCTCCTTGGTTAGGTGGTAACCACTGTCTTCGCGATCGAAGTCCACCCCCTGCTCGATCAGCCACTGGATGGTAGCGGCGCTATTTTCGACTGTCTGCCGCACTGCATCCGGGTGGCAGAGACCGGCACCTGCATCTAAGGTGTCGGCTATATGTGATTCAATAGAATCGGCGCTGTCCAGCACCGCCGCTATACCGCCCTGGGCGAACCAGGTTGAGCCGTCCCGCAGCCGCTGTTTGGACAGCAGGGCGACGCGAAAGCGGGAGGCCAGGTGCAGGGCCAGAGTCAGGCCGGCCGCGCCGCTGCCGATTACCAGGATGTCGTAATTCGCCTGAGTAGTCATAATTTTCAATGTGTTGAGGGGTCGCGTAGTATAGCGCCTACCGTTCATTCGTCGATTTGGCCCGGAACTTATGTTGTCTCTCGAGTGTCCTCACCACCACATAACGAAAGCTTCGCGCGGCGGCCTGGGAGAAGGCTGCGGGCGTGGGGCAGTGGTTTACGGGAGTAGGGGATGACAGCGCATCAGGCGTCACCGAGTGACAGCCAGCTGGTGGAGCGGGTACAAAAAGGGGATAAGCGCGCCTTTGACCTATTGGTATTGAAGTACCAACACAAGATCCTGGCGGTGGTGAGCCGCTTTATCAAGGACCACAGCGAAGTCCAGGACGTCACCCAGGAGGCATTTATCAAGGCCTACCGGGCGCTGGCAAATTTTCGCGGTGAAAGCGCCTTTTACACCTGGATGTATCGCATTGCGATCAATACCGCCAAGAATCACCTGGTGGCCCGTGGCAGGCGTCCACCATCTTCCGATGTGGATCTCGAGGACGCTGAGTACTATTCCGGTGCGGATCTCCTGCGGGACAATGACACACCGGAAAATCAGCTGTTCCGCGACCAGTTGGAAACAGCGGTGCACGCAGCTATTCGCGCGCTGCCGGAGGATTTGCGCTCCGCGGTGACTTTGCGGGAGATGGAGGGGCTCAGTTACGAGGAGATCGCCGAGGTCATGAGCTGCCCGGTTGGCACTGTGCGATCGCGCATTTTTCGCGCCCGGGAGGCGATCGACCGGGCAGTTCAGGCGGTGATGGCTGGAGAGCCTGAAATAGTCGGCGACCGAGGTTGATGAAGGCGCCACTGGCCCCGGGCAAACTGGCGGAAAATTGTACGAATTATTTGCCGCAGCAGGGAAACGATTCGCCGCATTGAGGGTCTCAGAGCATGACCGGGGCATTCACCGGTCAGCATAGAAAAATTCAAACGCCGGTAGGGGTAACGGCCGGGCATTCAACCGCACAGAGAGGGTATACCCGTATGTCTAACGGGGATCATCAGAATCGGCTTAACGAATCGCTGTCCGCACTGGTGGACGGTGAGGCCAGTGAGCTGGAATTACAACGTCTGCTGAAGGCGAGCGCCACCTCCGCAGAGATAGGTGAGCGCTGGTCGCGTTACCAGTTGGCGGCCAGCGTAATGCGTCGCGAACGGATCGCCAAAGTGAATCCGGGTCTCGCCGCCGGTGTTTCCATGGCACTGGAGCGGGAATTGCCGCTTTCCGCGCAGGCGGCGAGCGATGGTATTGCCGTCGGGGATACCGGTTACCGGCGCACCCGCCGTATGCTGACCCGGGGTGCGGTGGCTGCGACTGTCGCCTTCGCGGCCATTTTGGGTGTGCAGCAGCTGCCCGAATCTCCCGGCAGTGCGGAACTGGTGGCGACGGCTGAGCGGCCGGTTCAGCCGCCGGTGCAGTCCGTCCAGCAGCCCAGTGGTTTCTATGTGCCGGCGCCCACTGCCCGCGCAGTGAGTACGGCCATGCCGCGACTGGTTCCTGAGCGCCAGGGGGACGGTCCCGGCCAGGCGTTTGTCCAGCAGCTTCCCACCCCGGAGCTGATGCGACACCTCAACCGGGTTATGGTTGAGCATTCGGAGCAGGCTGCAGAGTTGGGTAATCAGGGCATGGTACCCTTTGTGCGGGCCACTTTTGCCGAACAGGGTGGAAATTAGTCTTGCGCACAGCCTTTTCCCGCTTCAATCCACAAGCCAACAGCCTGCTGTTGGCTTTGTTGTTCATGGCTTCCCCTGTGGGCGCGAGCGGACCAGCGATCGGTTCGGCCCTGGCAGACCCAGGTTTGCAGCAGCCGGCAGATGGATCAGAGCAACCCGGCACCGGCGGTTCTGATGGGGATTCGCAAGCCTCGGAGCGGATTGATTACTGGCTCGACAAGCTCTCTGCGGCAGTGGACGGTCTGGACTATCGCGGTCTGGTGACTTTCGAGCACATGGGCACACTGGAAACCTTGCAGGTGGTCCACGCCGTGCGCGCCGGGGAGCAGGTGGAGCGGGTGCGCTACCTGAGCGGCCAGCCGCGCGAGCTGATCAGCCGGGGCCACCCCGGGAACTGCGGTGATAGAATGGGCCCACTGGCACGGGTGTCGCTGTGGGGCAGTGCCGCTCGCGACGGTGCACAGAATGCCTACCATTTTTTACTGCGTGGCGAAGAGCGGGTTGCGGACCGGGACACGGTAGTGATCGAGGCCCGTCCGCGGGACCATCACCGCTTGGGAATGCTGGTGAACCTGGACCGGGAAACGGGATTGCCGCTGAAGTCGATCCTGTTTGGCGCGGATGGCAAAATTCTGGAGCGCTACCAGTTTGTACAACTGGATCTCGGCCCTATAGACGATACAGATCTCAAGCCACAGTCGCCCGGGGCGCGTCAGATTGACCAGAGTGGCGGCTGTGAGTCCGCGCAGAGTCGCTGGCAGGTGCGCTGGCTGCCGGATGGCTACAAGCTGGTGGCGGTGCGCACACTGGCCGATGGTGACATGCTGGCGTTCAGCGACGGGCTCAGTGTTTTTACGGTCTTTGTGCAGCGTCTCGGGCCAGAACTGAACTTCAAAGGCCGCGCTATCCGCGGTGCCACAGTTGCCTATATGGACCAAATGGAAGTGGATGGTGTCAATTATACGGTCACAGTGGTGGGGGAGATCCCCGGCGCCACCGCGCAACTGGTGGCACGGGCCGTAGGCACCCAGCCCTGAGGTGACCGTGATGGTGGAACAGCAGGGTCGTGTAGTTGCTATCGAGGCCGATGCCATCTGGGTGGAGGCCATGGGGCAGCAGGGTTGCCACGGCTGTGTGGCCAGATCCGGCTGCGGCACCGGTTTGTTGAGTGACTATCTGGCGGGGAAGTCGCGGATTCGGGTCGATCTGAACAGCTGGAATCCCATGGACCTTTCCCTCAATGACAAGGCAGTGATCGGTATCCCCGAGCATACGCTGACTGCCGCCGCCATGCTGGTCTATCTGTTACCCCTGGCTTGCCTGATGCTGGCGGCACTGGTGGGCGAGGCGCTGGCCGGCGAGAGGGGCGCCATTATAGGGGCGGCTGGCGGGCTGGTTCTGGGCGCCGCACTGGTGCACTGGCACAGTCGCCGCAATCGAACCAACCCCTCCTACACACCACTGTTGCTGCGTATCGAATCCCACCAGCCGGACTGAAGTCCCCCCGCTAAACTGGTATTAACCCGCTGACAGGACACGGACAGGTCGACGCAGGAGTTTGCCGCCAAGCCATATCGTGTAATTACACTGGATTTCAAAGGTAAAGATCCGGCTGGTGAGTGACCATCTATCGGGTTCCCGAATGTCATTGTGCCCCTCCCGCCTGATTTTCCAGCGACTACAGGAGATTCTCCATGCGTGCCCACTGCTATAGGGAGAGCTGGCCGTTGCGAACGGCATTTGTCATTTCCCGCGGCGCCCGTACAGAGGTGCAGGTGGTGGTGGCCGAAGTGCAGGGGGGCGGGGTTACCGGGGTTGGGGAATGCACACCCTACGCCCGCTACGGGGAGTCGGTGGAGTCGGTCATTCAGCAGCTGACGCCGGTGCTGACGGATATTGGTTGCGGGCTCAGTCAGCGGCAACTGCAGTCGCGCCTGCCGGCCGGGGCGGCGCGCAACGCGCTGGACTGTGCACTGGCGGACTGGCAGGCGCGAAAGTCAGGGAAGTCCCTTCCCGGAGTGGAAAAGTTGCCCACAGTGCAGACCCTGGTCATCGATACCCCGCAGGCCATGGCGTCAGCGGCGCAGGTGGCCGTATCCGGGGGGGCGGCCACACTGAAACTCAAACTCGACGACCAGCAGGTGATTGAGCGGGTGCGGGCGGTGCGCGATGCGGTGCCGGACAGCCGGCTGGTGATCGATGCCAATGAATCCTGGCCGGTTGTAAGCCTGGAGGCCCGCTGTCACCAATTGGCGGAATTGGAAGTCGCGATGCTGGAGCAACCGCTGCCCGCCGGCGATGATGCCCACCTGTCTTCTTTTGCCCATCCGCTGCCGATTTGTGCCGATGAGAGCTGCCATTCCCGGGACGACCTGCCGCGCTTGCGGGGGCGCTACGAAATGCTCAACATCAAACTGGATAAGAGTGGCGGTATCACCGAGGCTTTGGCACTGGCCGAGGCCGCCCGGGCCGAAGGCTTTGCGTTGATGCTGGGTTGCATGTTGTGCACATCCCGGGCAATTCGCGCTGCCTGGCCGCTGGGAGAGCGGGTACCGCTGCTGGACCTGGATGGGCCTTCCTGGCTCGCCCGGGATGTGGATCCGCCGGTGAGATACGGTGCGGGTATGGTTTACTGGGTCTGAAATCAGCCGCTCCAGGTCAGTAGCCCCAGCAGTGTCTGCAGATATTGCTCGCAGGCGGCGTCAGCGGAAATTGGCGGCAGCTCAACGGTGATACAGGGCAGTGCCCGTTCGGCGCACCAGCTGCCGAAGGAGCCGGGCGTTTCGTAGTCCAGCCCTGCCACCAGTGGCAGTTCCATGCCACCCGCCAGCCACTGCCCCAGTGGAGAGTTGCCGGCATCCTCGATACAGGCCAGTGGCTCGTGGATGGATACCACCCAGGGAGGGGCGAGCTGTTCGATCAGTTGGCACAGGGCTGCGGTTTCCGCTTCCGAGCCGCCACAGGCGCCGGTGGCCAGCTTCACATCGCGCTCTTGCGCAGTGCTGGACCAGCGATAGACACTGCCGTCAGGAGTCCAGTTGGCGGTGGCGAAGTTGCGGTTGAGGTCGACTCCGCGGGCATTGGCCCGCAAACCCAGCTGGCAGCCGTCGGGGTTTACCGCGAGGATTACATGGTGGCGCAGCTGGTCCGCAAGCAGGCTGCGCAGGGCGCATGACAGTGCCACTACGGAGGCCGTCTCATCGCCGTGGGTGCCGGCCATGACGATACCCTGTTGGCCACGGCTGTCGTCCAGGTTCTGGGCCGGAAAGTACAACAGCGGCGCGCCCAGTTCGGAGTGTCCGTACTGACGGCGCGGATGGCAGAAGCGGCCGCGTTCGGAGCGGGGGCGAGGCCTGGTCATAGTTGACTCGATTGAGAGCCCTTTCCCATGTCGGCTCAAGCTGGACTTAACACTGATTTACACTATGGGGGCGAACTTTTGCGGCCAAAACGCCACTAATCGTTACCGGAAACCCATGGTCGCCGGCGGCTCAGCCCCCCATATGGGCGACCATATGGGCGAAGGGCGGCCGAAGGTGACTGCCAAGTTGATTGTCCTATAGGATACTAGAAGGAATAACCAAAGGTAACAAATCGATGGTAAAGCGCAGTGTGCAGTGTCTTGTGATTCTGTGTCTCTTGATTTCGACATCCGCCTTCGCCAGGGGGCTGCCGGAACTGACCGACCTCATCAAGGAAAATTCTCCCGCAGTGGTGAAGATCAACACTATGGAGACCAGTCGCAGGGTCCGCGGTAACGAACCGCCGCAGTTCCGCGGGGACATCCCGGATATTTTCCGCCAGTTGCTGGATCCGCGCCGCGGCCAGCCGCGCCCCACCGCCACCATGGGCTCGGGCTTCATCATTTCGGACGACGGCTATGTAGTGACCAACAACCATGTGGTGGACGGCGCTGACAAGGTGGTGGTGACCCTGACGGACCGGCGTGAATACGACGCCACGGTCATAGGCACGGATGTGGCATCAGACCTGGCCCTGTTGAAAATAGAGGCCGACGACCTGCCGGCAGTGGAATGGGGTGAGTCGGACAATCTGGAAGTGGGCGAATGGGTGGTCGCCATCGGTTCCCCGTTCGGTCTCGACTATTCCGCCAGCGCAGGGATCATCAGTGCCAAGGGCCGCAGTATTCCCAACGAAAGCCGCGAGAACTATGTGCCTTTCATCCAGACTGACGTGGCAATTAATCCGGGCAACTCAGGCGGTCCACTGTTCAACCTGGATGGTGAGGTGGTGGGTATCAACTCACAGATATACACCCGCAGCGGCGGCTCTATCGGCTTGTCGTTCGCCATCCCCTCGGACCTCGCCCGGGACGTGGTGGCGCAGTTGAAGGAAAAGGGGCGCGTGGACCGCGGCTGGCTCGGTGTCGGCATCCAGAATGTGGACCGCAAGATGGCGGAGGCTATGGGTCTGGGCACACCCAGTGGCGCCCTGGTGGCCCAGGTGGAGTCCGGTGCGCCCGCGGCCCAGGCCGGAATCATGGCCGGTGACATTATTCTGCGCTTCGACGGTGAAAAAATCTCGGAGTCCGGTGACCTGCCCCATGTGGTGGGACGGACCAGGCCCGGTAGTGAAGTCACAGTGCAGCTGATGCGCAAGGGTGAGTCGAAGAATGTCAGTGTGGTTGTCGGTACCCTGGACACTGAAGCGAACGATGCCCTGCAAACTTCCGTAGGCCCCGCCAGTGCGGAGGGAGGGCGCCTGGGTCTGGTAGTGGAGGATATCCCCGATACCCTGAAACAGCGCTGGAACGTGGATGGTGGCGTTGTGGTCAGGCAGGTGGTGCCCGGTAAACCCGGTGCCAAGGCTGGCCTGCGGAGTGGCGATATAGTGGCGCAGCTGGGGTTTGACGAAGTGCGCAACCTGAAAGACTACGTCAAGATTTCCAAGGACCTGCCCCAGGGAGAGTTGCTGCCGATCCGCTTCTTCCGCGGTGGACAGCCCACTTTCCGCACTATCCAGATAGACGGCTGAGAAATCGGCCCCGGACATTAGCCCTGGCGGCGGCCGGTGAAAACCGGCCGCCGCTGTCGTTTTATCAGCCCGGTACTGCCCAGCAGCCGCCGCCTTCTGCTAGACTTGCGCCTCGCCGCAGGCCCTGGGCCTGGTTAACATTTTGATTTTGCAAGGGTTTCTATTCCCCAGTGGCAACAGATCTGTCCCATATCCGCAACTTTTCCATCATTGCCCATATCGATCACGGCAAATCGACCCTGGCCGACCGCTTTATCCAGGTGTGTGGCGGCCTCAGTGATCGGGAAATGGCCGAGCAGGTGCTCGACAGTATGGACCTGGAGCGTGAGCGCGGTATCACCATCAAGGCCCAGAGCGTGACCCTGGATTACACGGCCCGAGACGGTGAGACCTACCAGCTGAACTTCATCGATACCCCGGGCCACGTGGATTTCTCCTACGAGGTATCCCGTTCCCTCGCCGCCTGTGAGGGCGCCCTGCTGGTGGTGGATGCGGCCCAGGGGGTGGAAGCCCAGTCGGTGGCCAACTGCTACACCGCCATCGAGCAGGGTCTGGAGGTGATTCCGGTACTCAACAAGATGGATCTGCCCCAGGCGGATCCGGACAAGGTGGCGGAGGAGATCGAGGACATTATCGGCATAGATGCCACTGAAGCGACACGCTGCAGCGCCAAGTCCGGGCTCGCTGTCGAAGATGTCCTGGAGGATCTGGTGCGCCGGGTGCCGCCACCCCAGGGCGATGTGGATGCGCCGCTGCAGGCACTGATTATCGATTCCTGGTTCGACAGCTATCTGGGGGTGGTCTCTCTGGTACGCGTGGTGCAGGGCACCCTCAAGGTAAAAGACAAGATAGTGACCAAGTCCATTGGCCGTGCCCATGTGGTGGACAGTGTCGGCACCTTTACCCCCAAGCGCAATGAAACCGGTGTATTGCGCGCTGGTGAAGTGGGCTTTGTGGTGGCGGGTATCAAGGATATCCACGGCGCACCGGTGGGGGATACGTTGACCCATGCCAAGGGCGCGCAAGAGGTGGACATGCTGCCGGGTTTCCAGCGGGTCAAGCCACAGGTGTACGCAGGCCTGTTTCCGGTCAGCTCCGACGACTATGAGGCGTTTCGCGATGCGCTGGAGAAGCTGTCCCTGAATGATGCCTCCCTGTTCTATGAGCCCGAGACCTCCGATGCGCTCGGTTTCGGTTTTCGCTGTGGCTTTCTGGGCATGCTGCATATGGAAATCATTCAGGAGCGGTTGGAGCGCGAGTACGACCTGGATCTGATTACCACGGCGCCCACTGTGGTCTACGAAGTGGCGCTGAACGATGGTAGTGTGGTCACCGTGGACAATCCCTCGCGGTTGCCGGACCTCGGCTCCATTGCTGAAATGCGCGAGCCCATCGCCGAGGTCAATATTCTGGTGCCGCAGGAGTACCTGGGTAACGTGATTACCCTGTGTGTGGAAAAAAGAGGGGTGCAGAGGGATATGCAGTACCTGGGCAACCAGGTGTCCCTGCGCTACGAGCTGCCCATGAGCGAAGTGGTGATGGACTTTTTCGACCGCCTCAAGTCCGTGAGCCGGGGCTTTGCATCGCTGGACTACGGATTTGTGCGCTTCGACGCGGCAAAGCTGGTTCGCCTCGATATCCTTATCAACGGCGACCGGGTGGATGCGCTGGCGTTGATCGTGCACCGCGACAATGCCCACCACAAGGGCCGCGCTATGGCGGAAAAGATGAAAGAATTGATCCCGCGGCAAATGTTCGACGTAGCCATACAGGCAGCCATAGGGGGCCAGGTGGTAGCGCGCACCACAGTGAAAGCACTGCGCAAGAATGTTACCGCCAAGTGCTACGGCGGTGATGTGACGCGGAAAAAGAAGCTGCTGGAGAAACAAAAAGAGGGCAAGCGCCGCATGAAACAGTTGGGTCGGGTCGAAGTGCCGCAGGAGGCATTTCTGGCGGTACTCAAGGTGGATCAGTAGGGCGGTCCCGCCGGTTGTGCAAACGAAGCTAGAGAAACGAGCATGGATATTAACTTTCCCCTGATCCTCCTGTGGTTGGTAGTCGGCAGCGGCGGTATCTGGCTGGTGGACAGTCTGTTTTTTGCCCGTCGCCGCGCTCAGGATGTCGCTGAGCCCCTGGTCGTGGAGTACGCCAAGTCTTTTTTCCCCGTACTGGCGATTATCTTTATTCTGCGCTCCTTTGTGGTGGAGCCTTTTCAGATTCCATCCCGGTCGATGGTGCCGACGCTGCAGGTGGGGGATTTTATTCTGGTGAACAAATACGCCTATGGCCTGCGCCTGCCGGTCGCGCGCACCAAGGTGATCGATATCGGCGAGCCCCAGCGCGGCGATGTGATGGTGTTTTTCCCCCCGCACATGAACGACACCTACTTCATCAAGCGGGTTATCGGTCTGCCCGGGGATAAAGTGGAGCTCAGGGACAATGTATTGTTTATCAATGGTGAGCGGGCGCCACAGGAACTGATCCAGGCGTTGCCCCCGGGGAATCCGCAGCTGGAGGTCAAGTGGGAGGAGATCTACGGTCGCCGCCACCTGATGGCGCGGCATGTGGCTCCCAGTCTGTACAGCAACTACAGCGGAGTGGTGCCCGAGGGTCACTACTTTATGATGGGGGACAACCGCGACAACAGCCTCGACAGCCGCAAGTGGGGTTTCGTGCCCGAGCAGGATGTGGTCGGCAAGGCGTTCGCGATCTGGATGCACTGGGACAATCTGTTTAGCCTGCCGAGTTTTAAACGCGTGGGCTCGATCCAATAATTAAAATCAGTCGAGGATTTGGCAATGGGCAAGCAGCTAAGGGTTTCCCTGCGGCAGCAGCGCGGCTTGAGTTACTGGGGGCTGCTACTGGTAATAGCGGTGTTTGGGTTTGTACTGACCTGCGTCTCCCGGATGGGGCCCGCATACATCGACGCTTATTATGTCGATGAAGGATTGCGCAAACTGGCGCAAAACCCGGACCTGGAGACTATGACCAAGGGTCAGATCAGAACTGATTTGGATCGCTTTTTCCTCCTCAACAATGTCCGTGGCGAGCCCACCAAGGCGTTGCGGGTGATCAGTGGCGCCGACAGTAAGTTGGTGAGCGTTGAGTACGAACTGCGCCAGCCGCTGATCTACAATGTCGATGTGGTGATGAAATTCAATAAACAGTTAAATACCGCCAAGGCGGACCTCTGCTGCGAGCCCCTGGTGGACCTGAAGCAATTTCGCAAAAGTGACTGACCTATTACTCGATCGTCTCAGTCAGCGACTGGGACACTCCTTTGCGCGCCGGGATCTGCTGGAGCTGGCGCTCACCCACCGTTCCCACGGCAGTCGCAACAATGAGCGGCTGGAATTTCTCGGCGATTCCATTCTCGGCTTCACCATCGGTGCGGCACTGTTTGAGCAGTTTCCCCAGGGGCGGGAGGGGCAGCTCAGCCGGCTGCGTGCGCAGCTGGTCAGCGGTGAGACATTGGCCGATCTGGCCAGGGAGATGGAAGTGGGCGAGTGCCTGCGCCTGGGGGATGGGGAAATGAAAAGTGGCGGCTTTCGCCGTGCGTCCATCCTCGCCGATGCGCTGGAAGCTTTGATCGGTGCCATCTACCTGGACGCGGGGCTGGAGAGGGCGCGGGAGCGGGTACTGACCTGGTTTGCCTCCCGTCTGCAGTCACTGTCCCCGGAAAATACCAAGGATGCCAAGACGCAGCTGCAGGAATGGCTGCAGGCCCGCAAGCGGCCACTGCCCGAATACAGGGTGGTCAATATTGCCGGAGAGGAACACGCCCAGCGATTTATCGTGGAGTGTCGGGTCAACGGCCTGGCGGAACCGGCGAGGGGCGAGGCCGGCAGTCGCCGGGCAGCGGAAAAACTCGCCGCATCAGTGGCCTATCGGCGCCTGACCGGCGGCGCCTGATTCCCGCGCGTAGCAGCGCCACAGTCTTTGTGCATTCAGGGCGCCATCGGTGCCATTACAGCTTAAACTGCAAACGTCGAGGCAGACATTCGTCTATCTGGAGAAAGTATTTGAACGACACGGTTTCCTCTCAACCCCACCGCTGTGGCTATGTGGCCATAGTGGGCCGACCCAATGTGGGCAAGTCCACGCTGCTAAACCACCTGCTGGGCCAGAAGCTGGCGATCACCTCGCGCAAGCCGCAGACGACCCGGCACAATATGCTGGGTATAAAAACCGTGGGCAGCGACCAGATTATTTTTGTCGACACACCGGGACTGCACGCGGATGCCGACCGGGCGATCAACCGCTACATGAACCGGGCCGCGAGTGGCGCGGTGCGGGATGTGGATCTGGTGGTGTTCGTTGTGGAACGCGCTCGCTGGACCGAGGGAGACCAACTGGTCGCGGATAGATTACAGGGGCTCAAGTGTCCGCTGGTGATAGCCGTCAACAAAGTGGACCAGCTCGAGGACAAGGCCGAGCTACTACCGCAGCTGCAGGCACTGGCCGACCGGCACCCGAATGCCGAGATCGTGCCGGTTTCCGCCCTGCGCGGTGTCAATCTGGACGCCCTGGAAAGTGTGATAGTGCGGCATCTGCCCCAGGGGCAGCATTTTTTCCCCGCAGATCAGATTACTGACCGCAGTTCCCGTTTTCTGGCCGCGGAAATAGTGCGGGAAAAGGTTACCCGGCAGTTGGGTGCAGAAATTCCCTACCAGGTGAACGTGGAAGTGGAAGAGTTTGTTCAGGAAGGCAATATCCTGCACATCAGCGCCGCCATTCTGGTGGAGCGTTCCGGACAGAAGCGGATTATCATCGGCAACAAGGGTGAGCGCATCAAACAGATTGGCAGCCAGGCGCGGGAGGATATCGAACGGCTGCTGGATAGCAAAGTGATGCTCAACCTGTGGGTGAAAGTGAAATCCGGCTGGTCCGACGACGAGCGCGCACTGCGCAGTCTCGGCTACCGGGACGACTAGTCGCGGCAACCCTTATACTCACTGACCTTATGACACCACAGCCCCCCCAGCCGGCGTACATACTGCACACGCGACCTTTTAGGGATTCGAGCCTCCTACTGGATCTCCTGACGCCGGAGTGGGGGCGGATCGCCTGTGTCGCCCGGGGGGCCAGGCGTAGCAAGCAGCGCCGCCAGCGGGCTTTGCAGCCGTTTACCCCGCTGCTGGTTTCGCTGCTGGGGCGGGGTGAACTGAAGAACCTGGGGGCCGTGGAGAGCGCCGGTGCGGCTCTGCGCCTGCAGGGGCGGGCGGTTTACGCTGGCTTCTACGCCAACGAATTGCTGGTGCGCCTGTTGCCGGCGGGTGAAACCCACTACAGGGCTTTTGCCGGCTACCAGACATTACTGGAGTCGCTGGCACTGCTCGACGGGGGCTCTGCCGCACCGCTGGAGGCACCCCTGCGGCGTTTTGAACTGCAACTACTGAGCGAGCTTGGCAGCTGCCCGCCGCTGAATCACTGTGCCCACAGCGGGGGGGAAGTTGATGCGGCAGGTCTGTATCGGCTGGAGAACGAAACCGGACTGGTACCGGTTGTTCGAAGCGGTGCACGGCGCCCGCCAGCGGGTGTTTTTACCGGTGCCGATCTCCTGGCAATGGACCTGCTGATGCGCGGCAGCGCCAGCGGTTGCGAGCTGCCGGCATCCGCCAGGCAGCTCACGCGCCTGTTACTTACCCCTCTGCTGGGGGAAAAGCCGCTGCGCAGTCGCGAATTGTTCAGGCAGGTTTACCATGATCATTAGTATCGGCACGGACATCTGCAGTCTGGCCCGGATAGAGGCGTCCTGGCATCGTTTTGGCGATCGTTTTGTCGCGCGAGTACTCTGCCCGGGGGAGCGCTCGGCTTTTTCCGCACTCGCGGACCCCCATCGCGCCGCCTACCTATGCAAGCGGTTCGCGGCCAAGGAGGCATTGGGCAAAGCGCTGGGTAGCGGTATCGGTGCGGGGATTTCCTGGCAGCACATCGAGGTTCGCCGCCGCCGTGGCAGGGCCCCTGAGGTGTATCTGTCGGGGCAGGCGCGCAGCCGCGCGGACCGGATGGGCGTAGAGCGGATTCACCTGACGCTGTCGGACGAAAAAGATTTCGCCCTGGCGTTTGTGGTGTTTGAGGGCCAGGGGCGGGATTACCGTTAGCCAGTGGTCTCCTGTAGCCCAAATAGAGCATCCAGGTTTTGTTCCGAGGCCCATTCCCGCAGGGCGCGGATCTCCCGCGCTACTATCTCGATTTTGCCGGCGTCGATAGCGGATTCCGGCTGCTCTTGCAGTGGGCGCAGGTGTTCCTGCAGCAGGCGTGTGGCCTCTCGCAAGCGTGAAACCCCGCAGTAGCAGCAACCCCCATGCAGACGGTGGATTAATTCAAACAGACCGCGGTGGTCGCCGGCACTGCGCAGTCGGTGCAGTTCCTGCTCGTCCTCCACCAGACCCTTGATCAGCATCTGCAGCATATCCCTGGCCAGGCCAGCATCGTTATTACTGAGACTGAGACTTTCCGCAATATCCACCAGATGTGGATCGCATAGGAGTTCACCGTTAGAGCTTTGCGGCACCAGGATATTCATCCAGCGTTTGATGGTATGGGTGAGCTGAGCCTCGGTGACCGGTTTACTCATATAGTCGTCCAGGCCGGCGGACAGCAATCGCGCTTTTTCCTCGCTGCCTGCGTGGGCGGTTAACGCAATGATCGGTGTGCGCCCGCTGGTTTCCCGTTTGCGAATCCGGCTGGTGGCTTCAATCCCGTTCATGCCTGGCATCTGGATATCCATGAAAATCAGGTCGAAAGTCTGCTGGTGGCACAAATCGATAGCCTCCTCTCCACTGGCTGCGACCACCGGTTCTATGCCCTGGGTGCGCAAGAGTTCGGCGACCAGGGTGCGGTTGGCTTCGTAGTCGTCCACCGCCAGGACCCTGGGTGTGCTGGGCCAGGGCAGAGGTGGGGAGTCGCCGTTGACGCGAGCCTGATTTTGCTGCGGAAGGGTCCGTCGCAGTGCCCGCAGGAGGTTGTCACGGGCCACCGGCTTGCCCAGAAAAGAAAGCACCCGGGTGCGCAGCGATTCGTAGCAACGCCGCAGTTCCACCGGCGACCCCTGTAGAATGATACGGCACTGATAAGTGTCCACAAGTTGCTGTACCGTGGCGATAAAAGGGTCGAACTCCCGGTTTGCAATCCCGGTGTCGACGATGATTGCATCCGGCAGCGCATCGTGTCGCCACATCTGTTCGATAGCGGGTTCCAGTGTCGCCGTGTCCCCAAGTTCGATCGGTTCCACCTGCCAGTGCGCCAGTAATTGTGCGACCTGTGTCCGGGTCATAGGGTTGGGATCGGCGATCAGCAGCCGGCAGTGCGGAAACCCCTCCCGCACGGGCGGCGTGCTGTTTCGCTCCAGGCGCAAAGGTATCTGCACGGAAAGAGTGGAGCCAGCGCCGTTGGTATCGTCGAAGCCAATAGAGCCGCGCATGCGGTCCAGAAGGCTGCGCGCTATGGCCAGGCCCAGGTTGCTGCTGTTGATCTGTTGCCCCTGTGCCGGGGCCGAATTCTCCAGCAGTTGCCGTTGTTCGCGCCGCGCCCGGTCGTCGATGCGGTTGCCCAGGTCGCTCACACTGATCTGCACCACCAGCTCCGACTCCCTGACATTTTGCACGCCGATATGCACAGGTATATTGCCGTTCTTGGAACTGCGCACGGCGTTGCCGACCAGATTGGTGAGAATCTGCTTGATACGCAGTGGATCGCCGATCTGCGTGTGCGGCAGCTGGTTGTCGATCAAAGGCACCAGCTCCAGGTTGTGCTCATATGCGAATGGAGCCAGGATCTGCAGTGTCTCTTCCAGCAGCTGGCCCAGGTTCATGGGAATATGGTCGAGGACCAGATTGCCGGATTCGATGCGTGAGAAATCGAGGATATCGTTGATTGTGGTCAAGAGGTTTTCCGATGACCGCAAAATGGTGCGCAGGTAATCCTGTTGCAGCTCGTTGACATCGGTTTTCAGCAGCAGATTGGTAAACCCGATAATGCCGTTCAGAGGTGTGCGGATTTCGTGGCTGGTATTGGCCAAAAATGCCGACTTGATCCGGCTCGCCTCCACCGCCTTTTTCCGGGCCAGGTCCATTGCGACGTTCTGCTCCTCCATGCTGTCGAGGGATTCCTTCAGGTCCTCCATCGACTGTTTTAATGAAGTCTCGAAATCGACCCGATGGTCAGCCAGGCCGGCGGCCATTTTGTTGACCCGTTTACCCAGCCAGTCCAGTTCGCGAACCTGGCTGCGTGCCACCCGGGTTGTGAAACGTCCCTGTCCCAGCTCGTCCAGGCTGTCGCCGATCCGGGAGAGCCGTTGCGCGAAGCGCTCGGCCAGAAAAGCCGACCAGATCAATGCAGCCGGGGCGCAAAATATGAGACCCAGTAATCCCGCCAGCATTACCTGATAAGTACCGACGGTAAAATAGGGCCGGTGTAGCTCAATGGCGATCCAGCAGGTGATGTCTTCACCATTGAGGGGATAGAGCACCGCCAGGTTGCGGTCGGTCTCCCGAATGAATGGCTGCTGGGTGTGCAGGTCCTCGGCGGTTACCGCAGCCCGCGCACGCGGACCGGCGCTGGCCAGCAGACGCAGGCCGGTTTCTGGGTCGATTTCCCCCTCGGTGGAATAAATCTGTACTGAACGCACCATGTCCTTTTCCAGCATCAGTGCCAGCAGGCTGCGGCGCAACCATTCGAGGCGCAGCTCCAGCGGCTGGCCACCGCTAAGTTCGATCAATTCGGCTAATTGCTCGGCGCTGGCGCGACCGTGACTGAGCAGTAACTGGCGGCGGTCCTCCATTTGCTGCAGGGCGAACACCAGTGCCAGCAACAGCGCCAGTGCTATCGCCGGCGTGAGAGTGAATCTGAACAGTATCGCCCGCAGGGACCTTATCTTGCGCGGCGAGCCTGCCGGCAGCCCTGTTGGTTTGGGTACGGCCATGGTGTGGAGCCCAATTGGGAGTTCTATTTTTTAACTGGATTTTAGCGCTGTCGGGGGCATATGGCACTATTGCGTAGCGGTCCGGTCGAAGCTCGCAGGAGCGCGGCCGGATGGGTAGAATGTCGCTCCGCAATTTGCCGGGGACTGGAGTACCATGGACTATCCCACTATTGCTGACTGTGTCGGCGCGACTCCGCTGGTCAGACTGCAACGCCTGCAGGGGGAGACGAGCAACACGATTTTACTGAAGCTGGAGGGAAACAACCCGGCCGGTTCAGTCAAGGACCGCCCGGCTCTGTCGATGGTCAATCAGGCCGAGGCCCGCGGTCAGATAGCGCCCGGCGATACGCTGATCGAAGCCACCAGCGGCAACACTGGCATAGCACTTGCCATGGCCGCCGCCATCAAGGGCTATCGCATGATCCTGATCATGCCCGAAAGCGCCACCGATGAGCGCAAGGCGGCCATGTCGGCCTATGGCGCCGAGCTGGTGCTGGTCAGTGCTGAAGAGGGCATGGAGGGCGCGCGGGACCTGGCCCTGCAAATGCAGGCCGATGGCGGGGGACTGGTGCTGAACCAATTCTCCAACGACGACAACCCCCGGGCGCACTATGAGGGAACCGGACCGGAGCTCTGGCATCAGACAGGCGGCCGTATTACCCATTTGGTTTCATCCATGGGCACCACAGGCACCATCATGGGCTGTGGACGCTATTTGAAAGAGTGCAATCCCGGGATAGAGATTGTCGGGCTTCAGCCTACCGAAGGCTCGAGTATCCCCGGAATCCGGCGCTGGCCCCAGGCTTATCTGCCCAGTATCTTTGTGCCCGAAGAGGTGGACAGGGTGATCGACATGGATCAGCGCCAGGCCGAACAGATGGCGAGACAGCTGGCCCGTGTCGAAGGCATTTTCTGCGGTGTCTCCTCCGGGGGGGCGGTGGCCGCTGCACTGCGGTTGTCGTCAGAGCTGGAGAATGCCACCATCGTCGCCATCGTTTGTGACCGCGGCGACAGGTACCTTTCATCCGGGCTTTTTAACGAGTAAGCGCCGCAATAAATTGGGGACTAGATGGTACAGGTTAGAAAACACCATTCAGTCGATGGCGACGGGACCCTGGACCTGGAATCCTGGTTGCGTCACATGCAGCGGCTGGCGCAGCTGGATGGCGGGACTCTGGTTACTCTGCGCCGGGCCGCGGAAGTGAGTGCCGAGGCGGAGAAGCGGGCGATAGCGGCGGAGAATATCTGGGCGGAAGGTGCCAGCAGTTTTGCCACCGGCCTGGAAATGGCAGAGATTCTCGCCGATCTGCAAATCGATGGTGAGGCCTTGTGCGCCGCGATACTTTATCGCGCTGTGCGGGAGAAACGGCTGCCGCTGAAAAAAGTGGAGGAAAGCTTCGGCCAGACGGTCGCCAAACTGATTAGCGGCGTGCTGAAGATGGCGGCAATTCGCAGCCGCAGTGCCGAAACCGGCAGTGAGAGCAGAGGCGGGGCTGTCGAAGAGCATTCGGAGAATATCCGCCGTATGCTGGTGGCACTGGTGGACGATGTGCGGGTCGCGCTCATCAAGCTCGCCGAGCGCACCTGTGCGATTCGCGCTGCCAAAAACTCCGAGCCGGACAAGCGCCGCCGCATTGCGCGGGAAGTTGCCGATGTCTATGCCCCCCTGGCACATCGCCTGGGCATAGGTCATATCAAATGGGAGCTGGAGGATCTATCCTTCCGTTACCTGGAACCGGATGACTATATGCAAATCGCCAGACTGCTGGACGAGAAGCGGCTGGCGCGGCAAAACTATATCGACGAAGTGCTGAAACTGTTGCGCGGGCAACTCAAGCACGCGGATATCGACGGTGAAGTGTACGGGCGTGCCAAGCACATCTACAGTATTTGGCGCAAAATGCGCCGGAAAAATATCGGTTTTTCCCAGGTTTACGATATTCGCGCAGTGAGAATCCTAGTGCCTACGGTGCGGGACTGTTATGCAGTACTCGGTATAGTGCACAACCTGTGGCGCAATATTCCCAATGAGTTTGACGATTACATCGCCTCGCCCAAGGAAAACGGCTACCGCTCCCTGCACACCGCGGTGATAGGTCCGGATCAGAAGGTACTGGAGGTGCAGATTCGCACCTATGCCATGAACGAAGAGGCGGAGTATGGTGTCTGTGCCCACTGGCGATACAAGGGCACTGACAAGAGTCAGAGTCAGGCCGAGGGGCGGGACGGTTACGAGCAGAAAATTTCCTGGTTGCGCCAGGTACTCGACTGGCACGAAGAGGTGGGCGGCAATCCCCTGCAGGACGATTTGCAAACCAGTGACGTCGATACGCGCATCTATGTGTTTACCCCCGACGGCCATGTGATGGATCTCCCCCGGGGCGCCACACCGCTGGATTTTGCCTACAGGATTCACACTGAAATCGGCCACTGTTGCCGTGGTGCCAAAGTGGATGGGCGCATAGTGCCGCTAAACCACGCGTTGCAGACGGCCAATCAGGTGGAAATCCTCACCGGCAAGCGCGAGTCACCCAGTCGCGACTGGCTGTCGGCGGGGATGGGGTACATCACCACTTCCCGTGCCCGCGCCAAAGTGATTCACTGGTTCAAGCAGCAGGCGAGAGACCAGAATATCGCCGATGGCCGCACTATTCTCGACGGTGAGTTCAAACAGCTGGCGCTGACCAACTTTGACTTCGAACAGCTGGCCACAAAGCTCAACATGCATTCCCTGGATGACCTCTATGCCGCTGTTGGTGCCGGTGACATCGGTGTGGGCCAAGTGCTGAATCGGGCCCAGCGCATGATCAACGTCGATCACGTTGAGCCGGCGCCCTCTCTCACCGCTCCCGTGGCACGGGGCGAGGGCAAGGCGGATGTCTACATCGATGGCGTGGGCAACCTGATGACGCATATTGCCAGGTGCTGCAATCCGGTACCGGGGGATGACATCATGGGTTATATCACCCTGGGTCGCGGGGTTTCCATCCACCGCAAGGATTGCGCCAACATGCTGCGTATGCAGTCTGAAGAGCGCGAGCGGGTACTGCAGGTGGAGTGGTCGGAGAAGCCCTCACAGCTGTATGCGGTGGAGATCATAATTGAAGCCTATGACCGGCACGGCCTGTTGCGGGATATTACTGCAATGCTGGACAGTCAGCGGATCAATGTCACCGCCATGCAAACCCGCTCCAACAGGAACAAACACACGGTAGAGATAGTGTTGACCGCTGAAATCCGCAATTTCGAAGAGTTGAGCCGGGTGTTGCACCGGATCAACCGGCTGCCAAATGTCATGTCCGCCAAGCGGCGAATTTTGCATTAACCGAAAACTTGTGTGAGCGCCATGGAAGACCGGGAAAAGTACACCCTCGACGACCTGCTGTTCCTGATGGAGCGATTGCGCGACCCGGAAAGTGGCTGCCCCTGGGATCGAAAACAGGATTTTGCCAGCATAGCCCCCTCGACCATCGAGGAGGCATATGAGGTGGCGGAGGCAATCGAAACCGCCGATTTCGAGCATCTGCGCGAAGAGCTGGGTGACCTTTTGTTTCAGGTCGTCTTTTACGCGCAGTTGGGGCGCGAGCAGGGGCGTTTTGATTTTTCGCGCATAGTCGACTCCCTGGCTGCCAAGCTCCTGCGGCGCCACCCGCACGTATTTCCTGGGGGCAGTCTCTATGCAGACAGCCCCGGGAATAGCGTCGACCAGTCCACCGTCAGGCAAAACTGGGAATCCATCAAGGCCGCCGAACGGGATGCAAGAGGCCAGGGCGGTGCACTGGATGGTGTGGCGACAGGCTTGCCGGCGCTGACCAGGGCCGGCAAGTTGCAGAAGCGCGCCGCCAGGGTTGGGTTTGACTGGCCTGACCTGGATCGTGTGCTGGACAAGGTTGAAGAGGAACTTTCGGAGTTGCGGCAGGCAGTTGCCGCCGGTGATTGCGAGCATGCGCGGGAGGAACTGGGGGACCTGCTGTTTTCCTGTGTCAACGCGGCCCGCCACTTGCAGGCGGAGCCGGAAGGGCTGTTGCGGGGTTGCAACCGGAAGTTCGAGCGGCGATTCAGGGCCATGGAAGATACCGCCAGCAGAGGCGGGCGGCGCTTGTCGGACCTGTCCGCAGATCAATTGGAAGCCTTGTGGGTTCAGGCCAAGGCGGGCGAAAAGTAGCCCGCTGTCCAGTGGCCCCGGTGGCGGAACCCAAGCCCGGTCATGCCCGGTTACATTGGATCAAATTTCATACAGAAAGGCTGCGCCTGTGCGGTCTGATGTTCCTTTCATTGCTGTCGTGACTGAATATCCATGTACCTTCTCGATACCCCTGTGGTCCCGGGTGCGCAGAGGGTGTCTCACCTTGCCCTGCCCGGAGCCTGAGTGTAAGGTAGCGCTCTTTTTACCCAACGGGCATCGGCACGTACGGATCATAAGGGCAATCTCACTATGAGGATTATTCTCTTGGGGGCACCGGGGGCCGGCAAAGGTACTCAGGCAAGGTTCATTACCGAGAAATTCGCTATTCCGCAGATCTCCACTGGCGACATGCTGCGCGCGGCGGTGAGAGAGGGGACTCCTCTGGGGCTGCAGGCCAAAGATGTGATGGCAGCGGGAAAACTGGTTTCCGACGATCTGATTATCGCCTTGGTCAAAGAGCGCATAGCGCAACAGGATTGCGCCAATGGTTTCCTGTTTGACGGCTTTCCGCGCACCATTCCCCAGGCACAGGCGCTACTGGATGCCGATGTGGCGATAGACCATGTGCTGGAGCTGGAGGTCGACGACGAGGAGATCGTCAAACGGCTGTCCGGACGCCGGGTTCACGAGAATTCCGGTCGCGTCTATCACATCGCCTATAACCCGCCCAAACAGGAGGGTGTGGATGATGTCACCGGCGAACCACTGGTTCAGCGCAGCGATGACTGTGAGGAAACCGTGCGCAGCCGGCTGTCCGTCTATCACGAGCAGACAGAACCACTCGTGGGTTTCTACCGGGAACTGGCCCAAAGGCAACCGGAGTCAGCGCCGAAATACAGCAAGGTAGTGGGGATTGGTTCCGTGGACGAGATCTGCCAACAGGTGTCCTCTGCCCTGACGTGATCCACACCGGATCGGAATACGTAAATAAGCCCCCGACTGTCGGGGGCTTTTTTTGTTCGGGGCCCGGTTAGGCACAGTGTGCGCAACCGTGGGTCCAAACAAACTCTCGCCCGGCGACCAAATAGATGGTCCTATTCCGTGCCGGCCATCGGTATTACTGCTCCACAATTGCCGTTACCATGGTGTAATTCCAAAATCAGCAGGTCCATCTATGTCCACTGCCGTCATTCTGATAAACCTGGGTACCCCAGCTGACCCCACGCCGGCCTCAGTGCGCCGGTTTTTGCGCGAGTTTCTTTCTGATTCACGGGTAGTGGAGATACCCGGCCCCATATGGCTGCCTATTCTTCACGGCTTCATCCTGCCGTTTCGCGCGCGTCGCATAGCGCCCGAGTACGCCGGCATTTGGAACCGCGGAGCGGACGGCGAGCCGGTGGAGGGATCTCCGTTGCTGTATTACACCAGGCGGCAGGCGGAAATGTTGCAGCTACAGCTGGCCGCCACCCGTGCGGACATTACCGTCGCGCACGCGGTCACCTATGGTGAGCCCGGTCTGGCGTCAGTAGTTGACCGGCTGCGCAGTGACGGCTGTGAATCGTTTTTGCTGCTTCCAATGTATCCGCAGTACTCGGGCACCACCACCGGCGCTATTTACGATCAGGTGGCGCGAATCTTTTGTGAAAACCGCGATGTGCCGGATATCCAGCTGGTACATGATTACTATCGCCATCCACTGTATATCCGCGCCCTGGCAAATTCAGTGCGGGAACATTGGAAAGAACACGGCAAAGCGGAAAAATTGCTGTTGTCGTTTCACGGCATACCCAAAGCCAACGTCAGCAAAGGCGATCCCTATGAGCGCCAATGCAGCGAAACGGCCGTGCAGCTCGCAGCTGAGCTGGGGCTGACCGAAGGCGAGTGGACGCTGAGTTACCAGTCCCGCTTCGGTAAAGCGGAATGGCTGCAGCCATACACGGACAAGACCCTGGTGGAATGGGGCAGGCAGAAACTGGCCAGTGTGGATGTGATTTGTCCGGCGTTTTCAGCGGATTGCCTGGAGACTTTAATGGAAATTTCGGAGGAGAATCGCGCTAATTTTGTCGAGGCCGGCGGCGGAGAATATCGATATATTCCGGCACTGAACGCTCGCCCCGATCACATTCGGGCGCTGGCGGCAATTGTCCAGGAGCGATTCCCGTCTTCCACTGGCGGATAGCGGCGAGCTGATTTTTTTACCAAAATTGGTGGCAATACAGTGTTTTGCCAGCCAATTAATCGAAAAACGGCATTTTTTTACAAAAAAACCATCTTTTTTTGCCAAATTTTCTTGCAAAGCCCCCTTTTTTTATTAACTTTGATAGAGCTGCATCGGTTTCAAACCGTGTGGCTTGCATTGGACCCGGCAACTGCCATTTTGCATTCGCCTTACCGGGATAGCAAATTGGCGATATTGCCGGCACACTTTTGAGTTAGTAGGGGTAAAACTTTCTACTCAGAGAGGAGACAAGGAATGGCACGTGTAAAGAGAAAGAAAGCGCGCACCAGAAAAGCCTCACGCGCGAAAGCAGTGATGGCTTCTCCGGCGGTCGCCAGAGCGGAAAAAGCAGTAGACAGGGCAGCAAAGTCCTTGGATGCGCAACTGGATCGGGTGGCAAAGGCACGGGCGAGAGTACAGAAGAAAAGCACTGCAGCTGCGAAGGACTCGCTGTCCAGAGCCAATGCCAAAGTTCGAGATTTACGCGCCAAAGTTGCTTTAGCAAAAGTTGATATGGCCAAGGCCAAGGCGATGGATGCAGTGCGCCAGGCCGAGCAGGCGGCCAAGCAAAAGCTCAATGAAATGGCTGACAAGTTGCAGGCTCAGCACGACAAAGAGCTATCCAAAGCCATAGCGGCTTTCGAGGCGCGCTGGAGGAAGGCCAGGGCGAAAGTCGCCGCTAGGAAGTTGAAAGTGGCGGAGAAAAAAGTCGAAGCCAAAGTCAAGGCTGCGGCTAAAAAAGCCACTTCAGCCGTCAAGGCTTTAGAGAGGAAGGCGGCAGCCAAGGCCAAGGCCGAAGCGAAAAAAGCGGCCAAGAAAACCAAGAAGACGGCGGCGAAGAAGGCGTCCAAAAAGGCGGGGCGTCCAAAGAAGGCGGCAGCCAGGAAAGCGCCAGCCAGGAAAAAGGTAGCCAGGAAGACGGCGGTCAAGAAAAAGGCGGCTAAGAAAACTACCGCCAAGAAAACCGTAGCCAAGAAAACGGCGGTCAAAAAGAAAGCGACTCGCAGGGGTCGCCCACCCAAGGCCGCCGCAGGCAAAAAGACGGCAGCCCGTCGCGGGCGTCCGCCGAAGAAGGCCGCCACGGCCAAGAAGAAGGCGACTCGTCGCGGTCGCCCGCCCAAGAAGAAGTAGGGCGGATCGCCGTAAGGGGCTGAGCCCCAAGCTTCCACAAGCCCCGGGAACCCCGGGGCTTTTGTATTTACAGCCTGCCGGATTCCGCCGAGCCGGGAATTTGGATGTAAGCGCATGACTCCCCTCCGCGACCGTGCGACAATTGGCCCCAAGAAGTTGTTGCCTGAGTCACCGTGAAGATCCTTGCCCTCGATACCACCTCCGGAGCCTGTTCCGTGGCCCTGCACTGTCATGGGCACACCACAGAGCGGTTTGTTGAAGCGGAACGGGACCATACCCGGCGTCTGCTGCCGATGGTGGACCAGGTACTCGCGGAGGCTGAATTGAGCCTCAAGGATCTCGATGCACTGGCGGTCAGCCGCGGCCCCGGCTCTTTTACCGGATTGCGTATCGCCATCAGCTGTGCCCAGGGACTGGCCTTCGCCGCTGACAAACCGGTAGTGCCGGTTTCCAGTCTGGCTGCCCTGGCCGCGGGTGCCCGGCGCAGGCACCCGGACTGGCGGGACCTGCCTGTAGTCGCGGCCCTGGATGCGCGGATGCAGCAGGTCTATTGGGGTGTGTACAGTGTCAAAGCCCCCAACTGCAGCCTGTTGCCGGAGGCGGTACAGGACCCGCAACAGGTGCTCGAGGTTTTGAGCCAGTCAGACCTGCCGCGGGACTGCTATGGCGCCGGGCCGGGCTGGCAGTATCCGCAGTTTTCATCCGCGCCGCTCACAGCCATCGACACGGACCTAAGCATCCATGCGGCGGATATCGCGGAGTTGGCTCTGCTCTTGTGGCGAAATGGCGTAGCCGTCAGCGCGGAAGAGCTGGAACCGCTCTATCTGCGGGATCAAGTAGCCTGGCAAAAACGACAGAGAATCCGTTCCTAAGCTATTTCGGGTTTTTTATGGATACCTTCCAAATTGCAGTTCTGGCAGTGATACAGGGGCTCACTGAATTTCTACCCATCTCCAGCTCGGCGCACCTGATCCTGCCCGCAGAAGTACTCGGGTGGCCCGACCAGGGGCTGGCTTTCGATGTCGCGGTGCACTTCGGCTCCCTGTTGGCCGTCGTCATTTACTTTCGCAGCGAACTTTGGGCGCTGCTCAGGGATGGCCTGGGGGGGCTGGTGGACAGGCAATTCACCGATGACGGGCGGCTGGCGTGGCTGCTGGTACTGGCGACAATCCCTGCGGGGTTGATCGGGCTTCTGTTCAAGGGGTTCATCGAGGTGCACTTTCGCTCCGCAACGGTCATAGCCTTTGCCTCTATCGGGTTCGGCGTGTTGCTGTGGTGGGCGGATGCGGTGGGCAAACGGCAGGAGACGCTGGTCCAGCTCAACTGGAAGAAAGCACTGGGTATCGGTGTGGCGCAGGCACTGGCGCTGATTCCGGGTACTTCGCGCTCGGGCATTACCATAACAGCAGGTCTGATGCTGGGTATGAAGCGCGAGGACGCTGCGCGCTTTTCCTTTCTGATGTCGGTTCCGGTAACCGCTCTAAGCGCCTTGCTGCTGGTGTTTGATTTACTGTCCCTGGAGCAGGTGCCCTGGGGCGCGATATTTCTGGGTATGCTGCTGTCCGGGGTCACCGCCTATCTGTGTATCCATTTGTTCTTACAATTCATCAACCGCATCGGTATGGCCCCATTCGCCATTTATCGCCTGTTGTTGGGTGCGGTACTGCTTTGGATGGTCTGGGGGTAACCGCCAATGACAAAAATCGCTTTTCTGGGCCTCGGTGTCATGGGCTATCCCATGGCCGGTCATCTCGCCGGGGCCGGGTATAAGCTGCGGGTATACAATCGCACCGCAAGCCGTGCTGAACAGTGGCTGCGGGACTATGCCGGTGAATCTTTTGCGACTCCGGCCGAGGCCGCGCGCGGGGCCGATATGGTTTTTGCCTGTGTCGGCAACGACAGGGATCTGCGCCAGGTTGTGCTGGGGAGACAGGGCGCTTTCGCGGCGATGGCGGAGGGGTCACTGTTTGTCGACCACACAACTGCCTCTGCCGGCATTGCCCGGGAGTTGCAGGCGGCGGGCCGGGAGCGCGGAATCGGCTTCCTGGACGCACCTGTATCCGGAGGCCAGGCCGGCGCGGAAAATGGCGCGCTGACTATCATGGTGGGGGGTGATGAGACGGATTTCCAACGCGCACAGCCGCTTCTACAGTGTTACGCCCGCGCCAGCAGCCTGTTGGGCCCCGCCGGCAGTGGTCAGTTGTGTAAAATGGTCAACCAGATATGCATCGCCGGGGTGGTGCAGGGGCTTGCCGAAGGCTTGCACTTCGCCAAGGCGGCGGGCCTGGATGCGGAGCAAGTGATCCAGGTGATTTCCAAGGGTGCCGCCCAGAGCTGGCAGATGGAAAACCGTTACAAGACCATGCTTGCCGGGGAATACCAGCATGGCTTTGCCGTGGACTGGATGCGCAAGGATCTTGCGATCGTCCTCGATGAGGCGCAACACAACGGTGCCCTGTTGCCCGTGACAGCGCTGGTGGATCAATTTTACAGCGAGGTCCAGGCGCTCGGGGGCGGCCGCTGGGATACCTCCAGTCTGTTTGCCCGCCTTATGAATCTACGCTCTTTTGCCGGGGAAGCCGACTAAGGCGGGTCGGCACAATGCATGTGCTGCTGCTTTCGGCTTACGATGCCGCCAGCCATCGGCAATGGCGGCGCGGCCTGGTGGCGGCGATGCCGGACTGGCACTGGACCCAGCTGACCCTGCCCCCGCGTAACTTCAGCTGGCGGGTACGCGGCAACAGCCTGAGCTGGGGCCGGGGGGAGGCGGCTGAATTGATGGCCCGCCCCTGGGACCTTGTGGTCGCCACCTCCATGACCGACCTGGCCGCCCTGCGTGGCCTGGTGCCGCGGATCGGCCTTGTTCCCACTGCAGTCTATTTTCACGAAAATCAGTTTGCCTACCCGCGCAGCGAGAAGGCCGCCCACTCGATAGAACCCCAGATGCTGAATATCTACACCGCCCTCTGCGGCGATATGTTGCTGTTCAACTCCGAGTTCAATCGGCGCACGCTACTGGAAGGGGCAGAGCGGCTGCTGCGGAGGCTGCCCGACTGCGTACCCGCCGGCATTTGTGAAGAGATAGCGGCCAAGTCATACCTGTTGCCTGTACCCTTGGAGGACGCATTATTCGAGGCCGAAACGCAGCAACTGAAGGGCCGACCCTTCACCCTCAGTTGGGCGGCGCGCTGGGAGTATGACAAGAGACCGGATCGCCTATTGCATATACTGCAGGGCCTGGAAGCTGCGGGGGTCGACTTCCGGCTGAATATGCTGGGTCAGACCTTCCGTAACAGTCCGGAGGAGTTTGCGCTGATTCGCCGTGATTTTGCCCATCGGCTGTTGTCGGTGGGTTTTGTGGAGGACAAAAACCAGTACCGAGGGATACTCCGGCAGAGCCATGTCTTCCTGTCCACCGCCGCCCATGAATTTCAGGGTCTGGCGGCCATGGAGGCGAGCGCACTCGGCTGCAGCCCGCTGGTGCCCGATGAGCAGGCCTACCCGGATTACTATCCCCGGGAGATGCGGTTTGCAGATGTGCCCGATGCCATCGCAAAGCTCTGTGCCCTGGCCGAGCGCCATCAAATGGGGAGGGAACTGCCCCTTGCGGACTTTAGTCGCTATCGTTGGAAGCTTCTCGGTGAAAAATATCGCCACCTGCTGGTCAGCATAACAGGTGGCGGAAAAATATAAATTCTATCTCAAGCGTTTTGCCTTTGATGGCAAAAATTACCGGTTATAGTCAAAACCTATATCGAAGGTATTGGCCTCAGACCCTATTAGCTGGATCTGTATTGAAGATCCACTACTATGCCTCGCGTACCACCAAGTTCCTTCTACGGTGAGCCTTTCAAAAAAATTAACCCAATTAGAACCGTTCCAGGTGTTGAATCTTACAAGGACATTTTTATCTACGTCCTGCAGGCAAACGCCTACATTGTATCCGTCCAGGCCGGTTCTTCCCCAGGTGAATGTAATCCATCGGGTGTTCAACCATACGCCATCATTTGGACCGTCATGGTACTGATAGCCTGACTGTAAATCTCCAAATCGGGATTTCCACCAGAGGTCATCACAAGTAACAAGTAACCTGCTTGTATGGCTTGTTAAGATCTGATCGGCAAGCCATCCGGGGGGCATAAAGTCTTCAGTATATAAATCCCTGAGAATGGCTGGTATTTCCTCTTGCGCCATATTTAAACCATTGAAAATATTCAAAGGATTCAGGTTTTCCGTATATAGGGACTCCAAAGATCCATTTCCGATTTTTCTCCTTGTAATATAATAATATCGTCCACGGTTCCGTGTTTATTTTTGGATGACAAAAATACGTATTGATTGCCATTTTCCAGATCAATGGTTGCGATAACTTCATTAGCCTTTATTGCAGAAGATTGGGCATATGCGCTTAAAAAAACAAAAAATAAACTTGATAAAAGTATCCAGTTAAGTCTGCTTATTTTAAAATTGTAAATTGACTTATTCATGATTTTTCTCCAATAAAAAATAATTGATTTATTTGATTTGGCATATTTTAAATCTTATAGGCGCCTCATGGATTTATTTATAATTAGTCAAGGTTTTTTGTGGAAATGATTAGTCTTTTATTTTTGGTGAGTTATTTTATTTTAAAAAATTAATTTTTCATGTAATTTTTTTGATAATAAAATTCTAATTCAAATCCTTCGATACAATACCATGTAATTTAAATTGTAAATCATATGCCAGTATTTTTATGTGCCATTTTTAATTCAGGTATGTTTTTATAGAGCTATCTCGCGCAATTTTCGGCGCGAAAAATTATTTTTCTGATTAATTGGTTTGATTGAGTGTGGTAGATTTTTACCCTAAGTGGATTTGGCAATATTACTGATTTCTGAAGTTATAGCAGAACGACTCCTCGACGTCCACGAGGGGCTGTGTGCAAGAAAATCTAATCTTTTCTAGTTTCAAACAGCAGGAATTTAAGACTATATTAGAGTTGGTTACACTAAATAAAGTATCGATAAATAGGGCATGGTTAATAGAGAGGGTGGGCTGGATTCACTCGCTGGGCTCACACCTGCCAAATTTTACCAGCGGGTGGAAGGTTTTCCTGTTGAATTGTCCGCTTGATTGAGATTCTTACAATCCCGGAGACTGCCGTTGCTGCGGGACGCCCCGTTCTAATGTTGTGCCCTGGCGTAGTATCCGTATTGAGAAGGTAGATTCTCACAGATCTTGGCTTTATTGCCAGCGATAATGGGGTGACACTGCCTAATGCAGTTTAACCTCCAATACTGCTGGTTAGTCTTATCAGACCAGCATGGAACTGATATTTTCCGATAAGCGGGTAAAGGCGAAGCGCCAGGATCGCTCTTGCCATAACCTCGCCTGCTCCCACTCGTCCGTGGATCGCCAGCCGGAATGCAGCAGGTGCACAGTGGTTCCTGACGCATCGGGAATAAAACAGACGACCACGTGGGTGAGTGGATCGGCGCTATTGGCGAAGCGTTTAAATTGAACCGGGCTGCGCCACTCAAATGCGAGCAATTCATTTTGCTCTATGGCCGTAATTTTACAGCCGATGGTGCTGTTATTTTCCCTGCCCTGTGGGTCCCAGAACAATTCATATTTGCCTCCAACCTCCGTTGTGACATCGGCTTCTACCGTAAGCCAGGATTCCAAGTGCTGGTTGTCGGTGAACAATTGGAAGGCCATTTTAGCGTCGCAGGGTAAATCGATAGTGCAGTGAATGATCTTGTCCATTCGCGGTGATCTCCTCGATTCCGGCCGGGTTCGGCCGGGCAGCGTGAATCGGCTGGATTTTTCTTATTGGGTTATCGCTGGCTCCAATTCTGTCGAAAATCCGTGGATTCGCCAAGTCCGGAGAGAGATCAGTGTTTAATAAAAGTGATGTCAGTCTATGTTGGCGCGGAAACCACCTTTCATACGATGGCATACAGGTTTCCCGCCAGCGCTGGATACCCGGTAAAGGGCAAGTATGGATTAGAAAAAATATTCAAACATGACAGGGGCGGGGCGGCTGAATCAACCTGTGACGGCCGATGGGAAAAAAGTTTTCTATATTAAGCGCGGGAGTTTCCGCTAATTTCCATCGCGAGGAGCCAGCACCCATGTCCAACCGCGCTAACTGGCTGTGTACCAGTCTTTCCATCGTCCTTATGGGAGCTTTGCTGCCAAGTGGCCAAACCGTCGCCCAGGGGCAGCCAAAGCCGAATTCATTCTGGTGGCCAAATCAGTTGAATTTAACGCCTCTGCGCCAGCATAGCCCCAAATCCAATCCGATGGGTGAGGATTTCGATTATGGTGCGGAGTTCAAGTCGCTGGATCTCGGCGCAGTCAAAAAGGATATAGAAACACTGCTGAAAACCTCCCAGGATTGGTGGCCGGCGGATTTTGGACACTATGGCCCCCTGATGATCCGCATGGCCTGGCACAGTGCGGGTACTTACCGCATCGGGGATGGCCGCGGCGGCGCCGGTGGCGGCCAGCAGCGCTTCGACCCACTCAACAGCTGGCCCGATAATGCCAACCTGGACAAGGCGCGAAGACTTTTGTGGCCCATAAAGCAGAAGTATGGGCGCAAGCTCTCCTGGGCGGACCTGATGATACTGACGGGCAACGTGGCGCTTGAGTCCATGGGTTTCGAAACTTACGGCTTCGCCGGTGGTCGGGAGGACGACTGGGAACCGGATCTGGTGTACTGGGGCCCCGAAACCCAAATGCTGGCGGACAAGCGCTACAAGGCGGGGCGGGAACTGGAGAAGCCACTTGCCGCCGTGCAAATGGGTCTGATTTACGTAAACCCGGAGGGGCCGAATGGCAATCCCGATCCGGTGGCAGCTGCCAAGGATATTCGCGATACCTTCGGGCGCATGGCTATGAATGACGAGGAGACAGTGGCTCTGATTGTTGGCGGCCATACCTTTGGCAAAAACCACGGCGCGGTGAAACCGGACTGTGTCGGACCTGAACCGGCAGCGGCGCCCATAGACCAGCAGGGGCTGGGCTGGAAGAACCGGTGTGGGGAGGGGGATGGCGCCGATACCATTACCAGTGGCCTGGAAGGTGCCTGGACTGTCACGCCCATTCAATGGAGCAATAATTACCTAACCAATCTGTTCACTTACGAGTGGAAAAAAACCAAGAGCCCCGCCGGGGCTGTGCAGTGGATTCCCACTGACCCCCGTGCCGCCAGCCTGGTGCCGGATGCCCACGACCCCAACAAGCGTCATGCGCCGGTGATGCTGACTACCGATTTGTCACTGAAAATGGACCCGGAATACCGCAAGATCGCACAGCGGTTTATGAAAAACCCGGACGAACTGAAAAGCGCATTCGCCAGGGCCTGGTACAAGCTCACCCACCGGGATATGGGCCCCAGGGGGCGCTATCTCGGAGCCGAGGTACCGGAAGAACAGCTGATTTGGCAGGACCCGGTTCCGGCGGTGGACCACCCGCTGATCGACGACGGGGATATATCCCAGCTCAAGACCGATATCCTGGCCTCCGGCCTGACGGTGCCCCAACTGGTGCGCACCGCCTGGGCATCGGCATCCACTTTCCGCGGGACCGATCTGCGCGGTGGCGCCAATGGCGCGCGTATCAGGCTTGAGCCGCAAAAGGACTGGCCGGTGAATGATCCCGAGGAGCTGGCGCAGGCACTGCAAAAGCTGGAGCAGGTGCAACAGGATTTCAATGGGGCCCAATCCGGGGGCAAGCAGGTGTCCCTGGCCGATGTCATCGTGCTGGGTGGCACAGCGGCGGTGGAGCAGGCGGCCAGTCAAGCGGGGTACGATATTGAGGTGCCCTTTAAGCCGGGCAGGACCGATGCCTCTCAGGCGCAGACGGATGTGCAGGCCTTTGCGGTGCTGGAGCCCAGCGCCGACGGCTTTCGCAATTACTTCGATCCGGACAACAGCCGTTCGCCGCCGGATATGCTGGTCGACCGGGCCAGCCTGCTCACCTTGACCGTCCCCGAAATGACAGTTTTGTTGGGGGGTATGCGGGTGCTTGGGGCCAATGCCGACAACTCCAGGCACGGAGTATTCACTTCCAGCCCCGGAAGGTTGAGTAACGACTTCTTTGTCAATCTGCTGGACATGTCCACGGAATGGCAGAAGTCATCCGCGGAGGGTGTATACGAAGGCAAAGATCGCAAAACCGGTGAGGTCAAGTGGACAGCGACACCGGTAGACCTGATTTTCGGCTCCAATTCCGAGTTGCGCGCGGTAGCGGAGGTCTATGCCGCGAATGACGGAGGGGAGAAGTTTGTGCAGGACTTTGCCAGTGCCTGGGCGAAGGTGATGAACCTCGATCGCTTTGACTAGGGCCTGTTGACACTAACTGAGATAGCTCTGCTGCCACTGGTTTAGTGGCCTGCAAGACAGGACCCCGGGGAAATTACCAATCCGGCAACTTATTGCGTTGCCGGGTTAATAAGCTGCTCGCAGGGCCAGCAGGCTGTCCTATTCTTGATTTTCCCGGCCTGAAAAAAGCTTGTTAAAGGCATCGTACACTGCCAGATGCAGTGTGTCCCCGTGGTTGAGCTGGTCGAAGTAGCCGAAGTGAACTGTTTCGGTGCTGTTTTCCGGGTCCAGTTTTTGATAGAGATTCCTGGCCAGTCGCTCCATCACCTGGCCCTCCTTGCCAACGCCGACGTAAATAGTACCGGCGCCACAGCAGTCCGCTGGTATTGACTGCAATAAGGACTCCCGGTCCCACCAGAGGCTGGGGCTGATAATAATATAGTTGTCGAACAAACTCGTATGTTTGATCAGGATCTCGGTCGCCAATAATCCGCCCAGGGATTGTCCAATCAAGGTGGACTCTCCATTCACCCTGTAATTCTGTTTTATCGCTGGGAGAATTTCTTTTTTGAGCGACGCTATAAATTTGCCTGAACCCCCGGACGTGGGGAACTCTTTCCTGTCTCTGGTATCCTGCGACGCATAGGTAAAATCCCGCTTTCGGTCGACGTTCTCCACACCGACAAGTATGCTTTCCGGGAGCATATTGATCCAGGAAAAAGCGCCAAATTGCATCAAACCGGCAATGTGCAAAAAGTCCTCCTCCACGGAACCATCCAGAAGATAGATAACCGGATAGGTTTTATCCTGGTTCTTGTGATAGCTGGCTGGAAGGTAAATGTTTAAACGGCGCTCCTCCTTCAAGATTTTGGATGGGAAACGAATGGTCTCCCCGATGGACAGCGGGGAGATCTCAAACTCTTCTGCCTGCGCCAAACCACAGAAAGTTATGAAAACGGCTAAAAGGGCTAATTTCTGCATCAAGATACCATTATTTTGTAATAAGCAATTGGCTGACAGTGCGCTTCTTGTCGCAACGTTGTACAGCGCGCGCGGATAATACCACTGCGGCGGGTGGCCGGCGAAGTCCCTCGAATAGCAAGCGATTCCGAGTAATTGTGCAGTTTTTCAACGATGCTAATCCAATGGATGGGGAATCATCTGCTGGATTGCCGGGTAAATAAGCGTGGGCTATAGGATTGTGCACCGACAATACCAGGGGAGGGGTTAGGGTGTCTCGCGGTGGGTATTTGCCAGAAGCTTCACAGCTTTGTGGTGGTGACAGGGGGATAAAACCGAACTCAGCCCACCATACTCGCCCGGATTACAACAACTCCTCGGCGGAGATGGAACCCAGACCTTCTTCGATATCCTGACGAATGGCGGTGCGCACCCGGCCGGCATCCCCTGCGCCGATGGCTTCGAGCAGGTCCTGGTGCCGGTCTGGCAGCTCCTGCATGCCAAAGCGCTGAAATACCAGGTGTTGCAGTGGGGCTGTCTGAAGCCACAGGCTCTCGATCAAAGACAGGATAATATGCGGCTGCCCCAGCCGGTAGAGGGTAAAGTGAAATTCCAGGTTGGCGGTGACATAGGCCTCGATATCCCCCTCCGCCAGTGCCGCGGTGACATCTTCGTCCAGCCGGCGCAGTTGCTGCAATTCCTCGTCCCCTACGAATGGCAGCGCCTGTTCCGCCGCCTGGCATTCGAGCGCCACCCGTGCGGCACAGATCTCGGAGAGTTTGTCCGGGGTCATGGTGGGCACTTTTACCCGGCGGGTATCGGAAACTTCCAGCGCGCGTTCCGAGGTGAGCCGGCGCAGCGCTTCGCGCACCGGCATGGGGCTGCAATTCAGTTCCGCCGCCAGACCCCGGATGGTGATGGCGCAGCCGGGCAGAAACTTACCCCGCAGTATGGCATCGCGCACCTGGAAATAGACCCGCTCCTGGGTGGTACGGTAGGACTCCTGGGGCAGTTTGAATTCCTGTGCAGCGGTCATGCCGCAGTCCTCCCGCCCAGCTTGTGCAGCAGGTCATCGGGTCCCACCTGTACCAGGCATTCGGCGATTCGGTCGCTCTGCCACAGATGATAGAAGTCATCGGCCACGCGCTTGCTGGCATCGACCACCTGACGCCAGTATTTCACCCTGTCTTCGTTGCTGAATTTATAAAAGTCGTTGCGATCCGGAATTTTGCCGAAAGGTAATCGAGCTACAAATTCCGGCGATGGTGCCACCAGCAGGGTATTGTTGAGTGCACCACCCCGTACCCAGCGCCAGGCGAGGCCCTTGTCGAACCAGCCGGGCACCATGGTGGGAAAGAAGTGGGGGTAGAGCACCAGCCCGTCAGGGTGCTGGAACTCCAGGTCGAAGTGGTAGTCGGTAATACCGCCATCGCGATAATTGCCCGGGGGCGCGCCTTCGGGATTGCGCACGCCGGCCATCACCAGTGGGATGGAACCACTGGCCAGCACCGAGGTTTGTACATTGCCGGTACTGAGCTGAATATTGACTGTGCGGAGGTTGCTAAAATGCACAGACGATTCCGCACCCGCGTGAAACACCGCCCGCTCCCAGAAGGCCGCCAGGGTGCGACGCGATACCGCATTTGCCAGTGCGGAAGTCAGCAATGCCGGTGCCAGTATGGCCCTGCGTTCACTGGCCAGGGGTCCGCGTCCGCGCACGGCCACAAAATGACTTTGCCAGACGGGATTTTCCACCACCTGTCGCGCCCCATGGATGCCCAGCACGCCCTGTATAATCTCCTGGCCTTTGGCAGTTATTTCATCTGGTGTGGGTTTGTCGGAAGCGTAGGTCTGATTGATATATTCGTGTTCGAGGGTTTCCAGCGCTGACAGCTGGTGGTCCATGGCATAGCAGAGGCCGCGAAAGCTGCCGATGGAGGATCCCAGGGTGGTGATGGGCTTTTGCCGCCCCATGAAGAACTCGCCCATCAGCACCCGGTCCAGCTGGCTGATAACCAGCCACTTGGCGCCGCCGGAGGCGCCCAGCAGCACCGAGACCTGATCCGGTTGCAGGCCCTCTGCGCGAATCCGCTTTGCCGCGCCGGCTCCCGCCAGCATTACACAGGAAGAATTTTTCACTGAATCACCTGGTGTTCAAATTCACTGAGTCGCCCCCTCTTTAGCCCACTGCCTACCACTCACCGGTATTCTGCATGGAAGCCCAGGGCTCCTGCGGTTCAAGCGGCTCGCCTCTCTGCAGCAGCTCGATAGAAATGCCGTCAGGGGAGCGCACAAAAGCCATATAGCCGTCCCGGGGTGGACGATTGATGGTGACGCCCTGGTCCATCAGCCGCTGGCAGACGGTGTAAATATTATCCACACGGTAGGCCAGATGGCCAAAGTTACGGCCGCCGTCATAGGTTTCGGGATCCCAGTTGTGGGTCAGTTCCAGGCACGGCGCCTTGTACTCGCGCGCGGCATCCGCGTCTCCCGGTGCGGCCAGAAATACCAGGGTAAAACGCCCCTGGTCGTGGTCCTGGCGGCTGATCTGCTGCAGACCCAGCTTTTCACAGTAAAACTTGAGCGACTCTTCCAGGTCTGCTACCCGGACCATGGTGTGTAAATATTCCACGCTGTTTACTCCTCTGCTTATCCGGTTACAGGTTATCAGCCCGACAGCTAATCTTCATCCGCACTGTACGGCGCCACCGGGCGCGACGGCCGGGTGTTGCCGGGAACACACTATCAACCCGCCAATCCAACACCCGGGTTCGCGGCGCATGTCCGCAAACCCTTCGGACAAATCATGCAGCCACAGGTTCGACTTGCGATCCGCTTATTCCTGTTGAGGACTGCGGCCTGCCAGATGAATGAAGTCCGGCCTATTTATTTTATAACCAGTTTACCTGCCTGTGCCCGCCGGCGATGTCTGCGTCGGGGCAAACCGGCTACAATCGGCCACAAACTACAAGGGAACCTCTGATTAAGGGGTGTCTGAATCCTATGTATCAGCAATATTTTCGCAGATTTTTGCAGGGTGCCGCCGAGGCGAGTACTGCCCATGCCTATCCGCCTCTGCATATGGCCTGCCACTCGCATCACTACTGGCCGGATGTCACCTTCGAGGCAGTACAGCAGTACTGGCGGGATTCCGCCAGCCTGGCCGACGCCAAGTGGGAACCTATCTTCGCCGACAAGATTCCCGCCTGGCAGACGGCTGTGGCCCACACTTTGGGCCTGCCCAGGCCGGATCACATCGCTTTGGCGCCCAATACCCACGAATTGGTGTTTCGTCTGATCAGCGCTTTTGATCTGACGCGGCCACTGCGGATTCTCACTACCGACGGTGAATTCTATAGTTTCGCCCGCCAGCTTCAGCGTCTGGAGGAGGAGTCGGGGGTAGAGGTAACCCGTATCGATAAGCTGCCCTACGACACTCTGGCGGAGCGCTTTGAAAGGGAGCTGCACCGGGGAGGGTATCACCTGGCGTACGCCAGCCAGGTGTTTTTTGAGTCGGGGGTGGTGTTTCCGCACCTGCTGGATATTGTGGCGCGCAAGCCGGAGGGAACCGAGTTTGTGGTTGACGGCTACCACGCTTATTTTGCGCTGCCGACGGATCTCAGCCGTGTGGCCGACAAGGTTTATTACACCGCCGGTTCCTACAAGTACCAGGGAGCCGGAGAGGGCCTGTGCTTTATGAGCCTGCCCGAGGGCTGCCGGCTGCGGCCCCTGTATACCGGCTGGTTCGCCGATATGGCGGAACTGGAGAACCGCGCAGACCGGGTGGGCTTTGCCGATAACTGGCTGCGCTTTGCCGGTTCCACCATGGATTACTCGACACTGTACAAGGCGCTGGCGGTTCTGCAGATGTATGAACGCGATGGTGTGACCGTGGCAAAGATTCACCAGTTTGTGCTGGCTGCCCAGCGGCGTTTCCTGCACTCCATGGATGCGGCCCGCCACCCACTGTTGAATCGCGACAATCTGGTTTACCACGATCTGGATAGCGGCCACGGCCATTTTTTTACCTTTGATTGCGCCACTCCGGAGCGATCACTGGAACTGCAGCGCGAGTTGCAGTCCCGCGGTGTTCAGTGTGATCGTCGCAAGCAGATGTTGCGGCTCGGATTCGCCATCTACCACGATGGGGAAGAGGACTTTCAGCAGGTGTTCAGGTAGCATGAGCGACAGTTTCCGCCCCAAAACAAACACTGTGGAAATTTCGAGGACAATGCCATGGAGAATGGAATGAAATTGGTGGCCGGCACCTTGTTGGCCGGCCTGGTGGTGCTCGCAACCGGTTGTGGCAGTCGCGGTGGCGAGGCGGAGGGAACATTGGTAAATATCTCTGCGCAGGGGGAAGTGAGCAAGGCGCCGGATGTTGCAGAGATCTCCGCCGGCGTGACTACGGAAGGTAAAGACAGCAAGGCGGTGATGCAGGCCAACGCGGAGCAGATGGACAAGCTTGTCAAGGCGGTGGAAAAAGCCGGTATCGAGCAGAAGGATGTACAGACCAGCGGTATCAGTCTGTCGCCCCGCTACGGGCCGGTCACCAGCTCCTCCGGTGTCAAACGGCCGCAGATCACGGGTTACATGGCGCGCAATACGGTGCAGATAAAGGTGCGCAAAATCGAAGACCTGGGTGGGATTCTCGACGTCCTGACCGAGGCCGGAGCCACCAATATCCACGGTCCCAGCTTTTCCATCGGTGAGCCGGAGCCACTGATGGCGGAAGCCCGCAAGCAGGCAGTGGAAAAGGCCCGCGCGCGGGCACAGTCTTTTGCCGAGGCTCTGGGTATGAAAGTCGGGCGTATCGTCAGCATATCCGAGGGCGCGGGCAGGGGGATTCCCCTCCCCATGATGCGTGCGGAAATGGCGTCGGCGGATGCCCGGGTACCGATTGCACTGGGCGAGACCAAAGTGACCGTGGATCTGGACCTGGTATTTGAGCTGCGGGATTGAGGGAAAGGCGAAGGTCCACCTTGCACCCCCGGGCCGGTAGACAACCCCTTATCGACTGGATTGTCTCCCTTGAAAACCAGTGCATTGACACTGGGTCACTTGCTTTTCAGGGGCCAGCGCCGGCCTCTGCCCGGTAGCGCACTTCCCTGTGGCGCACTGCTGACGCAGGCCCGGCAATTTACTGAGTTGCCGGGTTCACGGTGTCGGCGGGCTCCTTATAGATCTCGCCCCCTTTCATGACAAAGCGCACCTGTTGCAGCTGGTTGATATCCTCCAGCGGATTGCCGGCGACGGCCACAATATCGGCGTGCTTGCCCGCACTGATGCTGCCGAGTTCATCTTCCGCCTGGAGGAGTTGAGCGGCATTCCAGGTGGCGCTGCGAATCGCATCTGCCGGCGTCATTCCCGCGTCCACCATCAGTGCGAACTCGCGGCCGTTATCCCCATGGCGACTGACGCCACTGTCGGTACCAAATGCGATTTTAACGCCGCGCTTGTAGGCGTTGGCAAAGGTTTGCTTGATGCGCGGGCCTATGGTGGCGGCCTTGACCCGCACCATGTCCGGGAAGAAACCCTCCAGTTTCGATTTTTCCGTCACCCACTCGCCCGCCAGCAGGGTTGGCACATACCAGGTGTCGTAGCGTCGCATCAACTCCATGGTTTCGCCATCCATATAGGTGCCGTGCTCAATGGAGTCGACACCGGCGCGGATGGCGCGCTCCATACCTTCCTTGCCGTGGGCATGCACCGCCACGGTGAAACCGTAATCCTTGGCGGTGGAGACGATCGCCTCCAGTTCATCCTCCATGAACTGTGGGTTCTGGCCGCTCTTGGCCACGCTCAGCACCCCGCCGGTAGCGGTAATCTTGATCAGGTCTGCGCCGTCTTTGTAGCGCTGCCGCACGGCTTCACGCGCGCTGGCGACGCCATTGACAACCCCGTCGACTGGCCCCGGCTGGCCCAT
Source organism: Microbulbifer sp. TYP-18 (assembly GCF_040932045.1). Taxonomy (NCBI): domain Bacteria; kingdom Pseudomonadati; phylum Pseudomonadota; class Gammaproteobacteria; order Cellvibrionales; family Microbulbiferaceae; genus Microbulbifer; species Microbulbifer sp. TYP-18. The sequence goes on from NZ_JBFRBC010000001.1 coordinate 436,470, forward strand.
CAGGTCCCGGCGGCGACCGTTGGTGGGATCCGCATGGCCGCCGGTAGTGGCGATGGACTTGCCGGCGGTAAATACCCTGGGGCCATCGATAATCCCGCGTTCAATGGCGTTGCGCAGACTGATGGTGACATTGGCGGTGTCCCCCAGGTCCCGCACGGTGGTAAATCCGGCCTGCAGGGTGCGATGGGCGGTATCCACGCCGCGCAGGGCGAAATCTGCGGGGTTCCAAGTGAAGGCCTCCATATAGGTGCGTGGCCCGAATTCAGTGGACAGGTGGGTGTGCATATCCATCAGTCCCGGCAGTACCGTGTACTCCCGAAGGTCCACCAGCCTTTCGCTATCGCGCTTGGCGAAACCCTTTTGTACCGATTCGATACGGCCATCGACAATATGGATTGTGCGATTTTCAAGCAGGTTGCCCTTTTCGCTATCGAACAGGCTGCCGGCATAGATGGCGATCCCTTCCGCCACTGCCTGGTTGAAGGTAAAGGCCGCGCACAGTGCGAGTGCAGCGGCGGTCATTCGGCTGAGGAGGTTTCCCCGGTTGGCACTTGTTGTCATTGTGACCCCTTTTGCGTCTGACTTAGAGTCGCTGGTTGTAAATCCGTTGAGTTTCGCGTGCTGCACAATCTACCCCAATGACAGAGCGGAGAGGAAGTCCGAACATGAGAATCTACGAATATGCGAAGGCCCCCAATTGCCGGCGGGTGCGGGTGTTCCTGGCTGAGAAAGGCCTGGATATGGAGTTTGTGCAGGTGGATATCGCCAGCGGAGAGAACCTCACCCCGGAATACCGGGCGCGGGATGCCAATGCCAAGGTGCCGGTGCTGGAGCTGAGTGACGGTACCTGTATCGCCGAGTCAGTGGCGATACAGCGCTACCTGGAGGAGTTGCACCCGGAGCCGGCACTTTTTGGACGCGACCCCCGGGAGCGGGCACTGGTGGAAATGTGGAACCGGCGCGCCGACTTCAACCTGATGTTCAACATCGGTATGAACTTCCAGCACAGCAGCGGCTTTTTCGCCGATCGTATGGAGCTGTTTCCGGAATTCGGCCGCGAATGCGGCCGCAAGGCAATGCAGTTTCTTTCCACACTGGACCAGCATCTGGCCTCCAGCCCTTATCTGGTGGACGAATACTACTCAGTGGCCGATATCAGCATGTTGTGTGCCCTGGATTTTGGCAAAGTGGTCAAGATCCGCCCCGATGCCAGCGAGCATCCCAATCTGGTGCGCTGGCACACGGCGGTGAGCCAGCGCCCAAGTGCCCGCGCCTAGCAGGGATGTTCGGGCCGTAAATCAAGCGTGTAACTGCTTGATTTGTCGTGGAGGACTTGCGGACATGCGCCGCAAACCCGGGTTGAGGAAAGTCGGGGAGGACTTTTTCAACAGGCCCTAGCAGGTTGTTGAAAAAGGCATCCTGCCTTTTGCAACACACGAAAAGCGAAAAATGTGATTTTCACTTTTCTCCCAAAATCAACGACTTAGCCGTCGCCGATTTTGCCGGAACATCCATATTCCGGTACCGGGCGTCGAAATTCTTCGAATTTCAACAGCCTGCTAGGGCCAATTCAGTCGATGTGAACAGGCCCTAGCGGGCTATCCGAGCAATTGGTCATTCGGCGGCCGGCAGTACGGTAACCGGGCCCAGGTCCAGCGCCTCGATTTCCGGCTGGATGCGCGCGAGATCCCCTACGATCACCCAGGTGAACTGCTCCGGAGCCAGGAATTCCCTGGCCGCAGCCTCCACTTCCGGTTTGGTCAGCGCCGCCACGCGCTGGGGATAGTCGGCGATATACTCCGGCGGCAGTCCCTTCTCGTTCTGCCAGGTGATACTGGACAGCAGTTGCCCCTTGGTCTGGAAGGCCCCGCTCTGCTTGAGGATTTCGTCGTCGCGGAAGTCCGCCAGTTCCTGTTCGCTGATGGGTCGACTGGACAGGAATTCGCGATATTCCTTCAGCAGCTCCTGAATGGCCGGGCCCGTCTTGTCCGTCTGTACCGGTGCGAAGAGCAGGTAAGGCCTTTGGCCCTCCGTATCCAGAGACACGGCTCTGGCACCATAGGACCAGTGCTTGTCCTCGCGCAGGTTCATGTTGACCCGCGAGGTAAATTTGCCGGCGATCACCTTGGCCATGGCGTCAAACGCCTCGGCACCATCCGGTGTCCAGGGGGGCATCACCAGGCCTGCCATGATGTAGGTCTGCTGGGCTCCGGGGCGGTCCAGCAGAAAGACCCTGGTACCCGACGGGCGCTCTACTGCAGGTATGTCGGCGGAGGCCAGCGGGGTTTTGGGGGAGCGCCAGTTACGGAACACGTCGTTCAGCAGGGGTTCGATTTCGTCGCGGGTGACATCGCCGACGATGGTCAGCATGGCGTTGTCCGGTCTCAGCCAGGTATTGTGAAACTTCACCAGATCATCGCGGGTGATGGAGCGCACACCCTCGACGGTTCCGGATCCGGTCAGTGGGGTACCGTAGGGGTGATTCTCGCCGTACAGGAGTGGCGGCAGTTCGCGCAGGGCCAACCCCTGGGGCTGGGCCTTTTCCTGGGAGATGGCGTCGATGCGGTTGGAAACCACGCGGGTCAGGTCCTGCGCCGGAAACAGCGGTTGGGTGACCACATCGGCGAACAACTCCAGAGACGGTTTCAACTGGGTTTTCAGGGCGCTGAAAGTGATGCTGTTGTAATCGAGTCCGCTGCCGGCACCGATGGTCGCGCCCAGTTCCTCCTGGCGGGAGCTGAATTCGAGGCTGTCATATTTGCCGGCACCTTCGCTCAGCATCCGCGCCGCAATGGACGCCAGCCCCGGCTTGTCGCCGTCGGCGGCGGCGCCACTGCGGAATTGGAGGTTCATGAATACGGCCGGGGTGTCGTGCCGCTCCGCCAAAATGACTTTGAGTCCGTTGTCCAGGGTAAAGCTCTGCTGTTGCGGCAGCTCCAGCTCCACCGTTTTGTCTACCGGCGGCAGTTTGGAGCGGTCGGCGCCCTGCTCGCTGGCGGTATATTCTTCTTTGGGCTGGATGATCAAGGTGTAACTGTTTTCAGTCAACCATTGCTCCGCGGCTTGTTGTACCTGCGCCGCGTCGACTTTGGCATAGTCCTCCAGTCCCGCCACCAGCGCACCCGGGTCGCCGTAGTAAAACTCGGAGCGGGCGAGGATATCGGTCTTGCCGCCAAAACCGCCGATTTTCTCCAGTCCCTTCACCAGGCCGGCGAATTCACTTTGCTTGATACGGCGGATCTCTTCGGCGCTGACTCCGCCTTTGACAAATTTCCGCAGCTCCTCTTGCAGCAGAGTTTCGACTTTTTCCAGCGGCTGGCCCGGTTTGACATCCACGGTAATGATGAACTGACCCGCCAACTGCCGGCCATAGTAAAAGGCACTGACACTGGTGGCGACCTTTTCGTCGCGAACCAGGCGGCGGTAGAGCAGGGAATTCTTGCGGTTGGCCAGCAGCGAAGCCATCAGCTCCAGGGCGTTTTCCTCCTCGCCGGCGACCCCGGGTACATTCCACACCCGGTAAATACGTGTCTGGGGTACCTTGTCGTACAGCACTTCACGCTTGCTCACCTGTCCCGGCAGCTGCCAGTTGTTAATCCGCGGCGGGACCGAGGTGCTGGGTATATCGCCGAAATACTCGCGCGCCTTGGCCATCGCCTGGTCCACGGTGATGTCGCCCGCGATAACCAGTATGGCGTTGGCTGGCTGATAGTAATCCGCGAACCACTGTTTCACGTCCTCGAGGCTGGCCCGGTCCAGGTCTTCCATGGAACCTATGGGGGTCCAGGAATAGGGATGGTTTGGGGGGAAGGTACCGCTGGCAATGGTGTCGAATGCTTTGCCGTAGGGTGCGTTCTCACCCTGGCGTTTCTCGTTTTTGACCACTCCGCGCTGTTCATCCAATACCTCCTGGGTAATGGCGCCGGCGAAGTGGCCCATACGGTCCGATTCCATCCACAGGGCCATATCCACAGCGCCCTTGGGCACTGTTTCGAAGTAGTTGGTGCGGTCATTGTTGGTGGTGCCGTTCATATCGGTGGCACCGGAGCGTTGGAAGGGCTCAAAAAATTCCCCCGGATAGTTTTCAGAGCCGTTGAACATCAGGTGCTCAAACAGGTGGGCAAATCCGGTTTTGCCCGGCTTCTCGTCCTTGGAGCCCACCTTGTACCAGATATTGATGGCGACCACCGGCGCCTTGTGATCCTCGTGCACTATCACCGTAAGCCCGTTGTCCAGGCGTTCCCTGTGAAACGGGATCTCGATCTTGGGCGCTTCCACATAGGCCGCGTCGTTGGCGGCCGCCGCCTTGCTGCTTGCCGCAGCCTCGCGATCCACGGTGAGGGCCGGATGCGCATCTTTCTCGACACAGGCACTCAGGGCCAGTGACGACAATAGGAGAAAAAAGAGGGGAGTGCGTAAATCCATTGGTGTTTCCGCCTTTCGTTTGCTGGATCAACCCGGCGCCGGGGCCGTGTACACAACTGGCAGACCGCCGAAGAAGATATTGCCGGCAGCCTGCTGTCCCGGAGAGGAATGTCCGGGGTGCAAATCAAACCTGTAGCAGCTTGACTTGAAGTAAAGGGCTCGTGGAAATGACCGCAAGCCCGAATAGGGAAGAGCCCACAGAAGGTTTTCCCCATAGTCTGACTAGGGCCTGTTCACACTAACTGAGATAGCCCTGCTGCTTCAGGTTTTGTGGCCTGCAAGGCAGGAATTGCGGAGTGTGGTGGGTCCACATAAGCAATTTCTAACGCCGCAGGGCGCGAAACCAGGGGCAGCCCTTCGGGTTGTGCCGGAAAAGGCGCCACTCTTCGTTGCTCGTCGCTCATTTGGAACAACCAAACCGCGCTCCTCTTGCCTCGATTGGCACCTTTTCTGTCACAACAGGGCCAACTCCGTTAGTGTGAACAGGCCCTAGTATATCGCTTCTGGTCCGGCAACTGCCGCGTCAAAAGCCATATGGCGCGGTGGATGTATCACCGGGAGAGAGAGTCTTTAGCTGGTGCCTGAAGGGACAGGCTTTGCGGGCACCGGGAACGGCGCCCGCTCGGCGATCACGCCGCGGCTGAATCAGTTTTTTTTACAGTGTCCTCGTGGCCGAAGCGCTCTTCCGCCACCCGATCCGCCACATGTGCCGTGGTCTGTCCGGTTTCCTCGGCGCGCTGAAAGACCTCCTGCATGGTGACACCGATGGTCTCGATATGTTCCTGCACCCGCTGCGGGTCGTAGCCGGCCTGCTGCTGGTAGTAGACATCGATGATACCCCCAGCGTTAATCACATAGTCGGGGGAGTAGAGGATGCCTTTTTCGCGCAACACCTCGGCGTGGCGCTCCTCCGCCAGCTGGTTGTTGGCGGCGCCGGCAATGGCACCTGCCCGCAGGCGGGCAATGGTGTCGTCATTCAGAATGGCGCCCATGGCGCAGGGGGCGAAGAGATCAACGTCCAGATCGAAAATCTCCTCTGCATTCACCGCTTTGGCGTCCAATTCATTTACGGCGCGGTCGACATTGTCCTGAAAGATGTCCGTCACATAGAGTTCAGCGCCGGCCTCCCTCAACAGTTTGGCCAGGCGGAAACCCACATTGCCGACGCCCTGCACGGACACTTTGAGGCCGTTCAGGTCCGACTTGCCCCAGCGGTGCTCCACTGCGGCTTTCAGGCCCACAAATACACCGTAGGCGGTGGAGGGGGAGGGGTCGCCACCGTGTTCGGAACCCTCGATCAGGCCGGACACATATTCGGTGTGTTCGCCGATGATGTGCATATCCTCGACACTGGTTCCGGAGTCTTCCGCGGTGATATAGCGGCCGCTCAGGGTGTTGATGAAATCGCCCATGGCCCGCAGCAGCTCCGGTGTTTTCTGCTTGCGTGGATCGCCGATAATCACTGACTTGCCGCCGCCCAGCCTGAGGCCCGCCATGGCGGATTTGTAGGTCATGCCGCGGGACAGCCGCAACACGTCGTTCAGCGCTTCGCCGTCGTCGGCGTAGGGCCACATGCGGCAGCCCCCCAACGAGGGTCCCAAATTGGTATTGTGCACCGCAATAATCGCCTTCAGACCGCTGCTGGCGTCCTGGTAGAAGGCCACCTGTTCGTGTTTGTCGTAGGCGGGGTGGGAAAAAATACTCATTTTATGTTCCTCTCTGGAGGCCGATTTCACAGCTGGACGGCAACCACAGCCCTTTCCGTTTTTATCGCCCGGCAGATTATATCCTGCAAATGGATCATTGGTTTGCAAATTTTGCACAATGAGACGAAAACTCGGCCGATTTATCACGCATTTTGTCTCATTTTAGGATGGCTGATTGTCGAGGAACAACGGGTGTCAGCTAGTCATAAAAGTTTCGGGTTCCCTCTCAGGTGCGCTGATCCCGCCGCTTTGGTCTGGTAGAATCCGCGCCCAAACCGATTCTTTGGGACCCACGATGCTCAACGCCGATGCGCTAAAACAATTATCCAAACTGAAAACCGACATCCGCTCCAACAAGGACTTCGTTGACGGCCGCGTGCGCGGCAGCAATGGAAAATTTGGCTTTGTTACCCTCGACGACGGGCGCGAGGCCTTTTTGCCACCCGCGGAAATGGAGCGCGTTTTTCCGGGTGACCGCGTCAGGGCCAGCGTCACCGAAGACGATAAGGGCAGGCTGTCGGCGGAACTGGACCAGCTGCTGGAATCGGAGTTCAAGTTTCTGGTGGGGACCTATGTACAGCGAGGACAGGGTCATTTTATACAGCCCAGTCACAACAACTTGGACCGTTGGATCTTTCTGCCGCCACGAGCCAGGGGCAAGGCTCGGCCCGGCGAGTACATCGCCTGTGTAGTGAGCCGCCACCCGTTCAAGGACGGCAAGGCCCAGGCCAGGGTGGAGTCCGTGATCGGCCGGCCGGAGACCGCCGGTATCGAGCACGCCCTGGTGGTCGCCCAGCACCGCCTGCCGGAAAAGTTCAGCGACGCCGCCCTCAAACAGGTGGGGGAGATACAAGGCAAGCTGGACGCTTTGCTGGCGGAGCGCAAAGACCTGTCGCAGCTGGGCTTCGTCACTATCGATGCCGAAACCACCCGCGACATGGACGATGCCATCGCTGTGTCTGCACGCGACGGCGGAGGCTGGACCCTGCACATTGCCGTGGCCGATCCGTCCAGCCTGATAGAGTCCGGCAGCCCACTGGACAGGGAGGCTTTCGCCCGCGCACACAGCCAGTATCTGCCCGGCGAAACCCTGCCCATGCTGCCCGCGGATCTGTGTGAAAACACCTTTTCCCTGCTGGCGGGCCAACTGCGCCCGGTGTTGCTACTCCAGATTGAGGTCAATGAGGACGGCAGCCTGGGTGAGAGCAGTTTCGACTTCGCCGCCATCCGCGCACAGCACAAGCTGAGCTATGACCGCGTGAGCAGATTCATCGGGGGGGACCAGGAGGCGGTACCGGAGGAAGCGCGGGCCGGTCTGCGTGGCCTGGCCCTGCTGAGTGAGGCTCGCAGTGTATTTCGCGCCAGCCATTCGCTTGTCATGGAAGACCGCCCGGATTATGAAATCCACCTCGACGAGCAGCGCAAGATTGCCCGTATCGAGCGCCAGGAGCGCAACGTCGCCCAGCGTATGGTGGAGGAGGCCATGCTGGCGGGAAATATCGCTGTTGGCACCAAGCTGGCAGAAGTGCAACAGGGCTGTTTCTCGGTACATCTCGGCTTCCGTGAAGAGCGCATGGGGGAGGTGAAGAGTCTGTTGCGGGAATTGTTGCCGCAGTATGCGGAGCAGGACCTGCACCAGCTGCCCAACTACCTGGCGCTGGTGAAACAGCTGGAGGCCAGTGACGCAGCGGAAATGCGCAACCTGCTGGCGGTGCTCAAGCGCATGCTGCGCCCCGGTCAACTGGACAACCAGCCCGGTGTTCACCTGGGACTGGGACTGGCGGCTTACGCCACGGTTACCTCGCCGATCCGCAAGTACAACGACCTGCACAATCACCGGGTGTTGCGTGCTGCAGCTGAAGGGGCAGCCGCGAAGACGCTCACCGACGAGGAAATCGATACACTGCAGGAAAACCTCGTTCGCGGCCGCCAGGCCAACCGGGCCCTGGAACAGTGGCTCTACTGTCAGTTTCTCCAGGATAAGGTGGGTCGCGAGTTTGCGGGGGTCATCACGCTGGTGAACGGCGCCGGGCTTGGCGTGCGCCTGGATGAAAATGGCGTGGATGGTTTTGTGCGCCTGAACGGCAATAAAAAGAAGCAGCCGGAGTTCGACGGCAAACATCTGATCCTCACCCACCGCGGCCAGGAATACCAGCTGGATCAGCCGGTAAAAGTAAAAATCGCGTCGGTGGATGTGGACCGGCGCCGCATAGCGCTGAATCTGGTCAGCGAAGACAGCGCAGCGGCCCAGGCCGCGGGAGAGGAGCCCCTGGCCGAGACCGGCAAGGCTCAGTAACTGCGGGTTTGCGGCGTAGGGCCGCAAACCTTATACGACAAATCAACCGGCAATAAGAGGCTGTCGATGAGTGCCGTCGCGGAACTGAAACCCAACCCCCTGTGGAAGCACTTCGCCAAACTGTGCGAGATTCCCCGCCCCTCCAAACACGAACACAAGGTGGTGGAATACATTGTCGAATTCGCCAACAGCCGCAACCTGGATGTGCAGCTGGACCGGGTCGGCAATGTCATTCTGAAAAAGCCCGGGACTCCGGGTATGGAGGCGCGGAAGATCCTCGCCATGCAGAGCCATGTGGATATGGTGCCGCAGAAAAATGCCGATACCGACCACGACTTTCTCACCGATCCCATCAGGCCCTATATCGACGGCGATTGGGTTACGGCCGAAGGGACCACCCTCGGCGCCGACAACGGCATAGGCGTGGCTGCCATTCTGGCACTGTTTGAAAGTACCGATATTCCCCACCCACCGCTGGAAGCGCTCCTGACCATCGACGAGGAAGCGGGTATGACCGGCGCCAAGCAGCTGCAACCCGGTTACTTCGATGCGGATCTTCTGCTCAACCTGGATACCGAGGATGAAGGGGAACTCTATGTGGGTTGCGCTGGTGGTGTCGATGTCAACGCCATTCTGTCCTATCGGGCGGAAGCCTTGCCGGCTGGTCACAAGGCATTCAGGCTCAGCGTGCGCGGCTTGCGCGGCGGGCACTCTGGCCTGGACATCGACAAGGGCCGCGGTAATGCCAACAAAATTGCCAATCGGATCATAGACAGGGTCCGGCGCGCATCGGTGGATCTGCGTATCGCCAGCCTGGATGGCGGCAGTCTGCGCAATGCTATCCCGCGGGAATCCTTCACCGTCCTGACAGTGCCGGACAGTGACGAAGCGCGATTGAGAGAAGTATTGGCAGCGGAGACTCAAGTCATCGCCGCTGAGCTGGACAGCGAAACCGGTTTGGAAATCTCCCTCGAAGCAACCTCCGCGCCAGTTAGCGTTATGGACAAGGCCAGCCAGGGAAAACTGATAGAGGCGATCCGCTGCTGCCCCAATGGGGTAGAGCGCATGAGCGATTCCCTGGAAGGTGTCGCTGAAACATCCAACAACCTGGCGCGAGTAGTGATCGAGCAAGAGGCGGGCCGGAATCAGGTGCGTATTCAATGCCTGGTGCGCAGCTTGTCCGACACTGCCCGCGATGACCATGGGCTCAATGTAGCCGCCGCCTTCGAACTGGCCGGCGCACAGGTGGTGCTGGACAATGCCTATCCCGGCTGGACGCCAAATATTCAGTCCCCTCTGCTGGCACTGATGAAGAGGGTCTACAAGGATATGAGTGGCGAGGAACCCGAGGTCAAGGTGATTCACGCGGGGTTGGAGTGCGGTCTGCTGGCCAAACCCTACCCCAACTGGGATATGGTCTCTTTTGGCCCCACCATCCGTCGCGCTCATTCACCGGAAGAGCGGGTACATATCCGCAGTGTGGCCAATTTCTGGGATTATCTTGTGCGCGTGGTGCAGGCAGTCCCGTCCCGCGCCTGATCACGGTTTCCCGGCGCGGGGCCGGCGGCGGCAGTGTCTATACTCCCCAGTTGTAGACGGAGGCACCATTTGGCCGGGGCCAGCACCCGTAAAAGGAATTACCCCCATGACTGCGCGCAACGGTTGCACTAATTCACGTCAAGGGTTTGTCCCCCCCTGGGCGGCAGCACTTGTTTCCCTGTTGCTCACCCTGCTTGCGTGTCCGCCGCTGGTGGCGCAAAAGGTGGACCGGGATGAACTGGTCAACATAGCGGTGGAAGCCTACCTCTATGCTTACCCTGCGGTTCTTATGGAGATTACCCGGCAGCTGGGGACAAACTGCGAGTCGCCCGTTGTCGAAAACCTGTGCGCGCCGATGAACCAATTCGTTCACGCCGCCACATTTCCGGATGCGACTTTCACCGATGTGGTGCGTCCCAATGCCGATACCCTCTATTCCAGCCTTTGGTTCGACGTCGCCGAGGAGCCGCTGGTTATCCAGGTACCGGATTCCGGTGGCCGCTACTATTTGCTGCCCATGCTGGACCTGTGGACCGACGTGTTCGCTTCGCCGGGCAAGCGCACCACAGGTACCGCCGCGCAGACTTTTGCCATAGTCGGCCCCAACTGGGACGGGGAGCTTCCGCAGGACATGGGGATGATCCGGTCACCGACTGCGGTGGGCTGGATGATTGGCCGGACACAGACCAATGGCCCGGCGGATTTCGCCAGCGTCAACAGGTTTCAAGCCGGCCTGAAGGCCGTTCCTCTTTCTTCATGGGGCAGGGCCTACACTCCGCCCAAGGGTGAGGTGAATGCGGGGATATCGGCGACACCACCGGTCGATCAGGTGGCAGAGATGGATGCGGCTGCGTTTTTCACCCGGTTTGCGCAGCTGACCAAACACAATCCCCCCCACGCCAACGATTATCCGGTGCTGGCGAGGATGAAGCGGATAGGCCTGGAAGCCGGTGTGCCCTTTGACTTCGACAAGGCATCGCCGCAGCTGCAACAGGCGCTCCGAAAAGCGGTGCCATTGGCGCAAAAGTGGATCGCCGCCGGCATTACCACTGCGGCCAACCAGGTCAATAACTGGTCGATGGTGATGCCACCCATCGGCACCTACGGTACCGCCTATCTGCGGCGGGCGGAAATTGCCTACGCCGGGCTGGGGGCCAACGTGGTCCGGGATGCTATTTATCCCTTCGCGGCCATGGATGCCGATGGCCAGCCATTCGATTCCGGGAAAAAATATGTGCTGCACTTCCGTAAGGATCAGATCCCTCCGGTGCGGGCATTCTGGTCGCTGACCATGTATAACGACAAGCAGTTCTTTGCCGATAACCCCCTGAACCGCTATGCGCTCGGTGACAGAGACGAGCTGAAGTACGGTGCGGATGGTTCGCTCACACTGTACATACAGCGTGACTCCCCCGGTAAGGACAGGGAAAGTAATTGGCTCCCGGCGCCCGAGTCCGGCGACTTCAGTATGAACCTGCGCCTTTACTGGCCGGAAATCGACGCGCTTAGCGGTTCCTGGAAACCACCGAAAGTAAAGTCGGTGGAGTAACCATCTGCACTGGGCGCATAAGGCCCGCCAACCGCTTGAGCAGTCCGTTCACCGGTTCGGCTTGTTATTGCTAGTACCCTCTCCACCAGCAAGATACTGTGCGGTGCGGCTATCAGTGCCTCTTGTGATGGCGATTCGAACTTGCCACACCTGCTCCTGTAGGTCCTCTTCGTCGGGCAGTTTGCCGCCAACCAGAGCAATTGGCGGCTAGCCTGAACCTTCCGGGCAAAATAGTCACGGTATTTCCCCCAACGAGCGGCCAGTTTCCCCTTTTTGCGACTGACAGGTCCATGACTGCTTGGTCAAAATGACCGGGCCCGGGAATGGATGAGGCCTCCCGGTCGCCGGCGTGACGACTTTTATCCTGGTATCCGCTCGGCGGTGGCACATCCCTGTTCCGCATTGACCCGGCGACTTGTCCAGAATAGTGCCGGCTGTAGCGGCGATGCGGGGCTATGGGTGAGGGGGGGCGCCGACGTTAGAGTTGCAACAGGGCTAACTCAATTGTGTGAACAGGCCCTGGTAGTTTTTTAGATCTTGCGCTCCCGCCAAGGCTCGCTCTAAAATGTGATCACAAATTGGAGCGCAGATGCCGCGAGACACCATTGCGGCCGGATTCTGCCCCGCTAGAACAACTGACCGGAGTGAGCGCTATGAACAAGAGCCAGCTGCAACAGCGGGATCGGGAGCATTTCCTGCACCCTTTCACCGATTTCCATGACCTTGGCAAGCAAGGCACCCGGGTAATCACCCATGCGGAGGGCGCCTATATCATTGATATTGACGGCCACCGTATGCTCGACGGCATGTCCGGCCTCTGGTGTTGCAACCTGGGTTACAGCCGCAACGAGATTGCCGACGCCATTTATGAGCAGTTGAAAACCCTGCCGTTTTACAACAGCTTCTTCCAGTGCACTACAGTGCCTTCCATTGAACTGGCCAATGCGCTGGCGGAAGTCGCTCCCGGCGACATGAACAATGTGTTTTTTACCGGTTCAGGCTCCGAGGCCAATGACACCAACCTGCGCCTGATCCGTCGCTACTGGGATCTGCAACAGCAGCCCGACAAACGCATCATTATCTCGCGCAAGAACGCCTATCACGGATCCACTATTGGGGGTGCCAGCCTCGGTGGTATGAGCGGTATGCACAAGCAGTTCCAGGCCCTGGACTATATCGAGCATATCCAGCAACCCTACTGGTTCGGTGAAGGCGGCGAAATGTCTCCGGAGGAATTCGGTGTCTACGCGGCGCGTTGCCTCGATGAGAAAATCCAGCAACTTGGCCCGGACAAGGTGGCGGCGTTCATCGCCGAGCCGATTCAGGGTGCCGGTGGTGTGATTATTCCGCCGCAAACCTACTGGCCGGAAGTGAAGAAGGTGCTGGATCAGTACGACATACTGTTGGTGATGGATGAGGTGATCTTCGGCTTCGGCCGCACCGGCGAGTGGTTTGGTGCTGACTACTACGGCATGCAGCCGGACCTGATGACTTTCGCCAAGGCGGTGACCAACGGCTACTTCCCGCTGGGCGGTACCATGGTGAGCGACCGTGTGGCGGAAGTGATCAAAGGCAAAGGGGGTGAATTCACCCACGGATACACCTATTCGGCCCATCCGGCGGCCTGTATGGCGGGGCTGGCAACCATCAATATCCTGCGCAGCGAGAACATTATTGAAAATGTGCGGGACAATACCGGACCCTACCTGGCCAAGCGCTGGGCCGAACTGGCGGACCATCCCATAGTGGGCGAGGCGCGCTCCCTGGGTATGGTGGGAGCGCTGGAGCTGGTCAGGGACAAAGGCAGTCGCGCGCGGTTTGACGACGACTGTACAGCCGGCGGTGTCTGTCGCGATATGAGCATCAAAAATGGTCTGGTAATGCGCGCCACCGGCGATACGATGATTATTGCGCCACCGCTGATCATCACCAACCAACAGGTGGATGAGCTGGTGGAAAAGGCGCGCCGCGCACTGGATGATACCGCCGAAGCTCTGGCGTAAACTGTGGTTGAAACGGGCACCCGAGTGCCCGTTAACCATTTTCCGAACCTTGCTTTCCAGGCTTAATATGTCGTCAAAAGAAGAGTTTTCCCCTTCCCAAGAATTGCTTGGCACGTCGCAGAAATTTTTGCATGAACACCCTGACCTCAAGCGGATTGAGGGATTCATGTTCGATATCAACGGTATTCCCCGGGGTAAGTGGCTGCCGGCCGAGGCGGCCGGCAAACTGCTCAAAGGGGGCCTGCAGATGCCCCGCAGTGCTGCGAGCCTGGACGTCTGGGGGCGGGATGTGGAAAACAGTCCGCTGGTCTTTGCCAGTGGCGATAGCGATGGCATCTGTGTCCCCGTATCGCCCATCGCTGCGGCCCCCTGGCATCGGGAGCAGACCGCACAGTTGCATATGCAGTTGCACGAGGCGGATGGCTGCCCTCTCTATGCGGACCCACGCACCCAGCTGCAGCGGGTGGTTGCGCGCCTGGCGGAGCTGGGGCTGGTTGCCACCGTGGCCACCGAGCTGGAATTCTACCTGCTCAGAGAGGAGGTGGATGCGCTGGGGCGGCCGGAGCCGGTCAGCGACAACTGCGCTGAGCTGGTCCCCTCTACGGATGTCTACAGCCTGTCGGAACTGGAAGCCCGACAGAGTTTTTTCACCGATGTCCGCGCAGCCTGTGAACAGCAGGGTATTCCCGCCGACTCGGTGCTTTCCGAGTGTGCGCCGGGGCAGTTCGAAATAAACCTGCTGCACAGCGCCTACCCGGTACAGGTCGCCGATCAGACACTGCTGTTCAAGCGCTTGCTCAAGGGGGTCGCGCGCCGCCATGGCTTGCGGGTGACCACCATGGCCAAGCCCTTTGGCGACCGCGCCGGCAACGGCATGCATGTGCATATGAGTCTGGTGGACGCTTCCGGTCGCAATGTGTTCGATGACGGCAGCGAGCTTGGGTCCGACTACCTGCGCCATGCGGTGGCCGGTATGCTCGCCACCGCCAATGACGCTATGGCGATTTTTGCGCCACACGCCAATTCCTATCGACGTTTTCAGGAAAGCTCCCACGCGCCGCTGAATTTGTGTTGGGGCTATGACAACCGCACTACCACACTGCGGGTTCCCGCCAGCGAACCGGCGGCCCGCCGTATCGAGCACCGTATAGCCGGTGCGGACGCCAATCCCTACCTGGTGCTGGCGGCCATTCTGGCCGGCGTCTGCCAGGGTTTGGAAAACCGCCTGGAGGCGCCGGCGCCGGTGGAGGGGGATGCCTATCAGGTGGAGAGCGAACAGCTGATCAACAGCTGGAGTGCCGCCCTTCAGCGTTTCGAGCGCAGTGCCCTGTGGCAAAAAGCTCTGGATCCGCGTTTTGTCGAATTGTTTCTGTTGCTCAAGCGGCAGGAATTGGCGGAAATCGGTGCGCGGGTTACGGATATCGAATATCAGAGCTATCTGTACCGGGTATGAGCCTGGGGTGTAGCTGCCGGCACCGGCTTCCTTGTTTGGCAGGGTTGCAGACGGCCGCTGTCACGCAATAGACCCGCAATTTGAATTGATCAGGTCGGGGCCCTTTGGGGGTGGCGATAATTTGCTATACCTATAGGTGAGCGTTTAACGCTTAAACTCTCCTCCTGAAAGTGTGTTCGAGAAACCTGGCCCGCCAATGGCGGGCATTTTTTTTCCTATAATTACCTTGACGGTTTTTTTTCCCTCGAGGCATTGTCTTTTGGGTAACTCTTGTCGTACGCGGGAAAAGCCTGCCTATACTGTGTGTAACCGCAACTGCGGCGAAGGAGCTTTTTAGCGTTACAAGGAGTTACCCATGACATTGAAGTCTCTCCTCATTCCTCTGGCCGCGGTGGGTTTTGCCGGTTTAGCGGCTGAATCCGCGATGGCGGGCCCCTCTGGTTACCCCATGCAGCAGCCGCCCCCGGTATGGGGAGCCGGTACCTTTGTAGTGCGCATCGGGGCCACCTATGCCGATCCCGACGACGACTTCCGTGAGAGAACCACCACCTTCATCGACGATCCGGTGGAAGGGCGACTGGATGTAGTTAATCGAGTCGATCTGAATGACGACACCAACTGGTTCATCAACGCCACCTGGGTATTTATGGATCACTGGGCGGTAGAACTCTATCACGCCAACGATCTCAACTTTTCGGCGCACCTTACCTCTGAAGCCTTCTTCGAGCGCGAGTTTATCGGTGAGCTTCGAGAGCGCCTGGGTGATTTCGATACCTATTTCACTAGCCTGTTCGTGGATTGGTACTTTCTCGACCCCACCTGTCTGTGGCAACCCTATGTGGGGCTGGGAGTCAACTACACGGATATTTCCAATGACTTTGTGCGGCCGGTTTTTCCCACCAACAATCGCTTCGGCGCCGGCAATGTCAGTTTTGGCAGTGATTTCAGCTGGACTGCCCAGGCGGGTGTAGACCTGGTGCTGGGGCACCACAGCAACTGGGTGGTGAGTGCCTCGGTTATGTACATCGACGCCTCGCCCGACGTCCATATCGGCTTTGATGCCGAGGCCTTTGTGCCGGGGTTTGATGACCCGGCTATCGTTTCCGTGCGGACCCGGGATGAAGTCGACATGGATTCGTGGGTTTTCAACCTCGGATTCGGCTACAAGTTCTCCTTTTAAGTCCGGACTTTTTTCCCTTGGAGTGGGGCGTATCGACTGGGTGCGGCCCCCTCTCGCCGGGCGTCATTCATTTCTTCGCTGTCGGAATCCGCTAGTGAAAGTGGATGGATTCTGTCTGGCAGTCATTCCCATGCCGGTGTATTCTTGCCCCCCGCCAGCCAGTGAAATACCTGGTCCGGCCTAGGGCCTGTTGACACTAACGGAGTTGGCCCTGTTGTGACAGAAACGGTGCCAATCGAGGCAAGAGGAGCGCGGTTTGGTTGTTCCAAATGAGCGACGAGCAACGAAGAGTGGCGCCTTTTCCGGCACAACCCGAGGGGCTGCCCCTGGTTTCGCGCCCTGCGGCGTTAGAAATTGTTTATGTGGACCCACCACACAGCGCAATTCCTGCCTTGCAGGCCACAAAACCAGTGTCAGCAGGCCCTAGGTTGTTGCCGGGCAGCGGGTGTCGCCGGTTGCGGATAGCCGGCGCCGCAAAACAGTCCTGGTGTTTTGGCGACAGCTATTCAAATTGGGCGCGGCACAGTTGTTTGATGTCGGGCTGAGAAAAACGCGGCACAGGTGCCGCCATTGACCGCGCGACAATGAATAGGGTCGGGAAGACCTGTCTTATTTGCCCGGTTGGTAACTGCAGTCGTACGGGGAATCTATGACCGCCTTGGGGAATTTTGCCGACGGTCCGTCAGCCGCCGACGTGTCTCGGCCATTGAACATCTGCCTGCTGGGTTTTCGAAGCCATCCCTTCTGCGGCGGCCAGGGAGTCTATCTGCACTATCTGAGCAAGGCTTTGGTGGAGGCCGGCCATTCGGTGGACGTTATTTCCGGTCAGCCCTACCCACATCTGGATCCGCGTGTACGGCTGATCAAAATGCCGGGCCTGAACCTGTATGAGGAAAAGCATCCCACCCGCGCGCTGCGCTGGAGGCATCTGCGATCCTGGGCGGACTTCTCCGAGTGGTGGGGCAAACTCAGTGGTGGTTTTGCCGAACCCTACAGCTTCGGTCGCCGGGCGGCCAGGTACCTGCGCCGGCACGGCCATCGCTATGACATTGTGCACGATAACCAGTCTCTCTGTTATGGCC
Source organism: Microbulbifer sp. TYP-18 (assembly GCF_040932045.1). Taxonomy (NCBI): domain Bacteria; kingdom Pseudomonadati; phylum Pseudomonadota; class Gammaproteobacteria; order Cellvibrionales; family Microbulbiferaceae; genus Microbulbifer; species Microbulbifer sp. TYP-18. The sequence goes on from NZ_JBFRBC010000001.1 coordinate 453,703, forward strand.
TGCTGGAAATAGAGCGGCGGGGACTGCCCGTGGTGGCCACCATCCACCACCCCATTAGCCGCGACCGGCAACTGGCCCTGGATGCTGCCCCTAACTGGGGCCACCGGCTGCTGGTGCGCCGCTGGTACGGCTTTGTGAAGATGCAGATGAAAGTGGCGCGACGGTTGCGCCATATCGTTACAGTTTCTAGTCAATCCCTGCACGACCTTGTGCAGCAGTTCGGTGTTGCGCCCGGACAGCTCCAGCTGATCTACAACGGTATCGACACTCAGGTGTTCCGGCCACAGCCAAATGTACCCCGACAACCCTTGCGGATAATGACCACTGCCTCCGCAGACCAGCCCCTAAAGGGGTTGCGATTCCTGTTGCGGGCGCTGGCGGAACTTCGCCAACAGTATCCAGAACTGGAATTGATGGTAGTGGGGCGCTTGCAGGAGGGTGGCAGCACGGAAAAGCTTCTCGACGAATTGCATTTGCACCAGTCGGTGCGATTTGTCTGTGAGATTTCCACCGAAGAACTGGTAGGGCACTACGCCAGTGCCAGCATGGTGGTATGCCCTTCACTCTACGAGGGCTTTGGCCTGCCTGCGGGGGAGGCGATGGCCTGTGGGGTGCCGGTGATATCCAGTGATGGCGGCGCGCTGCCGGAGGTGGTTGGCGACGCTGGCCTGGTGGTTCCCGCGGGCGATAGTGCGGCACTGGCCGAAGCGATACGGCGGCTGCTGGGCGATGAGCGGCTTCGCGGGGAACTGGGCGCTAAGGGGCGCAAACGTATCGAGCGTCACTTTTCCTGGCACCGCGCCGCTGAGCGGTTGGTGCGATACTACCGCCAGGTGCTGGGGCAGGAGAATGGGGCGATGGAAAGCGATGACAGCGCCTCCGTAGCGGCGGATACCAGTGTGGAGGCGGCCTGATGATCACCGTAGATCCAGGTAAATTGAATCTGCAGCCGGGGCAGCGGGTGCTGGACCTGGGTTGTGGTGAGGGTCGACACGCGATTCATTTGCTGATTTCCGAACCGTTGGAAGTGGTGGGAATCGATCTCAGTCAGAGTGATATTGAAACGGCCCAGGACCGGGCAGAACACTTTCGCCAGCAGGGCTCTGTGCCGGGACGTCTGTTGCTGGGGGTGGCCGATGGCCTGCAGTTGCCGTTCGCCGATGGCACTTTCGATGTGGTGATCTGTTCCGAGGTATTGGAACACGTCGAGGATTGCACCGGGCTGCTGGAAGAGATCGACCGCGTACTGAAACCCGCGGGTATTTTTGCGGCCAGCGTGCCGGCATTTTTCCCCGAGTGGATCTGCTGGAAATTGCGGGACGAATACCACCAGGTGGAGGGCGGGCATATCCGCATCTTTCGCGAGCGCGAATTGCGCAACGCCATCGAGCGACAGGGCCATCGCTATTTCGCCGGCCACAGGGCCCACGCTCTGCACGCCCCCTATTGGTGGCTCAAGTGTCTGTTGTGGAAACGGCCCGCGTCGCGCCTTCTCGATGCCTATCACCGGCTGCTGGTGTGGGACCTGATGCAAAAGCCGCTGCTCACCCGCTGGCTGGAAAAACTGCTGAATCCGATTCTGGGAAAAAGTATCGTGCTGTATTTCGTCAAGCCGGCAGAGGCTGAGAGCGGGGTGTCGACTGCCGCCGGAGCCGTGTCTTGAGTGAATCCCTGTTGCAGCCGGCCGCAGGCCGCGCCGTATTTCCCGAGGGATTTTTGCGCCTGTCCGCGCAGTATATCCTCCAGCGGCAGCAGGCCGATGGTTCTATCCCCTGGTTCGACGGGGGTTATGCCGACCCCTGGGACCATGTGGAGGCCGCCATGGGGCTGAGTATCTGTGGCGAATGGATCGCGGCCGAGCGCGCTTACGCCTGGCTGGCGGATATACAGTTGCCGGATGGCAGCTGGTGGGCCGCCTACAAAGATGGTGGGGTGGAGAACGGCGAGCGGCGCGAAAGTAATTTTGTGGCCTATTTTGCCACTGGTATCTGGCACCATTTCCTGGTCACTGACGACCGGGATTTCCTGCACAGCTACTGGCCCACTGTGGCGCGGGCGGTGGATTTTGTCCTGGGGCTGCAGACGCCCCACGGCGATATTCACTGGGCGGTCGATGGGGAGGGGCGGCCCAGAGAGGACGCCTTGGTGACGGGCTGCTGCTCAATATACAAAAGCCTGGAATGCGCCATCAATATCGCCCACACACTGGCCCGGCCGGCGGCGTCCTGGATGGCGGCGCGGGAGAGACTGGGATATACGCTGCGGGAACGGCCGCACCGTTTTGACCGCACCTGGGAGAGCAAGGCTCGCTTTTCCATGGACTGGTTCTATCCGGTCCTGACCGGAGTGGTCCAGGGGGGGGATGCACTTGCCCGGCTGGGACAAAAATGGGACAGATTCGTGGTCCCGGACCTGGGCTGCCGTTGTGTGGACGACGAGCCCTGGGTGACGGTAGCGGAATCCTGCGAGCTGACCATGGCATTGCTAGCGGTGGGGGAACGGGGGCGTGCGGAAAAGCTTTACCGGAGTCTGCACCGTTGGCAGGACGCGGACGGTGGCTACTGGACCGGTTATGTGTACCGGGACAAGGCGGTCTGGCCGGAGGAAAAAACCACCTGGACGCTCGGCGCAATGTTGTTGGCGGCGGACGCGCTGGCGGGGCTGACACGCGCCAGTGGCCTGTTTACCGGCGTGCAACTGTTAACCCGGCAACTAACTAAGTTGCCGGGTTAGTGCGGTACTGGAATGTGTTGCCGCCGGGCGAAGCCGGCGCGAGTCGTTGAAATGCGAGCAATTCCCCGTAATTGTGCGGGTTTTCAAGGGCGACAATCCAATGGATGAGGGATCATCTATTGGATTGCCAGGTTAATAGCCTTACAGCCTGCGCAGCACCCCGAGCGTATCGACCATCTCCAGGGGCTCGAATTGAGCGGAAGCCAGGGCTAGCCGGTAAATTTCGTAGGGTGCCTGGCCACCATCAGCGGGGTTTGGAAAGATATCGTGAATGGCCAGAATTCCACCGGTCACTATGTGGCGGGACCAGCAGCGGTAGTCGGTCATGGCTGCCTCGGACGAGTGGCCGCCGTCGATAAACACCATTCCCAGCGGCGTACTCCAGTGGCGGGCGGCGACCGCGGAGGGCGCGACCAGGGGCACAACCCAGTTTTCCAGTTGCGCGGCCCTGATATTGGTGCGAAATACGCCAAAGCTATCCACCAGCTGCGCGGCTGCGTCGAAAAGATCCGGGTCGTGATACTCCTCTCCCCGCTGGTGCTCTTCCGAGCCGCGGTGATGGTCCACTGCGAACAGAAGGCTATTCTTTTGCTTACAGGCCGTTGCCAGATAAATCGAGGACTTGCCACAATAGCTGCCCACTTCCAGGCAGGGGCCGAGTGTACTGGCTTCTGCCGCCAGTCGATAAAGTGCTTCGCCTTCACTGGGGGCGAGAAAACCCTTGATTGAGTGGATGTCGGTTGGGAATTCAAGGTTCATGGGTGCGCGCTCACTACTGCCGGTAGCGCAGACACTAAAGCGCCCCAGGGGCAAAAGCAATTGTCTGCCAGACAAATTTCGGCACCGCTACAGCGGGTGTCGCAACAGAGCAGTTGACACTGGGAAAAGATGCGCAGGGATCACCGGCCATACTGGCTGAAGAAGTTACAACTTTGGTTTCGCCACTGGAAGGCCAGGCACTTTCTGCTGCCGCAATTCGATCGGATCGGGCAGGAGCCGGAGATCATGGACCCGGGTTCGGTCCAGGTGTTCGGCGGCAATATTTGTCTGGGCCATTACCCGCATTTGATCTCCACCCCTGACAAACCGATTCGTTTCACCACTTTCGGACACCGCGGCGGCGAGGCGTGCATAACAATCGGAGACTACGTACTGATTTCCCCCGGTGTGCGCATCTCCGCCGGCCAGTCCATCACTATCGGCAACGCCTGTATGATCGCCGCCAATGTGTATATCTCCGATTCCGACTGGCACGGGCTTTACAATCGCACCCGTCCCTTCCGCTGCACAGTTCCGGTCACACTGGGAAGCAATGTTTGGATCGGGGACAGCGCGATTATCTGCAAGGGAGTGAAGATCGGCGATAACTCGGTGGTGGGAGCGGGCGCCGTAGTGACTCATGAGGTGCCGGCCAACACAGTGGTGGCCGGAAACCCCGCGCGGCCGGTCAAGCAGATCCAGCCGGGGCGGCGGATGCTCACACGGGAGGCGCTGTTTGCCACCGCTTCCCGGCAGGCGCACAATATGGAGCAGTTGGACAGGATGCTGCTGAGTGGAAACACTCTGTGGGGGTGGCTGCGGGCACGACTGCTGCCGCGGCGCGGTGACTGAGCGCCGCGGCCGGGATCCTGGGAATTTGCCGTTGACAGTGCCGGGTAAGCGCGATGGGAAAAACTAGAAGTGTCGTTCTGATTGGTATGCCGGGTGCGGGAAAGAGCACACTGGGGGTGCTGCTGGCAAAGGAGTTGGCCCTGGATTTCGTCGATACGGACGTGCTGATCCAGCTGCGCGAGAAAAAAACACTGCAGGAAATTATCGATGCGTCCGACTATAGCCATTTGCGCGCAATCGAAGGCGAGGTATTGGCGGGGGCGGATCTGCCCAATCACGTGATAGCCACGGGGGGCAGCGCGGTTTACAGCCCGGAGGGGATGAAAAACCTGGCGCGTCTTGGTCCGATCGTTTTCCTCGACTGTTCCGCCGCAGAGCTGCGGCGGCGGATTCACAACTATGACGACCGCGGTATCGCCAAGGCGCCGGGGCAGAGCTTCGCCGACCTGTTCAAAGAGCGGCAGGCCCTGTACCGTCAGTACGCGGATATCACCGTCCGCTGCGACGATGGAGATTTGCAGCAGGTTTTGGAGCGGGTACTGGCTGCCCTGCGGGCCGCTTATTAACCCGACAACCCAATAGAGATAATCCCTCACCGATAGGGTTGTCGCCCTTGATCCTCTGGGCAATTACACGGGATCGTCCGCGTCCGGGGGTCTGCGCAACACCCGTCCCCCGAGGGGGCGGTCAGAGCGGCAGCTGGGTGGTGTACTTCACCTGCTTGAGGGCAAAGGTGGAGTTGACAGAAGCCACGTTGGGCAGGTGCACCAGAGTGCGCTTCAGCAGCTGCTCATAGTGCTCCACACTGTCCACCACCACGCGCAGCACATAGTCCTTGTCGCCACTGGTGGAGTAGCACTCGACCACCTCCTGCACGCCCTGAACTGCGGATTCAAAACTGTTCAGGGAGTCCTCGTCATGGTTTTGAATGGTGACATAGCAGTATACTGTGACGCCCAGATCCAGCTTGCGCGGATCCAGCAGGGTCACCCGTCCGCGGATGATCCCCTCCGCCTCCAGGCGCTTGATGCGGCGCCAGCAGGGCGTGTGGGACAGACCGACCTTGTCCCCCAGTTCGGCCATGGAATAATCGGCGTTTTCCTGCAGAGCCCGCAGGATCTTGCGGTCAAAATCGTCCAGGTCTGTCGAACGCTTCATATATACCCCCATCCTATAAAATTTGGTAATATCGATATTCTTATCATAATTTTAAGCGCAAAAATGTAAATAAAGCAATGTTCTATTGCGCTTAACGCACTAGTATGAGCCCACCGGTCTACCGTGGAACACCGGTGGTGAGACCGAAAAAAACAAATGACCAACCGTCCGGTCTCGTTTTCGAGCTGGACAGGCAACCGGAAAACAGGCGTATGAGTGAGCAGTCGAACAGCCCGCAGAGCGCGGCCACACCCTCAGTCAGGCAGGTCTCCCTGGACGACCGCTACACAGTACTGAAGGGTCGCGTACTCCTGTCCGGCATCCAGGCGCTGGTGCGCCTGCCCCTGGACCAGATGCGTATGGACAGGGATAGAGGGCTCAATACCGCCACTTTTATTTCCGGCTACCGCGGTTCTCCGCTGGGCGGTTACGACCAGCAGCTGATGCGGGCCAAACAACACCTGGATGCACAGAATATTCGCTTTGTTCCGGGCGTCAATGAGGAACTTGCCGCTACTTCGGTCTGGGGTTCCCAGCAGGTGGGCCTGTTTGAGGGTGCCGAGGTGGATGGCGTTTGCGGTATTTGGTATGGCAAGACACCCGGTGTGGATCGCTCCGGCGACGCCTTCCGCCACGCCAATGCCGCCGGGTCCTCACCCCGGGGCGGGGCCCTGATCATTGCCGGCGACGACCACGGTTGCAAATCCTCTTCCTATCCCGGCCAGTCCGAGTTCGCATTTGTGGACATGCAGATTCCGGTGCTCAACCCGGCCACGGTGCAGGAAGTGCTGGACTATGGTCACTACGGTTTTGAACTCTCGCGTTTTAGCGGTTGCTGGGTGGCCATGATCACCCTCACCGAGAACATGGACAGCTCCGCCACCGTGGCGGTGGACCCCGAGCGGATGCGGTTCAGCTATCCGGACATAGAAATGCCGGCCGGCGGCCTGAATATCCGCAAGCAGGATAACCCCCTGGAGCAAGAAGAGCGTCTGTGGCGTTACAAACGCCCGGCCGCCCTGGCTTTCGCGCGCGCCAATAACCTCAACAGGGCGGTGCTGGACAACCCCGATGCCACTCTGGGTATCGTCACCGCCGGTAAGGCTCATCTGGACCTGATGCAGGCGCTGGAGGATATGGGAGTAGACGAGGGGCAGGCCCGCGATCTGGGCATCCGCATCCTCAAGGTGGGTATGACCTACCCATTGGATGTGCCCGGTATCCAGGAATTTGCCCGCGGACTCGATTATCTTCTGGTGCTGGAGGAAAAGCGCAGCCTGATGGAGGTACAGCTCAAAGAGGAACTGTACAACGTCCATTTGCAGGACCCCAGTTTCCCACGCATCGTCGGCAAGGTGGACGAGCACGACAAGCCCCTGATGCCCATGTACGGTGAGTTGTCACCGGCGGTGGTGGCCCGGGTGCTGGGGCGTCTGTTGCCCCCCAAGCGTCTCAGTGAGCGGGCCCAGCACCGGCTCTCGCGCCTGGGCACCCTGGCAGAGCGTATTTCCCGGCAGACGGGTGCAAATGTGGCTCGCCTGCCGATGTTCTGCGCCGGCTGCCCGCACAACCGCTCCACCAAGGTACCCGAGGGCAGCCGCGCGCTGGCGGGCATTGGCTGCCACTACATGGCCCAGTGGCTCGACCGGGACACCTACACCTTTACCCAGATGGGTGGGGAAGGTGTCAACTGGGTGGGGCAGGCGCCTTTCACCCAGGAAAAGCATGTATTTGTGAACCTCGGCGATGGCACCTACTTTCATTCCGGTATTCTGGCGATCCGCACCGCCGTAGCCGCTAAAGTAAATATCACCTACAAGATCCTGTTTAACGATGCAGTGGCTATGACCGGCGGCCAGCCCCACGACGGCGAACTGCACCCGGACATGATCTGCCGCCAGGTACTGGCGGAGGGCGTGCGCAAAGTCGTGCTGGTGATGGATGATGTGAACAAATACCGGGGTCTACTGCGGTTTCCCCCGGAGGTGGAAATCCAGCCCCGGGACCATATGCCCGCGGTGATGCGGGCACTGCGTGAGGAACAGGGTTGTACCGTCATCGTCTACGACCAGACCTGTGCCACCGAGCTGCGACGCAAACGCAAGCGCGGCCTGCTGCCGAAAGCGGCAGGGCGGCCTTTTATCAACGAACTGGTCTGTGAAGGCTGCGGTGACTGTGTGCAGCAGTCCAGCTGTATCGCGGTGGAAAAGGTGGAGACCGCCCAGGGCGACAAGCGCCGTGTCAACCAGACCAGCTGTAATCAGGACATGTCCTGTGTCAACGGTTTCTGCCCGTCCTTTGTGACCGTCAAGGGTGGCAGTCTATACAAGCGCGCCGGGGTTGGTGACAGCCTGCGTACCGAGGCGGCCAAACTGCCGTCCCCCCGGCTGCCCTCGCTGCAGGCGCCCTACAGCCTGCTGGTCACCGGTGTCGGCGGGACCGGCGTGGTGACTATCGGTGCGCTGTTGGCAATGGCAGCGCACATTGAAGGCAAGGCTGCCAGCACTCTGGATCAGACCGGCCTGGCCCAGAAGGGGGGTGCCGTCTATTCCCATGTGCGCTTCGCCGAACGACCGGCGCTGCTGCAGGCGGTGCGTATTTCTGACGGGCGCGCGGACGGATTGATGGCCTGTGACCTTATCGCGGCGGGCAATCTGGCTGCCTGTCTGGCAAAGCTGGACGAGACTCACACCCGCGCGGTGGTTAACACCCATCTGGCTCCGACCGCCGCCTCGGTGCTGGGCCGGGAGGATACCCACTCCCCCCAGGCGGTCCTGGATACGGTTTCCGAGGCGGTGCTGGAAATGCGTACTGTCGAGGCCCACAAGCTCACCACTGCGACGCTGGGCGACACCCTGGCCGCCAACATATTTATGCTCGGCTACAGCTGGCAGATGGGCCTGCTGCCGCTGCGGGAAGAATCGCTGCTGCGGGCGATCGAACTCAACGGCGTGGCGGTGAAGGCAAACCTGCAGGGATTTGCCGCCGGTCGTATCGCCGCTGCGGATGCGAAACTGCTGGATGGATTGCTGGATGGGGGTGTGCACGAGGCGCCTCTGCCCCGGACCCTGGAAGAGATAGTGGCCCATAGGGCCGAACATCTGACCGGTTATCAGAATGCCCAACTGGCGGAGCGCTACAAGGATCTGGTTGAAAAGGTGCGCCGCGCGGAAATACTCAAAGTGCCGGGCAGTGACCGGCTGGCGCAAGCCGTAGCGCGCAACTACGCCAAGCTGCTGGCTTATAAGGACGAATATGAAGTGGCGCGCCTCTATACGGACGGTCGCTTTATCCAGGCGCTCAAAGAGAACTTTGATGGCGAATACACCTTGGAGTTTAATCTCTCGCCGCCGCTGATCGCCGGATTCGACCGGGTGCTCGGCCGTCCGCGAAAGCTGAAATTTGGCGGCTGGATGTATCGCGCTTTCGGGCTGCTGGCCCGGCTCAAGTTCCTGCGCGGCACAGCGCTGGACCTGTTTGGCTATACCGCCGAGCGGCGCATGGAGCGCGCCCTGATCGGCGAGTATGAAACCCTGGTCAACCGGGTTCTGGGGCAGTTGAACGGTGAAAATCACGAGGCCGCGGTGGAGTTGTTGCGCTACCCGGACCGGATCCGTGGCTATGGCCCGGTAAAAGAAGCGAGTGTTGCCGATGCGTATTGGCAGCGCGATGCAGAGCAGCGGCGTTTCGACAATCCTGCCACAGCTGCGCAGGCCCCGACCGCTGAGGTGTTTGACCCGGCGACAGCACAGCAGGTGGGCTGAGTCCCGGGTTAATGACAGGGCGCCGGACCCCGGCGCCATTATGCTTCTTGGAGTGCGGTTACCAGTTGACCTGCGCCCTCACCCCCAATTGATCGGTCCCGTTGTCCGTGAAATCGTCGTGACCAAAGCGCAGGTTAAACATAAAACGCACCCGCGAATTGGCGTAAAAGTTTACTCCCAAAATAATGCTGTCCGCCTCCAGGTCGGGAATGTCATCGTTGCTGATTTTCTCGTAGCGGGCGGTCAGCTCCCAGGCGCCCCAAGCGCTGTTGGGTTTGGCGGTTTTGAATACCCCTTTGCGGGCATCGTAGGGTTTGTGTTCACCGGTGATTATCCAGCTGCCCATCACATACCATGCGCGCACTGTCTGATCGCCGATAAAACAGCCGAATTCCGGGTCGCAGCCAAAGGTTGGGGGGGCGCCGAAAAAATCCTCAAAGGATTGTTCGGAGAGAAAAAAGTCACCGTCGTAGTTGCCGTAGGTGTATTCCGCCTGGGCGTACAGAGGGCCCCGGGTGGCCGCCAGCTCAAGGCCGCCCACATTGACCCTGCCGCCCGCATCACCCAAAAAGAATTCCTCATCGCCAAAGTCTCCAAAGAAAAAGATGCGGTCACCGGGGGTCAGCGCCATCAGCTGGCGCGGTCCGCGCCGGCCGGCGTAGGGCGCGTCCGCTTCAAGGGGCGGCGACTGCCTGCCCGCATCCTCGTAGCTGTAGGAGACACCCAGGTGGATTGTTTCCAGGGCGACATCCACCGGTGCCCAGGTGAAACGGCCCGCCGCGCCAACCCCTTCATTGCGCAGTTCGCCGGCGTTGCGCAGGTTAAACGCTACTATACCGGCGGTATAGCAGTCCCAGTGGTTTCTCCAGCCGATGCCCTGCTGAAATTGACGCCGATCGAAAATGCCCGTGGCGCTAGTAAAGGGGCGCTCCAGCATGGTGATGTTATTGGAGCTGGTGAGTTCTTCCATTGAACGGTAGGGCTTGAACTGCCCGATGGAAATGGAGCCGCCCCAAAAATCATAGGCGAGGTAAACATCCCGAAAACCGTCGCGGGTGTCACCTGAGGCAAAATCCTGTTCCAGTTTGTATTTCCAGTTGTAGACCTTGCCGGACAGGGTGATACGGGTGCGGCGAAACTCAGTGGTACTCACCGTGTCATCTATGTCGTCGTTAAACAAATAGGTGTCAAAGTGAATACGGCCTCCCAGGGCAGCGGAGAAACGGCCGTCACTGGAAATGATTTCCAGTCCGCCCTCGGTTTTCGCCGTATCCGCCCAGGCCGGACTTATACAAATGGCGCCGGCAACTATCCATGCCAATCCATTGCGAAGCATTGAAACCTCCCTGTACGCCAGGTCTCCCCGGATGAACCCTGACCTCTGATCGAGTCTAGCAGGCTGTGCAAGTAGATACGTCCTGGATGGTTTTTCCCTGTCGCTACATCGATTCGGTATCTGCTGACCGATTGGCGCTATGGAGGTGTTTATCTTTGCATTACCCCGCGAAACCACACGCCCACTGTTCGATAGCCTCAATGGGGTTAAACTGCCTGTTTAGGTAGCTCGTCCCTAGTTGATGGCGTGAAAAGAGATCCCCTCGAGTGTGAATCAATTACCTCGCGGCTCTATTGGCCGCGGCAATTCTTATACAAGAAATTGCCTTATCTCTTATGCGATTGCTACAGATTGTGATGAGCAGTCAGTGCTAAGCTGATTTTGTTGCAGCTGACTGCTTCCATCAGGGCCCGGTAGAACTGTTCGCGGGCAGCGATTCAAGAGATGTCAGTGAATGACTCAGGTGGGCCCGCCGCCGACAATGAGGCGTGTTCCCTGAGCAGCGCCGTGCAAGTGGGTGGTTTTCTGGGTGGGTTCAGTGCCTTACTCTGTACCAGACTTCGAAGGCAGTTGAAAATATATATTGAATACACCGGAAGCTTCCGGTGTATTTTCAACAGCCCATTTTCATAGTTCGCAGCAGCTCGCCCCTTTGCCGAGCATCTATCCTCGAATAGAGCAATCTGGCCTTGGGGTTAACGAAACGATGGTTAACAAGCGTCACAGGGTTTACCTGGTTTTTTTGATTTCAGGTTTAGGTGCCTTTATCAAACCAGTAAACCCTGTTTTTCCCATAAAATCTGCCTGGTGTTTCCTAGTCTTGTGCCAATCTAAGCCACTGAGCGCGGCTTGTGTCCATCCCGCAACTGATCAATGGCTTCGCCAGTCAGGGTCTCTCCCGCCAGTTCGTAAGCCCTGCCAAAACCTTTGACATAGCGCCCTCTGGCTGGTGTCAGCCTGAACAATTTAAAATCCTCATGCTGACTGAGGTTGTGGATGCGCTCGCCGTGACGTGCGGCCAGGATTTCTATACCCTGCTTCCATGAAGGTGTATCCCAATCCAGCAGTGTGGCATTGACGGTATAATTAACCCTTATACGGGCAAACAGTTCCCCGCAGTCATCCTCATCCTCGATAATCAATACTGAGGCCTGGGGGTTGTGCTGCAGGTTTACGGCGTGAACCGCTATCTCGCTCAGCAATACGTAAAGGCACTCATCCCCTATCGCAAAAGGCGCATAGGAGGCATAAGCAGAGCCATCTTCTTTCGTTGTAGCTAAATTGAGGCTTTTTCTGCTTGCAATAAAAGCCTCTATTTCACCACTTAAGCGGCTTTCAAGTTTCTTGTTTTTCATGGTTGTCTCCCGATATTTTTCCATACAACTCTTTGAAAAATTTTACTTGCTCGGTTAATAAATCACCGTTTTTATCGCGGCCCAGAAAAACCTTGAAAATGGCGCTATTATCCCGGTCTTCAAATACGAATGCATAACTTTCCCTGCCCCTATGGGGTTTGGTTTGAAAGGTGATGCGATGGATCGCCGCCAGTTTGATGTGCCCTTCAAATCCACTCCCGCCGGATGTCAGGTTGTAGTAACCCTGAGCCACTTTGCCCGGGGGAAACACACCCTTGAACTCAAACACACAGCCACCGTGCAAAATGATAGTGACGGTATTGGCCCAGCTGGATAGTTCGCGCATCAAACTTTCAGCTTCGCTTCCTGGAAGCGCTGGTGCTAAATTACCCTCTGTTGGTGTCATCTGGGTCCCCCTTATAAGTCAAACCGCACAGAGGCAATAATCTCACGGCCCGCCTCCGGCAGCTCTTCAAAGGCGCGCTGATACTGTCTGTCGGTCAGATTATTGACGGTCAATCCAAACTTTACTCCCTGCAGGGAGCTGGGCTGCCAGGAGGCATAGATATCGCCGACGGTATAGCCCTCAAAGCTTCGGCCATCGGGGGTTCTGCTTTGTGTGGCGGCATCGATGGCTCGAATTCCCGCTATTAACCGGTCATTCAGGAAGGCGTAATTCAGGTCGGCGGTGATAGTATCTGCCGGAATATTGCTGAGATCGCGCCCGGTCTGATCGTCTTCGCCGCGGACCTGGCCATAGGACAACTTAAGGCGCAGTTTATCGAGCTGATAATCTGCTGCGATTTCAAAGCCTTCTAGCTGGGCGTCCTGCACATTCTGCCAGGTGGTGGATCCCGCATTGGGAAATGGCACAAACGAGGGTGGGGTGACAATCTGCTCGATAAAATCATCGACCTTGTTTTGAAATGCCGATATGTCGATGCGCAATTCGTCATCGGAAAACAACTGATTAAAGCGCAGTTTTGCCAGCAGCTCAGTATTGGCCGCACTCTCCGGTTTTAAATCGGGGTTGGAAACAAAGCGGTTACAGCCGAATGGAGGGCCGATACAAAAGTGTGTGCCGGTGGTGTAAAGCTCTTCCGAGCCCGGCGCCCGGAATGCCCGGTCATGGCGCAATGCCAGTTGCATCCACTGGGTTGTCTGCCAGATGATGGCGGCGGAGGGGGATATTTCACTGTCGGAGTTGTCCACATTCAGGTTGGTGGATTCGCTGGAGAAATCATCATAGCGTGCCCCCAATTCAAGGGCCCACTGCTCCGCCAGAGGAATACTGGCCTGTACAAAAGCGCCCCAAACATCCGTCTCCGCTTCGGGTGGAGTGGGGCGATCGATACCACTGCGGTTAGCGTTAAAATCTTCGTGATAGCCATCGACGCCATACAGAAGGCTTGCCCCGGCCACTGTAGACAGATTGCTCAACTGAAAGCCATACACATCCAGTTCAGTGCTGTCAGCACGCCCATCGCTAAGGCGCTCCTCATCGATGGCAACGTTATTCCAATATACATTGGCATGGGCATTAACCAACGGGGAAGCGGTATCCAGCTCATAGCCCAATATCAGCGAATCGGTATCCTGGTCGCTATTGATCAGAAAATTACTGCTGCCCAGGGGGGCCGTGCCATTGGAGGGAACAGCGCCGCTCGCATCCGCTGAGCGGTAGTTGATTGAAACGGACTGGCTGTCATCCACCTGCCACTCAGCTTTGGCCAGCAGGCCGTTGTTACGGGTGGCTGAGTTTTCCAGACTCGCGCCATTGCCCAGCTCTATATCATTGCTATCCCGGTAATAGCCTCCCAGCAGCCAATCGACGCTGCTGGTGCGGCCTGCCACGGCGGCGCTGGTTGTCGACTGGTCGTTATTGTCATTGAACCCGTTCTTAACAAAGCCGCCCAGGGTTTCATCTGGCGAGAGTAAATCGCGGGCGGAAAGGGTCGATTGGGCCACTACACCGCCGATGGCGCCGGATCCCCACAGGGAGCTGGCGGGCCCTTTTACCACCTCGATGCTGGACAAAAACTCCGGGTCGAGGAAGTAGTCCGCGCGGTGTCCCGAATTGAAGTCCTGCCTGATGCCGTCAACTGTCTGTAGTACTTTGTTGCCGCTCAATCCGCGGATATTGACCGATTGAAGCCCGGAGCGCGGACCACCGGACACCGCAACGTTTGGCTGAAAGCGCAGTACCTCCGCGGCGGACTTGGGTTGCAGGGGCTGGATTGCCTCTCTATCAACCACTGCCACAGCCCGTGGCACTTCATCGATCCCCACCTCCGCGCGGGTAGCGCTGACCACTACGCTTTTCAGCTCGCTCACAGTAGTGGCCAAGGCGGGCGAAGTGGCCAGCAGTAAGCTGGATGCCAGCAAGGTCAGGGCAGGGGTTTCCATCCGGTGCCGGTGGACAGGGCGTTGAACTGAAGGGCTTGATTGCATTGTCTCGAATCCTTTTGCGTTTCTGTGACCCAGGTCATTTATCGACAGGCTTGACTGACACTCAGGGCGCGAATCATACACATCTAACTTTCCGCATGTAAATAGGAATTGTTATTGTTTACATTTATTTTTGATTCCGCTATGGTGCTGCGCAACCAAGGTGGCCCATGAGGTGAGAGCGGGTGATGTCCGGGGCAAACTGGCAGCTACTCGGCTGGCGCACAGCCTATGTGCTGGGTGCGGTCCTTTGGCTATTCGGGCCAAAGGCGAATTCCGCCTTGTCCGTGGACAACACCAGCACAGCGGGTGGCTTTCAACACCACAAGGCCGTGGCGCTGAATTTTGTGGCACCCGCAAAGCAACTGCGACGGGATGACGGCGCTCAGGTACCAGCGGCTGAGCCTGCGCCACCGATGCCTGACCCCGGGGTTGAGCCGGTTGTGGCTCAGCGGCCGGCAGACCAGCCACATGCGGCTCAACCGATACAGGGATCAAAAAATGCCAGCGCTGCGTTGCCGGTGCCGGCGACACCCAGGCCGGCGAGTCCTGAAGCTGCGGCAGACCCGATTGAGACCCGGCAGCTCACGGAAAAGCAGCGCCCAGCTGAATCTAGACAGGGGCCTCGGCAGGAACCGCTGGCGACTGCCAGCGCGTCCAGTGCCGAGCAGCAACCGGGTGTTCACGCGGAACCGGTGATCGCCGAGCCGGTGTTCACCAGCCCCCCGGAGCCTCCCAGGTATCCACCGCTGGCCCGCAAACGGGGACAGGAAGGCATTGTATTGGTGGAGATTTGGCTGGATGAGCGGGGCCGGCAAACCAAGCTGACCCTATTGGAAAGTTCCGGCGTCGCGGTATTGGATGAAGCCGCTATTGCGGCGGTTTCCCATTGGCAGTTCGAACCCCGCCGTGAAAACGGCATCGGCGCAGAATCGAGGGTCAGGATTCCCGTCGAGTTTGCGCTGCGGTAAGAAGTATGAATCGCTGAAACAATGATTACTTATTTTTATCAACAACTGGGCCCACTGACCTATCCGCTACTGTTGTGCGCATTGGTCGCATCCATCATTATCGTGGAGCGGCTCGCGGCGCTCTCGTTAACAACGCTGAGCGGCAGGCTGCAGGAGGATGGCCGGCAATTGCTTGTGTCCCACGTCGGGGAAAACAAGGCTATTCGCGATGAAATCGCCGCTCTGTGGTTGCAGGGGCGGCAAAGGCGCATGTCGGCGGGTATCCGCTTATTGCATATTATCGCCTTGCTGTCCCCCCTGCTGGGGCTGTTGGGTACTGTCGTGGGTTTGATTGATGCATTTAACAGTATCGGCGAACACTCTGGCCCCATCGAGCCGGCACTTCTGGCCGGAGGCCTTGGCGTGGCCATGAAAACCACGGCGGTCGGACTGATTATCGCCGTACCGACGCTGCTGTTTGCGCATCTGTTTCAGTTGTGGGTAGAAAAGCTGACCTATGCGACTGAGAAGGTAATGAATATGCACAGCCTGCAAACCGAGGGCGTTTGCACCAGGGCATTAACATGATCCGCGTAAAAACTACGCCGGTACCGGCTACCGGGCTGGAACTGACTCCCCTGATTGATATTGTGTTTATTGTGGTGGTGTTTTTGCTGTTGACCGCAAACACACGCCTGCTCAGCCTGCCGGTAGAGATTCCCAGTAGCGACAGCCCCGCCGAAACTGCTACCGCGACAGCTTCCGTGTTGACGATCACACTACAGCCGACCCCCCCGATTTGGGCGATCAATGATCAATTGTTTGACAGCTGGCAGGAATTCAAGCCGGCGTTGTTAGCCAAACTCTCACAAATGAAACCGCTTCTGGAACCGAAAATTCACGTTGCACCGGCCCGTGATGCCGAAGTGGAGCCGTTAGTAAAGCTGTTGTCACTGTTGAATGAACAGCAGGTGGAAAACACGCAAATCCTGATGAAAGAGCAAGATCATGATTAACAGAATAGTGCAACTCGCAGTTGCCATCGGCATTAGTATAATTGTCTACCTTCCCAACGCATTTGCACAATCAGAGCCGATGCGCCTGATCAGTACTGATGCCTCCGCTACCGAACTCATTTTTGCGCTGGGTGCCGACCAGGATTTGGTTGCCGTCGATGTGACCAGTCAACTTCCAAAAAGTTACCGGGAATTGGGCAATATTGGCTATCACCGCACTTTGTCTGCGGAAGGGCTGCTCAGCCTGCGTCCCACCACTGTCATCGGCAATGAGCATATGGGACCCGCGAATGTGTTAACTGCACTTAAAAACGCCGATGTGGAACTGGTCCAGTTGCCAAGCGCGCAGAATCTGTCTCAGTTGCGCAATAATATTGACCGGCTCGCCCGTATGCTGTCACGCCGCGATGAAGGGGAGCAGTTGATCCGCCGTATCGACGAGCAATTAAATCATCTTAAATCCAACAGCCTGAGTGGGATGCGCACGGCCTTTTTGCTGGCGATCGACCCCGACAAGCCCAGGCTTGCCGGCGCCAACACCAGTGGCTCCGCATTGATCGCATTATTGGATGGTGCCAATGTCGCCAGTTTTGATAACTATCGCAATGTATCTGCGGAGTCTTTGCTGGCCCTGCAACCGGACATCATTATTGTTGCCGGCCGTGAACAAAAAAATGCGGTCAATGAATTGCTGGCAGCCAACCCTATACTGAAAAATACCCCCGCCGGAAAGCAGAAGCATATTCTCGCCATCGATAGCAACACCCTTATTGCGGGGCTCAGTGTCGCCGCCCTGGACCAGGCAATTAAACTCGCCGAAGAGCTGCAGCCCGACACCCCATGATGCGTTGGCCTGTTCCCTCTGTATTATTGGGATTATTGCTGCTACTGCTGGCAGGCGCCATATTGTCTCTGGTGCAAGGGGCCATGCAGTTGCCGGCCATTGATGGCCTGCTGAGTATCGTAGACTCCCTGATGGGTACCCACTACAGCCAACTGGAGGCATTCCAGCGGGTGGTGGTGGTTGAGCTGCGGTTACCGCGAATGCTGTTGGCTGTTTTCGTCGGTGCGATACTGGCCCAATCCGGTGCAGTACTGCAGGGCCTGTTTCGCAACCCCCTGGCGGATCCCGGTATTATCGGCACCTCATCGGGTGCGGCCGTCGGTGCCATTGTTGCTATTGTATGGTTTGCCGACAGCCTGGGAAACTGGACCATTCCTTTCAGTGCCTTTGCCTCCGGCCTGGCGACCACGCTATTGGTGTATGGGCTGGCAAAATCAAAAAATGGCACATCCGTCGTGTTCTTATTACTGGCCGGTGTCGCGATTGCCGCATTTGCGCAGTCGCTTATTGGATTTATCAGTTATTTTACCGACGATCGGGATCTGCGTGCCTTAAGCCTCTGGCAAATGGGCAGCCTGACCGGGGCGTCGGTGGAAAATCTACTGCTCACAGGCGCAGTTATGATCCTGTTGGCTGTGTTTTTTCAGCGCAAGTCAGAGGCGTTGAACGCGCTTCTCCTGGGTGAACCCGAAGCCCGGCATATGGGGATCAATGTTGAGAGATTAAAATTACAGCTGATTGTAGTGACGGCTATAGGTGTCGGCTTTGCTGTTTCCATCGCCGGCATTATCGGCTTTGTGGGTCTGGTGGTGCCGCATCTGATACGACTCACCACAGGGCCCAATCACCAGTCTCTGCTGCCACTCTCTGCACTCTGCGGCGCCGCTTTGATGGTGATTGCCGACCTGCTTGCACGACTGGTGGTACAACCCGCTGAACTGCCGGTGGGTTTGGTTACCGCGCTGTTCGGCGCTCCCTTTTTTATCACCCTGCTGGTGCAGCAGCGCCGATACTGGAGCGAATAGCATGTTGAGGTTGCAGGGCATACAGGTTAATGGCCGTGACAAAACGCGTCTGTCAATCGATGATTTTGCGGTGCAAAAAGGACAGCTGTGTGCCATTGTCGGCCCCAACGGTGCGGGCAAATCCACACTCCTCAAACTGGTCAGTGGTGAACTTTCCTATAGCGGTGATGTGGTACTGCATGGTAAGCCATTCAAAAGCTGGTTGCCGCTACACAGGGCCCGCCATCTGGCGGTACTGCCCCAGGCGAGTCAGCTGTCCTTTCCTTTTACCGCACAGGAAGTCGTGGCACTTGGCCTGACGCCCCTATCCATCAGCAAGCGGGCAGCCAATCTGCAGATACAACACTATATGCGTATGACAGATAGTCTGGGTTTGGCTGGGCAGCTCTATCCCTCCCTGTCCGGTGGCGAGCGTCAGCGGGTTCAGCTGGCCAGAGTGCTGTTGCAACTCAGCCAGGCTGAGGAACCTCCACTATTGTTGCTGGATGAGCCGACGTCGGCCCAGGATCTGGGTCATCAACACCAGATAATGCTGTTGGCCCAGGAACTCTGCCGGCAACGGGAATATGGCGTCCTGGCCGTTATGCACGACTTGAATCAGGTCATACTCTATTGCGATCACTGCGCACAGCTCGATCAGGGCTGCCTGGTAAATACGGGCGAGCCCTCAACCGTGATCAGTCAGGATACCATTGCCCGCCACTGGCAATATCGCCCTCAAAAAATTGAACATCCGACCGGGCGTGTAATTTTTATATGATTTATTTTTTGAATTTTTCTCCGTAATATCAACCCGGCAGCCAAATTGAGTATCAGCTTAGCTTGATCGCTAGTATAGAACTTATTTTATGGGGATAAATTCCTAACCAAGGGCGATCCATAGAACATAAAGGCCAATTGTCAGGGTAAGCTCTCTCTTTGTTTCTCATTACAGCTGTAAAAGCGAGCCTGATATTATTGGCGAGATATTTGAATTCACTGTGGACGGACCCTTTACATTGATAGATTTACATAAACTGTGACGGTGCCCAGCGTTTGGGAGGCTACTACATCGTCATGAGTGACTGGATTGATATAGCTTACCCAGGCTTTGACTGTGTACTGGTAACTTCCGTTGAGTGTGCTATTGAATGTCCTGCTTGTCGATATGGAGTTGTTGTAGCTTATGGGGTCTGTGGCGTAAGTTTCTATTATCTCATAGTAAAGCAATTCCACCCGTCCGGGGATTTCCGTAACTGGGTCCCAGGAAATTGTATAGATTCCAGATGTAGAGATGTTTGGTCCATAGACGTCAGCATTTGCGGTATTTCCGAATAAAATCAGGCACAAAAGTACAAGTTTTATTGCAGTAAACTTTGTCATTCTTTTTCTCCTATTTTTGTTTCTTGGATTTTGAAGTGCGCGCAAAATACTTTAATCGAGTATTGGCTGTTGAGCGATAACAATAGGCTAAATTGTGAAATGTTGGCAGAGATTTCTACAGGATTGTGCTTGTATTTCGTATTGATGAGCTCGCACTGCTATGGATCCAGCCCGGATTGGTAGACTTGCGCAGTTTTCTATAAAAAGAGTTTAAAAAATCCTGTTTCCGATCTTGGTGGGGTTTTTGGTGCAAACTTCGCAATACTGAAGTTTTTGAAGATGCGGCTGAATAGCCGGCAAGTGAAAATTTGAAATCCGCATCGATACCCTTATGAGGCGCAGCCGGTTGCGGCCTTATTGAATCTCTTTCGCCGATCTGTCGTGGAATGTGATTGGCACCTGGCAGGTTGATGAAAAGACCTTCCCTGACCTTTTCAGCATGGGTTGGCGGCGCATGTCCACCAACCCCTCCGTAACAAAGTAAGCATTCACAGGCTTGACTGGCGGCCGAAAACTTCCTGTCCGGGGCATCAATTCAGGTGGATGCTGGTTGCAGTTCCTTCCGCAGGGTACGGGCCGCTTCCACCATATTCAGCAGTGAGGTTCCAACCTCGGCCCAGGAGCGGGTCTTGAGACCACAGTCGGGGTTGACCCAGAGTTTTTCCATGGGGATGGCCCCGGCGATTTTACGCAGCCTGTCGATCAATTCCTGTCGCTCCGGTACATTGGGCGAGTGGATGTCGTAAATGCCCGGGCCTATCTCGTTGGGATAGGCACCGGTTTCCGCGCTAAATGCCTGTAACAGTTTTAGATCCGAGCGGGCGGACTCGATGGTGATAACGTCTGCATCCAGGGCCAGGATGGCGTCCATGATAGCGTTGAAGTCGCTGTAACACATATGGGTGTGAATCTGTGTCTCCGGTTGCACCCTGCAGCAGGTATAGCGGAAGCAGGCTACCGCCCAGGCGAAATATTGGGCGTGGTCACTATTCCGCACAGGCGCGCCCTCGCGCAGAGCCGGCTCATCGATCTGAATGATTCCTATACCGGCGGCCTCCAGGTCTTCCACTTCCTGACGGAGGGCTCTGGCTATCTGCAGGCAGGTTTCGCTGCGGTGGATATCCTCGCGGGGGAATGACCAGTTAAGAATCGTCACCGGCCCGGTCAGCATACCTTTGACCGGCCTTTTGGTCAGGCTTTGCGCATAGCGGCTCCACTCCACGGTGATTGGCGCCGGTCGCGCTATATCGGCAAAAATAATCGGCGGCTTGACGCAGCGGGAGCCGTAACTCTGTACCCAGCCGTTGGTGGTATGCAGAAACCCCTCCAGGCGCTCGCCAAAATACTCCACCATGTCGTTGCGCTCGGCCTCGCCGTGGACCAGTACATCCAGGCCGAGTATTTCCTGGCGGCGGACGGTTTCGGCAATTTCCGCGCGCAGGTGCTGCCGGTATTCCTCTGCGGAGATTTCGCCACTGCGGTACCTGCGCCGGACGCTGCGCAAAAGATCCGTCTGTGGAAAGGAGCCGATGGTGGTGGTGGGTAAAAGCGGCAATTGCAGGCGGCGCTTTTGCAGTGGCGCCCGCTGCGCGAATGACTGGGGGCGCCAGGTTTCCTCGACGCCCAGGCCATCGACCGCAACGGCTGGAGTTTTGGGCAGCGGGTGTTCCGGTTGCCGTTGCGAATTCTTTTCCCCCCGGGTCAGCAGTGTTTGCAGTTGTCCCAGTTCAGCCAGCTTCTGGCGACTGAAGGCCAGTTTATCCCGCTGCTCCGGGGCCAGGGTTGTTTCCGCCTCCAGGTCCACCGGGCAGTGCAGCAGTGAACAGCTGCCTGAGAGCCACAGCCGCTCCCCCAGCCGGCTGGCCAGGGGCGCCAGCCGCCGCTGCCAGAGGGCCAGATCCGCGCGCCACACATTGCGGCCGTTGATCACTCCCAGTGAGAGTATCTGTTCTTCCCGCAGCAATTCCGCTGCACCGGGTAGCTCCTCAGGGGCGCGGACACAGTCGATATGCACGCCGTCTATGGGCAGGGAGAAAGCCAGCTGCAAATTTTCCCGCAGGGGCGAAAAATAGGTGGCCAGCAGCAGTTTTAACGCCGGGGCGGCTCCGTGCAACTGCGCGTAGGTGGGCGCGAAGGCGTCGCGCCACTGGGAAGGCAGATCGAGCCCCAGAATCGGCTCGTCAATCTGTAGCCATTCCACAGCCTCCCCAGACAATTGTTGCAGCAGCTGTTCATAGCAGGTCAGCAGTCCCGGCAACAGTGCCAGCGGGTCGCCTTCCATGCGACCCAGCCAAAGGTATGTCAGTGGGCCGATCAGCACCGGCTTGACCCTGTGTCCCTGTGCCAGTGCCTCGCGCACCTCCTCCAGCAGCCATTCGCTGTCCAGTTCGAAACGCTGCTGGCAGTCGAATTCCGGTACCAGATAATGGTAGTTGCTGTCGAACCACTTGGTCATGGCGCTGGCGGCTACCGGTGCACCGGAAGGTGCCCGTCCCCGGGCGAGGCGGAAGTACTGATCCAGTTTGTCCCCGGCGACACCGGAGTGGAAGCGCTCCGGAACCACCCCGAACATCAGGGAGTGATTGAGCACCTGGTCGTACCAGGCGAAGTCCCCCACGGTGGCAAACTGCAGCCCCGCTGCCTTTTGGGCGCGCCAGTTGTCCCTGCGAATCCTGGCCCCTGCGGCCTTGAGTTCCATCTGGTCAATTTCACCGCGCCAGTAAGCTTCCAGAGCCTTTTTCAGTTCGCGCTGAGCGCCGATTCGCGGATAGCCGAGAATATGTGTCTGTGCCATTTAACCTGTTCCCCGTATGGTCACTGTCGGTGTGTGGAAGCTTTTGCCCTTGTGAGCGTCACCCTGCCTAGTGCCGGCAGGCCTCAGGCTGCCGGGCTAAATGAATTCTGTCGGGATCTTCTCAGTCGGGCTTTGAGGCTTGATTCTGCGCTCTGGGTGATGTTCAATCAATTTCATATTTTTTGCCTAAAACTTGAATTTTTCTAAAGTTGGAGGGGCCATGCTCGAATTGCGCCAACTGCGTGCGCTCAGCCTGCTGCGGGATACCGGCAGCATGGTGCGTGCCGCCGAACGGCTGCACCTCACCCAGTCGGCCCTGTCCCACCTGTTTCGCGAGATGGAGGAGCGCCACCAACAGGCGCTGTTCGTGCGCAAGTCGCGCCCCTTGCGGTTTACCAGCGCGGGCTTGCGGCTGCTGCAGCTGGCGGACGAGGTGCTGCCGCGAGTGGCGCTGGCCCAGCGGGACCTGGTGCGGCTGGGGTCCGGTCGGGCGGGGCGGTTGAACATCGCCATCGAATGCCACAGCTGCTACCAGTGGCTGATGCCGACCCTGGATGAGTACCGGGACAACTGGCCGGAAGTGGAGCTGGATCTGTCCAGCGGTTTTCATTTTGCGCCGCTGCCGGCGCTGGTGCGGGGGGATCTGGATCTGGTGGTTACCTCCAACCCGGACACCGACCTGAACGGCATTCACTACGAACCCCTGTTTGGGTTTGAAATGTGCCTGGGGGTCAGTCGCAAGCACGCGCTGGCGGGGAAAACCTGGGTGGAGCCACAGGACCTGGAGCGGGAGGTGCAGATCACCTATCCGGTGGAGCGGGAGCGCCTGGATATTTTTCAGCGCTTCCTGGAGCCGGCGGGGGTCGAACCCGCGGAGGTCCGCACCGCCGAGCTCACGGTGATGGTGGTGCAACTGGCGGTCAGTGGCCGCGGCGTCTGCGCACTGCCCAACTGGGCGCTGCACGAATACCTGCAAAAGGGTTTTATTGTGCAGTTGCGCCTGGGGCAACAGGGCTTGTGGAGCACCCTTTACGCGGCGGTGCGGGAGGATATGCGGCAGGGGGCCTATCTGGAGGACTTTCTGCAGACTGCGCGGGATACCTGCTTTGCAACCCTCAAGGGAATCCGAGCGGTCTGAGCTGTTTTCTGTCGCGACTATTTATTCCCAGCGGGTTGTTAAAAGCCCTCCCTGGCTTGCCTAACCCGGGTTTGCGCTGGCCTCCGCCCGCAGGCGTAAACAGGCCTGATAACAATTAGCGCGAAGGGCGTTTCCCCTGGGTTTTTGCCGGTCGCTTGCCGCGGCTGTGGGGTTTGTCGGCGAGTCGGCTGATTTGCATGGCTCTGCCGGCTACGCGCACCTGCTTCAGGTGCTGAAACACTTCCCGGGGCATACCCTGTGGCAGGTCCACGGTAGTGTATTCCGGGTAGATCTCGATACGGCCGATGTAACTGCTGTCGAGTTCCGCTTCATTGGCAATGGCGCCAACGATATGGCCGGGTTTGACTCCGGCCATACGACCGACTTCGATGCGGTAGCGTTCCATACCTTCATCCGGCGGCGGCATTTTTTTGTCCTTGTGATAGCCGCCCTGTTTGCGCCCGCCTTCCTCAAAGTCTTCCCGCTGGGGGCGCTTGGGTGGTTTTGGCTCCGCCTCGTTGAGCAGCAGCGGTTGATTGCCCTGTGCCATCACCGCCAGGGCTGCGGCCGCGTCCAGCGGATCCATGTCATTGGCGCTCAGGTATTCCTCTATCAACTGGCGGTAGGGGGCCAGGTCGATCTCGCCACCGAGGGTGGCGCTGATGCGTTCGTGGAAGCGCTGGGTTCGCGCGGAATTGACGGCTGCGGCGCTGGGCAAGATCAGTTTTTCGATGGGCTTTTTGGTGGCCCGCTCGATAACCCGCAGCATGCGGCGCTCCCGCGGCGCCACAAACAGGATCGCATCGCCCTCGCGCCCGGCGCGGCCGGTGCGACCGATGCGATGAATATAGGCTTCCGCATCGTAGGGGATATCGTAATTGATCACATGGCTGATACGCGCCACATCCAGGCCGCGCGCGGCCACATCGGTGGCCACCACTATATCCAGCTTGCCGCTTTTCAGTTTGTCGATAACCTGTTCGCGCAGGTTCTGGGCCATGTCGCCATTGAGGGCCGCACTGGCGAAACCGCGCGCCGCCAGTTTGTCCGCCAGCTCTACGGTGCTGTTTTTGGTGCGCACGAAAATGATGGTGGCATCCACCGGCTCGGCTTCGAGAATACGCGTCAGCGCATCCAGCTTGTGCAGGCCACCCACTGGCCAATAGCGCTGGTGGATGGTTTCCGCTGTCTCCGTTTTGACGCGGATTTTAATTTCCGCCGGATCCCGCAGATATTCCCGCGCAATGCGCGCGATTTCTTTCGGCATGGTGGCGGAGAAGAGGGCCATTTGGCGCTGTTCCGGGATCTGCTCCAGCACCCAGCGCACATCGTCGATAAAACCCATGCGCAGCATTTCGTCGGCTTCGTCGAGCACCAGGGTGTTCAGACTGGATAGCTCCAGGGTGCCCCTGCGCATATGGTCCATGACGCGACCGGGGGTGCCCACTACCAGCTGCACACCCCGCCTGAGCTGCTGAATCTGGCCGCGATAATCGGCGCCGCCGTAAATGGGCGCCACATGAAAGCCTTTCAGGTTGGCGGCGTATGCCTGGCAGGCCTCCGCCACCTGAATGGCCAGTTCACGGGTCGGGGCTAGTACCAGTGCCTGGGGCCGGCGCTGACGCAGGTCCAGCCGGGCCAGCAGTGGCAGTGCGAAGGCCGCGGTTTTACCGGTCCCTGTCTGTGCCTGCCCCAGCACGTCGCGACCCTCCAGTAACGAGGGTATCGTCTGTGCCTGGATGGGCGAGGGGGTTTCATAGCCCAGCTTGTCGATGGCGGTCAGAATTTCGGGCGGCAGTGCCAGCTGGTCGAAGCCAAGCGGCGCAGGGGTGTCTGTTATTTCGGAATTCATATGGATCTACAGTCGGATTGTGCGCAGCCAAGTGCAATGGCCACAGATTGCCGGGCAAGTCACATAGCTGACAAATTGCCCCACTGATACAAGCCCGCTCAATGCGACGCCTTTGGCAAGGAGGTCTGCTACCGACTAAATCAGAGGTTCGTTCATGGCCCCGCCGCAGCCGGGTCTGGGCAAAAGGCGGCGCAGTCTAACAGACCTGGCGGCGCGGCGACAGCTTATCCGGCAAACGATTGGCAAACCGCTGGGATGGTCCTTTATCGGTGGGGCTGCTTCCTCAACAGTTTCCGCGGTTTCGCGGAAACTGTCCTAAACGCAAAAATACTGTAGCACAGTCACATGGTTACCCGGCTGTTTAAGCAGAGCTTCCTTAAGAACCCTAACAGGTTGTTGAAAAAGGCATCCTGCCTTTTGCAACACACGAAAAGCGAAAAATGTGATTTTCACTTTTCTCCCAAAATCAACGAGTTAGGCGTCGCCGATTTTGCCGGAACATCCATATTCCGGTACCCGGCGTCGAAATTCTTCGAATTTCAACAGCCTGCTAAAAGGGAAATACCAGTGGTAGCAGAATCAGAGCAACAGCCGAATAGGCAATTGTCAGGGGCAGGCCCGCACGCAGGAAATCGCGGAGGTGGTAGCCGCCCAGGTTCTGCACCATCAGATTGGTTTGGTAGCCGAAGGGGGTCAGGAAGCTGGCACTGGCGCCGTAGGCGACGGCCATCACGAAAGGCATCCAACTGACGCCAAAACTCTCCGCCAGACTCCAGGCCAGGGGAAATGTCAGTGCGGCGGCGGCGTTGTTGGTCATCAGCTCCGTCAGCACCAGAGTCACCAGGAATACGCATACCAGTGCCAGGTATGGCCCGGCTCCGGCCACCGAACCCTTGAGCGCGGTGGCCAACAGATCTGCCAGGCCGCTGCTGGAAAAGGCCTCCGCAAGTACCAGGGCACTGGCGATGATCAGCCAGATCCGAAACGGGAAGCGTCGCTGCAGTTCGGCGGTAGTGACAATCCCCACGCCGATCATGCCACCGAGCAGAACGATCAGGCCCTTCAACAGGGAAAAATAACCCAGTGCGGCACCGGCGATCACCGTGGCAAAGCCCAGCCCCAGCAGCCAGCTGTCGCGCCGGGAGAGCTGCCGCGACAGTTGATTGCCACTGACAACGTAGAAGTTTTTATCGATATTGCGGTGGTGTTTGAAGTCCGGCCCCACCGCCAGCAGCAGTGCATCTCCCGCCCGCAACCGGATTTCTCCCAGTTTGCCGGACAGGCGCTCACCACCGCGGCGCATGGCCACAACCGCGGCGTCGAAGCGGGTACGGAACTGGCAGCTCTTCAGGGACTCCCCCAGGATGCTGGAATTGGGCGCCAGCACCACCTCGGTCAGCTCCATCTCCAGCAGCTCGTCCTGTAGCGCAAACAGGCGCAGTCCCTGTATGTCCTGCAGTCGCCCCAGATCCCGCACATCGCCACTGAAAATCAGTTTGTCGCCACTGTGGACAATCTCCGTGGGGCCGACCGGACTGATGATCTGGCCACCGCGCACGATTTCCACCAGGTACAGGGTTTCCAACTGGCGCAACCGGTTCTGTTCCACGGATCGGCCGTCCAGGGGCGATCCCTCTTCCACCTCCGCTTCCAGCAGGTACTCGGTTACCGGCTCCTGTGAAGACCGCCCCAGGGGCAGCAACCGGTTGCACAGCAGCAGAACCACCAGGCCGGCGACTGTGGCCCCCAGGCCCACCGGGAGGAATGCAAAGAAATCCAGGCTCGGCAGTCCGCGGTCCAGAATAAAGCTGTTGACGATCAGGTTTGTGGAAGTGCCGATCAGGGTGAGGGTGCCGCCGAGTATGGCCGCGTAGGACAGTGGCAGTAACAGCTTGCCCGCCGGATGGCGCCGCTGACCCCGCACCGCGGGAGCCAGGGCGGCCACCACCGCGGTGTTGTTCACAAAGGCTGAACTCAGGGCCGCGACGCCGATAAGTCGCGCCAGGCTGCCGGTGCGCGAACCCTGGATAAGCCGGTCGGACGCCGCCCGCAGCCAGTGGGCCTTTTCGATACCAACGGACACCAGCAGCAGAATAATCAGGGTGACGAGACCCGGGTTCACCGCTTTCTGCAATACCCTCTCCGTAGGTACCAGGCCAGTGAGGAAGCAGGCGCCTGCGGCAGCGGCGAAAACCAGCGAGGGGCGTGCCCGGCTGCAGGTCAGGGCAAGAATGACCAGAAAAAATATACCGGCGACAAATATCTGGGTCAGGCTCATAGGTAAATCCGCCGGTCCGCCGGGTGCTGTCTAGTGGCTCTTTCCCGGAACTGGGCCAACTCTATCACTGGTGCAATTATCACAAAAGCATCCCGTGTAAATTCAGGGTATGGTAGGCCTAACCGGGTGGGGCGGGAATGATCCCTAACAGGCTGTTGAAATTCGAAGAATTTCGACGCCTGGTACCGGAATATGGATGTTCCGGAAAATCGGCGACGCCTAACTCGTTGATTTTGGGAGAAAAGTGAAAATCATATTTTTCGCTTTTCGTGTTTTGAAACAGGCAGAATGCCTTTTTCAACAACCTGCTAAGGCGAATCCGGCCCCCCGGCTTTGCCCGATCTTACCACGGCCGGGGGCTTCCCTGGGTAAGGGCGACAAGTGGGACATACAATGGCATACATAATAAGACTGGGAGCAGCGAGATGGATTTAGAGGCGGTTGATGCTATCCGTGCATTCGCGGTTCAGGTTCTGCAGCTTTTTGCGCTGTTATTCGCGTTTGCGCTGGTGGTACTGGTGTTGTACGTGGTCTATGTCTATCTGTCGGACATCAGCCAGACCAAACAGGCGATCCGCCGCAACTTCCCCGTGCTGGGGCGTTTCCGCTATCAGTTTGAGCATCTGGGGGAATTTTTTCGCCAGTACTTTTTTGCCCTCGACCGCGAGGAGATGCCGTTCAACCGCGCCCAGCGCAACTGGGTGTATCGCTCGGCCAAAAATGTGGATTCCACGGTTGCTTTTGGTTCCACCAGATCGCTCAATCAGCCCGGCGATGTCCTGTTTCTCAATCACCCGTTTCCCACTTTGGAAAAAGACGCGGTGCCGCCGGCACCGGTGACGGTAGGGAGTGGTTACGCCGCCGAACCCTATACCACAAGTGCGTTTTTCAATATCTCGGGAATGAGCTTTGGCGCCCTGTCGGTACCGGCGGTGCGGGCCCTGTCCAAGGGGGCGGCGAAGGCGGGGATCTGGCTGAACACCGGGGAGGGGGGGCTGGCATCCTATCATCTGGAGGGCGGTTGCGATCTGGTGTTTCAGATAGGGACCGCCAAGTATGGTGTGCGTGATGAACACGGCAACCTGAGCGATGAAAAACTGGCGCAGGTGGCGGCCCACCAACAGGTGAAGATGTTCGAACTGAAACTGTCCCAGGGGGCCAAGCCGGGCAAGGGCGGCATCCTGCCGGCGGCGAAGGTGACCCCGGAAATAGCCCGGGTGCGCGGCATACCCGTGGGCAGGGATTCCATCAGCCCCAATGCCCACCCGGAGTTTCACGATGTGGAAGGTCTGCTGGACATGATCGTGCACATTCGCAAAGTCACCGGCAAGCCCAGTGGGTTCAAGTGTGTCATCGGTGCCAGCCAGTGGCTGCACGACCTGTGCGACTCCATAGTCCGGCGCGGCCTGGATACCGCGCCGGACTTCATCAATATCGACAGCGCCGACGGTGGCAGTGGCGCTGCACCACAGAGCCTGATGGACTATATGGGGCTGCCGCTCAACCGCAGCCTGCCGCTGGTGGTCGACCTGCTGACGGAGTATGGCCTGCGGGACCGTATCAAAGTGATCTGTGCGGGCAAGCTGCTGACCCCCTCCGCTGTTGCCTGGGCTCTGGCCATGGGTGCTGACTTCGTCAATTGCGGCCGCGGCTTTATGTTTTCACTGGGCTGCATCCAGGCCATGCAGTGCAATAAAAATACCTGTCCCACCGGTGTCACCACCCACAACCCGGATCTACAGCAGGGGCTGGACCCCATCGACAAGGCGGACCGGGTGGGTAATTACGCGCGCAGCATGATGCACGAGGTGGGTTACATAGCGCACTCCTGTGGTGTGCCGGAGCCGCGCCTGCTGCGCCGTCATCATGTGGAGGTGATCAATGAACGGGGCGTGGCGGTGCCCCTCAGCGAGTTGATGCCAGAAGTGAAAACCAAGGCGGTTATTGCCAGCGACCGGAGGAGGCAGTGATGGACGGAGTAACAACACTCGTCGGGCAGGGCCTGTACATGGCGATGGCGGCGGTGACCGGGTTGATGCTGGCTCGGGTGCTGCGCATCGACAACACTCTTGGATGCCTGATCGCGGGTGTGGTCGCGGGCATATTGTTGCCGGTGATTGAGTTTGATACCGGGATCCGCGCCGACAATCTCCACCAACTGGTGTTTTTTGTCATACTGCCGGTGTTGATTTTCGAGGCCGCCTGGCGCATAGAACCGAAGCTGCTGAAACGCTGGATGGGACCCATTCTGCTGTTGTCGACACTGG
Organism: Microbulbifer sp. TYP-18; assembly: GCF_040932045.1. Taxonomy (NCBI): domain Bacteria; kingdom Pseudomonadati; phylum Pseudomonadota; class Gammaproteobacteria; order Cellvibrionales; family Microbulbiferaceae; genus Microbulbifer; species Microbulbifer sp. TYP-18. Next base: position 483,634 of record NZ_JBFRBC010000001.1, read on the forward strand.
GGGTGGCGATATGTGCCTTATTAACCGCTGTACTTATCTACTATGGGATCCGGCATCCCGGTTTTCCCTGGATCGCAGCCCTGTTGACCGGGACCATTCTCGCGGCGACGGATCCCGTGGCGGTGATCAACAAGCTGCGCCAGACCCGCGCCGACAAGGAGTTGCTCACCGTGGTGGAGGGTGAGAGTTTGTTCAACGACGCGGCGTCAATCGTACTTTTTTCCCTGGTCCTGGGCGCGGCCATGCACACAGTGGTGGAGGGGGCGGAGGTTACCGGTGTGCCCCTGTTCGGCATGGCGGACATGTCGCTTTATTTCACCGTTATCTTTTTTGGCGGGTTGGCGCTGGGCCTGATGTGCGGGCTGCTGACCGCGATTGTGGTCCTGTTTCTGGGTTCTGCCGGGGCCGCTCTGGCGACGCTGGTGTTGTCCGCCTTTGGAACTTTTTACTTGGCGGAGCATGTGGTGCATGTGTCCGGTATTCTCGCGGTTATGGTTTGTGCAGTGGTCACCCGTATCTGCCTGCGCGAGCAGGAGGATACTTTCCTGGCGGATGTGGGGCCCACCTGGGAGTGGTTGGGGCTGCTGTTCAGCGCGCTGATTTTCGTGATTATGGGGCTGGTGATCACGCCGGGTATGTTTACCAGCCAGTGGCTGGCAATGCTGATCGCGATCATGGCCGCAGTGGGTGCCAGGGCGCTGGCCATATTTCTGGTGGCGCCTCTGTGCCGCTTTGTGGGGCCGCCGCTGCTCAAACCCTGGCGGTTGGTCTTGAGTTGGGGAGGGGTGCGCGGGGTCATTGCGTTGGCGCTGGTACTGTCGCTGCCGACGGAGTTGCCCTACTGGTACACGATACAGGCCATGGTATTTGGTGTGGTACTCTTCTCGCTGCTGGTACAGGGCACCAGCACCCGCTTTCTCATCAACCGCATGGCCGACGCTGAGGCAGAGAAACTGGAGGGTGCCCGCTCGTCCGGTGGTCACTGAGCGGAGGCCGGCACGGTTGACTTGCGCCTGAATAAGAATGAGAATTCTTCGCAGATTAATCCACAGGATCATGGAATCCCGATGCGCAAATCCCTTGTCTCCCGTATGGCGGTTGTTCTGGCAGCCCTGGGCACTGCCCTCAGTGCAGGTGCCGCCGAACAGGTCAATATCTACTCCTATCGCCAGCCGTTTCTGATCGAACCGGTACTGGACGAATTCACCCGCGAGACGGGTATCGAAACCCAAGTGGTCTATGCGAGTTCCGGTCTCAACGAGCGCCTGGAGCGCGAGGGGCGCAACAGCCCTGCGGATATAGTGCTGACCTCCAATACCAGCAGCCTGATGGATCTGGTGGGCAAGGGGTTGACGCAACCGGTGGAGAGTGCGGTGCTGGAGCGGAATGTCCCGGCGCAGTTTCGCGATGCGGATGGCAACTGGTTCGGACTCACCACCCGTGCGCGGCTGATCTATGCCTCCAAGGAACGTGTGAAAGCCGGGGAGATCACCAGCTACGAGGAGCTGACAGACCCCAAATGGAAAGGGCGTATCTGCACCCGCAGCGGCAAGCATCCCTACACTTTATCCCTGATAGCGTCCATGATTGCACACCACGGCGAGGCGGACACCAAGCAGTGGCTGCAGGGACTGAAAGACAATCTGGCCCGCAAGCCGCAGGGCAACGACCGGGCCCAGGTTAAGGCCATCAGCGAGGGAGAGTGCGACCTGTCCCTGGGCAACAGTTACTATTTTGGCAATATGATCACCAATACGGAGCAGCCGGAACAGATTGAATGGGCTGAGTCCGTCAACCTGGTGTTTCCCAATCAGGGCGATCGCGGCACCCATATGTTTATTTCCGGTGCGGCCCTAACCAGATATGCACCCCACCGCGGCAATGCCATCAAATTGCTGGAGTTTCTCAGCGGAGAGGACGCCCAGTACCTATACGCGGAAAAGAATTTTGAATTTCCTGTGCGTCCGGGTACCCAGCGCTCCGAACTCATCCGGCAACACATGGGTGCGTTTAAAGAAGATAAGTTGAGTATTACTGAGATTGCCACCCATGTACCGACCGCCTCGCGCCTGGTCGACGAGGTCCAGTTCGATTTTTGATTGGGGCGCCTCAAATTCCGGTGCCAGTTTTTTAATCGCAGTTCGGTCGCTGTTGCCGGATTGCGGTTTTTGCCATTTATGCTGATCGATTCCATTCCCTCCACTGCCGGCTTTTCCCGCTTGCGCTGGATTACCACCGTCTCCGCCATAGCGCTGCTGGTGGCACTGCCTTTGCTGTCGGTGTTTCTACTGGCGCTCTTCCCCGAGCACAATATCTGGCCCCACCTGCTGGATACGGTGTTGCTTCACTATGTTTCCGCCACCCTCATCCTGGCCCTGGGAGTGGGGGTCTGCACCCTGCTGGCAGGTATCGCCAGCGCCTGGCTGGTGACCATGTGCCAGTTCCCCGGAAGGCGTTTTTTCACCTGGGCGCTGTTGCTGCCGTTTGCCGTGCCGGCCTATGTGATCGCCTATGTCTATACCGATTTACTGGAATACGCCGGCCCGGTGCAAAAAGTGCTGCGCGACTGGTTCGGCTGGCAAAGCGCGCGGGACTACTGGTTTCCGCCGATCCGCAGCATGGGCGGGGCGGTGGCCATGTTGTCGCTGGTGCTCTACCCCTATGTCTATATGCTTGCCCGGGCGTCCTTTCTGGAGCAGTGCGGCAGTATTCGCGCCGCCAGCCGCGCATTGGGGTGTACGCCCTGGCAGAGCTTTGTGCGGGTGTCACTGCCGATGGCGCGGCCGGCCATAGCGGTGGGTTTGTCGCTGGTACTGATGGAAACCCTGAACGATTTTGGCACCGTCGATTTCTTCGCGGTGCGCACGCTGAGTGTAGGTATCTACGATACCTGGCTGAGCCGAGGCAATTTGGGGGGCGCGGCTCAGATTGCCAGCAGTACCCTGGCGTTCGTAGTGCTGCTGATTGTGCTGGAGCGCATGGGACGTGCGCGCCAGAAACACTTTGTCCAGTCCTCGTCGAGTCGCCGCGATCAGTATGTCCTTCGCGGCCCGCGGGCGCTGGGTGCGATACTCTGCTGCAGCCTTCTGTTGCTGCTGGGTTTTGGGGTGCCACTGGTGGTTTTACTGCAGTATGCGTTGGAGAATTTTTCCCGTTATTGGAACAGTGAATTTTTTGCTGCGGCGCGCAACAGTTTTCTGCTGTCTGCGGGCGCTGCACTGGCGACCGCCATGATCGGTTTGCTGCTCGCCTATGGCAGGCGCCTGTATCCGCTGCCGGTGATACGGATGCTGGTGGATTTCGCCAAACTGGGTTACGCCATGCCCGGCGCGGTGATGGCCATCGGTGTACTGATTCCTCTGGCCGCGTTCGACAATACGGTGGACGCATTTTTGCGCGATCATTTCGGTATTTCGTCCGGCTTGCTGTTGAGCGGCTCCGTGTTTGCGATTCTGTTTGCCTACACGGTGCGTTTCCTCGCGGTTTCCGCCGGGTCGATTGAATCCAGCCTGGAAAAAGTGACCCCCGCCATGGATTTGGCATCCCGCTCCCTGGGGCGCAGCAGCTGGCAGACCCTGTGGGCGGTACATTTTCCACTGGTGCGCGTGGGTTTGCTGACTGGTGCGCTGGTGGTATTTGTCGACTGTATGAAGGAACTGCCGGCTACGCTGCTGCTGCGGCCATTTGGGTTGGAGACACTGGCTACCTATGTGTACCAGTTCGCTTCCGATGAAATGCTGGAACGCTCCGCCCTGGGAGCACTGATGATAGTGCTGGTGGGACTGCTGCCGGTGATTCTGCTGAGCCGTGCCATGGGGCAGAGGCGCGCTGCAGATACGGGGTCGGCATTTGCGGATCCGCTTGCCACCCCGCAGCCCTGATCCCGCAGGCAAAAAACCGTGGGAACATCTAGCAGGCTGTTGAAATTCGAAGAATTTCGACGCCTGGTGCCGGAATATGGATGTTCCGGCAAAATCAACGACGTCTAAGTCGTTGATTTTGGGAGAAAAGTGAAAATAACATTTTTCGCTTTTCGTGTTTTGAAACAGGCAGGATGCCTTTTTCAACAACCTGCTAGTGGCAACATCTATGGGGTTAATGGTCTGAAAAGATCAGGGCCTCGCCGATGCGCAGTGGCACTTCGCTGCCGGGTTCCAGGCGGTAATCTGTAGCGAAGGTGGTCTCGATTACACGTCCCTGGGGCAGGCGCAGTTTGTAGATGATACGGTCGCCGAGAAAACTCTTGTCGACCACCTGGGCCGCTATCGCATCCTCGTGATCGCCGGGCAGCAGCGCTTCGTTGCGTACGAACAGTTGCACTTCGCCGCTATCCGGGTTCGGCATAGGCACCGGTGCCAAACGCCCGATTTCCGTTTGCAGCAGGCCTTCCCGCACCAGTTTGCCGGTCACCACAAATCCGTCGCTGACGGTGCGCGCCACTGCGAGGCTGGCGGGGTGGCGGAAAATACTTTCCGGCGTGTCCCACTGCTGCAGGCGCCCCCCGGCCAGCACACCCAACCGGTCCGCTGCGGCAAAGGCCTCGTTGCGGTCGTGGGTCACCAGTATCGCGCTGGTGCCCTGTTCCCGCAGTATATGGCGCACTTCGCTGGCCAGACTGCGCCGCAGTTCTGTATCCAGGTTGGAAAAGGGTTCATCCATCAACAGCAGTCCCGGGCGCGGCGCCAGTGCGCGCACCAGTGCCACGCGCTGTTGCTGACCGCCGGACAGCTGGTGGGGAAATTTGTCGGCGTGGCTTTCCAAGTGTACCAGCTGCAGCAGTTCGCGCACCCGGGCCCGCCGCTCCGGCTGGGGTGCGGATTTGAGTCCGAAGGCGATATTTTGCTGTACGGTCAGATGTGGAAACAGGGCATAGTCCTGAAACACCACACCGATATTGCGCCGCTCCGGCGGTGTGACTGCGGATGCGGTGGAGATCGGCCGGCCGGCGAGAGAGATCTGCCCCCGGTAGACAGGATTGAAACCGGCCACGGTGTGCAGCAGTGTGGTTTTACCACAGCCGCTGGGGCCCAGCAGGCAGCAGATCTCGCCCTGGTGGAGGTGGAAGGACACCTGTTCGAGGACGATCCTGTCACCCTGGCGACATTCGACTTCGGTGACTTCTAACAGCGGTTGAACCATAAACCCTTTTTGCGCATTCAAGTGAAAAACAAGCGGCCGGTTGCACCGAATGAATCAGAGCTTCCACAACTTTGCCGTCGATTGTAGGCGAATCTCTCTTTTGATCCACCCGCCATAGATCTACAAGTCGCCCAGGACCTGGACCATGGCCTCGCTGATCTGGCCCAGTTCCCCGGGGGAGATGATATAGGGCGGCATTGTGTAAACCAGTTTCCCGAAAGGGCGCAGCCATACGCCGCGCTGGATCAGGGCCCTCTGTACCAGCGGCACATTCACCGGCTGCTTCATCTCCACCACGCCGATGGCACCCAGTGTGCGCACCTCGGCGACCCCCGGAGCCTGTTTGAGGGGTGCCAGCTGGCGACACAGCTGTGCCTCGATAGCACTGACCCGCTGTTGCCAGGGGCTGTCGAGCAGCAGTTGGATACTGGCGTTGGCGACTGCGCAGGCGAGGGGATTGCCCATAAAGGTGGGGCCGTGCATAAAGATCCCGGCCTCGCCGCGGCAGATGCCCTCGGCCACCTGGTCGGTACACAGGGTGGCCGCCAGGGTCATGGTGCCGCCGGTCAGGGCCTTGCCGAGGGTGAGGATATCCGGCGCTATGTCGGCGTGTTCACAGGCGAACATAGTGCCGGTGCGACCGAAACCGGTGGCAATTTCATCCGCGATCAGCAGCAGGTCGTATTCATCGCACAGCTGGCGCGCGCGCCGCAAATACTCCGGTGAGTAAAAACGCATGCCGCCCGCGCCCTGTACCACGGGTTCGAGAATCAGTGCTGCCAGTTCGCGGTGATGTTGCTCTACCAGTCGCCGCAGCGGAGTGATGTCGTCTTCGCGGCAGGGCTGATGGAAGCCGGGGGCCGGGGCGGGTGCAAACAGGTGTCGGTTCAGGTGACTGGCGAACAGGTGGTGCATGCCTGTGACCGGGTCGCAGGCTGCCATAGCGCCGAAGGTATCGCCGTGGTAACCGTTGCGCAACGCCAGCAGGCGGTGTTTCTCAGCGCGACCCCGGGACTGCCAGTACTGCAGCGCCATCTTGATGGCCACCTCCACCGACACCGAGCCGGAATCGGCCAGGAATACCCGTTGCAATGGCCCCGGCGACAGCGCCACCAGTTTTTTGCACACTTCTATGGCCGGCTCGTGGGTGAGGCCACCGAACATCACATGGGACATTTTCTCCATCTGCTCAGTGGCGGCCCGGTTCAGCTGCGGCACATTGTAGCCATGCAGGGCGCACCACCAGGAGGACATACCGTCGATGAGGTCGGTGCCGTCCTCGAGAGTAATGTGTACGCCGTCGGCCCGGGTCACCGGATAAACCGGTGTCGGGTCGGTCAGGGAGGCGTAGGGGTGCCAGATGTGCCGGCGGTCGAAGTCGAGATCCATAACTGCGTCAATTGGTGTAGATGGGTGCACCGCAATATTAACCCGGCAACCCAGTCCATGAGGGGCTGTGGACTGGATTGCCGGGTCGATATCAATGGTCTGTCAGGCCAGCTGGCGCAATACCCTGAGTGGCGGTTGGCTGACGGAGCTGCGGCAGGCAAGGGTACCGGCGGCACCCACCAACAGCGCGCCGCTCAGCGGCCCCAGCAGCCAGAGCAGTGGGTGTGGAGTGAAGGGCAGGTCGAACACATGCCGTGACAATACCGCCAGGGTGGTTTCGGCACCGATTGCGGCCAGCAGCCCCGCGGCGCACCCCAGCAGACCAAATTCCAGGACCAGGCTTTGCAGCAGCAGGCGCCGGCGGCCTCCCAGCGTGCGGATGATCGCCGCCTCCTGCAATCGCTCGGCGATACTGGCGCGCACGCCAGCCACTAACACCAGCACTCCCGCCACCAGCATCAGGACCATGACCGACTCGATCGCCAGCGAGACCTGGTTGATGGTATCGCGGATGCGTTCGATGATTTTGTCCAGCTCGATCACGCTGACACTGGGAAAGGCCCGCACCAGGTCGTTGACCAGCAGTTTTTGTTCCGGGGGGAGGTAGAAGCTGGTGATATAAGTAGCGGGGAAGCCCTCCAGGCTGCCGGGTGCGAACAGCATGAAGAAATTCGGCCGCATGCTGTTCCAGTCCAGTGAGCGCAGGCTGGTTACGGGTGCTTCCAACTCCAGGCCGCCAATGGAAAAGCGCAGCCGGTCGCCCAGTTGCAGATTCAGTCGCGCCGCCAGTTCCACTTCCACGGACACGCCCTCATCGACCTGGGCCTGATCCCACCACTGGCCGTTCACTATGCGGTTGTCCGGTGCCAGCTTGTCGGTCCAACTCAAATTCAGTTCCCGCCGCAGGGCGCCGTCCTGCTCGCGGCGGTCTTTGACGGTTTCGCCGTTGATGGCGATGAGGCGGCCGCGCACCATCGGGTACAACTCGGTGGAAACCACTCCGTTGTCGGCCAGCAGTGTCTGTACCGCATCTTTCTCGTCGGGGGCTATGTTGACGAGGAAGTGGTTGGGGGCATTCTCGGGCAGTTGCATACGCCACTCGTCGATCAGAGTGGTGCGCACGAAGACCAGTGCCAGCATGGCCAGCAGGCCGGTGCCAAAGGCGGCGATCAGCAGGGTATTGAAGGCGGCCCGGCGCTGCAGGCTGCCCAGTGCGATGCGCCAGCCACCGCCGAGGGCGGCGAGACGGCCGCGTACCAGCAACCGGTTCACCAGCGCACTGCCGGCCACCAGCAGCGCCATGCCGGCAAACAGTGCGGCGGTAATGGCGAGGCTGCCGGACAGCCACCAGATCAGCAGCAGCATGGATGAGGGACCGAGGATCAGGCCCAGCCATTCGCGCCGGTCGGGGTTGCTCCAGTCGTGCCGCAGCGTCCGCATGGGACTGGTGCGGGCCAGGCGAAACAGCGGCGGCAGGGCGAAGCCGAGCGCGCAGGCAAAGCCGGTGGCCAGACCCACCAGCAGTGGGTGCCAGCCGCTCGGTGGTGGGTCCACAGGGAAAAAGTCGGCCATCAGCGCCACCGCCTGTGCCTGCACCAGGCTGCCGATCAGCAGCCCCGCAGCGGTGGCGAGCAGCACCAGTGCCGCCAACTGGCCGAGATAGATTCGCAACACTTTGCCGCGCCCGGCACCGAGGCTTTTCATCACTGCCACATAGGCGGTGTGACGCAGGCTGTAGCGGCGCGCCGCCAGTCCCACGGCGACGCTGGCCAGCAGGACCGCGAGACTGCCCGCCAGAAACAGGAAGCGCTCGGCCCGGTCCAGCGCCGAGGCCACCCTGGGCTGTCCCTCGCGGAGGTCGATCACCCGCTGATGTTCGGTGAGTTGCGGTTGCAGCCACTTGAAGTAGCTGTCCAGCACCTGATTGTCGCCGGCAAACAGGTAGCGATAAGTCACGCGGCTGCCGGGTTGGATAATATGGGTGGCCGCCAGATCGGCGCTGTTCATCATCAGCCGGGCACCCATAGAAAACAGGTTGCCACTGCGATCCGGCTCGTGCTCCAGCAGTCCCGTGACTGCGAAGGCACTGTCCCCCAATTGCAGGCTGTCGCCCATGTGCAAATCCAGTAGCGGCAGCAGCCGCGGCTCCAACCAGACCTCACCGGCGGCGGGGCCGCTGGCCACTCTTTCTTTGTCCGCTTCGGCGGCGCTGCGGATTTCCAGATGGCCGACCAGTGGATAGTCGTTGCTGACCGCCTTGACGGCGGCGAACTGGAACTGGTCGCCGGCCGCCAGCATGGAGGCAAACTGCACGGTTTCCGCCCGCTGGAGACCGCGGTTGTCAGCCTCCTGCAGCCAAGCCGGGTCCACGGGTTTGCTGCTGCTGACTACCCGTTCGGCCGCCAGGAAGGTCTGGGATTGAATATGCATGGCGCGGGTGAGGCGGTCGCCGAAATGGGCAATTGCAGTGACACAGCTGACCGCCAAAACCAGAGCGGTAGCGATCAGTGCCAACTCTCCTCCGCGCCAGTCGCGCGCGAGCAATTTGAGCGGCAGCATCAGATGGACATCCCGGAGAGGTTACTGTCATTGGACAATCTATCCACGGATTCCACCGCTCCCGCCGCCAACTGCAGGTGGGACTGGCAGCGTTCCGCCAGGCGTCGCTCGTGGGTTACCAGGACCAGAGTGGCGTCAGATTCTTCATTAAGTTTGAATAACAGGTCAATGACCCTGTCGCCATTGCCGGCATCCAAACTGCCGGTGGGTTCATCGGCGAACAGGATGCCGTCCCTATCGCTGAAGCTGGCGAAGGCCCGCGCGATGGCGACCCGCTGCTGCTCGCCGCCGGAGAGCTGGCGTGGATAGTGATGCAGGCGGTGATCGAGACCGACCCGGGCGAGGAATTCCTCGGCGCGGCTGGAAGCGTTGCGCTCCCCCCGCAGTTCGCTGGGCAGCATGGTGTTTTCCTTTGCGGTGAGACCGGGCAACAGTTGGAAGGTCTGGAACACAAAGCCCACCCGGCGGGCGCGTATGGCGGCCCGTTGCTCTTCATCCATGGCTGTAATTTCGTCGTCGGCAAGCCATATACGTCCCTCGCTGGGCTTTTCCAGTCCCGCCAGCAGGCCCAGCAGGGTAGACTTGCCGGACCCGGAAGCGCCCGTGATGGCCAGGCTTTGACCGCGGGGGAGCTGCAGGGAAACATCGTTTAACAGCGTCAGTGGTCCCTCGTTGGTGGCGACGCGGTGGCAGAGGTTTTCGGCCCTGAGCATGGTGGACATTGCGACTTCCTTAAGCTGCGGTTTGTTGCATAGTATTAGCCCGGCAATCCAACGGATAATCCCTCATCGATTGGATCCTCGCCCCTGAAAAACTGGCGATTAGAAGAAATCGCTATTTTTCTGGTGGCTAGCGCCGGCCCTGGTCCGGCGGCGGCATATCCCTGTGCCGCATTAACCGGGTAACCTTATCGGTTGCCCGGTTAACAATACGTAAATGGCAGTGGAGAGTATGACATGGCGATCGACTTTTTACGGCACCCGATGGTTCGGCTGGGCTTGTACCTGCTGCTGCTGGTCCCTTCGGCCGGCACCCGTGCCGATGCGGGTGACACACTACTGGTGCTGGGTGACAGTATTAGTGCCGCCTATGGGTTCGACGAAACCGAGGGCTGGGTACAGTTGCTGCGCGAGCGCCTGGCTGAAGAGGACAAGCCGGTGATGGTGGTGAACGCCAGTGTCAGTGGCGAGACTTCTGCCGGTGGGCTGGCGCGGCTGCCGCGCCTGTTGGAGGAGCACCGGCCCCGCTGGCTGATTCTGGAGCTGGGGGGCAACGATGGCCTGCGCGGTTACCCGCCCAGGTCCCTGCAGCAAAACCTCCAGCGTATGGTGCAACTGGCGCAGGAGGGGGGCGCGCGGGTGCTGTTGTTGGGCATGCGCATGCCGCCTAATTACGGGCGGGCTTACACAGAGGCATTCGCCGCTGTTTACCCAAAAGTGGCGGCGGCGGAGCAGGTACCTTTGGTGCCGTTTTTTTTGCAGCCGGTAGCCCTGCAGGAGGGTGCCATGCAGGCGGACGGCATCCACCCCACGGCCGGGGCACAGCCCGCCCTGTTGGAGCATGTGTGGCCCTGTATCCAGGGTCTGATGCAAGCGGAGGTGGATGCGCGGTCGTGTACTCCCTGACGGAAATGCGTACAATCGCGCACCTCGTATCCGCACAGTGTCAACAGATCCTGGTAACTCGAGCAAACCCATGTCCGACCTTAACCGCCGTCAACGGCTGGAGTTCAACAAGCTGCAGAAGCGCTTGCGCCGCAATGTGGGCAGGGCCATCGCCGACTTCAACATGATTGAAGAGGGGGACAGGCTTATGGTCTGTCTGTCCGGCGGCAAGGACTCCTACGCGATGCTGGACATACTGCTCAGCCTGCAGAAGAGCGCCCCGGTCAGTTTTGAACTGGTCGCGGTCAACCTGGACCAGAAACAGCCGGGCTTTCCGGAACAGGTACTGCCGGACTATCTGCGCTCTCTGGGGGTGCCCTATCACATCGTCGAGAAGGATACCTACTCGGTGGTGAAGCAGGTGGTGCCGGAAGGCAAGACCACCTGCGGTCTCTGCTCTCGGTTGCGGCGCGGCACCCTGTACGGTTTTGCGGAGGAGATCGGGGCCACCAAGGTGGCGCTGGGGCACCACCGGGACGATATCGTGGAGACCCTGTTCCTCAATATGTTTTATGGCGGCCGGCTCAAGGCTATGCCACCGAAACTGCGGGCCGACGACGGACGCAATATTGTGATTCGCCCGCTGGCCTACTGCCGCGAGGCGGACCTGGCCAGTTTCGCCACCTATAAGGCATTTCCCATAATCCCCTGCAACCTGTGCGGCAGTCAGGAAAACCTGCAGCGCCAGGCGGTCAAGCGGATGTTACAGGAGTGGGAGCGCCAGTATCCGGGGCGCACGGAAAACATCTTTGCGGCGCTCACCCGGGTATCGCCGTCACAGCTGGCGGATGGCGAACTCTACGATTTTGTCAATTTGCGCCTGGACCGGACTACGCCAGTGGCTGCCCCTGCGGGTGAGATGGCAGGCGGGCGCCAGGTGAATTCCTGGCTTCCGCCGGGGGATAGGGACGAGCCCCCTCTGTATATCGAGGCGTTGAATCTGTAGCGGGGGCCCCCGACACCAGGCGCGCATAGCTGAGTTCAAAGTCGCGGGCAGTGGCAACCGGGCCGTGATGAAACACCCGGTGCCAGATACGTGCCATTCCGGCTATGTCGCCTGGGTCCGGTATATCGATATCGGCGGCGCGGTAGACCAGCAGGGCGATGGCGGTGGCGTAGCGCAGATTGGTGGCCAACTCACTATGGGGGTGTTGGAGGAAGTCGTGCTGGCTCGCCAGCCCTCTTACCTTGGAGGCCAGGGCTGGGTGGTGAATCAGATAATCGTCCCAGATACGGCGGTGGGTGTGTGGCTGGATCTGGTAGATTCCCAGGCCGTGTCGCCGCCCGAACTTGAGGTGGAAGCCGAGTTGTGATTCCTGTGCGGCGGTGCCCAGTAGAAGTTCTTCCATTCCTGCAGACCAGGCGCGAAGGTGCTTCAGGGTCGGACGAATGACCATACGCCGCAGTTCGTCCAAACAGATACCCATAGTGTTGTCGGATTTTCCATGTGTCTTCCCATTTGTAGTGTGCGGATTGAGTCGGCGCCAGCGAATGGGTAGATTTAGGTGCAATAAACACAAAAATAGGTTGCAGTACCTGTTTTGGGGCAGGTATCCGTAGCAAATAACAGCAATAACTCGGTGATGGCGGGCTGGCAGACAAGCCGCTGTCGACAGCAGAGGGAATGTCTATGTATGCACAGTGGTTGATTGCGGCAACTTTCGTCGCCTACCTGGGGCTTATTCTCGTTATCGGTGTCTACGCGTATCTGCGTACCAAGAACGCCAGCGACTATTTTCTCGGCGGCCGCACACTGCCGCCGGCAGTGGCGGCGCTGAGCGCCGGAGCCTCCGATATGAGCGGCTGGCTGCTGCTCGGCCTGCCTGGCGCCGCCTATATGTCCGGCCTCTCTTCGGGCTGGATTGCGGTGGGGCTGTTTGCGGGCATAGTGCTGAGCTGGACCACCATGGCACGGCGCCTGCGGGTCTATACCTACGAGTTGGACGACGCATTGACAGTGCCCGCCTATCTGCATCGGCGCTTCAACATGGGCCACCCCTACCTGCGCACCGTCTGCGCCTTCTTTATCCTGCTGTTCTTTCTCTTTTACGTGGCTTCGGGTCTGATTGCCGGTGGCAAACTGTTCGAGACGGTGTTTGGCTGGGATTACCGCTGGGCGGTCATCGCCGGTGCGGCAGCGGTGATTTCCTACACCCTGTTTGGCGGTTTTCTGGCGGTCTCCTGGACGGATGTGTTCCAGGGATTGCTGATGAGCCTGGCGCTGGTCGCGGTGCCCCTGGTGGTCATTGTGGACGAGGGCGGCATGGCAAAAAGTTGGGGCCTGTTGCACCAGCAGGTGCCGGAACTGATGCACTGGCTGCGCGACAGCAATGGCCAGGCACTGGGCCTGGTGGCGATTCTCAGTGCACTGGCCTGGGGGCTGGGATACTTCGGCCAGCCCCATATATTGGCCCGTTTCCAGGCGGTGAGAAGCCCCGATGATGTGCCTGTAGCGGCCTCTGTGGCGGCGATTTGGTCTCTGGTGGGGTTCTTTGGCGCCATCTGCGTGGGCCTGTTTGGCCACCTTGAGCTGCAACAGACACTGCCGGATGGCGAGCGGGTATTTATGGCCCTGGTTGAAGTCCTGTTTCATCCACTGGTCGCCGGGGTGCTGCTGGCGGCAATTCTGTCGGCCATTATGAGCACGGCGGACTCGCAATTACTGGTGTCCTCAGCGGCGCTGGCGGAAGATATCTACCACGTCTGGTTTGGCCGCCAGACCAGCCCCGCGGACATGGTGAAGGTGGGCCGCTGGGCGGTAGTAGGCTTGGCGCTGGTGGCGGTCTGGGTGGCGCTGGACCCCGGCTCCAGGGTGCTGGATGTGGTGTCCTACGCCTGGGCCGGACTGGGGGCGGCGTTCGGACCCGCAGTACTGATCAGTCTGTTCTGGTCGCGCATGACCGGTAGCGGAGCCATAGCCGGTGTGGTGGTCGGCGGCGTGACGGTCGTGGTCTGGCGGCAGCTCTCCGGGGGAATCTTCGACATTTATGAGCTGTTGCCGGCGTTTGTTTTCTCTGCAACTGCTATCGTGTTAGTGAGTATTGTGACGAATTGTCCCACTGACGTGGCATCGCGACACCGCCAACTGATGGGTTGAGTCGTCGCTGTGCGTGCGGCCCCTGCCGTGCAGTGAAATGGAGTTCCATCCGCGCCCTATTAACGAGAAAGCGGTTGGAGAAGCCAAGAGTGATCGAAGTTTATCTCGGCGATATCACCCGGCTCCAGGTCGATGTGATCGTCAATGCGGCCAACTGCCACCTCGCCGGTGGCGGTGGTGTGGACGGGGCTATTCACCGCGCGGCGGGGCCCCGGCTCGGTGAGGCCTGCCGTCGGATCGGTGGCTGTCCAGTGGGAGAGGTACGCGCCACCCCCGCCTTTGCTCTCAGTGCCAGACGCATCTACCACACCGTTGGCCCCGTGTGGCGGGGTGGCAGTCTCGGCGAGCCGGAACTGCTGGCATGCTGTTATCGCGACTGTTTGGCTCTGGCCCGGCGGGAAGGTATGCGGTCAATTGCATTTCCAGCCATCAGTTGCGGTGTCTACGGCTATCCACCCGGGCAGGCGGTGGAAATAGCCGTGGAGGAGATAGTGCGGCATCAGGATCGGGAATGTCCGCCGCAAACCGCGGTGTTCTGTTGCTTCGACAAGGAAATGGCCGGGCTCTACCGGCGACAATTGGGGGCCTATGTGCGGCGCTGATTTCTCAATGGCCCGGCAATCCAATTAATCGTTCCCCATTCATCGGAATCCCGCCCCAGTTGCCCGGTTTCCAGCGGGGCAGCCGCTGGCTTCGAACTGTCCGGTGCCGTTCAGCGGTTGTAGTGTACCGGCACTTCCAGCGTCTCCTTCACCTGCTCCATCACCACATAACTGGTGCATTCCTGTACCTCCGGCAGCGTCAATAGCGTCTCGCCGTAAAACTTTCGGTAGGCACTCATATCCGCCACCCGCGCCTTGATCAGATAGTCGAAATTGCCCGAAACCAGATAGCACTCCTGTACCTCCGGCAGTGCCGCCACCGCATTGCGGAACTCCTCAAAGGCATCCTGAGCCGAGCGGTTCAGGCGTATCTGTACGAATACCACCAGCGCCGCATCGAGAAATTCCGGGTTGATCAGTGCCGTATAACCCTGGATGACACCGTCGTTCTCCAGGCGTTTGACCCTCTCTACACAGGGAGTGGCGGTAAGACCCACCTGGCGCGCCAGCTCGGCGTAGCTGGTGCGGCCATTCTTCTGCAGTACCCGCAGAATGTTTCGGTCGATGGTGGAGAGTTCGCTGGCGCGTTTGCGCATAGGGGCTCCAATAAGCGGGATTGTTTAAAAACTGGCGGCTTCAGCCATGTAATCAGTGGATTCCACTATTTAAGCAAAAAATAATACATAAATACACTCCAGGGCTGGTTCTACACTGGTCGAATAAGAGAGGTTCGGTCATTCACCGGCAATCTGCCAATAGGCGCATCAGACAAAAACTTGGAGTGATAAAAATGTTGATTGGTGTACCAAAAGAGATCAAAAACCACGAGTATCGCATCGGTCTGACCCCGGCCAGTGTGCGTGAGCTGGTGAGTCACGGTCATGCGGTAGTGGTACAGAAAGACGGTGGCAGCGCCATTGGCTTTAGCGACGAAATGTACCTGCAGGCCGGTGCCCGGATCATAGATTCGGCAGAAGAGATTTTTGCCACTGCGGACATGATCGTCAAGGTGAAAGAGCCCCAGCCCCACGAGTGTGAAATGCTGCGCCCGGGCCAGATCCTTTACACCTACCTGCACCTGGCCCCGGACCCCAAGCAGACAGAGCTGCTGGTTAAATCCGGCGCAACCTGCATCGCCTACGAGACAGTCACCGACCGCTTTGGCGGCCTGCCATTGCTGGCCCCTATGTCCGAAGTGGCCGGCCGGATGTCCGTACAGTGTGGCGCCCATCACCTGGAAAAAGCCCAGGGCGGCCTGGGCGTATTGCTGGGTGGTGTTCCCGGTGTCGCGCCGGCCAAAGTCCTGATTATCGGCGGTGGTGTGGTGGGTACCAACGCCGCCAAAATGGCCCTGGGTATGGGGGCTGATGTCACTATTCTGGATCGATCGCTGCCGCGGCTGCGCCAGTTGGACGATATCTTCGGCGGTGCCGTACGCACCGAATATTCCACCAACGATGCCATCGAGAAGCACGCTTTGGAAGCGGATCTGGTGGTTGGCGCGGTGCTGATTCCCGGTGCTGCGGCCCCCAAACTCTTGACCCGGGACATCATCAGCCGCATGAAGAAAGGCGCGGTTGTTGCGGACGTCGCCATCGATCAGGGTGGTTGTTTTGAAACTTCCAAGCCGACCACCCATCAGGAGCCTACTTATATTGTCGATGGTGTGGTGCACTACTGTGTGGCCAACATGCCCGGTGGCGTTGCGCGCACCTCCACCATGGCGCTGAACAATGCCACCCTGCCGTACGCGGTAGAACTGGCCAACAAGGGCGCCAAGCAGGCTTTGCTGGACGATAGCAATTTGCTGGAAGGTCTCAATGTCCATGCAGGTATGGTGACCTATCAAGCGGTGGCCGATGTGCTGGGCTATGAGTTTGTCGATCCTAAGCTGGCACTGCAAAAATCCGCGGTGGCTGAAGGGGCCGCGGCCTAGATCGCTTTCTTGCGATTAGATCGGAAAGATTGAAAAGTTAGTTTTTAACACTTGTAAAACTGTCCCGCGCGGATTCTGGTTCGGAGTAAGGTAAATGCCTCTCCGACCAGACGTGCGGGTTTTTTATGTTCAAAAGACCCAGTCGGGCCTTGTCTATCGCATACGTATAACTGCAAGTGGCCCTGCTCCACACAGAGTGCACAAAACGGGCCGTCCCTCTGCAGCACTTTGTTAGGCCAATTCTGGGAGTTTCAATCCACCTTTCCGTAGGCCCTCCCAAGCAACTAGGAACAAAGAGCCTAAATAGATGGCCGATATTACTACAGTATAAATACTGAGCTGTTCAGACGAGAGCACTGGTCTACTAAAGTATAGCGATAGTAAACTTCCAAGCTGGGTAATAGTCAGAATATAAATTGCTACTTTATACCTGGGAATCTCTCTGTTAATGGAACCTTCAGGCTTCTCTATTAATAAAGACTCCTTTGGTACTTCGAGAGCTGCGCTAAGAGAGCTTAGAGACTCCTGTGAACACACACCGGTTTTTTCGATTCGCTGAATAGTTCGCAAGCTAAGCGAACAAATATCAGCCAAATGCTGCTGTGTCCAATTATTACTTTTGCGGGCTTGCTTAATGACTGAAATGCTTACATTCATGCCCATTTTTCTTTACCGTACTTAATTGATATTCAATCAAACTACACAGAAAGCTTCGGTTACTATACGAAATTTTTATGATGTCATATGACATGACAGCAGCACCGCCTAAAATTTCTACAGTGGTTGCTGTTGGCCACTATACCGTACTTGCAGGCATACTTCCTCGACCTTTATTCCCATCTGCATTTTTTTGAGAATCGAGCCAAGGCAGTAAGATCACGGATGATCCCACGTTCTCCTCATAGAGCCTGAACTATTCCGACGGGGAATTGAAAACCAGTATTTTCTTCAATAGGCTGGCGAGTTGACCCTGTTCACGCCTGTCCAGCATAGCTAGCATGTTATCCATATTCTCCAAGTGCGCTTCCATCGCCGCATCCAGCCTTTTCTGCCCAAGCCCACTCAATTGCACCCGGCAACTGCGACGATCCGTTTCACTGGCACTGCGCTCGATGAGCCCACGCTGTACCAATTGTTCAATGCGTGTGCTCATCGCGCCCGACGACAGCATGAGTGTTTGGTACAACTCCGTAGGTGTCAGCGCAACCTGGCTGCGACCAAGGGTGGCCAGGATGTCGAACTCGACACCGCTCAGTTCAAATTGAGTGAAGATCTCTTCCAGCTGTTTTTGCCAGATTCCATTGACACGGCGTAGGCGACCAACCACCCCCATAGCGGAGCAGTCCAGGTCAGGCCGGGCATTTCTCCACTGCTGCAGAATCACATCCACTGAATCTTCCATAGAGCCTTCTCCCTATAAATCTTTTAAAAAAGATACTTGACGGGAAGTAATAAAGCCATTACTGTCACAAAAGTATCTTTTATAAAAGATACTTGTGAAAAAGCGGGTTGTCGAGATGTTTATGACCAGAGTTGATTTTATCGTCACATTGGTGCTTACCTCCATGGCCCCTATCGTCTGGGGCAGCACCTATATCGTCACTACAGAGCTTCTACCGGCCAATAGCCCATTGGTTGCCGCTACTATGAGAGCCTTGCCAGCCGGTATTCTGCTTGTACTCGCTGGTCGGGTATTACCGCAGGGGCACTGGTGGAGCAGGCTAGCCATACTCGGCTTGCTCAACATTGGCCTGTTCTTCTTCTGTCTTTTCTATGCAGCCAATGCTCTGCCGGGTGGTATGGCAGCGCTGCTCATGTCCATGCAGCCTATTTTTGTCATGATCTTCGGCTTTGTATTGCTCAACAGTGACTTGAGCATGCACCAGCTCTGCGCCGGTTTTATCGGAATCGCCGGTATTGCGCTATTGGTGTTTAGTACCCCCTCAGAGTTGGATACCAGTGGTATTTGGGTGGGATTGCTCGGTGCAGCCAGTATGGCTTCAGGGGTGGTGCTGACCAAACGTTGGGGAAGGCCGAAAAATATGACCCTGCTCAGCTTCACGGGCTGGCAGCTTCTATTTGGTGGTGTTTTACTGCTGCCTATTGCGCTTGAACAGGAGGGGCTCCCTGTCCACCTGACGTCAACAGCCTGGCTTGGCTACGGTTACCTGGGTCTTGTAGGGGCGGTGATGGCCTACGCATTGTGGTTTCGGGGTATCGAAAAACTACCCGCCACTACGGTTTCTTTTTTGGGCTTGTTAAGTAGTGTTTCCGCCGTTTTGCTTGGCTATTTATTTCTGGACCAAGCGCTCACACCCTTACAGTGTGTCGGTGCAATTTCCATATTCCTCTCCATCATACTGGCTGCACAAAAGGCAACCAGCAACAGACCACTCCGCGTTCAAAAAGCAGTTTAGGAGATCCTATGAAACTGACCATTATTTCCGGCAGTCAACGCGCTGACTCAAAAAGCCTAACAGTGGCCCGTTATCTGGAAAAAAAAGCCAAGCCGTTGTTTGAGCAGACGGTGGTTCACGATCTGTATGAACTCAACCTGCCATTTTGGAACGAAGGGGTTTGGAATGATACGGAAGAGTGGGGGCCCTGGCGAAAAATTGCCGAAGAGCTAAAATCCTCGGATGCGTTTATTTTTATCACACCCGAGTGGCACGGAATGGCGACACCAGCACTCAAAAACTTCCTTATGCTGGCTACTGCGAATGAATTGGCACACAAACCTGCTTTAATTGTCAGCGTTTCCGCAAGCTTAAATGGCGTCTATCCAGTAAGTGAACTTCGCATGACGGGTAGTAAAAATAATCACGTCTGCTTTCTTCCGGATCACCTTATATTCCGTGATGTAGGTTCGCTGTTTGATAATGAATTGAATTGCAGCAATCCGTCGATAGATGAGCGAAGCCAGTATACCCTGGCATTACTGGCAGCCTACGCCGTGGCACTTGCTCCAGTACATCGGGATATGGTCAATGCGGGTAAGCCTTACCACTATGGTATGTAAAGGGTAGAGCAGGATATAGGCGCTATACAGGAGCGTTTTGGCGATAATGCCGCACCAGGAGAAATGTGCGGCTTGTCCCAATAAAATCCATGGTTATTAACCTGGCAACTCAATAAGTTGCCAGGTTAATGCGACACAAGGATGGACCGCCGCCGGGCGGAGCTCGGCGCATGTCCTTGAAAAGCGAGCAGCTTCACATATTGTGATTTCAGTCACTTAATACTGTGACGCACAGCCTGCTACCATTGTAAAGCGCCACCGGTTTGGTATTCGATCACCCGGGTCTCAAAAAAGTTCTTCTCCTTGCGCAGATCCATAATTTCCGACATCCACGGGAAGGGGTTCTGCGCACCGGGGAACTGCTCCTTCAGGCCCAACTGACTCAGGCGGCGGTTGGCGATGAAGTGCAAATACTCCTCCATCATATTGGCATTCATACCCAGTACGCCACGGGGCATGGTATCGCGGGCATAGGCCACTTCCAGTTCCATGCCCTCCAGAATCATTTGGGTTACTTCCCGCTGGAAGCTTTCGGTCCACAGGTGGGAATTTTCCAGTTTGATCTGGTTGATGACGTCGATACCAAAATTCAGGTGCATGGACTCGTCGCGCAGAATGTATTGAAACTGTTCCGCAACGCCAGTCATTTTATTGCGCCGGCCCATGGAGAGAATCTGGGAGAAGCCACAGTAGAAGAAGATACCTTCGGTAACTGCATAGAAAGCGATCAGGTTGCGCAGCAGTTCCTGGTCTGTCTCCATTGTGCCGGTCTTGAAATTCGGGTCTCCGATGCCCTGGGTGTACTTGAGGCTCCAGGCGGCCTTCTTGGCCACTGAGGGTACCTCGCGGTACATGTTGAACACTTCGCCCTCGTCCATACCCAGGGACTCTACACAGTACTGGTAGGCGTGGGTGTGGATGGCCTCCTCAAAGGATTGGCGCAGCAGGTACTGGCGGCATTCCGGGTTGGTGATGTGGCGGTAGATGGCCAGTACCAGGTTGTTGGCCACCAGGGAGTCAGCGGTGGAGAAGTAGCCCAGGGAGTATTCCACGATGCGACGCTCGTCCTCGGTCAGACCCTTGGGGTCTTTCCACATGGACACGTCTTTGTTCATGTTCACTTCCTGCGGCATCCAATGGTTGGCGCAGCCATCCAGGTATTTTTGCCAGGCCCAGTCGTACTTGAACGGCACCAGTTGGTTCAGGTCGGCGCGGCAGTTGATGATGCGCTTTTCATCCACCTGGATACGGGCTGCGCCCATTTCCAGTTCTTCCAGGCCGGGTGCTGGGTCCAGACTGTCTACGGCCGCTCGCGCGGCTTCCACGGCACTGGATTGGGCCGCAGGCGGCGCCGGAGTACTCGAAGTTTCACGGGAAACTGCGGGCGGAATGACTTCCTGCTGCCGCCGCTCCGGCGCCGGTCGCGGTTTGGTTGCCGTTTGGGGAGGTTGGGGCTTTGTGTCGAGATCGTCCCAGCTAAGCATATCGTTGCCTTCCGTTTATCGATACAAGCAGTGCCTGCTCGTATCCGCGTGTTCATATTGAGGCGCTGTTGGGGTTTTCGCGCCTCTTTCCCGAATGTCTCTATCAATCCGGCGGGCAGTTAAATCGCCGAATCGATAGTTGCGGCTTCCGCTGCCCATGCAGACTTTGCCGCTTGTGGTTTTGTACTCTGTTCCGGCTCCGTTTTGGTTGTGCCAGATCAATGGTTCGCTCTTCTGTGTTTTATTTTCTGCTGTAGTTTCTATTTACCTGCTGCCTGCTGTCAGTTTCCGTCCCTTCGGGTTCGCGACCGAGCCCCGGTTCGCATACTGCTTTTCCTGTTTCCTGCACGAGAAGACAGGGCGTACCGGGGCCGGTGCGGCTGGTCTGACCCACTCAAGTGGTCATGACGCTCTCCCCCGAGAGTTCTTGTGTGCCCGAAGATCAACCAGTTTGGTTGCTACCTGGCGATTTCCATTTCGGCCACTGGCGTGTTGTGACTGCTGTTGGCTGGTTTGTTCTCCCTTTTTTGGGGCGAGCTGTGTCGTCCGTCTACTGGCAGGCTTCACAGTCCGGGTCGTCCAGGGAGCATGCATTGGGCACTGCCGCCGGAACCACTTCTTCCTGCGATGCCGCCATTGCCGCGCCGGAGGCGGCACCGGCACTAACCGCGTTTAGGGTGCCGACGTCCACGGTGGATTTTTCCGTGGAGGTGGCGGCGAGCGCGCGCAGGTAGTAGGTGGTTTTCAGGCCACGGTACCAGGCCATGCGGTAGGTCAGATCCAGTTTGCGGCCATCCGCACCGGCGATGTATAAATTGAGTGACTGCGCCTGGTCGATCCACTTCTGGCGACGGCTGGCGGCGTCTACGATCCAGCGCGGCTCGACTTCGAATGCGGTGCGGTATCTGGCTTTGAGATCCTCCGGTACACGGTCAATCTTCTGCACCGAGCCCTCGTAATACTTCAGATCGTTGACCATCACCTGATCCCACAGGCCTCGATCCTTCAGATCGTGGACCAGATAGGGGTTCACCACAGTGAACTCGCCGGACAGGTTCGACTTAACGTACAGGTTTTGGTAGGTGGGCTCGATGGACTGCGAAACCCCGGTGATATTGGCGATGGTTGCAGTGGGTGCTATTGCCATCACATTGGAATTGCGCATGCCCTGGGCTTTGACCTTGTCGCGCAGGCTGTCCCAATTCAACGAGCAGCTGGTGTCCTGTTCGATAAACTGTTCACCGCGCTGCTGGCTCAGGATTGCAATGGAATCCAGCGGCAGTATGCCTTTGCTCCACAGGGAACCATCGTAGCTCTGGTACCTGCCGCGCTCCGCCGCCAGGTCGCAGGAGGCACTGATGGCCTCGTAACTGATGGCCTCCATGGTGGTATCCGCAAAGGCAACTGCACCTTCACTGGCATAGGCGATGCCGGCCTTGTACAAAGCATCCTGAAAGCCCATCAGACCCAGGCCCACTGGCCGGTGGCGCATATTGGACTGGCGCGCTGTATCCACCGAGTAGTAGTTGATATCGATCACATTGTCGAGCATGCGCACGGCGGTCTTTACGGTGCTGGTGAGTTTGGCGCGGTCCAGCTGGCCGTCGTCACTGATGTGCTGGGCCAGGTTTACGGAACCCAGGTTGCACACGGCGATTTCATCACCGGCGCTGGTGTTCAGCGTGATTTCGGTGCACAGGTTGGAGCTGTGCACCACGCCCGCATGCTGCTGTGGATTGCGCAGGTTGCAGCTGTCTTTAAAGGTGATCCAGGGGTGGCCGGTCTCGAACAACATTCCCAGCATCTTGCGCCACAGGTCTGCGGCGCGGATCTTTTTGTGCAGCTTCAGGCTGCCTTCTGCGGCCAGTTGCTCGTAGTGGGTGTAGCGCTGTTCAAAGGCGGTGCCGAACAGGTCGTGCAGGTCGGGACAGTCCGCCGGCGAGAACAGAGTCCACTCTCCGTCTTCGAACACGCGCTTCATGAACAGGTCCGGTACCCAGTTGGCGGTGTTCATATCGTGGGTGCGGCGGCGGTCATCGCCGGTATTCTTGCGCAGCTCGAGAAATTCCTCGATATCCAAATGCCAGGTTTCCAGATAGGCGCACACTGCGCCCTTGCGTTTGCCCCCCTGATTGACGGCCACGGCTGTGTCGTTGGCCACTTTCAGGAAGGGGACCACGCCCTGGGATTTGCCGTTGGTGCCTTTGATGTAGGATCCCAGCGAGCGCACCGGAGTCCAGTCATTGCCCAGGCCGCCGGCCCATTTGGACAGCATGGCATTGTCTCGAATTGCACCATAAATACCGTGCAGATCGTCCGGTACCGTGGTGAGGTAGCAGGATGACAACTGCGGGCGCAGGGTCCCGGCATTGAACAGGGTAGGGGTAGAGCTCATATAGTCGAAGGAGCTCAGCAGGTTGTAGAATTCAACAGCGCGTTCGTTTTTGTTGTCTTCGTTGATGGCCAAACCCATGGCGACACGCATAAAGAAAATCTGCGGCAGCTCGAAGCGGACGTCGTCACTGTGCAGGAAATAGCGGTCGTACAAAGTCTGCAGGCCCAGGTAGGTGAACTGGTGATCGCGCTCGGGTTTTAGCGCTTCGCCCAGTTGCGCCAGGTCGAACTCGGCCAGGGCCGGATCCAGCAGTTCCAGTTCAATACCTCTGGTGACGTAGGCGTTGAGCGTCTCGCCGTAAAGATGTTCCATCTCGTGCTGGGTGGCGGTGTCGGCCACGCCGAGGAAGCGCAGTGCCTCGCTGCGCAGGTTGTCCAGCAGCAGGAAAGCCGTGGCATAGGTGTAGTTGGGCTCCTGCTCCACCAGGGTGCGTGCGGTGATGACCAGGGCTGTATTGATATCGGCCTCGGAGACGCCGTCGTAGAGGTTTTTCAACGCCTCGCTCAGAATGGCCTCGCTGTCTACATCCTTCAGGCCTTCGCAGGCTTCGCGGACAATAATGCGCAGCCGCTCCATGTCCAGCGGCGCCATGCTGCCATCCCGCAGTTTCACACGGATGCTGGGGTGAAGGTCCACCGACGGAGTGGTTTGGCGCTGAGTTTTCTGCGCGCGCAGGCGGGCGCGCTCTTCGCGGTAGAGGACATAGTCGCGGGCGACCTTGTGTTCGCCGGAGCGCATCAGTGCCAGTTCCACCTGGTCCTGGATCTCTTCAATATGGATGGTGCCGCCGGAAGGCATACGGCGCTGGAAGGTGGCACTGATCTGTGCCACCAGTTCTTCAACCTGCTCGTGGATCCGGTTGGAGGCGGCGGCGGTGCCGCCCTCTACGGCGAGAAACGCCTTGGTAACCGCAAGGGAAATTTTACTGTCGTCATAGGGGACTACAGTACCATTGCGCTTGATTACACGAATTTGCCCCGGCGCAGTGGCTGCGAGGGTGGAGGCACTGCCGGATTGTTCCCTTGAAGTGCTCTGATCGGCCAAAGGCACGGGCTGAGAGAGCCCTGTCTCTGTGTGCATGAAAGTCTCCGCAAGATGAGTAATGGTTGCCCGCTGTTACCCGCTGGTGTGCAGGCTTGCGTCGCGGAACGTGTCCTTCGTTTTTCCGCAGTTTCCCGCTGGCGATTGCCGGGGAAGCGGTACAGGCCGCTCAGTTGCCGGTGTTTTCCCCGAAAGTAATGCCGGCTTGTGCCTGCGGCGGAGAATCCTTTCCGCCTGTCACCTCGGAATTTGCTCTGAAAAGCTGTTCCTGGCATATGGCGCCGAATCGCGCCGCAACGTGCGAACCCACCCCATCGGCTCGGGGCATTTTCGGCTCGCACCCCAATATATTGGGGTCGTCTGTTGACTGGACAACAAGATAATGCGGTCAGGGGACCATTTCAAGCAGAATAAGCTTGGGGGGAGCTGTGGATAATGTGTGGGTAGGTCGCTTATGTCAGTAGCCACTTTGCCGCAAGTGCCCGTGGTTGCTAAGGGCGTTTCGGGGCAGTCAGGGGAAAGCCGCGGATTACCCCCTTCTAAGAATATTTTTTAATAGTAACCAGGCCCTAAATTAAGTGGAGCAATAACCCTTTTGCATTGATTAATCTTTAATCTAAATAGTACCCAAATGCCAATTTCATGGCGTCTTTCAATTCTTTTCGAGTATATAAACTGCCCTGGAAAGGGCGTTGTAGGATGGCGTTAATATGCTTCCTCGGTTCACTTGGGCGTTCTTTATGTGGGCCTGATGGCTTTCGGCCCCACCGGTTTGCGCCCTGTAGGATCTGGCAATTGTTAACCCGGCAATTTATCGAGTTGCCGGGTTAACAGTGGGCTGCTGGAATCAGGTTTTACCTGCAGCCCTCTGTCCGGAAAAGGCAATTTCGGGCCACAAAACCAGCGGTAGCAGGGCTATCTCAGTTAGTGCCAACAGGCCCTAGCTGCCCTGTTCCTGCAGGAACTCCATCAGCGCCTTTTGCGCGTGCAGGCGGTTTTCTGCCTGGTCCCACACCACAGCGATGGATTCGTCTTCCAGTAACTCGGCGCTCACTTCCTCGCCCCGATGCGCGGGCAGGCAGTGCATAAATACCGCGTCTGTATTTGCGTGCCCCATCAGCTCGTGGTCTACCAGAAACCCTTTGAACGCTTCGATGCGTACCAGTTGCTCTGTCTCCTGCCCCATAGAGGCCCACACATCGGTGGCGACCCAGTCGGCTCCGCGCACGGCATCCTCGGGCTTGCGCAGGATGGTGACGCTGTCTCCCGCCGCGGCGACGATGTTTTCGTCGGGCTCGTAGCCCTCGGGGCAGGCGATACGCAGTTCAAAATCACACAGGCGCGCCGCATTGATGTAGGAGTGACACATATTGTTGCCGTCACCGACCCAGGCCACTACCTTGCCCGCGGGGCTGCCCCGGTGCTCGACGTAGGTTTGGATGTCGGCCAGCAGCTGGCAGGGGTGGAAACTGTCTGACAGGGCGTTGATCACCGGCACCCGGGAGTAGGCGGCAAAGCGCTCCAGCACATTGTGGCCAAAAGTGCGGATCATCACCATGTCCACCATGCGCGAGATCACCCGGGCGCTGTCTTCAATTGGCTCGCCGCGACCCAGCTGGGTGTCGCGTGGGGACAGGAACAATGCAGAGCCTCCCATCTGCGCCATGCCAGCTTCGAAGGATACCCGGGTGCGGGTGGAGGACTTTTCGAAAATCATCCCCAGCACCTTGTCGCGAAACGGCTCGGTGGTGATTCCCTGGGCGCGAAGGGCTTTGAGTTCTATCGCGCGTTCGGTAATACCGCGGAGTTCATCCGCGGATAAATCCATCAGGGACAGGAAGTGTCTTGTGGCCATGGGTTGCTATTCTCCACCGGGGCTTCCGGCAAATTTTTGTATCAGATCGGCGACGGTGTCGCCGATGTAGTCGCATTCGGTATCGCTGAGGATCAGGGGCGGCAGCAGCCGCACCACCTTGTCCGCAGTGACATTGATCAATAGCTGGCGTTCGCGCGCGCGGGCCACCAGTTCCGCGCAGGGCTGGTCCAGTTCAATGCCGACCATCAGTCCGCAGCCGCGGATATCCGTCACTGTGGGGCAGTTGCCGAGGTGGTTTCGCAGGCGGTTTAGCAGGCGCGCCCCGAGCGTTGCGGCGCGCTCTATCAATTGTTCCCGCTCCAGCGTCTCCAGTACTGTCAGGCCCGCGCGGCAGGCCAGCGGATTGCCACCAAAAGTGGAACCGTGACTGCCGGCGTCGAACAGTTGCGCCGCAACACCGCGGGCCAGGCAGGCGCCGATAGGTACGCCGTTGCCCAGACCCTTGGCGGTGGTCACTACATCCGGCAGTATACCGGTATGTTGATAGGCGAACAGCTTGCCGGTGCGTCCGTTGCCGGTCTGGATCTCATCCAGCATCAACAACCACTGGTAATGGTCACACAGTTCGCGCAGTTTTTGCAGAAAACCCGGTGCCGGGATACGGATGCCGCCCTCCCCCTGGATGGGTTCCACCAACACGGCGACGATATCATCGCGGCTCGCGGCCAGCTGCTCTATCGCTGCCAGATCGTCAAAAGGTACGCGCAGAAAACCCTCGGGCAAAACGCCGAACCCCTGCCGGATTTTTTCATTGCCGGTGGCGGTCATGGTGGCCAGGGTGCGGCCGTGAAAGGCGTTTTCCATCACCAGGATATGCGGGCTGGGCAGCCCGCGCTGGCTGCCGAAGCGGCGCGCCAGTTTGATGGCAGCTTCGTTGGCCTCAGCCCCTGAGTTGGAAAAAAACACATTGTCCAGGCCCGACAGATACACCAGCCTGTCGGCCAACTGCTCCTGTGGCGGAAGGTTGTACAGATTGGATGCGTGCAACAGGGTCTGGGCCTGATCAGTGAGGGTGGCGGTGACTGCCGGATGGCAATGGCCCAGTCCACATACGGCGATACCGGACAGGGCGTCCAGATACCGCCGGCCGGTATCATCCCACACATAACTGCCGGCGCCCCTGACCAGGGTCAGGGGCCTGTCGCCGTAGTTTTCCATCAATGCGGAGGTGGCCACTTTTTGATCTCCCTGGGTCCTGGGTTTGTTTAAAATCGCAGAAAATTCTGTTTTGTGTTGTCTCTTCCGCAGCTTTTCCTGAAAATGGCAATAATACCATATAGTTAATAGTGCGCCAGATACCTGTTGGACGAAAATTCGCCTTTTCGTATGCGGCCTGTCGCTGGGGTACAATGCCGCCCCGAGTGCCAGGCCCGCCGCCCAAAGGCACCCACCCATCTAACGGTTCTACTACCCGAGGTTAGACATCTCTATGGATACACTGGAGAACATCAGGCAGCAGATTGCCGACAACAGGATCCTGCTGTACATGAAAGGCAGCCCCAACGCCCCCCAATGTGGCTTTTCCATGCGCGCCTCCCAGGCATTGATGGCGTGTGGCAAACGCTTTGCCTATGTGGATATATTGTCCAATCCGGAAATTCGCTCCGAGCTGCCCAAGTATGCCAACTGGCCGACTTTCCCACAGCTGTGGGTGAACGGCGAGTTGATCGGCGGTTGTGACATCATTATGGAGATGTACGAGAAAGGTGAATTAAAGAGCCTGGTCGACGAGGCTTCCACCGAGGGTGAAGGTGAAAGTGGCGACTGACAGGTTGCGTAAAAAAACTTTGCCCGGCTTTTCTCAGCCCTGGATTGTGGTGCATGCCTGCAAATCCTTGGCGGCAAGCCAAGCCGTTACCGACTTGATTTAGGAGCCGGATATTCTGTTAGGGACAGCAAATTGTCAGGCGTTGTATTAAAGCAAAAAACCGCGGTATTACCGCGGTTTTCTTCTGGCAGATTGTTGAAAAAGGCATCCTGCCTGTGTCAAAACACGAAAAGCAAAAAATGTGTTTTTCACTTTTCTCCCAAAATCAACGGCTTAGGCATCGCATTTAATCCGAGGCTTTTTCCATTTGTGTTTGCAGATAATTCTGCAGGCCGACGCGATCGATCAACTCCAGTTGGGTTTCCAGCCAGTCCACATGTTCTTCCTCGGACTCGAGAATGTCCTGCAGAATTTCGCGGCTGCGGTAATCGCGTACAGACTCACAGTAGGCGATGGCGTCGCGCAGGTCCGGGATGGCTTTGGATTCGAGTTTTAGGTCGCATTTGAGCATTTCTTGAGGATTTTCCCCGATTAGCAGCTTGCCGAGGTGTTGAAGATTGGGAATACCCTCCAGAAACAGGATGCGCTCGATCAGCCAGTCGGCGTGCTTCATCTCATCAATGGATTCGTCGTACTCTTTTTTGCCCAGTTCTTTCAGCCCCCAATTGTCATACATGCGGGCATGCAAAAAATACTGGTTGATGGCTACCAGCTCGTTGCTTAAGGCCTTGTTCAGATGTTCGATAACTTTGGGATCGCCTTTCATCGCTTTCGCTCCTGTGCGCCCGCAGGTATCTATTTTATCCGCGGGTCATTCCTAAAACTTCTAATATGGCGTCCTGCGTAGCGCGAAATTTCTTTGGGGTAATTCGCTGATCCGCAGTTCGAGGCCACGAGTTTGCGTCGCGATGGCTGGCAAGTCAAGCGCACTTGAAGCCTGCAGATAATGGGTTTAAAGCAAACTTGGAGCTGAAGCCAAACGAAAATGATTCCGTTTTATAAGCCTGTTTTTTTCTTGATTGCGTCTGTAAGCCACCCTTTTTGCGAGTCGTCGGCTGCTAGTAAAAACACTGGCGGGATTAATCCGATACGTCTTCTATTTTCTGCGATGGTTTTGGACTCATCGGTGGAGCGGCGCGCAAATATTTTGCTTTAAGGAAAGTTGCAAACAGCGCCGCGAAAGCCGGTGCCACTGCCTGCGGATGGAGCCATTAGGGCACTGTCGTGACATTGTCGAGGGGACCTTCAAGGCGCAGCAGCGGATAGTGGGAAGAGGGGCAGTGCCACTGGTTAACGCCCTGGACGCAGTTTTCTGTTGGCTGGGGGTGTGGGGGAAAAGTGCCGAGGCTTGGGCAGGGAAATCTGTGGAACTCTATCAGGCGTTGAAATTCGAAGAATTTCAACGCCTGATACCGGAATATGGATGTTCCGGCAAAATCGGCGACGCCCAAATCGTTGATTTTGGGAAAAAAGCGAAAATCACATTTTTCGCTTTTCGTGTTTTGAAACAGGCAGGATGCCTTTTTCAACAACCTGCTATAGAGCGTAATGGGCGGCCGGCAAAGATCAGCCGGCCGGGTAGAAGAGGCCGTCGTTGTTGGCGGACATCAGGCTGCCGGTCATGGCGTCATCGATAATTTCCTGGGCCAGTTCGGCGCAGCGGCCACACTGGGAGGAGACCCCCAACTGGTGACGGAGTGCTTTCACCGAAGTGGAACCATCATAGATGGCTTCCTTGATCTGGCGGTCGGTGATGCCTTTACAAATACATACGTACATAGTCGGCCGAGTCCAGGAGCAGAAATTGAGTAAATTTTAGGCTGCGCAGATCTTATTACAAGTGAGAATGAGTGTCAATAAGATTTCGTTGTCGCCTGAGTTTGATTCTAGTGACCCATCAAGCCAATTGCCCTGGCTCTCTCTGACCGAAAAGTCACTAAAAGTCCGACTTCACTATCGTCGTCGCTATCGACATGATTTAAAAAATTAATAGGACGGATAGGGTGGCGTGTGTATCATAGTCGGCCGCTATCGAAAACTATTCACTTTATAGCGACTGTGTATAAATTGATCACTGCAGCAGGGCCCCGGGCTGGGAGGCGATGATTCGCCACAGAGCCCGGGGCCCTGCTGTTGTTTTGTTTATTTAACCAATCATTGGAACGAGGAGGTTCTTATGGCAGTTCTGGTAGGCAAACCGGCTCCGGACTTTACTGCGGCTGCGGTGCTGGGTAATGGCGAGATTGTTGACAGCTTCAACCTGGCTGAAGCCATCAAGGGCAAGAAGGCAGTGGTATTCTTTTATCCGCTGGACTTCACCTTCGTCTGCCCGTCCGAATTGATCGCCTTCGATCATCGCTTTGAAGAGTTTCAAAAGCGAGGCGTGGAGGTGATCGGTGTTTCCATCGACTCCCAGTTCTCCCACAACGCCTGGCGCAACACCTCGGTGAATGAGGGCGGTATCGGTGCGGTCAAGTACACCCTGGTGGCCGACCTCAAACACGAGATCTGCCAGGCCTATGACGTGGAGGCGGAGGCTGGTGTCGCCTTCCGTGGCTCCTTCCTGATCGACGAAGAGGGTGTGGTCCGCCACCAGGTGGTCAACGACCTGCCACTGGGCCGCAATGTCGACGAAATGCTGCGTATGGTTGACGCGCTGGCGTTCCATCAGGAACACGGTGAAGTCTGCCCGGCGGGCTGGCGCGAAGGGGACAAGGGAATGAATGCCTCTCCACAAGGTGTGGCCGATTACCT
This sequence comes from Microbulbifer sp. TYP-18, assembly GCF_040932045.1. Taxonomy (NCBI): domain Bacteria; kingdom Pseudomonadati; phylum Pseudomonadota; class Gammaproteobacteria; order Cellvibrionales; family Microbulbiferaceae; genus Microbulbifer; species Microbulbifer sp. TYP-18. The sequence goes on from NZ_JBFRBC010000001.1 coordinate 514,357, forward strand.
GAGCGAGAATGCGGACAAGCTGTAACACCACAGCTGACCACAAGGCCATTTAGGGTGCCGGAAGTGCCCGGCCATTCAGGTTCCAAAAGACCGCCGCAAGGCGGTTTTTTGTGCCCGCAAAAGCGGTCAGGTACGCAACGGTCGGTGCGGTGGGCGCGGATCTGGAGGAAGAGAGGCAGCAGAGCCATGCCCGCCGGGGTTTCTGACCCGGGGCGTGGTACAGAAGGCGCGAGAGAATTTTTTCGCAGGCTGCTAGTCTTACTGTCATGTGTAGTGTTGCCGGGGCGGCGTGAAGTACGGCATGAAAGTTTTATTTCCCCTTATTGTATTCGCCCGCCGGCGCTGGTGCGGACTCGGGCGGGTTTGCCTGGTGTTGTTGCTCTGTGGTGCCGGCCCGCTTGTGAGCGCGGGGGATCTGCGCGGCAGTGCCAAGGAATTTGACCGCTACTTCCGCCAGTTGCTGAAAAAACAGAAGATCCCGGGTGCGGCCTATGTAATCGTGGACGGAGACCAGGTAGTCGCCATGGACACCTATGGGGTCAAGGTCCAGGGCAAGCGGGGCAAAGTCGATCTGGATACCGTGTTCCGGCTGGCTTCAGTCTCCAAGACGTTTGCTGCCAGTATGGCCACGGTACTGGAGCACGAAAAGAAATTCGACTGGGATGACCGGGTGGTGCGGTATGTTCCCGAACTCCGTTTCAAGACCCGTTCACTGTCGCGCCAGTTGCAGGTGGAGCATCTGCTCAGCCACTCCTCGGGCCTGACCCCCAACGCCTACGACGACTACCTGGAAGCCAACAAGCCGCTCAGCAAGATTCTGCCCAAGTTTGCCGATATAGATCCGCGCTGTGCGCCGGGCAAATGCTACGGCTACCAAAACGTCTTGTTCAGTCTGATCGAGGACGTCATTTTCAAAGCCACCGGTGTCAGCTATGAGCAGCAGCTGCAGGAGCGCTTTTTCGCGCCGCTGAAGATGGCGAATGCATCAGTCGGCTGGGAGAGTTTCATGGCCGCCACCAACCGCGCGGCACCGCATATCCAGACCGGTAAGGGCTGGCGCCCGGTGAAAGTGCGGAAGGAGTACTATCTCGCTGCGCCCGCCGCCGGCGTCAACGCCAGTATTGCCGACATGGCCCAGTGGCTGAAGGCGCAGATGGGCTACTACCCCAAGGTGCTGTCGCCGGAGGTCATCGACGATATGACCACCGAACGGGTGGAGACCAAGCGCCACATGCGCCACCGGATCTGGCGCGATCACCTGTCCCACGCCGGTTATGGCTTGGGCTGGCGGTTGTACACCCTGGGTGACGATCGCATCATCTACCACGGCGGCTGGGTGGCAGGCTTCCGCGCGGCGGTGGCCTATTCCGAGAAGCGCAAGGTGGGCATCGTTATTCTCATGAATGCGGAATCCCGGGTAATCGCCGACCTCACCGCCAATTTCGTGATCGACATTACCGGCAATGGCCGGCTGGCGCAGGCGATCGCCGCGGCAAAAAAAAGCCCCTGATGAGCCCATCTTCGGCGCCTGGCGCTTGAAACCATCGCCGGCGACCCAATATTGCCCCCTGTTACGAACTCATTGACAGGGGAGACAAGTTCCATGACCGTCGAGGCCCACAATAAAGAGAGCCACGGTTTCCAGACCGAAGCCAAGCAGCTGCTGCACCTGATGATCCACTCGCTCTACTCCAACAAGGAGATCTTCCTGCGCGAGCTGGTTTCCAATGCCTCCGATGCCGCCGACAAGCTGCGTTTTGAAGCGCTGGCCAAGCCCGAGTTGTTGGAAGAGGACCCCGAACTGCGAATCCGCATCGAATTCGACAAGGACGAAGGCACCATCAGTGTCACCGACAATGGCATCGGTATGAGTCGCGACGAGGTGATCGAGAACCTGGGCACCATCGCCCGTTCCGGCACCGCCAAGTTTATGCAGACCCTCACCGGTGACCAGCAGAAGGATGCCCACCTGATCGGGCAGTTCGGGGTGGGCTTCTACTCCGCCTTTATCGTTGCCGACCGGGTGGATGTCTACACCCGCCGCGCCGGTGCGGATGCCGACCAGGGGGTGCACTGGGAGTGCCACGGCGAGGCCGAGTACAGTGTGGAAACCGTGGAGTGGCCCCACCGGGGAACCCGTGTGGTGCTGCACCTGAAAGAGGATGGCAAGGAGTTTTCCGACGGCTGGCGCCTGCGCTCCATCATCAAAAAGTACTCCGACCATATCTCCATTCCCGTGGAGATGCTGAAAGAGCAGCCGCCCGCAGCCCCCGCCGCCGAGGGCGAAGAGGAGAAGAAAGAAGAGCCGGTACCCGAGTTCGAGGCGGTCAACGCGGCCCAGGCGCTGTGGACGCGCCCGCGCAGCGAGATCAAGCCCGAGGAGTACAAGGAGTTTTACAAGCACATCTCCCACGACTTCGACGACCCGCTGAACTGGAGCCACAACCGGGTGGAAGGCAAGCAGGACTATACCAGCCTGCTGTTTATCCCCGCTCGCGCCCCCTTCGACCTGTACCAGCGGGACGCCGCCCGCGGCTTGAAACTCTATGTGCAGCGCACCTTTATCATGGACGACGCCGAGCAGTTTTTACCGCTGTACCTGCGCTTCGTCAAAGGGGTGCTGGATTCCAATGACCTGCCTTTGAACGTATCCCGGGAAATCCTGCAGAAGGACCGCAATACCGACGCTATCAAGAGCGCCCTGACCAAGCGCGTGCTGGATATGCTGGACAAGCTGGCGAAAAAGGATGCAGAGCAGTACCAGAAATTCTGGGATCTGTTCGGCAACGTCATGAAAGAGGGCCCCGCGGAGGATTTTGCCAACAAGGAGAAGATCGCCAAGCTGCTGCGCTTTGCCTCCACCCACAACGACGAGCCCAAGCAGGAACAGTCCCTGGAGCAGTATGTAGAGCGCATGAAGGAGGGGCAGAAGCATATCTACTATGTGGCCGCCGACAACTTCGCCACCGCCAAATCCAGCCCCTATCTGGAAGTATTCCGCAAGAAGGGTATTGAGGTATTGCTGCTCACCGACCAGGTGGACGAGTGGTTTATCGGCCATATGAACGAGTTTGACGGCAAGCCGTTCCAGGATGTGGCCAAGGGCGCTCTCGACCTGGGCGAGGCCGAAAGTGAAGAGGACAAGGCCGAGCGCGAAGAGGCGGAGAAGTCCGCCGGCGCGCTGGTCGAGCGGGTGAAAGAGGTGTTGAAAAGCCGTGTCGAAGAAGTGCGCGCCACCACCCGACTGGTTGACTCCCCCGCCTGTCTGGTCGTGAGCGATCAGGATATGGGGCCGCAGATGCGCCGCATCCTCGAGCAGTCGGGGCAGTCGCTGCCGGATGCCAAGCCGATTTTCGAGCTCAACCCCAACCACCCGCTGGTGCAGCGCCTCGATCAGGAGCAGGACGAGGACCGGTTCGCCGATCTCACCAACATCCTCGTGGACCAGGCCAATCTGGCCGCCGGCAACCAGCTGAACGACCCGGCGGACTATGTGCGCCGTCTGAACACACTGTTGCTGGAGTTGAACGGCTAGAAAAGCCACCGAACTGTTGCAGGCGGCCTTTGGCCGCCTTTTTTTTGTGCATTTTTTCTGCTGAAAATTTGTACGACCTGATGGAAATTTGGTGTGGTTTGATCGCCAAATAGCCGCAATGTGTATTATCTCCCTCAGTGCGTTGGGCTGGCCTCTGAGTCCCCTTATAATCCGTCCACTGAGAGAATTTGTCCCCACTATTTCCCGGTTTCGTATGACACAGACGGAAGCTTCTTCACCTCTCGCCATCGCCGTCCTGGGCGGAGGCAGTTTTGGTACCGCGATCGCCAATATTGTCGCCGGCAACGGCCACGACACCCGCCAGTGGATGCGCAATCCCGACCGGGCGGAGGCCTGTCGCCAGCTGCGCGAGAACCGCTATTACCTGCCCGGCGTGCCACTGCACCCGGAACTCGAGGTCACCAGTGAGCTGGAACAGGCCCTGCAGGGCTGTCGCATAGTATTCGTGGCAATCCCCAGCAAATCCTTTCGGGAAGTGGTGCGACAGGCGGCACCGCTGCTGGCGCCGGGCACTTTGCTGATTTCCACCACCAAGGGTGTGGAGCACGACAGCTTCCGCCTGATGAGCGATATTTTGCGCGAGGAGACCAGTGAAATGCGCGTGGGGGTGTTGAGCGGCCCCAACTTCGCCAAGGAGATCGTCGAGGGCCACTATACTGCCACAGTGGTTGCCTCGGAGGACCCGGAGCTCTGTGACAGCATTCAAACGGTCCTGCACTCGGAGACTTTTAGGGTTTACTCCAGCGGTGACGTCTTCGGTGTCGAACTGGCCGGGGCGCTGAAAAATATCTACGCCATAGTCACCGGCATGGCCGTGGCCCTGGAGCGCGGACAGAACACCATCAGCCTGCTTATCACCCGCGCCCTGGCCGAGATGATGCGCTTCGCTGAGGCTATGGGTGCGGACCCGATGACATTTATCGGCTTGGCCGGAGTTGGCGATCTGATCCTGACCTGCTCCTCCGACCTCAGCCGCAACTACCGGGTTGGATACCTGGTGGGTCGCGGGCGCCCGTTGGAGGAGGCCGTCGCAGAAATCGGTCAAGTTGCCGAAGGAGTGAACACCGTTCGTCTGATTAAACGCAAAGCAGATGAATTAGGCGTCTACATGCCCTTGGTTTCGGCGATTCACGCCATATTATTTGAACAGCGCCAGATACCCGCGGTGATCCGCGAGCTGATGTCCGGCGCTCAGACCTTTGATGTGGCCTATTCGGCAAAACCTTGATGGAAGCATGCACATGGACAATGAAAAACTGAAACAAAACCTCACTTCCGGCAACCACTGGATTCGCCTTTTGTACATGATACTGTTCGCCGTTCTGCTGGAAATCACCGGCCTGGTGATGCTGGCGGTGGTGGTGCTGCAGTTCCTGTTTTCGATTTTCACCGGCGCGCCAAATGACAACCTGCGCCGCCTGGGGGACCAGATAGCCTCCTATTTTTTCCAGACCCTGCAGTTCATGGTCTACAACACGGAAGACAAGCCCTTCCCATTCTCCGAATGGCCCGAGTCGGACATCGACGATCTGTCCCGCTACGGCAATGCCCAGGAGATCGATGGCGAAGTCATCGCCGAAGCCGGGGAAGAGGATGAGGTCATCGAGCTGGGCGACGACAAGCCGGAAGCGGACAAGCGCAGCGGTGATACCAAGTCCGACAGCGGCGACGCCGACAAGAGCCAGTAGCCGGTCCGGTTTCGCGGAGGTCAGCCATGCAACTGTTTATCCTGCGCCACGGCCAGGCGGAGCCACTGGAGCTGGATGACGCCGCGCGCCAACTGACCGCGCGGGGCCGCGCCCAGGTGAATTGGGTCTGCGATCGGCGCCGGCGCGAGCTGGCCTCGGTGCGCACCATCTGGGCCAGCCCCTACCAGCGTGCGCGGCAGACTGCGCAAATTGTCGCCGACCACCTGCAACTGCCGGTGCACATCCAGGAGCTGCTGACCGGCGATACCCCGCCACAGCGGGTTCTGGAGGCCCTGGCCGGGGCCGGTCCCTTCCCGCTGCTGCTGGCCAGCCATCAACCCCTTGTGGGCAGCCTCGTCAACGGCCTGTGTGGCAGTGGCGGCGCCCACCCCATGGGCACCGCCAGTCTCGCCTGTTTGAGTGCCGATGTCTGGGCAAACGGCTGTGCCGGGCTGGACTGGCTGCAACACGCTGAACCCTGAGCGCTCCCATCATTTCCATCAGTGCCGCTGAACCGCATTGTCATTGCCGCCGGGGCGCCGCTGCGGCAGCATCCAGTCGGTTTCCTTTGAGTGTTGCCGGTTTATGACGCAGTCCCCCCGTGAGCTTGTCCTGGAGTTCGATCGCAAGACCATCGCCGCACGACAGTGGGGCCCTATGGACGGCGTTCCCGTCATCGCCCTGCACGGTTGGCTGGATAATTGCGCCAGTTTCGATCGGCTGGCACCGCTGTTGCGCGAGGTCAAACTGATTGCGGTGGACATGGCCGGCCACGGCCGCAGCTATCACCGTAGCAGGGATGCCAACTACAACATCTGGGAGGAAGTAGAAGATGTAGTGGGCATCGCTCAGGCCCTGGGCCTGCGCCGCTTTTCTCTATTGGCCCACTCCCGCGGCGCCATTGCCGCCATGTTGACCGCCGGTGCCTTCCCCGATCGCGTGGAGCGGCTCGCCCTGATCGACGGGCTGGTGCCCCCGCCCATAGACAGTAGTGAGGCACCGCAGATTCTCGCCCACGCCGTGGCCCAGCGCACCCGCTACGGTGCCCGTAAACCGCGGCGATTCGACAGCCTTCAGCAGGCAGTGGAGGCGCGCAGGAAGGGCATCTTTCCGCTCTCCGAACAGGCGGCGCAGCGCCTCGCTGAGCGGGGCACAAAAGCGCTGGATGATGGCTTCACCTGGAGCAGCGATCCGCGCCTCATGGCCACCTCCACCGCCAAGCTCACCCGGGACCAAGTGGCCGCGTTTCTGGACCGCACCCGGGAAGTACCCATTCGCCTGGTACTGGCCAGGGACGGGATCGCCGACATGATCGAGCGGCTGCGGCCGCTGCTGGAGCGGTATCCCCATATCGCCGTACGGGAGATGGCCGGCGGGCACCATTTGCATATGGAAGCGGCGGGGGCCAAGGCCGTAGCGGATTGGTTTGGCGCTTTTTTGCGTGGTGAAGAGGGTGGGCGATAAAGGTTTATCGGGGTTGTCCGTTGATAGTGCGAACGAACCCTAAAACGGCAGCCGTTTGGAGTAGCAGTTGGGGTCCATCTCCCGCACTTCCACCGTGACCGCCGGCACCCCATCGGCGAATTGGCACAGGCAGTTGAATATGGATGAACTCAGAGTCTCGCGTTCCCGGTCACTGAGACCTTCCAGCAGGCGGATTTCCGCGTGAATAAAACAGCCGCCGTTGTCGCCGGCGATAAACTGCCGGTAGGGCAGGGCGCGGGTCTTGATGGTGTGGGTGGCGAAGAGCCCCGAGTGATCCATCGCCTGCTGGGCGTTGCTCACCAGAGCGGCGATGGAAACCCGCTCCTCCAGCTTCTGCGCGTATTCGATCACCAGGTGGGGCATGAGCTTACTTTCCTGCCGGGGCGCTGGCACGCCACTTCACTGTACCAGACAGTATAGCCCCTAGCGGATCAGGGACAGGAACTCGTTGCGGGTCGCCTGCTGGCTGCGGAAAGAACCCAGCATGGCAGAGGTTTTCATCACCGAATTCTGCTTTTCCACCCCGCGCATCATCATGCACATATGCTTGGCTTCAATGATCACCCCAACTCCTGCGGCACCGGTGACTTCCAGGATCGACTGCGCGATCTCCACCGTCAGTTGCTCCTGAATCTGCAGGCGTCGGGCGAACATATCCACGATCCGCGCCACCTTGGACAGACCCACCACCATGCCATCCGGTACATAAGCCACATGGGCCTTGCCGATAAAAGGCAGCAGGTGATGTTCGCACAGTGAGTAGAGCTCGATATCCTTGACCAGCACCATCTCGCTGCAATCCGATGGAAACAGCGCACCATTGACCACTTCCTCCACCGTCTGATGGTAACCCCGGGTCAGGTATGCCATCGCCTTGGCGGCGCGTTCCGGGGTATCCACCAGGCCCGGACGTTGCGGATCCTCGCCGATTGCCTCGATAATTCGCGCATAGTGTTCGTTCATCTGGTCCTGCTTCCCATTTTTCGGCCCGAGGGGCGGGTGCGCTACCCTAAGCTTTTGTCACCCTGGAGTAAAGGTCCGCCGTCGAACCGGCCGGCCGCAGACTCAGTGGCACAGGGTACAGCCGGGTGGATTTGGGGTCGAACCGCAACAATTGGGGATAAGAGTGATGATAGAGAAGCGCGAGGCCAACCTGCACGAGCTTTGCACCCTGCTGGATTTCGTTCGCTGGGGCGCCAGCCGCTTTGCGGAGGCCGGCCTTTATTTCGGCCACGGCACCGACAACGCCTGGGACGAAGCCCTGTTGCTGGTGATGCACACACTGCACCTGCCCCCGGACAGCAAACCCGAGGTGGCCCAGGCGCGCCTCACCATGGACGAGCGCCGCGAAGTCATGGCGCTGCTGGAGCGGCGCGTCCACGAGCGATTGCCCGCCCCCTACCTCACCCATGAAGCCCACTTTGGCGGCCTGACTTTCTACGTGGACCACCGCGTGCTGGTGCCCCGCTCGCCGATCGGCGAGCTGATCAGCCGCGACTTTCAGCCCTGGCTGCAGGTGGAGCCGCTGTCCATCCTCGATCTCTGTTGCGGCAGCGGCTGTATTGGTATCGCCTGCGCCGCCGCCTTCCCCGGCACGCGGGTGGACCTGGCCGACATTTCCAGCGATGCAGTTGAAGTGGCCCAGATCAACATCAATCGCCACCAGCTCAACGAGCGGGTGCGCGCCCTGGTCTCCGACCTGTTTGCCGGCCTCGAAGAGTGCAGCTATGAACTGATTGTGTGCAATCCACCCTATGTGGATGCGCAGGATCTGGCCCGGATGCCGGCGGAATACCGCGCCGAACCGGAGATAGCACTGGGGTCCGGTGACGACGGACTCGACTTTACCCGCCGCCTGTTGTGCCAGGCCGCCGAGCATTTGCAACCTGACGGCATTCTGGTGTGCGAAGTGGGCAACAGCCGGGAAGCGCTGGAGCAGGCTTTCCCCCAGGTGCCCTTCCTGTGGCCGGAATTCGAGCAGGGCGGCCACGGCGTCTTTATTATCAGCCGCGAAGAGCTGCTGGCCTATCAACCCTATTTCACCGCCGGATAGAGTTGCATTTGGCCACTGGAACCCCGAGCGCAGCGGGGTTCGCTCCTCTATAATGCGCCAGCGGCTGCACATTCCCATTTAGCCGCCACTTACGGAATTGATTTATGTCGGGCAACACCTTTGGCAAATTGTTTTGCGTCACCACTTTCGGCGAAAGCCACGGCCCAGCACTGGGTTGCATCGTCGACGGCTGCCCCCCCGGCCTGGAGATCAGTGTCGAAGAGATACAGGCAGAGCTGGACCGGCGCAAACCCGGCACCTCCCGCTACACTACCCAGCGCCGCGAGCCCGACGCCGTCCAAATCCTTTCCGGCGTGTTTCAGGGCAGGACCACCGGCACCCCTATAGGGCTGCTGATTAAAAACACCGATCAGCGCTCCAAAGACTATACCGACATCGCCGAGCAAGTGCGCCCCGCCCATGCGGACTACACCTACTGGCAAAAGTACGGGGTGCGCGACTATCGTGGCGGTGGCCGCGCCTCGGCGCGCGAGACCGCCATGCGGGTCGCCGCCGGTGCCATCGCCAAGAAATGGCTCAAACAGCGCTATGGCATCCAGGTGCGCGGCTACTTGTCCCAGTTGGGACCCATCAAAGCGGAGATGCTTCAGTGGGATCAGATTGAGCAGAATCCGTTTTTCTGCCCCGACGCCGACAAGGTGGCGCAGATGGAAGCCTATATGCAGGCGCTGATCAAAGAGGGCGACTCCATCGGCGCGCGCATTTCAGTACACGCCTCCGGGGTGCCCGCCGGCCTCGGCGAGCCGGTATTTGACCGTTTGGATGCGGATCTGGCCCAGGCGCTGATGAGTATCAACGCGGTAAAGGGTGTGGAAATCGGGGCCGGGTTCGCCAGTGTGGAGCAAAAGGGAACCCAGCACCGGGATGAGATCACCCCCGAGGGCTTTCTTTCCAACAATGCGGGCGGTGTACTCGGCGGCATCTCCAGCGGCCAGGAAATCATCGCCCATATCGCCCTCAAACCCACCTCCAGCCTGCGGATTCCCGGCCGCAGCATCGATGTTCATGGCAACCCCATCGAAGTGGTGACCAAGGGCCGCCACGACCCCTGCGTCGGCATACGCGCGACTCCCATCGCCGAAGCAATGATGGCCCTGGTGCTGATAGACCACACACTGCGCCAGCGGGCCCAGAATGGTGATGTAGAGCCCGGAGTCGCCACTGTCGGTTGAAGTACAGGCGGCCGGGGATAATAAAGTCCTCGAGCATTGGTATTATTCCGTTAAGGCAGTAGGTATTGCTGCGTACGAAAGCCTGAAGTCTCCGAAAGTAAGTTTTGGTGGAAGCAATGAATAGATGGATACTGCTGCTTGGTACTTTTATGGTCGCTTCTTTTAAATGTGTTGGTAAGGAGCGTAATGATGTAAGCTTTGAAGGATTAATTGCTAAACACTGCAAAGTTCAAAGTGCTCAATTTCTTAGTAAAGAGGTTTGTAATCTTGAAGAGTTGGAAAATGATGTAAAAAAATTTTTTTTGGATGAGGGGCATGATAAAGAGCTTAGTGCAACTCAATTGGAAATTTTGGTTTTAAAATTGGGAGTGGACGACTATTCTTTAGTTTTAGCAGATAAATACAGATCCGAAGGTAGGCCGTGTGAGGCAAAGAATGTCGTCGATGCTATGTTAAATCAAGACTCAGCATATTTGTATACACAAGGAATATATTATTATCAGGGTGTTTGTGTTGAGCCTGATCTAGAAACTGCTTATTCATTCTTTAAAAAAGCTGCGAGAATGGGACATTTAGATTCGGCATATAATATTGCTTTGATGAATTATTTTGGAAAGGGAGTTGAGCAAAATATTAAGTTTTCTGCGGAATTATTTGCGATTTTGTCTGCTTTTGAGCATGCAAAATCAAAGAATTTTGTGAATTATTTAATAGATAATAATTACGCTGATCGAAAAAATTTTTCTGACGCCGTAACTTCGAGAAAGCCCTTATATGAATTAAATAAAAAGCGTGATTCTAAAGTGGTTTTAGCGGGAGATCAGCTGAAGAGATTTTTGTTAGAAGGTGATATTAATGAACCTATCCCCTTTGATTCCTTGCTAGCCCCTATAGATATAAATGAAAATAAAAAATAAATTTAGAATTTTAGAGGTGAAGTAAAATTTTGATGCTATTTTCTTTGCGGTCTATGTTCAAAATTCTGTGTCAGCCAAGCAGCCCCATAGGCTGATGTATTTCTCTAATCGCTCCGGGAGATGAGTGGCTGATTTCGATACAGGCCAATCGACCTCTTCAGCAGCTCCGCCTCTTGCCCCCATGATACTTATAAAAAAAGCACCTTTTTTAGCTTGGCACTTGCCTAGAAACTCCGAGATGTCCACCCCTTTCGTTCTGACGCCGATGCCCTTGTCGGCTAGTTTGGGCCAAACTGGGACATTGGCGGTGAAGGGGTCACCGCTATAGATTGCGACTATACTCTACGAGTCGTACGATGGTCAGGATGGGGCGGAATAGGAGGTTTTGCCGGTTGTTGGCGTGTAGCATTTCACAGCGGCCGACTCCTTCATCATGAACGACTTTAGTCATGAACGGTACGATGGTATCCGTTATGGATAAGACGGAGGAATTCAAGAAATAACATGATACAATAAACGCCACAATTTTACCTCGACCCCAATAATTCAAACTGTAGGATTAGTTCTATGCAGGTTAGGTTCACTGATGTTGCAGGGTTTCTATTGGTATGCGTATTTATCTTGTCATCATGTCGTTCCTCTGAAATAGTTTTCTATGAACATGATCCATCAATAACATTCTATGAATCTTTGAACTTTTCTGCTGAAAATTTGTTGCCTTTTAGAGAAAATGATGTTTTGTTTGTTGTTGCTTTGAAGGAGGTAAGTAGAGAAGATTATTTGGTCTGGCTAGGCTTGTATACGCAGTCCCCTGGTAAAGCTGTAGTTGTTCATGAGGCGGCAATTAGTGGGGATTCTTGGAAAAAGCAAGGGGATATTAGTCGCAAGCTGGTTTTAGATAATAAAGTGGAAAATTCAGATTTGATGAAAACTAGTGTCCAGCTTTTTGACGTTAGGAGCGATTTGCTACAAAAAGTCTTAAGCTCTGAAGCTGATTTAACCCTGGATGTAAGCTATTCAATAAATGATATTCCTGGAGTCATGCATTTTAAATTGGTTCGTCGTACTGAAAAACATCCGGTCTTCTCTACCTAGAGTAAATTATTAAGAATTTTAGGGTCGGAGAAAAATCTTTCTGCTAGTTTATTGTCTTGCTCAATAATCCTCTTAGAATTAACTGAAAATAGAACTATGAAGAAGCGATTTTGCAGCCTACTGCTGCTTTCTGTTATAGCAACGGGTAATGTACAGGCCCTAACCAATTCTGCACCAGCTAAAATTTCACAGCTGACCATTGGCAGTAACTTTGCGCGGGTACAGTTGAAATCCATGACAGAGATGGAGGGGTGTTCGCAACAGCAATATTATATTCTGGATATAGCTGACAATAATACTTCGGCAATGCTGTCGGCCTTGCTGGCCATCAGGTCTATGGGCTCGACGGTAATTATCCAGGGTGACGGTTGTCTCAATGACTATCCCCTGATCAGTCATATCTATTATTAGCCCGGCAATCCAACTAAAGCCTTTAGCTGCCGATATAATTTCACCAAGGCGGACTGGCCCAAATACTCTCTGCTGCGCCTGCTGTTGTATTCCTGTGCGTTGTCACCGGATAGGTTAAAGAGTAGCTAAAGAGACTTAACCGGAACCCCGGTGATAGTGGCTTGACGCCTTTAGGCCACTAAGTCCGGAATAGTATTTTTACTCAACTCCTTTATCCGGCTTCTAGCCGTAATTGGCTAACCCAATTCGATCGTCCCTGTATTCCATAATATCCCATCCATAGAGGGGGCAATCGGAAATCCAGTCCTTGTGTGAGTGAAATTTAATCGGTTAGGCGGAATAACCATATAGAGGCGGGATCATTAAACGGGGCTCAAGAAGGGGACTGGCTGCGATAACGCCATCGGCGTCACAGCGGCCTTGCGCTGTTGTAAACTGGGGCGTAAAACCAATCCTGCCTGGGGGAGTTTCCATGCGTGCCTTGCTGCTACTGTCGTTGTTGCCTGTATTCCTGCTGGCCTGTGGTACGGAAACCGAGCCGGGTACCCGGCCCCTGAATGGGGAGATTAAACCCGCTTCCAGGGCGACAATTGCCCACAACCAGTCATTCGCAAAACAACTGCCCTTTGGCGATCGGGCGGATTTCCAGCTGGCCAGGCGTGGATTTATGGCAGCCATTCCCGATGCGCAGGTGAACGACGCTGAAGGTCGGGAGGTCTATGGCCTGGCCCGGATGCAGTTTCTGCAGGGGGAACCCGCGGATACGGTGAACCCCAGTCTTTGGCGCCAGGCCCAGCTCAATGCTCTTAACCAGGGTCTCTACAAGGTTGTGGACGGTATCTATCAGATACGTTCCCTGGACCTTGCCAATATGTCCCTGATCGAAGGGAAAAATGGTTGGATTGTTATCGACCCCCTGACCTCTGCGGAAACCGCGGCGGCGGGCCTGGCCCTGGCCAACCGGGTACTGGGGGAAAGGCCTGTGACTGCGGTGATCTTTACCCACAGTCATGCGGATCACTTCGCCGGGGTGACGGGTGTACTGTCCGGGGAGCAACTGGAAAGCGGGTCCGTGGACATTATTGCACCACAGGGTTTTACCGAGGAGGCGATCAGTGAAAATGTGCGCTCGGGCAATGTGATGCAGCGGCGGGCACTCTACCAGTTTGGAGATTTGCTGCCTTGGGGGGAGAAGGGCTTTGTTTCATCCGGTCTCGGCAACCGGGTCTCCGCCGGGGAGCGCGGAATCGCCAGGCCCACAATTTTGATTCCCGAGTCTGGCGCTGAGCTGGAGGTCGATGGGGTGGAAATGGTGTTTATCAATACTCCGGGGGCCGAAGCGCCGGCGGAGATGGTATTTTTCTTTCCCCAGTTCAAAGCCCTGTGCATGAGCGAGATTGCCAGTCATACCCTGCACAATATTTACACTTTGCGCGGGGCCAAGACCCGCGATGCCCTGGCCTGGAGCCGCTATATCGAACACGCCCTGGAGAGGTTCGGCGGACAGACGGAGGTGGTGTTCAGCAGCCATCACTGGCCCACCTGGGGCAATGATGAGGCGGTGGACTACCTGGCCGGGCAGCGGGACCTGTATAAATATATTCACGACCAGACTTTGCGCCTGGCCAACCATGGCCATGATATGGTTGAAATAGCCGAGCGGCTGGAATTGCCCGACAGCCTGTCCCGGGCCTGGGCCAACAGAGGCTATTACGGCACCGTCAATGTTGGCGCCAAGGCGGTTTACAATCACTACCTGGGCTATTTCGATGGCAACCCCGCCAATCTGCATCCACTGCCCCAGAGGGAGGCGGCCAGGCGCTACGTCGAGTATATGGGGGGGCGTGACGCAATTATGGCGCTGGCTCAGCGGGATTTTGCCGGGGGTGATTACCGCTGGGTCGCCACGGTATTAAAGCACCTGGTGTTTGCCGAGCCGGGGGATGAGCAGGCGCGCTATCTGCTGGCGGACAGCTTCGAGCAGTTGGGTTACCAGGCCGAGTCCGGCATCTGGCGAAACTTTTATCTTTCCGGGGCCAGGGAGTTGCGCCAGGGGGTCGATGTTCGTGAAGCCGTGTTACCCCCAGAGGAGATTGTCGCCCAGGTACCCCTGCAGTTATTGTTCGACGCCATGGCAGTGCGCCTCAATGGTGAGAAGGCGGCCAATACGGAGATTTTCCTCAATATCGATATGACCGATAGCGGACAGAAATATCTGCTGGTAGTGCAAAATGGAGTGTTGCATGGCTATCCGAATCGACATTCCGATGCCCCCTCAGCCAGCCTGGCCCTCAGCAGCAGGGATCTGCGCCTGATGTTTGGTGGGCTGGTAGGCGCCCCAGCCCTGATCGCGAAGGGTCGCCTGAAAGTAAGTGGCAATCCCCTGGCACTGGTTAAATTTGGCAGGCTGTTCGATCAGTTTGACCCGAATTTTAATCTTGTTACTCCCTAGCAGGTTGTTGGAAAAGCCCTCCCTGGCTTTCCTCAACCTGGGTTTGCGGCGCATGTCCGCAAACCCTCCACGACAAATCAAGCAGTTACATACTTGATTTGCGGCCCCAACATCCCTGTTCGGGACAACAGGCTGCTGAAAAAACTTTTTCAACAGCCTGTTAGGCCCGAGGGAAGCTTCTTTACATAACGCCGAATGGCGGTGCGTATGGGCGCACGATACCCGCACCCATACGGTATTGGGAGACTGCGCCGGGCAGCACACCGAGGGGGTTGGGGAGGCAGGGGCCAAAGGGGTCCATATAGGCGGCGGCGGGGGGCATGGGCCCGGCGGGTAGGGGCGCAGTGGCCCACTCGGCATTCATCCACATGGCTGCACGGCCTTCCGCATTCATGGTATCTGCGGGTGCCGGGTCGTCCTCCACCACAAAGTAAATAGGCCCGCCACCGGCTGCACAGCCGGCCCCGGTGAAATAGATGCGATTGTGGTGCGTGGCCATCATCATATCCGCCACAAACCGGAAGGTGCCCAATTCACCGCCGGTAGCCGGATCGAAGGCGGTACTCAGCCCGCGCACCCAGCCGGTGGTGGGGGTATTGAGACCCTGGCCACCTACTTTCACTTCCGTAACATGGCCCACCAGGACACCGCCACCATCAAACACCTCAATCCAGGTATCCGGCACGGCTATGGCAAAGCCGGGCATTAACAACGCTACCGCTATTAGTATTTTTTTCATTTTGATTTCCACCTTATTATTAAACAAAACAAGGTGCCGTATGAAATCAATTGACAGCTCTGAATTTATTGCCCTGTAACCACAGGAAAAAAATAAAGCCGCTGGCAATCGCCCCATAGGCCCCAACAAATCCAGGCAACGAGTAATGAATGGCAGACTTCATTCAGGCCGAGTCATCAAGCGCTGTCTGGACCACATACCGACAGTCGTTTCAGCCTTTACGCCACAAACCCGGCTCAACCGATTGTCAATATAGACGTGACTTGTACTAACAGGTTGTTAAAAAACTATTTTTTCCTGAAACTCACACTTTTCGCTTGAGGTGTTTTTGGTTAAAAATTTCCTCCTTGCCGGTTGCTGTATTGAGCGCAATAAAACCACACAGTTTCTGCTCTTATTTTTGTTGTTTTCAGCACTGTCTGTACTCTTATCCATTTTTGAATATTTTATTCGGATAATATTTTATATGTGTGTGCGAACTTCGCGTACCCAGATAACCTTATATTGAATAAAAAGCCAAGCTGTTTCTGCACGTTTCCGCAGTATCTCTTCTCAATTTTTAAGTTTTTTTACAATCGCTTGTCGGTTTTTGGAATCTGGAAAAAAGTTATTTCAGTAATAAGGGAAGGAGTTAAATTACTGTTTTTCCACACTTGTCATACTTGAAAAAATAATAGATTTTTCTTTATCTATTGCTCAACGATATTTGAGTAGAGGTGACTAGAATTTTATGGGCCAGTCAAAGCATTCCCTTAGAGTATTTCTGGATTAAATTTCCTTTGCAAAAATCCTATGGGTACTGATTTTCATCCGTAAAAATAGCTTTAAATTTCTATAAAAGGCGGGAGTGAAGGTGAGATTGAGCTGAGGGGATTTTCTGGACTGGAGAGCTTAACATCTAAGCTACTTGTGGGGAAAGTTGGCCCCCAAGCCTCCGGAAAAATGGCTCAATCCGGAGGCTGCGATTGGGGGGATGGCGGGAATCAGTTTCCAGGTAGGTACAGTGTAAACAGGCCCTGGACACAATCCCTGTGAAAATTCTCTTTTGTCCCTAATCGACCCGGCAGCTCAAGCCGGCCCAGGTTTCCGCTTGGCTACTGAGGTATAGAATATCAGCGCGGCGGCAAACAATAACCAGTCCTTAATAATAAACTGGCCGGTGCTGTTGAGGTTAAGGAGAAAACCCTCGTACCCGGGGGTGTTGAGAATAAAGGTTGTGGTCCCGAAGGCTGTGGCGAATATGCCCGCCAGTCCAAACAGGCCGATGTACCTGGATAGGGGCGCGCACAGGAGCGCCAGCAGGAAAATAATCTCCACAATACCAATAAAGTTTGACGCGCCCTGGGTGCTCCAGAGGGTGTAAGTCCAGGAGAACAGAATATTGGTTTGCATCAAGCGGGAAATTCCCTGGGCTTCGAACTCAAAGAATTTCATGGCGCCGATCCATCCCATCACAATGGCTACGCCGAATATGCAGAGCCAAACCGCTATGCGCTGGCATTTTTGTGATGAAGTGGCCAGGGCATACAAATAAAGCGCCACACCGGCCATGGAGAAGTACTTTATGATCCCCTGGCCCGAGCCAATAATGGGAAAGCCACCATAGGACTCTACCCAAACCGGGTTGGTCAGTAGAAGCGTTGTGGGGGCGATAAAGAGTATGAAGGCCGCCAGCGCCGCCCATTGATAACTGGTACTGTGCCGGTTTGGCTGGCTGAGGCCAATCGCGGTGAGGAGTTTCAAGCCGCCAATCAGCCAGGCCATCAGTACCCATGTGCTATCGAAGCCGGAGAACAGGATGTGCCCGCTGAACCAGTTAGTGATCAGCTGGGTACCGGTTTCTCCAAATGAAAGTATGCCTGTCCAGAGGAGATACCCAACCACTGTCCAATTGGCGACGGCATTGACGTGACGCGCGGGGATGTTAAAAAAATAGGAAAGATTCATGCATCAAACTCCTTTGTTCGGGAAACAATGAGGCAGGGGCGAATTTGCCGGAGCCTTTTAAGCGCATGTTGAAAAAGCCTTGCCTGGCTTTTAGCAACCCGGGTTTGCGGTGCCTGTCCGCAAACCTTCGACGACAGGACAAGCTGCTACTCGCCTGATTTGTGCCCCAAAGATTCCTGTTCGGGACAGAAGGCTGCTGACCAAGATTTTTTAAGTAACCTGCCAGGGCCTATTTACGCTTACTGAGATAACCCTGCTTCTACGCTCAGGCCTATCCAGGCATGCAAACTGTCTTTGTGGCACAAATTGCCATTCAGAACTCTTTGTCTTAAAAAGTCCCAAATACTTACCGGACTGGCCATAAAAATTTCAATTATTGCCAAATCCCTACACTCGGGATTGAGTTTGGTTAAAAAATCATTCGCCTGGTCAATTTGTCGGCAAATCCAAGGGTACAGTACCTTTCATTAGCCTTGGTGCGTTTTGCCGCTTAAACGGCGCCTCAAGCCATCTGTTTGTAGCTTCTTCTCTATCTTATGTGTTGGATCTGATTCCGGGTTTAGGGAAAGCCTTTAGCAGGCTGTTGAAAAAGTGTTTTTCAGCAGCCTGCTGTCCCGAACAGGGATGTTCGGGCCGCAAATCAAGCATGTAACTGCTTGATTTGTCGTGGAGGGTTTGCGGACATGCGCCGCAAACCCGGGTTGAGGAAAGCCAGGGAAGGCTTTTTCAACAACCTGCCAGGGTGTCCCATATCTGGAGATCCACAGAGGCCAAACCCGCTTCTTTTCAATGCCGCAAGCTGCCGGGTTTCCAGTGGTGCCTTGCGCCTGCCTCTGCAAATCCCATGGGCCCGCTACAAGGGACCCGCCCCCCGTGACTATGGAGACCTAACAATCGGCAAAAGGGCCAATTCTCCGGCAGAATATTTTTCGTTCTTGTGGTGTTTTTGGTACTGAAACTTAATAATATTCGGAATATACTTATTTTTACTTAACTTAAATCTGCAAAGGACTCCCAATGTTAAACTCAGCTTCGTCGTTGGATCGCACCGACATCGCCATTCTGCGGGTGCTGCAGGCTGACGGGCGCATCAGTAATGTGGCCCTGTCGGACCGGGTGCACCTGTCGCCACCGGCGACACTGGCGCGGGTCCGGCGGCTGGAGGAGGAGGGTTATATCAGCGGCTATGCGGCGATGCTCAACCGGGCAAAGCTGGGCCACGACAACCTGGCACTGATTGAGATCGCTCTGGAGTTGCACCAGCACCAGCGCATTGCGGGGGTACTGGAGAGCCTGGTGGCCATGCCGGAAGTGCTGGAGTGCTTCCATGTCACCGGTGAGTACGACTATATGCTCAAGGTATCCACGGTGAACAACCGCGCGCTCGACCAGTTTATTGCCACACGGCTGATACCTCTCCCGGGCATTGCCAGGATTCATACCAGCATAGTGTTGAAGGCGCTCAAGCAGACAACCCAGCTGGACCTGCCGGAACTCTAGCAGGTTGTTGAAAAAGGCATCCTGCCTGTTTCAAAACACGAAAAGTGAAAAATGTGATTTTCACTTTTCTCCCAAAATCAACGACTTAGGCGTCGCCGATTTTTCCGGAACATCCATATTCCGGTACCAGGCGTCGAAATTCTTCGAATTTCAACAGCCTGCTAGGGCCTAGCTGAAAACCATAAG
Organism: Microbulbifer sp. TYP-18; assembly: GCF_040932045.1. Classification (NCBI taxonomy): domain Bacteria; kingdom Pseudomonadati; phylum Pseudomonadota; class Gammaproteobacteria; order Cellvibrionales; family Microbulbiferaceae; genus Microbulbifer; species Microbulbifer sp. TYP-18. The sequence continues at coordinate 533,579 of NZ_JBFRBC010000001.1, forward strand.
AGGCACACATGTGGAAATCTAACAATATCGAAACCAACGCGATTCACGGTGGCAAACCGTCCCAGGGCGAGCACGGCCCCCTGTCGACGCCCATCTACCAGACTTCCACCTTTGTGTTCGACGATGTGCAGCAGGGCGCGGACCGCTTTGCCGGCGATACTCATGGCCACATCTATTCCAGGCTGGGCAACCCCACGGTGGATGAACTGGAAGCCCGCATGGCGATACTGGAGGAAACCGAGGCGGCGGCCGCTTTCGGTTCCGGTATGGGTGCCGTTTCCGCGGCGGTTTTCGGCCTGTTGAAAGCCGGCGACCACCTGATCACTTCCCACCGCCTCTACGGCTGTACCTTTGCGCTGTTCAGTCATCAGCTGCCGGCGCTGGGCATAGAGGTCAGCTTTGTGGACCTGGCGGACGAGCAGAAGCTGCGCGCCGCTATTCAGCCGAATACCAAAGTGATTTACGGCGAGACGCCAATCAATCCCTGCCTGACAGTGATCGACCTGGATGTCATAGGAGCCATAGGCCGGGAGCGGGGTATCACCACCATTATCGACAACACTTTCCTGTCGCCCATCCTGCAGCGCCCGGCGACCCACGGCATCGACCTGGTTTTGCACTCCGCCACCAAATACCTGAACGGGCACGGGGACGTGGTGGCTGGCATTCTGTGTGGTTCCCGCGAACTGGTGGATCAGATCAAAATGACCACCCGCAAGGACATGGGCGCGGTGATCAGCCCCAACGATGCGTGGCTTATTATCCGCGGCCTGAAAACCCTGCATCTGCGCGTACAGCGCCACTGCGAGAATGCGCAGCGGGTGGCCGAATACCTGCAGGGGCACAGCGCCATCGCAAAAATCTATTATCCCGGTCTCCCGGATCATCCCGGCTACCGCCTGCTGGGCAGCCAGATGCAGGGTGCCGGAGGAGTGATGGCGTTTGAACTGCAGTGCAGCTTTGAGCAGGCGGTGGCCTTTATCAACCAATTGCAATTGTGCAAGCGCGCGGTCAGCCTGGGTGATGCCGAGACTTTGATCCAGCACCCGGCGTCCATGACCCACTCCACCTACGAGCCGGAGGAACTGGCGGCGGCGGGAATTTCCCGCACGCTGATCCGGCTGGCGGTGGGGCTGGAAAACGCCGAGGATATTCTGGCGGACCTGGATCAGGCCCTGGCCACTATCGCCTGACAGGGGCCCACTTCCCCCGGAAAAATAATGCTGTCGCCGCCGCGCAGTGCTGATTCATACTGATGTGGTACCCAACCACAGGCGGCGATGGGGAATTGCCGACACAAACTGAACGGGTAATCGCGCAGCGTGAATATGCAATTGAATCCGCACGCCTTCAATGGCGATGGCGATTTGGAACTAGCGGAATGGCTGGAATCCCTGGACGATATTCTGCGGTGCCAGGGTGCCGGGCGCGCGCGGGAAATACTCTGTGCGCTGCAGGAACGGTTGGTCGGGAGTGGTATACAGCCGGATGGGGTGCCGCTCAATACACCCTACCGCAACACTATTCCATTATCTCAACAGCCCGCTTATCCCGGTAACCTGCAGCTTGAACAGCGCATCGAGAAAATGATCCGCTGGAACGCCCTGGCTATGGTATTACAGGCCGCCGACAGCGGTGCCGGGGTGGGTGGCCACATCGCCACCTACGCTTCCGCCGCCACCATGCTGGATGTGGGTTTTAACCACTTCTTTCGCTGTCGGGATTCGGACTACGGGGGCGACCTGCTCAATGTGCAGGCCCACGCGGCCCCCGGCATCTATGCGCGCGCTTTTATGGAGGGACGGCTGACGGAGCGGCAGTTGGGGAATTTCCGCCGTCAGCTGCAGCCGGGCGGCGGCCTTCCGTCCTATCCGCACCCGCGTCAGATGCCCGGATTCTGGCAGGCGCCAACCGCTTCCATGGGGCTTTCGACCGCTTCCGCCATCTACCAGGCCCGTTTTGCAAAATACCTGCAAGCCCGCGGACTGAAACCGGACAACGGCGGCAAGGTCTGGAATTTTATCGGCGACGGTGAGGCGGACGAACCGGAAGTGCTGGGCACCATCAATATCGCCGCGCGGGAACAGCTGGACAATCTGGTACTGGTGGTGAACTGCAATCTGCAGCGGCTGGACGGGCCGGTGCGCGGCAATGGAAAAATCATCCAGGAACTGGAGCGGAGTTTTCGCGGCGCCGGCTGGCAGGTGATCAAGGTGGTCTGGGGCGGTGGCTGGGATACGCTGCTGCAAAATGACCGCTTGGGTGTGCTGCAAAAACGCATGGACCAGGCCCTGGATGGAGATTACCAAATGTACTCCACCCGGTCCGGCGGCGCCCAGCGCCAGCACTGGGTGGAGAACTCGCCGGAACTCGCGGCGCTGATGAGCAGCCTGACTGATGAGGAGGTGGGTGAAATCCGGCGCGGTGGCCAAGACCCGAAAAAACTCTACGCGGCTTTTGCCCGCGCGGCGCAAACCAGCGGCAGACCCACGGTGATACTGGTCAAAACCGTCAAAGGGGATGGCCTGGGTGCCTCCACCCAGGGCAGGAACACCGCCCATCAAAAGAAACAGTTTTCCGCCGCGGAGCGTATCGCCATCGGCCAGCAGCTGGGTATCCCGCTCGCGGATGAGGCGCTGGCCAGGGCTGATTTCTACCGCCCGGCGGAGGACTCCGAAGAAGCCTGCTACCTGCGCCAAAGGCGCCGCGCCCTTGGGGGGGCTATGCCTTACCGGCGGGTGGATTGCGCCCCGCTGCCGGCGCCGGACCGCGCACTGCTGGACGACTTTTTTAACGGCAGTGGCGACCGTGCCCTCTCCACCACCATGGCGGCGGTGCGTATTATGGCCAGGCTGCTCAAGGACAGGGGAATCGGTAAGTACCTGGTCCCCATAGTGCCGGACGAGGCACGTACTTTTGGGATGGAGGCGCTGTTCCGGGAAGCGGGCATCTACGCCCCCGGCGGACAGCAATACCAGCCGGTGGACGCCGACAGCCTGTCGCCCTACCGGGAGGCGGAGGACGGACAGATTCTGCAGGAGGGAATCTGTGAAGCGGGCGCTATGGCCTCCTTTCTGGCCGCCGGCACCGCCTATGCCAACCACGGTATTCCAACCATCCCCATGTATATCTTCTACAGTATGTTCGGCTTTCAGCGCGTGGGGGACATGATCTGGAGTGGTGCCGACAGCATGTGCCGGGGGTTCCTGCTGGGTGGCACGGCCGGTCGCACCACGCTGAACGGCGAGGGCTTGCAGCACCAGGATGGACACTCCCATCTCCTGGCTTCGACGGTGCCCAATATGCGCGGTTACGATCCCGCATTTGCCTATGAACTGGCGATACTCCTGCGCGAGGGTATCGAGGCCATGTACACACGCGGCGAGCCGGTTTGCTACTATATTACTCTCTATAACGAAAACTACTCCATGCCCGCCGTCGAGCCGGAGGAAAGGGCGCGTATCGAAAGTGGTGTCAAGCGGGGCATCTATCTTTTCCAGCCCGCGGAAAGCGGGGCGGGCCAGGGGGCGTCGGTACAGCTTTTCGGCAGCGGCAGCATCATGCAACAGGTGTTGCAGGCCCGGGAGCTACTGGCCGAGTGGGGCGTTGCCGCCAGTGTGTGGAGCGTGACCAGTTACACCGAACTGGCCCGGGATGCGGAGAGAGTGGAACACCGCAAGCGGATGGAGCCCGGCACCGGGCATCAATCCCGGCTGCAGGAAGCGCTTGCCGGCGTCGAGGGTCCCATAGTTGCCTGCACCGACTATATGCGCGCTCTGCCCGCCAGCATATCGCGCTGGGTGCCCGGTCCCTATGCCACTCTGGGCACCGACGGTTTCGGGGTGTGTGAATCGCGCGAGCATTTGCGCCAGTATTTTGAGGTGGATGCGGCCAGTATCGCCTATGCGGCACTGGCGGCGCTCTGTGACCAGGGAGAGGTAAGCGCGGACAACCTGAGGCTCTGGGGTACCGAGCTGGGCGTCTTCGATGGGTTTCCCCGCGCGATGGAAAATGAATTTCTGGGTGGGGAATCCGGTGGGTGACTGGGTGCCGCCCTATTCCCGCCATCGAAGAAATCAGTTCATCGACTCCCGCAGGCCGCCGGCTCGCAAAGGCGGCCGATATTGTCCCAATATAACCCGCCCGCAGGGGCAGCCCAAGGGTTTGAGACTGCTGTGTGACGCTTATTCCACTGGGCGGTGACGCCCATTCCACGTAATACAGTTTATTCCGCCAGTCCACCACCAATATCACTTTTCCACACTCGATCCGGCCCGCCGGTGGGATGGCGTGGATATTGGCATAATTGGCACACCTACTTCTTGACAGGAGCTAACTTATTGTTAAATAAGAAAAAAATTTTGCTGTGTAATATTTGGTCAATCCGGTCTTCACCAGAGATAGCACCGTGTTGCACCGGGTATTTAAGATTAACGCACAGAGTTATCCACAGAAGCTGTGGAAACCACACAGGCCGTCCGGTGATGCCGGAAGACGCTATCTGTCCGGCGCCGAATTCAGTGGTAGTATCCGCCACCAGAAGTGTGTACCGTTTCGTAGACCCGGGGTGCTTTTCCGCATAGGCTCCCGCCCCGAGATGAGACGTTCAGCTCTCAGTCAGCTGGCCACAGGCAGACTTCTCATTCCCCGTGTGGCGAACTTTTTGTCGCCCGCTTTACTCACACACCCGTTAACGGACTCGAAGAGTTAGGAGAACCTTACATGAAGCAATGGGTAGCGATTTTCGCATTGAGCTCACTGGTGGGCTGTACCACGCTGGACCCCTACACCGGTGAAAGCAAAACCAGTAACGCGGCCAAAGGCGCCGGCGTCGGCGCTATTGCCGGAGCGATTATCGGTGCGGCTACCGCCAGCAAGGATGACCGCAAGAAGGGCGCACTTACCGGCGCTGTCGGCGGTGCGGCTATTGGCGGCGGCGTCGGCTACTACATGGATCGCCAGGAGGCGGCACTGCGTCAGCGCCTGGAAGGTACCGGGGTTCGGGTGCAGCGCGAGGGGGACAATATCCGCCTGATCATGCCCGGTAACATCACCTTTGCCACCAATGGCGCGGACATCCGCAGCGACTTCTACGGCACCCTGGATTCCGTGGCCATTGTTCTCAAGGAGTTCGACAAGACGGCCATTCGTGTGAGCGGCCATACGGACAGTAGGGGTACCGACGTCTACAACCAAACGCTGAGTGAGCGCCGGGCCAATTCCGTGGCCAATTTCTTCGCCGGTCGCGGCATCGCCGGGGGGCGCATTCAGCCGGTGGGTTACGGCGAGCGTTATCCCATTGCCACCAATGACACCGCCTCCGGCCGCCAGGCCAACCGCCGGGTGGAGCTTGAGCTGCTGCCGATCCAATAAAGCGTGACAGGGGGTGCTACGCCCCCGCCGGTCCCAGGCGCTCCGACGCCGTGGCGGAAATACCAGGCCCCGGGTCTGCCCCGGGGTTCCCCCTTGACCCGACACACCGGTCGCGGTATCAACGGCTTTGAGAATAGCTGGCCAACAGCAGGAGATAAGCCCGTGCTCACTTCCACAACCGACCGTCGGATCCGGTACTGTCTGGGCTTTGCGGCTGCCCTGATGGCAATGGCGGGATTCCCAATAGAGGCGCAGGAATCTGCGGGCGAGCCACAGGTGTCGGCAGATAGCTTCAACAAGCGCTTTGCCGCCGCAGAGCTGGTGGCGGAAGTGCAGGTGAACAGTGTCCACCGGGACATCGACCATGCGCTTTCCGAACCGGGTATGGTGGCGGTTCTGGGATATGTTTATTCCGCCGTTTCACAGCGGGTGTGGAAGGGGCGGGCGGGGGAGCTGATCGCTTTTCGCCTGGGACTCACCGACTGCGACAAAAAACTGGTGCAGGGTAGCCGCTACCTGATTTTTGCCAGCGCCGACAGTATGGGACGCCTGCAACTCAACAGCTGTGACGCCGCTGTCCCCGGAGACAAGGCCGGACCACTGCTGGCCCTGCTGCGCGAGGGAGAGGGACGCGGATAGCCGCAGCGGATGCCGGTCTCACGCCTTTTCGGTGGTTGTCATTAGCCCTAAATAAGTTGCCGGGTTGATCACTGCAATACCCGATAAAATGAACCCAGCCCGGCCCCCCCTTCTTCATTCCTTGCCTAGCAGGTTGTTGAAAAAGCCCTCCCTGGCTTTCCTCAACCCGGGTTTGCGGCGCTTGTCCGCAAACCCTCCACGACAAATCAAGCAGTTACATGCTTGATTTGCGGCCCGAACATCCCTGTTCGGGAAAGCAGGCTGCTGAAAAACACTTTTTCAACAGCCTGCTAGTGGCAAATTGATTTCAGATGTCACTGCTTGTCACTCAACTTCCATGGCTGGTGAGTTATTGCTGACACCGGATGCCTATGAGGAAGTGTGTCCGATTAACAGATGATGTGCCCAGATGCCAAAGGAAGCTGCAATCATCGTGGTTGTTATTTTGACAGGAAGGCTTGCTTTTCCTAAAAAATCAATAAATAGAAGGGTATTATCCGATGATGGTTTTTGCGACAATAGTTGCCATGGCCGGGATATAAATGTGGCAGTCCTACCTGAAGGCTGCCTCTTTTTTATAGGCATAAGCCATTATTTAAAAAAATAACTGTCATTAAGGATATGAAATGAGAAGCTCTGTTCTTTTAATACTCGTTGCTCTTTTAACAACCGCTTGCGCTGCCATCGAATCCGCGGTTAGAAAGCCTGTACCCGGTGTTGAGTCGGCGATGATATCATCGCAATTACCTCCCAAGGATAGTGAAAACTGTACTAAAGTTGCTGAAGTAAGCTGCCCTTATACTAATTTCACTATGAAATCTGCACATGATCGCTGTGTGGAATTTTCACTGGAGAAAGCTGTTTCAGTCAACGCTGATTATATATATGTCGATGAGCCGATGACCTTGAATGGTATCAGTACCAGTAGTCCAACCTCTATTATGTATACCTGCACCAATCTTGCAGAACTGAATAAGTAAGTAATAGGTACCTGCCCGGTGTAAGAAGTTTCCTTACACTGGGTTGATTAGAGGTACAGCATTTGTCTGTTGAAAATTTTTGGTAATTCCCCCGATAAATTTTGATTGAACTGCCCTGGGATCGGATCGTCTGCTCTTGGTGATATCTCTTTGACCCAGTGGGCTGCAATAAACTTTTGACTGATCCAGTCATCCAATAGATCGATTCCTCATCGATAGGATTGCCAATCTTTAAACCTGCGCAATTAAGTTGAATCGCTTGCTTTTCAAAGACCAGTGCCTGCGTCCGCCCGGAAGTGGCATATCCCTGTGCCCTAGCAGGTTGTTGAAAAAGGCATCCTGCCTGTTTCAAAACACGTAAAGCGAAAAATGTGATTTTCACTTTTCTTCCAAAATCAACGGCTTAGGCGTCGTCGATTTTGCCGGAACATCCATATTCCGGTTCCAGGCGTCGAAATTCCTTGAATTTCAACAGCCTGTTAGTGAACCACCCCCTGAAATAACAGGCCGGCCTGATTCATATTGGCGACAGCCAGTCACTATCCTGCGGTAGTGCATTTTAGATATAGGCCCGGGTGACCCAATGTCCGCGCATTCCTAAGCAGCGGAATCCCGCCACTGGCGCGGCAATCATACTTTTTTTCATATCAGGCGGGATGCATACAGCGATCCAGACTTGGCCAGGGGGAGTATGTGCCTTGAAGAACCCACTGGGCGGGTTATTCTTATCAATGTTGGCGCCAACCTCTTCCGGAGCCTCCCCAGCGGTGAAGACTGTTCCGGCGTCATGGTGTTGAAGTAGGGCCCCTGTGAATGCGGCGCCGGGCCGGAGCCGGTATAAGGGTTTCCGGTGCGGTGGCAGCAAGTGCTGTCCCTACAGGAATGTCGCAATTATGTTTATGTAACAGTCAGGGGTCGTGCCAAAGGTGGGTTTATGAAAAAGCTACTGCTTCCACTGATCATTTTACTGTTGATCATCGGCTACTTCATGTCGCGAGGCGGTGATCACAAGGCCAAGGACGCCTACGATTCTATGGACCAGCCATCGAGCGAATCGATGGAAGAGAAGTCGGCGCCCCTCGATACCGAGACACCGCCGGATTCGGATTCCTCCCGCATGATGGACAAGACCAAGGATGCGATGCGCGACACCGGAAGCGCCCTCAAAGACGCCGCCAGGGATACGGGTTCCGCCGTGGAGGACGCCGCCGATAAAACCGGCGACGCCCTGAAAGATGTCGGTGATGCGGCGAAAAAAGGCGTTGACGACGTGGAGGATGCGGCCGGTAAAGCGGCGGACGAGATTCGCGGTAAGGATTTTACGGAGGAGATGAAAAAAGAGGACGAAGAAATGCAAAACGAGGATATGCAAAAGGACGAACCGCAAAACTGATACGGGCGGCGCCCGTATCGCCAGATATTCCCCCATAACAACAGGCGCAGCTTGCGGCGCCTGTTACCCTGTGTTGTAAAAGATGATTGATTACGATTGGCACCTGGGTCATAAAATTCTCGAGGTGCGGCCCCGGGGGCCGCTGTCGGAAGAGGATTTTCAACTGCTGGGAGGGCAGGTGGACCCGGTCATCCGCGAACATGGTCGACTCACCGGACTGATGATAGACGCGCAGGATTTTGCCGGCTGGGAGAATTTTGTCGCGCTGGTGTCCCATGTGCGTTTCGTGCACGACCACCAGCAGCATGTCCGCCGGATTGCCGTGCTGTCCGATCAGGCGCTGATGAAGTTTATGCCGCGACTGGTGGATCACTTCGTCAGTGCCGAGGTGCGGCCTTTCGCCGCCGCCGAGGTGCAGAGCGCTCTGGATTGGCTCGAGGATCCGGGTTAGGATTTCCGCCGATCTTCATATTTCCGGATTTTTACCTTGAGCCAGTCGTTGGCGGTGGTGGCCACTGCCGAGCAATACCTGCCCGCCGCCCGGGCGCTTTCGCAACAGTTGGATCTCCCCTGTCTCGATTGCCTGCATCCGGAAGTTATCGCCGATATTCCCTATGTTCTGGAACTGGGCGCGGTTTTGCAGCTGCGGGCGACCGGGCGCAAGGTGCCCGGCCCTATTGCGGTGGACTTTGTCTCCGGAGCACTGAATCACCGCCGCAAATACGGGGGTGGCAAGGGACAGCAGATCGCCAAGGCGGTGGGATTGCGGGGCGCTTTTCGCCCGGGGGTGCTGGATGCCACAGCGGGCCTGGGACGAGACGCCTTTGTATTGGCGTCCCTGGGCTGTGAGGTCACCATGCTGGAGCGCAACCCGGTGGTGCGCGCCCTGTTGCGGGATGGCCTGCGCCGGCTGCATGAAGCCGGGCAAAGCGATCCGGAGCTGGCGGCGATCGGGGGGCGGCTGGCACTGCGGGAAGAGCGGGTTTCGGCGGCGGATTGGCTGGCGGCGCGGGAACCCGAGTCGCTGCCGGTAGTGTATCTGGATCCCATGTTTCCGCAGCGGGGGAAAAGTGCCAGGGCCCGCAAGGAGATGGTGGCATTCCACCGACTGGTAGGGGCCGACCTGGATGCCGACGCCCTGCTGGACCCCGCCTATACCGCCTGTTACTACCGCACTGTGGTCAAGCGGCCGCGCCTGGCGCCATACCTCGCCAATCGCAGTCCGGCCCTGTCCCTGGAGGGGAAGTCCGGGCGCTTTGATATCTACACCAAGCACGGTATTAGCGCTGCCCGTTGATTCGGTTGCGCTTGCGGTGTCCCTGCAGGATTTGTGGGGGTTTTTGCCGGTCAGCAGTTGACGGCATTCACCGCCAGTCCCCCCAGCGAAGTTTCCTTGTATTTGCTCTGCATATCGATGCCGGTCTGCCGCATGGTTTCGATAACACTGTCCAGGGGCACTATGTGGGCGCCGTCGCCGCGCAGGGCCAGGCGGGCGGCGTTGATGGCCTTGACCGCGCCCATGGTGTTGCGCTCGATGCAGGGTACCTGCACCAGGCCGGCGATGGGGTCGCAGGTCAGGCCGAGATTGTGCTCCATGCCGATTTCCGCCGCGTTTTCGATCTGCTGGTTTGACCCCCCCTGTACCGCCGCCAGCCCGGCCGACGCCATGGAGCAGGCCACGCCTATCTCACCCTGGCAGCCCACTTCGGCGGCTGAGATGGAGGCGTTCTTTTTGAACAGCATACCCACTGCGCCCGCGGTCAGGAGGAATTTGACCACCTGATCCCGCAGGTCCCCGTGCAGCCCTTCATCGTGCACAAACTGGACGTAATAGGCGATGACGGCGGGAATGACTCCTGCGGCGCCGTTGGTCGGTGCGGTCACAATACGGCCGCGGGCGGCGTTTTCCTCATTGACGGCGAGGGCGAAGAGGCTCACCCAGTCCAGTATCGCCAGGCCGCGGTTGCGCTCCTGCTGGGTTTGCTTGCTGAGCTCCCGGTACATCTCCGCCGCCCGCCGGCGCACGTTCAGGCCGCCGGGCAGTACACCGGTCTGGTGGCAGCCGCGCTGTATGGAGGCGTCCATAACCTCCCAGATACGCCAGAGCCCGTCCTTGACCTGCTGCTGGCTGCGGAATGCCGTTTCATTGTTCATCGCCAGTTCGGCGATGCTCCAGCCGTGCCGGTCACAGAGTTCCATCAGCTGACTGGCGGAGTTGAAGTCGTAGGGGAGCAGGGTGGCGATCTGCTCCCTGTGGGTGAAATCCTCCCCGGACAGCACAAAGCCGCCGCCGATGGAGAAGTAGCTGCGTTCAAACAGCATCCGGTCACTGGAGAAGGCGCGGCAGGTCATGCCGTTGGCGTGCTGGGGTAGAAACTCGTCCTTGTGGAACAGCAGGTCGCGCCCGACATTGAATTCGATTTCGTGATCCTGGCTCAGGTTCAGGCGGGAAGTTTGACGGATCTCCCGGATACGGTCGTCGATGGTGTCCACCTCCACCGAGTCCGGCGATTCCCCCAGAAGCCCCATCAATACCGCCATATCGGTGCCGTGGCCGATGCCGGTCAGTGCCAGTGAACCGAACAGGTGCACCTCCACCCGATCCGTGTTGCCCAGCTGCCGCCGCTCTTCCAGATCCCGCACGAATTGGCGCGCGGCCACCATTGGCCCCACTGTGTGGGAGCTGGAGGGGCCGACACCAATTTTAAACAGTTCAAAAATACTGATACTCATGGGCTAGTGGACTCCGAAATCGACATCGCGCTTGACTGGCAGGTCGGGGGAATTTTGCCCAAAAGAGTCATCGGTTCAATGGGGCCACCGGCATTGCGCAGAATATGCTGCTGTCGCTGAGTTTGACAGAGTGATAAGGGTAAAATTCTGCCTCAGCAGGGGATATTACTGTGTATTGGCGACCAGAATGGCCCTTTTGGGCGCCGGCAGGCCCTCCAGCGTCCGGCCCTGGTCGGCGGGGTCGAGGAAGTCCGCCAGGGACTCGAAACGCATCCACCCGGTGCGCCGCTGCTCCTCGAGGCTGGTGGTGCTGACATCGACGGTGCGCGGGTTGTCGAAGCCGCACTTCCGCAGCCAGCTTTCCAGGGTGGCGCAACTGGGGAGGAACCAGACATTGCGCATTTTGGCGTAGCGGCCTTCGGGTACCAGGCAATCGCCCGGCCCGCCATCGATCACCAGGGTTTCCAGTACCAGTTGTCCGCCGGGGCGCAGTGTGTCGTGCAGTTCGCGCAGATGGTCCATGGGCGAGCGCCGGTGGTAGAGGACTCCCATGGAAAAAGTGGTGTCGAAGGCCCTCAGTGGTGCCGGCACCGCCTCTATGCCCACCGGCAGCAGGTCCACCGGCTTGTCGGCACCCAGATATTTTTTCAGTGCGTAGAACTGAGCCACAAACTTGGCCGAGGGATCTATACCCACCACCCGCCGGGCACCGGCACTGAACTGGCGCCAGCAGTGATAACCGTTGCCGCAGCCCACGTCCAGTACCAGGCGCCGGGCCAGGGGCTCTATATGCGGCACCAGCCGGTCCCATTTCCAGTCGGAGCGCCACTCCGTATCGATAGGGATGCCGAACAGTTCCCAGGGTCCTTTGCGCCAGGGGTGCAGCCTGCGCAGCTGTTGTTCCAATAGCGCTCTCTGCGACTCCGGCGCGTCGCCGGCGCGGCCAATCCGGATACTGGGCCCGAATTCCAGCCGGGAGGGGGTCAGCTCCGGCAGGCTCTGCAGCGCTTCCCGCCAATCCGGCAGATCCCCCCAGCGGCGCGGGTCGAGACCCGCGGCTATCTGGGCCGGCAACTGCGCCAGCCACGGGCGCAGGGCGGGTATATGCTGCAGGGCGGAATAGAGGGGGGTGTAGTCGATCATCTATAGCGTCGGCGGTGGTGCGGGCTTGCCTTTGATGGCGATCATCGAGGCGAAGTTAAAGCACTGGAACCAGACATCGACACTGTCGAAACCGGCCTTTTTCAGCCGTTCCCGGTGTGTCCCCAGGGTTTCGGGAATCAGTATCTTTTCCAGTGCCGCGCGTTTCTGGGCGATTTCCAGCTCACTGTAGCCGTTGGCCCGTTTGAAGGAGTGGTGCAGTTCGATCATCAGATCCTCGTGGTCCCGGTCCGCGAAGGCCACTTTTTCAGACAGAATCAGCACGCCCCCGGGGCGCAGGCCCGCGTAGATTTTGCTCAGGATGGGCTCCCGCTCCGCCACCGGTATAAATTGCAGGGTGAAGTTCAGCACCACCACTGAAGCGTCCACGACCGGTACCTGTTGCAGATCGTCACACACCAGCGTGACCGGAATCTGCCCGCTGTCCGCGGCCAGTACCGCGCGCGCCCTTTCTACCATGGCCGGTGAATTGTCCACCGCCACAATTTCACAAGCCGCCGCCGGAATCCGGTGGCGCATGGCCAGGGTGGCCGCGCACAGCGAACTGCCCAGGTCGTAACAGCGGCTGCCCGCCTGGGCGTAGCGCTCGGCCAGGGTCCCGATCATGGCAATGATAGTGGTGTAGCCCGGCACCGAGCGCTGAATCATGTCCGGGAAAACGTCCACCACCGGCTGGTCAAACTGGAAAGTCGACACACTGCCCAGGGGGTTGGCGTATATGTCGTCGTGCTGGCTCACAGGTTCTCCTGTCGCAGCCCCAGGGAAAGACCCGCTTCGCGACCCTGGGCACCGGTTACCACCGCTGTGCTGGCCTGTTGCGGCACCAGATAGGTTTGGCCGACCCGCTGCAGGTCCTGCAGGCGCACTTCTGTCACCTGCTGGCGGAATTTCTCCCGCACCGCGTGGCTGCGGCCGTAGAGTTCGGAGTGGAATGCCCGCTTGGCCTCGCCCGCCGGTGAACTGGGTTTATCCAGCCCGCCCACCACGCCGAGAATGGCTTCCTCCACCTGCTCCTGGGTGTGGGGGTGGTTTTGCAGCCAGTCCAGCGAGTCGTCGAAATCCCGCAGGCTCTCGCCCATGCGGGGATCGCGGTAGGAGTAGAAGCGAAAAACCCCGATGTTGCTGTCGTGGCTGGCGCCACCGCCATAGGCGCCGCCCTGTTCGCGAATGGTGCGGTGCAGAAAACCGTTGCGCAAAAAGCCCCCCAGCACCGCCAGCGCCGGCGCGTCCGGGTGGCCCATGGGCACAGTGGGGTAGGCTTTGGCACAGAAATTTACCTGACTGTTGACGATCCACAATTCGCTCACCGGATGCGGATCGAAGGGCGCTTGCGCCGATGGGGCGGGCCCGTGAATTTCATTGGCGAGGGGCGTCATGGCGCCACTGTAACCGGCCAGTTTTTCCTCTTCGCCGATCAGCAGGAAGTGGCGCTCTGTGCCGAGTACCTTGTTGTGAATGGCCTGCAGACTCTGCGCCAGATTTTCCAGTTCCGCGCTGTCCCGGGTAAAACCGCGCACAAGCTGTTTGAGATGGCGCAGGCCCAGCAGGCCGCCGGTGGCGTGGCTCTCGTAGGCGGCGCGGTTGTAGCCGGAGGAGGCGGCGGCCATCGCGAGTCCGTGGCCATTGCCCACCACCCCCTCCTCGCGGCGGGCCAGGGTCTGGGTAAAAAACTCTTTGATACGGGTTATTTCGTCAAAGCGGGTGCGCTCCATGGTTTCGTGCATCAGTTCCGTCAGGGCGCTCTGGTTGCGCGACAGCGCTTTGGCGGACAGGATAAAGTGGCCGCTGAGGCTGTGGAGGTCGTCGATGGCTGTGCGACTGCTGCTGAAACCGTGCAGGGAACCGGCGACGCGGGTCTGCCACTGCTGGACCTGTAGATAGTCTTTATCCCCCAGGCCCACCTCACTGATCACCTGGCAATAGTAGGGCAGCAGTTGCCGCTCCGCCTCGGTTAGTTCAGGCAGGGGGCAGATCATCTGCTGGTAGACCAGGCCGTTGGTTCCAGCGCCGTAGCGGGTGAGATTTTGCGCGCCCAAGGGCACCGTCTCCCCTTCCACCCGGGGCATATGCAGCGGAATATCCTCGATACCCACTTTGGGTAGAATCGACGCGTCGACTTCATTCTGCTGGCGCTCCTCCAGTGTGTGCGCCGTGGCAATAATCTGCTGTTTTTCGTCGTCGCTCAGCCGGGAGCGGATGCCGGCCAGCTGTTCTTTTTCCGCCGAGTCCCTGCGCCCTGCAAGCTGGTCGTCCGGGGTCATTGTCAGGCGCACCCGGTGTTGATTGTCCAGCAGCAACTGGCGCGCCTTGGTGGCGATAAATTGCGGATCCTTGATTTGCTCGCGCAGTTTTTCCAGGGTCGGATCCAGGTTCAGCAGACCGGTGGCGTCGCCGCGGTGGGTTGCCCCGGTCAGGGCGGAGAGGATCAGCTGCAGGCCAAACGGATAGCCGTCGCCACCTATCTCGCGCTGCTGTAATTCCAGCTGGTGCAGTGTGGCCGCCACCTGTTCGTAGGGGGCGCCGTTGTCGGCCACATCGCGCAAAACGGCCAACACCTGTTGTTCAAATTCGTCGGCATGGTGTCGTTCGCTGCCCTCGAGGCCGCAGAAAAATATCAGCTCCCGCTGGGAGTCATCCAGTCCGATCAGCGGCGAGGGCGCAGTGCCCAGTGAACTGGTTTCCATGAGTTTCATCAGTGGTGAGGCGCTGTTGTCCAGCAGTACGCCGGACAGCAGGTGTGCGGTCAGCGCCTCTTCGACATTGGTGGCGTCGCCCAGCAGCCAGCTCAGCACAATATGGGTTTTCCCCTCCAGGTCGTCATCGCTGCTGAGCGGGTAGCGCTCCTCCACCGCTATTGGCGCCAGATAGCGATCCTCGCGTCCCACCGCAATGGTTTCCGGCAGCGGATCGAACTTGTGCAAAACCTTTTCCTCGAATGCCGCCTGGTGAGTGCCCGCCTCTATGTCCCCAAAAGTCATAAAGATGGCATTGCTGGGGTGGTAGTGGCTGCGGTAGAAGTCCACCAGCTGGGCGTGGGTCAATTTTGGGATATCCGCCGGTTCCCCGCCGGAGTTGTAGTGATAGGTGGTGGTGGGGAAGAGGTATTTGTTGAGCGTATGCCAGAGCTGTGTACTGGTCGAGCTCATGGCGCCCTTCATCTCGTTGTAGACGACGCCCTTATACACCAGCTCGCTGTCCGGGTTGTCCGTCTCGGCAAATTCGAGACGGTGGCCTTCCTGGGCGAAATCCAGCGGGTCCAGTTTGGCGAAAAATACTGCGTCCAGGTAGACGTCCAACAGATTGTCGAAATCCTTTCGGTTCTGGCTTGCAAAAGGGTAGGCGGTCCAGTCGGAACTGGTGAAGGCGTTCATAAAAGTGTTCAGAGAGCGCCGGATCATCAGGAAAAAGGGGTCGCGCAGGGGATATTTTTCGCTGCCGCACAGGGCCGTGTGCTCGAGAATATGAGCCACGCCGGTGGAATCCCCGGGCACCGTGCGCAGGGCGACCAGAAACACATTTTCATTATTGTCCGCCGCTATGTGCAGGTGTTGGGCGCCGGTTGCGCGGTGGCGATACTCCTCCACCCGAACACCCAGAGAGTCGATTTCCGTGCTGGTCAGCAGCTCGAAGGCAGGGTGTGAATTACTCAAAATACGGCTCCTTGAGGTACAGTGAAACGGGTGGCTGGCGGCCCCGGGCGGTTGCCGCCGGTTCCCGTGTGAGGCCGCTATTCTACCGTCTGGCGGTACAGCAATA
Organism: Microbulbifer sp. TYP-18; assembly: GCF_040932045.1. NCBI lineage: Bacteria > Pseudomonadati > Pseudomonadota > Gammaproteobacteria > Cellvibrionales > Microbulbiferaceae > Microbulbifer > Microbulbifer sp. TYP-18. The sequence continues at coordinate 549,614 of NZ_JBFRBC010000001.1, forward strand.
ACAGTGTTGACAAGGGGGGCGCCCGTACCAAGACTGCCCGAGAGTCCCCAATTGGATCCTGGGGTCGCCAACTCAACAAGCAGCTAAGCGGAGACTGACAGTGACCTGGATGGATATCGCCAGCCTGGCTGGCTTTTTTGTAGCCTGGGTGGGTTATACGACTTTTGCGCGCAAACGGGCCAAGGAGGCCTGGTGTCTCGCCTCCTCATTGCAGTGGTATCGGGTGGAGTGGATGTTGCGCATGTTGGAGCGGGACATGCGCATGTCGGACACGGCGATTATCGGCAATTTGGAAAGAGTCATCGGCTTTTTTGCCTCCACCAGTATCCTGGTGCTCGCTGGTCTGGTCACCGCCCTGGCGGCCAATCAGGCAGCAATTGAAGTGCTGCACCACCTGCCGCTGGTGGGGCGGACCACGGCGGCGGAATTCGAGTTAAAGGTGTTGCTGCTGGTGCTTATCTTTGTTTTCGCTTTTTTTAATTTCACCTGGTCCCTGCGGCAGTTTTCCTTCGCCAATGTGCTGATTGGCGCCGCGCCGGAGCCGGGTGGATCGGACATGACCCAGGAGGAGCGGCGGCGCTTCGCCATCAATACCGCCAAGGTGATCGATCAGGCGGGACACAGCTACAACTACGGTTTTCGGTCCTTTTATTTCGCCATGGCGGTTATGGGCTGGTTTATACACCCACTGCTGTTTGTGGCCGGCTATGTGGCCGTGGTACTGGTGCTCTATCAGCGTGAATTCCGCTCCCGCACCCTGATGGCGATACTGGCTGCTGGTGGACAGTTACTACCGAAAGATTCGGTTAAATAATATGCATTATGATGAAATCGTGGCCGCTTCTGACAAGGTGGCCGATGCGAACGGCTGGCGGCCGTTGCATACCCCAAAAAACCTCACCATGGCGTTGTCAGTGGAGGTGGCGGAGTTGGCCCGCCTGCTGCAGTGGCGCGACGATCGCGGGATTGAAGACCTGATGGAGTCTCCACAGGCAGGTGCTGTGGCCGCGGAGCTGGCGGATATACAAATGTATCTGTGTAAGCTCTGCACCAGTCTCGGGGTGGATCTGGAGCGGGCGCTGCGGGATAAAGTTGCCGCCAATCGCGTCCGCTTTTTACCGCCTGCATCCATTCCGGAGTAGGGCGCATGGGAGATCGCAGTTTCGACCAACTGGCGCACCGGTTCCGCCGGCGCATTTATGGTGGTCTTAAAGGGGATATCCGCCTGGCGGTGTTGAACCGCGATCTGACCCAGGTGCTGGGCCATTGCGATGAGTCCCTGCTGGTGGTGGACGCAGGGGGTGGACAGGGACAATTTGCCCTGGATTTGGCGGCGGCGGGGCATAGGGTGGTATTGGCGGACATCTCCGCACAGATGTTGGCTCAGGCAGAAGAGAGAGCGCTTCAACTAGGTCTGGCGGACAGAGTTAGCCTGTTGTGCCAGCCGCTGCAGACATTGGCCGGACGGTCCGAGCTGAAGGCCAGTGCGGGCCTGGTTCTGTGCCACGCGGTGTTGGAGTGGTTGGCGGAGCCGCGCGCGGCGCTTATGGCGCTGCGGCCGCTATTGCGGCCTGGCGGTTACCTGTCGCTGACATTTTACAACCGCCGTGCACTGGAATTTCGCCTGTTGCAGCGGGGTTGTTTTCGCCAGTTGGATAGAAATATCACTTCCGGAGACTGGTCCGGGCACCCGGGCGGTCTCACCCCTGATAACCCTTTGCTGCCGGAGCAGGTGCAGGATTGGGTAGCGCAGGCCGGGCTGGCAGTGGTGGCCCATAGTGGTATTCGCTGTTTTCACGATTTTATGACCCCCGGTATGAGCGACAAGCTGCCGGCCGCCGCCATTGTCAGCAAGGAGCTGCAGTATTCGCGGCTGGACCCCTACCGGCAGCTGGCCCGCTATGTCCATCTGCTGTGCTGCGCAGCGTGATAAAGCGTTCGGGCGGGCCACCGAAATACCGGCAGGCTGCAGGCGAAGACTTTTTTGGGCAGCCCGCTAGTCGGTTGTGCAGCTTATCTTGGGATTGGTGTCAACAGGCCGCTAAATTTTTTGGCGGCTACTTTCCACCGGCAATATCGATAAACGAACCGGTAACGTAAGACGCATCCTCAGACAACAGCCAGGCGATGGATTCCGCCACCTCTTCCGGAGTCCCGCCCCGCCCCATGGGTATTTGCGGGGACAAACGCTCCACGCGATCCGGCTCCCCGCCGTCCCCATGCATTTCCGTGTGGATAAAACCCGGTCTCACGCTATTCACGCGGATGCCGCGCGCGGCCAGCTCCAGCGACAGGCCCTTGGTGAGTGAATCCATTGCACCTTTGGACGCCGCGTAATCCACATATTCAAAGGGTGCGCCGGTTCGGGATGCGGCGGAAGAGACATTGACAATGGCAGCCAACTTCCCGGCCTGGTTAATGAACTCCCGGCAGCAGAGAAAGCAACTCATCACGTTGGACGATAGGATTTTCCGGAAGCGTTCAGCGCTGACCTGGCCCAGTGGGGATTGCGCAAACAAAACCCCCGCATTGTTGACCAGGTGCGTAACCAGTCCAAACCGACTTTGCGCGGCTTTGAATAGGGACCTTACCTCCGACTCCACGGACACGTCTGCCTGAAAAGCAAAGGCGTTGCCGCCGCTGGTTGTTATTGCGGAGACCGTAGATGCGGCCCGGTCGGCGTTTTGGCGAAAATTAACACATACCGAGTAGCCTTTTGCGGCCAGCAGTTTTGCGGTGGCCGCGCCGATACCCCGGCCTCCCCCGGTTACAATCACAACTCTGTTCAATAGAATTTCCCCAAAGTCCACAGGCTTTGCAGAGGGGGCACAGCGGGAAAGCTCCCTCAATCAATGCAAAATTATCCGGTAGGGTGCGGCTTCGGAGCCTCCCGATACCTTTCAATAGCCTGCTAGAGATTTTCCAGCAGCAGTTCCTTGGCCGCGTTGATGCGCGAAGCCAGGTAGTCGTTGCCACCCCTGTCCGGGTGCAGTTTCTGAATCAGTTTGCGGTGGGCGCTGATGATATCGTCGCGGGAGGCCCTGGGCGGCACATCGAGAATGCGCCGGGCCTCGTCCTCGGTCAGAGGCGGGGATTTGGCCGGGCCGCTGTCGGTCTCCTGTCGCGCCTGCGCCCTCTTGGCAATCAGGGGGGCCAGCCAGGGCAGGTGGCGGCCCAGCCAGCTGAGGGTCTTGCCCGCCAGTGGCAGTATCACCGCGATAGCGGCACCCACCCAGTGCAGGCGTCCGGTTACGGCCAGTACTACCGCCGCGAATGCCAGGCCGATCAGCAGCCACTGCAACAGCAACTTGCGCCTCTGTTCGGCGTTGCTCGCAGTGAATTTTTGCCAGGCCACATAGGCCAGTATGCCCGCCGCGACGAGCAGAATAAGACGGGCCACCGAGTGATAATCCCTATTGCGTTATCCGGCCGCCCAGAATATCAGATGTCGACGCGCATGCCGACCGCGATAAAGTCGCCCACCGCCGGCAGTGCGATATCATTGCTGTTGTCGAAAGCGTTTTCCCAGTATATCCGGACCCGCTCGTTCCACTGGTAGCTGAAGCCCACATAAATGATTTCCAGCAGGAACTCATCTTCATCCACCAGCTGCTCTTCGAATTCCGGGTCGTCGGATTTCAGCCGGTTGTGCCCGCCGTAGATGCTGTAGCAGTCCCGCGCCCCCCAGGTATAGCTGAAAAAGGATTCCGAGCCTTTGGCGTCAAATGCATCTATCAGAATCTCATCGGTAAGTCCCGGCGGTACCACCTCGTTGTTATGTGAATTCTGCCCCACCACAGCGCCGTAAAAACCCTTTTCAAAGGGCCCCTTGCCATAGGCGAAGCCCAGGGAGGCGGCGAAGGCGTTGGTGCTTTCCCTGAGCATGAACCGATCGGTAATCAGAATGGGATCTTCGGGATCGGAAATATCGAAAAGTTCCCCGCGGCCTGTGGACAGGTCCAGCTTGGTACGGGTGTAGGCCGCCCCCACAAACAGGCCATCGCCCACATCCGCGTCGTAGGTAAATGAAATTCCGTGGTGGAGACCGAACTCGCAATCGTCGTCGGGGCACACCAACAGGGTATCCGGAGCGACGAAGTCCTCCAGGTCGACGTCAAATGTGGACACATGGGCGGCATACTGCAGCCCCAGCTGGATCTCGCCGCCGTAACCGTCCCAACTCCGCCGCCAGGTGAGGGCGCTGTCGGCGCGGCCGGTGCCGGTGAGGCCGCCGTCGCTGCCCAGTGTGAAGGCCCCGCTGGCCAGGCCTCCGCCCACATTGTACCAGTCGGTAATCTGAGCCACGTCGTAATAGACACTCCACTGCTTGCCAGCGGCGAATTCCCCCCAGCAATCGTGGTTGGCGAACAAATGGCCCTGGCGCAGGTAGAGGGATTCGCCGCGCTCGCCCACTTCCACCTGCTGGTTGCCGGATATGATCAGGTCGCCGGTGGAGGAAATGGCCGCTACCCCCCATTCCAGGTTGAACCCCACATCCCAGTCGCCGTAGACGGGTACATCGAGGCCGAAGCGGAGACGGGAGGCGCCGTCCTGCATAGCGGTGTCGCCGTTGGCATTCACCTGGTGTACGGCGAAATATCCCTCCATATACAGAGTTGCTTCATCGGACTCGAAGATGGGCACCGCTTGCACAGTGCCGGCCACCAGCGATACCGCCAGCGCGCCGGCAGATCCCTTGCAGATGTCCATATTCAATTTATTCCCTATGATGTCGAGGAGACTGATGCGACCTAGCAAATTGTTGAAAAAGGCATCCCGCCTGTTTCAACACACGAAAAGCGAAAAATGTGATTTTCACTTTTCCCCCAAAATCAACGGCTTGGGCGTCGCCGATTTTGCCGGAACATCCATTTTCCGGTACCAGGCGTCGAAATTCTTCGAATTTCAACAGCCTGCCAGGTCGCATTTAAGGGTAGTTGATGGGGCTGAGACTTTCGGGGTTTGCGGGTACAATTGCGCCGCCCGATAGCGGCCCCCTGGCTCTCATTTGCCCGCTGGCAACGAGGTCTTCCGTGCTTTTTCGGGTAGTCGCCATTGGGTCCACGGCCTTCACCGCCGGCCCACAGTAAACGCTTTTCCAAGGGGCAGTGACATACACATGGTTTCCGACACTCACAGTCAACGCCTATTCGGTCTCACCGTGCGGCAGAATGCGCACCCGGATATGCGCCGGCTGCGCCGTACCGCGGGCGAGGCCAGCCTGCATGGCAACAAATTCTGGAAGAGTTCCTGCCTCACCATGGATTATTTGCGCCGCCACCCCCTCAAGCGGGGTGCGCGGGTACTGGACCTGGGCTGTGGCTGGGGACTCGGGGGCATTTTCTGCGCAAAGCAGTTTGGCGCCAGGGTTACCGGTCTGGATGCGGATTCCAGTGTATTTCCGTTTGTGCGTTACCACGCGGATCTGAATGGGGTGGAGGTGACCACCTGGCAGTGCCGCTATGAAAGGGTCACGTCCGCCGACCTGGCGGGGTTTGATGTGCTCATAGGCACTGATATTTGTTTTTGGGACAAGCTGGAGCGCCCGCTCTACAATTTAACCCGACGGGCGCTGGGCGCAGGTGTGGAGCGGGTGGTGCTGGTGGATCCCGGGCGCTCCCCTTTCCGCCGCCTGGCGGAGCGCGCGCAGGACAAACTGGGCGCCCGATACCGGGAATGGCAGGTGGCGCGGCCGGTCAAGGCTAGTGGATGTATCATGGTGGCCGGCGCATCCGGCGACTGAACAGGCTTGAGGTGACGAGACATGCAATATGACAAGTTTAAGATGCCCTGCGCGGACCAGATTATGCCGGGGCGCCCAGAGGCGATGGAGATCAGCGCCCGCCACCATGTGAATGGTCGCCAGATGAAGCCGCCGTTTCCCGAGGGAATGCAACAGGTTCTGTTTGGCATGGGGTGCTTCTGGGGTGCGGAGCGGTTGTTCTGGGAGCTGGATGGCGTTTATGTGACCGCTGTGGGCTATGCGGATGGTTGTACCGAGAACCCCAATTACGAAGAGGTATGCAGTGGCCGCACCGGTCACGCGGAGGTGGTGCTGGTGGTTTTCGACCCCGGCAAGATCTCCTTTGAGGAACTGTTGCGCCACTTCTGGGAGCAGCATGACCCCACCCAGGGCATGCGGCAGGGCAATGACCTGGGTACCCAGTACCGCTCTTGCATCTTCTGTTTTGACGACGCCCAGTTGGAAACCGCACGTCAGAGCCGCGAGCAGTTTCAGCAGGCACTTAAAGATAAGGATTTTGGCGACATCACCACCGAAATCACCTCGGCCCCGCCTTTTTACTACGCCGAGGAGTATCACCAGCAGTATCTGGCCAAGAACCCTGAAGGTTATTGCGGCCTTGCCGGCACCGGCGCCTGTATGCTGCCCTGAGTGGCGTTTATCACCTGGGCCCCGGGAGGGCCGGCGGTCAGCTAGCAGGCTATTGAAATTCGAAGAATTTCGACGCCTGCTACCGGAATATGGAGGTTCCGGCAAAATCGGCGACGCCTAAGTCGTTGATTTTGGGAGAAAAGTGAAAATCACATTTTTCGCTTTTCGTGTGTTGAAAAAGGCGGGATGCCTTTTTCAACAACCTGCTAGGGCTCACTCAGCTTGAGAAAAGCCTCGGAAGGCTATCCTCAGTAAGTGGCAAATTCAATCTTCCCCCATAAACCGGATAATATGCCGGGCAATATCGACAGGCTTTTCTTCGACCGCGAAATGCCCCGCATCCAATAGATACAATTGGGCATTCGGAAGGTCCCGGAGATAGGCCTCTGCACCCGCATAAATAAAGGCGGGATCATTTTTGCCCCAGACGATCAGGGTTGGCGGTTTTTGTTTACGCAAAAATGCCTGCCAGTCGGGATAGGCATCAATATTGTTTTGGTAATCCTGAAACAGTTGCACCTGTATTTTGCGCTGCTGCCTGGTTTCAAGAAAATGCAAATCATGGGTCCAGCTGTCGGGGCTCATGATAGTCTGCCGGTCTTGAACGTCACGCAAATACTGCTTGTCCCGCACCCCCTGTAGCCCGGTTATATTATAAAGCTGTCGCCATTTTTCCGGGGAGCGGTCTTCATGGGCGCTCTTGAAAAAGGCGCGTCTGGGTGCTGTCAAACCTTCCAGATAGGCATTGGCATTTTGTACGATCAAAGCCTGCAGGCGCTCGGGCTGTTTCATTATCAGGCGATATCCCACCGGTGCACCAAAATCCTGCATATAGAGCGTATACTGCTTGAGACCGAGGGCATCGGTAAATCCAGCCATCACATCGGCCAGAAGGTCAAACGTATACACTGTGCCTTCCGGGTCCGGTTTGTCGCTATATCCGGAGCCGAGATTGTCCGGCGCTATAACATGAAAGCGCCCGGAGAGGAGTGGAATCAGCTCGCGGTAGCTGTGTGAGGAGGCCGGGTAGCCATGCAGCAGCAAAATAGTCGGGTTTTTGGGGTTCCCCGCCTCCCGGTAAAAAATTTTGTGTCCACCCACGTCAATGGTTTTATAGTGGGTTTTTGCCGGCCACACCGCATTTTGCGCCCATAGGGGTACAGCAAAAACCAGTGCGGCAATCAATGCGAAAGAACAAAGGTATGGCCTCATACTTCTCTATCTCCTCAGCTATAAAGGAATCTCTGATTAATTCAACGCTAAGCTCCGCTGAGGCAGTACTGAATTAATCAGAGATTCCTTAACCTGCAATCCAATAAATAATCTTCCACCGACAGGGCTGTCGCCCCTCAAAGCCTGCGCAATTCCCCAAACCGCAGATTTTCCAGGCCTGTGCTGGCTTTTGTCCGGCGATGATCCCTCTGGCACAGTGACGCGATAACCTGCCTGGTTACCGCGCTGGCAGGTTACTGGGCAGGGCCTTCCAGCAACCTGTTGAGTTGGACTTGTCACAAAATGGGAATATTTTCCCAATAAACCCGATTTCCGGACTACGTTGCAACAAAATAATAAAAATCTATTATACAAGCAATAGTGACGAAGATAATGATTTACACTATTGGCTAGATAGGTAGGGCAGAGTCTTGGCCCGGAACTATCCAGGTGGTCGGCCCGGTATATCCATAGCGCCTCCGAGGGTGGATTGCCAGGGTGGGAGAGGGAAGAATATCGTCAATAGCGCCGCTATCGAACGGGTCAGCGGGCTGGATTATTTTTGTCCGATAGGGCCTGTAGCTTTTTGATCGTCTCCGGGTCGGCGCTAAGCCATATTTGCAAGGGATAGGACTCGAGCACAACAACGTTCTTGACCCGCCCGGATTGCTCCAGCCGCTGCACTTCCAGCAAAACCGGGTCAGGCGTCATCCTGGCGCCCCTCACCATAACCCTCTGCCAGTCTGACTCATTATTTTCCACGGTTGTGCAAGCGCAAAGAAAAACGATTAAGGCTAGAATTTTTTTCATAGTACCCTTTAAAAAGGCGCCAATAGGCGCCTTTAATCATAGTGAATCCCAGCTGATTTATCTACGGATAAGTCGCAATCCAGTCCTGCAGGGTGCTAAATACACTGCTGTTTATACGCGTGCCGCAATTCTGGGTAGGTGAGCCTGTGGTATGAATACCGCGGACAACATTGCCGGTATCCTTGATGCCGCTACCACTTTGGCCACCCGCTGTATCCAGGGTATAACATATTCTGGTGCTGCTCGCGGTTGTGCTGCCGGAATCCGTCCACATGGTGCCAAACGGCTTGTCTCCCGGATAGCCGGTAACACTATGGGTTCCCCCGGAGTAGGTTCCCCACCCGGAGTTTCCGCCGTGAGGTTCGTCAGCTAATACAATAATTGCATAGTCAAAGTTGGTGTCTGCGCCGTTGTGCCAGGCGGTGGTGGTGACCGCATTCGTCCAGGTTTCACTACCCCAGGGTTCGAAAGTGCCATTTTGAGCTACAGTAAAATCCAGTGCGCTGAAAAAAGTGCCCGCGCCATTGGAAACGCAATGCCCGGCGGTTAACACATGCTTTGCCGTAATCAAGGTGCCGGTGCATCCCACGTCGATGCGACCGTTATGCCAGTGTGGATCCTGAACCGTATTGGTAATCTGGACTCTGTCGTCGGGGCCTATCACAACATAGGGGGTGACCAGTTGATCCCCCAGCTCACCCGGCGCAGTGGCTGGCAGTTGGCCTCCCGATGAAAAGAAACTTGAATCCAGGCCCTGTGATTCAAAAATAGCAATCGCCTGCTCCAACAGTGCAAGCTCCATTTTGCCGACTTTTGCGATAGATTGCTTGCCGTCTGGGGTGACCGATATGGCACTTAGTGCCTCTGCGCGCTCTGCTAAGGTGTAATTTCTCTTTAAAGCCGCTTCATTGACTATCGGTTGTTGTGCGACATTATGACCATCTATAAAGATTGCCGGTTGGTCTATCTCAACAAAATTGGAAAGGGAGCCCGCGCTTGCGGTTCCGGAAAGTACTGCCAGGGAAAGAAAAATATGCATCCGATTCATATCTAATTCCTCTCAAGCAATTTTTATTTAATACAACAGTATTTTTCATTTTTTGCAGTTACTGACTATGCGCGCAAACCATATAACAATAATACCTGTGCTTACAATTGCAGGGTCCACTCAAGTAGTTAAATGGGTGCCATAATCTTAAAATTTATTCGCGAGTGATGCATAGTAATTGGTATTTTAACTATTAGGAAAAAATAATTCTATTAAGCCAATGAATAATAAACTCTTCTGAAAATTATTTTGTCAGCGATATTGATTATATCTGTGCGCTGAACTTCTTCTAGCAGGCTGTTGAAATTCTAAGAATTTCGGTGCCTGCTACCGGAATATGGATGTTCCGGCAAAATCGGTGACGCCTGAGTCGTTGATTTTGAGAGAAAAGTGAAAATCACATTTTTCGCTTTTCGTGTGTTGAAAAAGGCAGGATGCCTTTTTCAACAACCTGCTAGTGTATGTGGATCGCTTTAGCTCATCTACTGGCTGAATCTGTAAGAAGAAAAATATTCTCGACAGGCACCGCACGATCAGGCGCAATGGACGTGTAATAGGCTGCCCAGGTGATTCCCTTTGCGTGACGGATAAAGCATTCCAGAAGCCCCCCGTGGGCTGTCCCTGTTACCCTGCGCAATCTTTCCCATACCTTCTTCGAGTCCCTATTGCCCTGATAAAGGCTCTCTTGGGCTTGTTTCCATTGTCCGCCGTCGGTTGCGGCGGAATCATGTCGCCGCAGTCCAAACAGCGCCTGGATGCAGGCGCCACTCGGAGCCTGGTGTGCTCCCTGTGGTGGATTTATCCGTTGAGCGCTAAAAAGAACCGGCACCATTCGGTGACTGGTGCAAAACAATTCGAGAGGGACAAGGAGTATGACAAACTCAATCACAACTCGCCTGGTTGCGCTCTGCCGGCATACCACAGCGGCCCTGGTTGGTGGCTGCTGGTTGCTGCAGGCCGCTGCCGCATTTGCCGTAGAGCCACTGAGCGTCAGCGGCAACCGGATTCTCATTGGCGGCCAGGTCGGCAGTCTGGCCGGCAACAGTTTTTTCTGGAGTAACAACGGCTGGGGCGGGGAGAAATATTACAACGCGGATACAGTGCAGTGGTTGCGATCGGACTGGCATTCCCCCCTGGTGCGGGCCGCCATGGGGGTAGAAGACGGTGGCGGCTACTTTGCCGATCCGGCTGGGAACGAAGCCAAGGTGCGCAGAGTGGTGGATGCGGCCATCGCCAATGATATGTACGTTATCATCGACTGGCATTCCCACTATGCCCACATCCACGACTGGAACCGCGCTATGGATTTTTTCCGGCGCATGGCCTCCGCTTACGGTCATACCCACAATGTTATTTACGAGATATACAATGAGCCCAAACAGGTTTCCTGGAGTGGTGATGTCAAACCCTATGCAGAGGCAGTGATCTCTGCCATTCGCGCCATCGATCCGGACAACCTGATTATCGTCGGTACCCCGACCTGGTCCCAGGACGTGGATCTGGCTTCCTACGATCCGATTCGGGGTTACGCCAATATCGCCTATGCGCTGCATTTCTATGCCGGCACCCACGGCCAGTTTCTGCGCGACAAGGCGCGCACCGCCCTGGACAATGGCATAGCCCTGTTTGCCACCGAATGGGGCACTGTCAATGCCGACGGTAATGGCGGCGTCAATCATGGTGAAACCGACAACTGGATGAATTTCCTTCGCACCAACCACATCAGTCACGCCAATTGGGCGATTAATGACAAGAGTGAAGGAGCCTCCGCCCTGGTGCCCGGTGCCAGCAGCAGCGGCGGCTGGTCCAGCTCCAGCCTGACGGAATCCGGTAATAAAGTGCGGGACATTATCCGTGGCTGGGGAGGCAACCAGCCTCCCGATGGCAATTGCGATAGCGTCGCGCTGCCCGCCCGAATCGAAGCAGAGAATTTCTGCGCCATGTCCGGCATACAGCTGGAGGACACCGCCGACACGGGTGGCGGCCGCAATGTGGGCTATATCGATACCGGCGACTGGATGAGCTACAAGGTCCAGGTGCCGGTCAGCGGGGTTTACACTGTTGATTACCGGGTGGCCGCGCCCGGCAGTGGTGGGAGACTGCAACTGGAGGCGCGGGGCGGCTCCCCTGTGTACGGACAGATGGACATCCCCGATACCGGCGCCTGGCAGAGCTGGAGCACTATACAGCATCAGGTTCAACTGGAGGCCGGCGAGCGGGAACTGGCTATTGCCGCCCTGGCGTCCGGCTGGAACATCAACTGGCTGGACATTCGGCACCAGGACGAACCGGACCCCCCCGGCGGCGACATCTTTATCGAAGCCGAAGATTACACCTATATGAGCGGTGTACAAACGGAGGTAACCAGCGATTCCGGTGGAGGTCTCAACCTGGGTTGGATAGACACCGGTGACTGGATGGCCTATCACGACATCTCAGTGCCCACAGCCGGTAATTACACTGTGGAGTTCCGGGTTGCTGCACCGGGCGGGGGCAGTCTCAGTTTCGAGCGTGCCGGCGGTTTTCCGGTGTATGGTACTGTCGGTATCCCCGCCACCGGTGGATGGCAAAACTGGACCACCGTCAGTCTGACCACCTATCTGGAAGCCGGTGTGCAGAATTTTGGCATTGGTGTACCCCAGGGAGGCTGGAATCTCAACTGGATTCGCCTTATCCCGCAGTAGCCCCGAGTCCGCCCCCTGGCCACCGGCGGCAGGCTCCGATAGTCCATTAACCCGGCAATGGAATACGTTGCCGGGTTAATAGGTACAAGGATGGTCTTTCGCCCGGTGGGTGCCTGCGTACGCCCTTGATAAGCAGCCGATGTGGCCTGTCCTTGCGGCTGGCTATCTCCACTCAAGTGCCAGTTTGAACAATCGGTTACAAAGGTGCTTTAGGCGCATTGGAACAGAGGATTGGTGAACTAGCTCACAAATAATGTCACGATAATTTTCCTTTGATTCTTATCTGCTATATTGGTTTATCCTGTTATATAAGTACCAGGTAGCTATTCAAAAAGAATAAAAAAGTTATTTATGTCCGTATTGTCAAACTGCCAAACAGATTGACAGTAAATGCTCGAACAATCGCTTATTGCTTGTCAGGTGCTCAATAATCTGGCTGGTAACTGCGGTACAGGGATGTGAGACCGTCGGGAACAGGCTCTCGGAAAGCGAGCAATTCCTGGTAATTTTGCAGGTTTTCAAGGGCCGCAATCCAGAGGATATGGATTGTTAGGTTGATTACAGCTACACAGTAATAGGAGTTTTGATCGTTGATGCGGTTAATTGTACTACTTGTTTTTTTATCAGCTAATGTGTATGCATCCAGCACTGACTATCAGGCAACCTTCCAGCGAGAGGAAATCGAAAAGCTCTTTGCGAGTTCCTTTCCGTTTGAAGTCGAGATAGAGGAAACCTGGGTATTTGATGACCGCCAGGATCGTCTGGCCATGTTGCGGATGGAGATGATTTCAGACCAGATCGATGCGGGCAAGGAAATTGAATATCTGGCCAAGTATGGCATTGAGCGGATATCTGAAGGTAAATACTCGATAGATCTGAGTGCCTATCCAGGCTGGATGACGGTCTCGCAGTTGTTTGGGCCTATGACATCTCCCAATTTTGTACAACAGGGAACTGAGGCTCTCAGAGCCAGGGGTTTCAGTGAAAAGGACCTACAGGTTCTGACAGTTTATTTGGAGGAGAATCAATTTATAAAAGAAAGACAAAAACTATATTTAAACTACCTGAAGGTTGAAGGCCCCGGATTAGTGAGAAAATTTAATTCTCCAGGAGGTGCAATTCCTGCCTTTCGGGATTATAAAAATAACCTGCAAAAGCGGTTGAGAAAATTTGAGAAGGAATGGTTCAGGAATCTGTATCGCAGCCTCGATCAGCGGGCTGGCCGCGTTCTGATTTCCTACCTGGTAGAACTTTCCTCGGATTTGACTATCATCCGTGAAAATAATTTTAACGAGAGTGTGGAAAGACTTTTTGCCTCGATCAAGGACGGCAGTTTGGTCAGGGCAATTGAAAAGCAGTCAAAAGGGGAAAAATAATATGAGATCACGCTATTTTACTGTTTTTTTGCTGGTGTTTTTTTCTGCCAGGGCAATGTCAGCGGTTACTTTATCCAACCCCAGTATAACTGTGGAGCAGTTGCTTAGCTCGGAGCCCGAGCATGTCAAGATACTTGCCAGCGCCACGGCGGTTAGCAACAATTTGATACCTCAGATTACCGCCACCTTTGGCTATGATTTTACCTGTCCTACCATTCAGTCGGGAACACTGAGAGCCAAGAGGACCTACGGCACTGAAACCTCATGGTCGCTGGTGATGAATTTTTCAAAGTCCAACCAGGATATTGTTGGATATCCGACCTGGACTGGTTCAAGTGCCACTTGCCTGCTGAATTACAATTGGACCGCTATGAATCGCTATGCACTGAGCGCGACTGTGGGAGTTGGAGCGGGTTTCTCGGTTGATTTACCTGACCACGAGTATGGAGACAACACAAACGTATCCGTAGTCCGTCATTCTGACCATGCCTGCCCGGTAAATCCCTGTGGTGGGAATACCGGAATAATTTGCCCCTGAGTAGCATGAGGAATATAAAATGAAAAAAATAATTTCCAAAACAATCTCCTATGCAAAGGTACCTGAATTTGTCGCAATACTGGCATTGTCCGCGGCGTTTTCTTCCGGTACTCAAGCGCACCCCTGTACCTATACAGACCCCATTGTGATTGACTTGGGTGCAGACGGTATAGAATTTGCGGCTCCCGGGAAGGGTGTGCGTTTTGATATTTCGGCCAACGGCCGGCCCGCCCATATCCAGTGGGTTATGGCAGGGGGCAACGAAGCCTTTGTGGTACTGGATCGTAACGACAACGGTATAGTTGACGATGGCTCCGAGCTGTTTGGTAATGCCACGGAACTACACGACGGCAGCGGGACTCTGGCCGCCAATGGATTTTTGGCGATGGCGCAATACGACAGTCCGCTACTGGGCGGTAATGATGACGGTATGTTGAGCGAGGCGGATGTAATCTGGTCTGATCTCAAATTATGGCTGGATAAGAATGCGGACGGTGTCAGCGATGTCGATGAGATCATGTCATTGGCGGAGTCAGGGGTGGAGAGTTTGCCGACGATCCCCAGGAAAAATCCAAACCGGCATGACGCCGCCGGTAACCTGATGCCCTATTGGGCGCACGGCCAACTGGCAGCCTCGAAATCCAATGACGGTGGTGAGAAGCTTGTCAAAACCAAAGTGGTCGATGTCTTTTTCCAGATAATAGGCCACTGACAAACGAAATCGGAGGGCCCTGGCCCTCCTGGCCTTACTGTTGACCTTTTTTAATAGCCCTGTTTTGGAATGCAATCCGGCCAGGGCTTTTTCTTTCTTTGATTGACCCGACAATCCAATTGATCATTCCTCTTCTATTGAATTGCTCGGTTAATAGCACTGTTACTCCTATCCACTTTTCTCTTCGCTGTCCGGGTGCAGAATATGGGCGCACCAGTCGCTCCAACTGCCTGGGTAGAGAACCGTATTTTCGCGGCCGGCGAGATACAGGGACAACAGATTGACACAGGCGGTCACACCGGAGCCACAATAGCAGATCAGGCGCTGGTCCGGTGGAAGGTCCGCCCAGTGCTGCTCAAGTTCTGTCCGGTTGCGCACAAAGCCATGCTCGTCGGTGATACGTTTCCAGGGCTTGTTGACGGCGCCGGGGATATGGCCCGCCAGTGGATCTATTGGCTCTTCCTCGCCATCAAATCGACGCGGTTCCCGCGCATCCACCAATTGCATGCCCGGCATTGGCTCCGGGTGGATATCCCGGTAATCCACAGTCATGTCCGCCTGGGGGCTGGCGACAAAGTCGCCGGTTGCGGCAGGGGTGACCCCCTCGCCGGTGGCCATCGCCAGGCCGGCGTCTCGCCAAGCGCCCAGACCACCATCCAGCACCGCCACCTGTTTGTGGCCGAAATACCGAAATAGCCACCAGGCCCGGGCCGCAAACGCCAGCCGCTGGTCGTCGTACACCACAACCCGGGTGTTGGCACTGATACCCGCGGCGCGGGCAAAAGCCTCAAATTGTTGTGGGGCTGGCAACGGATGGCGTCCCCCGAAGTGACTCAGCGGCCCGGATAGATCCCGGTGCAGGCTGGCATAGACGGCACCGGGGATATGGCCCTTCTCAAAGGCCCTGGCACCGGCGTCCGGGTCATCCAGCTGGTAGCGGCAGTCCAGTATCACCAGATCCGGTTGTGCCGCTATAGCTGCCAGATCTGTGACGCTGATTAGGGTTGGTAGGGTCGAATCCATAGATTTTTTTAATACTCCTGTTATTACTATAAGAGGTGACTCATAGCACCGCCGCTGGAAAATGCGCTGAATGGTGGCCAAGTTACGGTGACAAAAACCCTTTGTCCAGTGGCAGTTGGAGAGAAGACCATCTACTGCAGAATAAAAGCCCGAGTGATTGTGGGTTAAGTTGCAACCTCTGGCTATGAAGTACTAAGTAACCCTGGAAAAGGCCAAAAGTACCAATAACCCTGAAAAAATGAAAAGACTTCTATATTCATGGGCCTGGTCTTCCCTTTTTACAAGACAATACCAAAAATAAAACGCCAAATTGTCGTGGCTAACCCCCCTATCAGAAAAACACTGCGTCTGATGTTCTGAAAAGTCGCTTTTTTGCGGATTCGATTTTTCCTGAATTTTTGGTGGAATGACATGCGAAATTATTCGCGACTTTTCTTCAGTGATACGATTGTATCAATAGGTATTCTGCCAAGTGATTATTCAGAGGGTTTTTTATGGGCGTATTTATTTAGCTTGTAAAAATGCACTATACCTGCGTGGTCTTTGTACTGTTCGTGTGGCTATTTATCATTTTTATCACATACATAATTTAAAGAAAATTTTTATGAAAAACTTAATAATCTCCGTATTTCTTACCATTAGCATTCCTTTCCCAAGCAGCCTGGTCAATGCGGAAACCTGGGCTCCCACGGGGACTGTCGCTTTAGAAGGTTTTATATCTGCTGGATTCGGCCCATTTCCCTGTGAACTGAATGGAACGGCTATCTTAAATGGCTCGGATGCAACCATCACAGCCTTGTCAGTGTCTGATTTCTCTCCTTTAGATCCCTGTGGAATAACGGGGTTCAATGGATTGCCATACAATATGGAGGGCCATAGTGGTACTTTCTGCAGCACCACTGCTATGGTGACTATAGAGAATATACAGATGCAGACTATATTTGGTGTATGTAGCGGAGATTTAACAGGGGATATCGACCTGACTACTGGGGTTATACGATTTGAGGATGCCAGTATTCCCTTCTGCACTTTGAATGGTGGAGTAAATACCAATCCACCTGCATCCTTTATTCCCCTTTGAGGGTGGCAGAGGGCCGAAAAAACCTTGTCTATAGCCTGCTGTCTCGAACGGAGAAATTCGGTTTGCAAGTCCAGCATACAATTACTTGATTTGTTGTGGTAGTTTTCAGGCAAGGATCACAGTTGTGGGGCAGGAAAAGCCTAGCAGGCTGTTGATTTTCACCCAGATTCGAACACGGTAATCGTTTGAATCCGCAATTCTCGGCCCAAATAGACGATTTAAGGCCATTTTTTACCCTTACGGGCCTTGGTGGCGGGCTTTCCCCGCCTTCAAGACGGACTATCCCTGTAACGCCCTCATTCGAGTCAGGTTCCAGCCAATCATCGTCAGCATAAAGACACTGTTCACTTTCGATAAACCGCGTACTTTCATCTGCCTGATGAGACCAATTGACTTACCCTAGGGCCTGTTAACACTAATTTTGATAAAATCTGCGTTTATGGAAATCACAAAATCGCAGTTCAAAATTATCGAACACCTGCTGCCTTTACAGCGGGGTAACGTCAAAAT